>NZ_CP144374.1:0-600000 GCF_040451425.1 Thermodesulfovibrio sp. 3462-1
ATGAATGAAATAAATAAAATTTGGCAAAAAATTTTAGAGATTATTGCCCAGAAAGTTGGAGAATCAACTTTTCAGTTATGGTTTTCTCCTGTAAAACTTTTAGAGATAAAGAATTCAAAGGCTTTTATTGAAGTTCCAAATAGATTTTTTAAGGACTGGATAGAAGATAATTTTCCTTCAATAATAAGTGATGCTTTCTATCAAATTACAGGAAACCAAATCTCGGTTTGTTACATTATTACAGGTAAAGAGCATGAGACAGTTTCAACTGAAGAAAAAAAGCCTGTAATAAAAAGAGGTAATTTGAATCCTAAATATACTTTTAATACCTTTGTTGTGGGTCCGTCAAATCAGTTTGCCCATGCAGCAGCACTGAGAGTTGCTGAAAATCCAGGATTTGCTTATAATCCTCTTTTTATATATGGTGGTGTTGGACTTGGTAAAACTCATTTAATAACAGCTATTGGAAATTATATTCTTGATAAAAAACCGGGAATTAATGTATGTTATATGTCTTCAGAACAATTTACAGGAGAGTTTGTTTCCGCAATAAGACATGAAAAAATGCCTGAGTTTAGGCAAAAATACAGAGCCCTTGATGTATTTATTGTAGATGATATTCAGTTTATTGCTGGCAAAGATTCAACTCAGGAAGAATTTTTTCATACATTTAATGAACTTTATAGCAAGCAAAAGCAAATAGTCATTTCAAGTGATAGACCACCGATGGAGATTTCTGATATTACAGACAGGCTTCGTTCAAGATTTGGAATGGGTCTTATTGCAGACATTCAACCACCAGAAATAGAAACCAGGCTTGCCATCTTGTATAAAAAAGCTGAGCTTGAAGGAGTTCAATTGCCTGAAGAAGTAGCTTATTTCATAGCATCCCGAGTTAAATCAAATGTTAGAGAACTTGAAGGCTCTTTAATTAAACTCTGTGCATATATTTCCATTACAAAGACCCCAATAACCATGGATCTAGCAAAACATGTTTTAAGAGATTTACTTCCTGATGAAAACAAGCCAATCACAATTGATTTAATTCAGAAAGCTGTATGTGAAGCCTTAGGTATTAAACTTCATGATATAAAGTCAAAAAAAAGAACTAAAGAGATTGCAAATGCGAGGAAAATAGCCATGTATATAACAAAAAAACTGACAAATCTTTCACTGGCAGAAATAGGCAATGCCTTTGGTGGTAAGGATCATGCCACTGTTATATATGCCTGTAAGCAGATAGAAAAGGATAAAAAGCAAGATGAATCTCTTAATAAGCTAATAGACAGCATAATAAGAAAATTACAGGAAAACAAATAGAGGAGGAGTAAAATGTATGTAAAACTGAAAAAACAAAAAATACAGGAAACTATTGGAAAAATTCAAAGCATTGTTGAAAAAAAGAGCATTATGCCTGTGCTAAATCATTTTCTTATGGATGTTACTGAAAGTTCTGTATCCATTTTAGCCACTGATCTTGAAACAGCGGTAAAGCTCCCAGTTGAAGCAGAAATAATTGAACCTGGTAAAACATGTATACCTGCAAGAAAATTTTATGAAATCATAAAAGAACTTGAAAGTGATTTTGAAATTAAACTTTCAGAGGGATGGCTTAAAATTCAGTCTGGAAGATCAAATTTCAGACTTGCTGCATTAGATGCTTCTGAGTTTCCTGTTTGGCCACAGATTGGACAAGCTTGTCAGATTAATTTATCAAGAGATCTTCTTCTTACGGCAATAGATAAGACTCTTTATGCTTCTGGAGAAGCTGATGCAAGATATGTTTTAAATGCTCTTCTTTTTGAACTAAGAAATGGAGAAATTCATGTAGTTGGCACAGATGGACATAGACTTGCTCATTTTAAGGCAGCACTTAATGTAGCATCAGAAGACAGAAAAGTTATTTTATCAAAAAAATCTTTAAATGAATTAAAAAAATTCTTATCCAGTGCTGAAAATGTTTCACTTCAAATCGGCAAGACCCATGTGATGATAGAAATTGATGGAATAAGTTTTCTTACCCGTATGATAGAAGGTAATTATCCAAACTATGAAGCAGTCATTCCAAAAGACTTTGATAAACAGGCAATTGTTGATAAAGAATTGTTGATAGCTTCATTAAAAAGAGTTTCTGTGCTAAGCAGAGAAAGACAGAATGCTGTCAGAACAGAATGGGGGCAGAATTTAACTATTTCTGCATCAGACCCTGAAATTGGAGAGGCTCAGGATGAGCTCAGTATTGATTATCAGGGAGAACCTATTGTTATTGGTTTTAATGCAAGGTATTTAATAGACGCTCTTGAGCGCATAACATCAGATAAAGCAAAGATTATGATGAACGAGCCAGAAAAAGCTGTGTATATAACAGATGCTCATGATACTTCCTTTGTTTATGAATGCGTTGTTATGCCTTTAAGGCTTTAGTAGTTTGAACCCTTGAACATTTGAACACTTGAATTATGTATAAAAGGAGGTATTGTGAATAAAGAAGATACTTATAAGGTTGAAGACATAAAGATTCTTAAAGGGCTTGAAGGTGTAAGAGCCCGTCCCGCAATGTATATTGGCTCTACAGGAATTGAAGGATTACATCATCTTGTTTATGAAGTGGTGGACAATAGCGTTGATGAAGCTTTAGCAGGATTTTGCAATAAAATTGAGGTTTACCTGCACAAAGATGGAAGTTGCACTGTAAGTGATAATGGTAGAGGCATTCCAATAGGAATTCATCCGGAAGACCCTGAGGGTAGAACTGCTCTTGAGATTGTTCTTACCGAGCTTCATGCAGGAGGAAAGTTTGAATCTAAGGCTTATAAGGTTTCAGGTGGACTTCATGGAGTAGGATTAAGTGTTGTCAATGCGCTTTCTGAGGAACTTGAGGTTGAAGTAAAAAGAGAAGGTAAAGTAGTAAGGCAAAAGTATTGTCGGGGTATACCTGAGTCGTGCCCTAAGTTTGTTGGTCAAACAACACTCACAGGCACGACAATAAGATTTAAACCTGATCCTGAAATATTTGAAGTTACAGAGTTTTCAAGGGAGATTCTTGCTGAGAGATTCAAAGAGCTGGCTTATTTAAACAAAGGATTGAAAATCATTCTTATTGATGAAAGAGATGGTTACTATGAAGAGTTTATAAAAGAAGGTGGAATAGTTTCTTTTGTTGAAGATTTAAACAAAGGAAAAAAAACTTTACATCCTAAACCAATATACATTGCAGGTGAGAAAGATAGAATTATTGTTGAGATTGCTATTCAATATAATGAAGGTTTTTCAGAGGAAATTCTTACCTTTGTAAATAACATCAATACAAGAGAAGGTGGGACCCATTTAGTAGGTTTTAAATCTGCTCTTACAAGAACAATAAATACTTATGCTCTACAGAATGGACTTTTAAAAGAAGGCAAAGAATCTCTTTCTGGAGAGGATGTAAGAGAAGGCATTGTTGCTGTAATAAGTGTGAAAATTCCTGAACCTCAGTTTGAAGGACAAACAAAAATGAAGCTTGGCAATAGTGAGGTAAAAGGAATTGTAGAAACAATAGTTAATGAAAAACTCAGTAGATGGCTTGAGGAAAATCCTAATTATGCAAGGAAAATCGTTGAAAAAGCAAAAGAGGCTGCCCGTGCCCGTGAAGCAGCTAAAAAGGCGAAGGAACTTACGCGCAGAAAAGGTATACTTGAAGATACAGCACTTCCAGGCAAGCTTGCTGACTGCACTGAAAAAGACCCTTCTCAGGCAGAACTCTTTATTGTTGAGGGTGACAGCGCAGGTGGTTCAGCAAAACAGGCAAGAGACAGGCGCACTCAGGCAGTGCTTCCATTGAGAGGAAAAATTTTAAATGTAGAAAAGGCGAGAATTGACAAAATGTTGACCTCTGAAGAGATAAAAACACTCATAACAGCAATTGGAGGAGGTATTGGAAAAGAAAATTTTGAAATGGAAAATATTAGATATCATAAAATAATTCTTATGACAGATGCTGATGTTGATGGTGCTCATATACGAACTCTTCTTTTAACATTCTTTTACAGGCAAATGCTTCCCTTGATTGAAAAAGGCTGGCTTTTCATAGCTCAGCCTCCTCTTTACAGAATAAAGAGAGGAAAATGGGAAAAATATATTCAAACAGAGGAAGAAATGAATGAGTTTTTGATGGATATTGCAGTTGATGAGGTTACATTAATTGTTCAAACAGATGTAGAAACAAAGAAGAAATTCCTTAGATTGCTTTTTGATTATGGAAAGGTTCTTGTAGATTTTGAGAGAAAGGGTTTTGCCCCATCTTATATTGAGCAGATGCTCAGGATTCCAGAAGAGCAAAGCAGAATTTCTGAGTTAAAGGATTTTATCCTTATTAAGAACATTTTTGAAAAACTTCAATCAATTCAGGAAATAAAAGAAGACAAAAATTATGTTATTCAGATTAAAAATGAAGTAGTAAAAACTTCATCTCTCTGGGAGCTTTACACTAAAATCATGGATGCTGTAAAAAAAGGAGTCACTATTCAAAGATATAAAGGACTTGGGGAGATGAATCCAGAACAACTCTGGGAAACCACGATGGATCCTGAAAAAAGAACACTTCTAAAGGTTACAATTGAGGATGCTCAAAAGGCAAATGAAATATTTACAATACTTATGGGAGATGATGTTGAACCAAGAAAGGAGTTTATTGTAAAACATGCTCTTGAGGCAAAAAATCTTGATATTTAACCTTAATTATTGAGGACGGAAGGAGACAATATGCTTGATGTGAAATTTGTTAGAGAAAATCCTGATAAAGTGAAAGAAGCACTTCAAAAAAGAGGTTATGAGATTGATTTTGATAGATTTTTAGCTCTTGAAGAACAAAGACTAAAACTTTTAAGAGAGATTGAAAATAAAAGAGCGATAAGAAATTCCGTATCTCAGGAAATTGCAAAACTAAAAAAGTCAAAAACTGACAATCATGCAGTGGAAAACCTTATTTATGAGATGCGTCAATTGGGAGAAGAAATAGCAACTGTTGAAAATAAACTTCGTCAAGTGGAAGAAGATGTGCAGAATTTTCTTCTTTATATCCCCAATATACCCCATCATACAGTTCCTATTGGTAAGGATGAAACAGAAAATGTTGAGATAAGAAAATGGGGAAGTCCTCCACAATTTGATTTTGAGCCCCTTAATCATTGGGATATTGGAGAGATTCTCGGAATAATTGATTTTGAGCGTGCTGGTAAAATTGCAGGAAGTAGATTTGCTGTAATGAAAGGTCTTGGTGCTAAGCTTGAGCGTGCACTTATTAATTTTATGCTTGATTTGCATATTTCAAAGGGATACATAGAGATTTTCCCGCCTTTACTTGTAAACAAAGATTCAATGACAGGAACTGGACAGCTTCCAAAATTTGAAGAAGATTTATTTAAAATCACTGAGCCAGAGTTCTATCTTATTCCAACAGCTGAGGTCCCTGTTACAAATCTTCATAGAGAAGAGATTTTATCAGAAGATGACTTACCAATTTATTATGTTTCCTATACTCCATGTTTTCGCCGGGAAGCAGGCTCGCACGGCAAAGATGTTCGAGGACTTATAAGACAGCATCAGTTCAATAAGGTTGAACTTGTTAAATTTGTAAAACCAGAAGACTCCTATGATGAATTAGAATCTCTTACCTTGGATGCGGAAGAAGTTCTTCAGAAGCTTGGACTTCCATACAGAGTTGTTGCTCTTTGCACAGGAGATCTGGGTTTTGCTGCGGCAAAAACCTATGATATAGAGGTCTGGCTTCCCGGACAGAGGCGTTACAGAGAAATCAGTTCTTGTTCGAATTTTGAGGATTTTCAGGCAAGAAGAGCAAATATAAGATTTCGTAGAAGAGGTAAAAAAGGAACAGAGTTTGTTCATACCCTGAATGGTTCAGGATTGGCAATTGGAAGAACAGTTGTCGCCATTTTAGAAAATTATCAACAAAAAGATGGCTCTGTGCTTGTTCCTGAGGCTTTAAAGCCCTATATGGGTGTTGATGTAATAAGATGATCCAGCCAGTAATTGATCAGTCAGGCATTATTCATATTTTTAAAGGCAAACAGGCTCTGCCAATTAAGCTCGCAATTGGAGAAATTTTAACTGCAGAGATAATGGACATATTTCCTACGGGCACAATTCAGATAAAGATTAACAACAGGATAATAAATGCTCAGCCTCAGAGAGAATTGCCTTTAAATAAAGGTGATACTGTGATGGTGAAAGTTGAAAAACCTCTTCAAGATGGCACCGTTCCGTTAAGAGTTTTATCCGCATCTGAAACTGAGCAGATTCAAAAGGCTTTATTAAAAACAGAAAGTGAAATATCAAATAAAATTTTTAAACTCATTGATTCACTTTTTTCACAAAATATCAGCTCCATGAAAGAAACAAAGCAATCTCAAATGATTCAGACATTGCTTACTTTTAAGGCAGAAAATCTTTCTCAAACACAAAAGGCTGTGCTTATGCAAAAAATGATTGATGCTATTTTTTCTTATAAAAATACAATAAAGAATCTTCAGGGATTAATCAAACTTCTTGAAGAAAACAATTTTCCAGGGGAGCAAATTGCTTCATTGAAAAATATAATCATTACCAGCCATGAAGAATTAACTCCTGAAAAATTAAAAAATTGTCTTCTAAATACAGGAGTATCTTTTGAATCAAAAATTAAGCAGTTTCTTTCTGATGCATCTAATTTTGAACAGATTAAGAATGATCTTAAAATCATCGTTGATAACATAACAAAACAGGCAAAAGCAGAGGGTATGGAGGAAATAGCTGATAAAGCACAGCATATTTTAAGACAGATTGAGGGCTACCAGGTTCTTTCTAAAACATATCAAAGTTTTTTTACATTTCTTCCTGTTCTGTGGAAGGAAATAGAAGGTGGAACTTGTGCTTTCAAGAGATTTAAAAGACAAGATAAGGACTATTATACAGTTTTTGTAAGTCTCAATATAGGAGGGCAGCCTTTATCATTTGTTGTAACAATGGTAGAAAGGAGCTTTTTTGTGAGTTTTTCAGGAAAACCTGAAACCATTCAGATTGTTAAAAATCATGAAGAAGACCTTAAAAAAAGATTTGCTGAGCAGGGGTTATTGCTTTCAGGAATAAATTATGTTACAAAAGCTGAGGAACTCTTAAAACAGTGGCAAATACAGGAAGGATTGGTTAGTGTAAGAATATGACAGAACAAAAGAAGGCAGTAGCATTAAAGTATGATAAAGAAAGGGACACAGCACCAAAGGTTGTAGCTAAAGGAAGAGGCTGGATTGCTGACAAGATTATAGAGCTTGCAAGGCAGCATGGAATTCCTTTAAAAGAAGATGAGGCTTTAGTGGAAGTGCTTTCAAAGCTTCCACTTTATGAAGAAATTCCAGTTGAGCTCTATAAAGCAGTAGCTGAAATTCTTGTTTTTGTCTATAAAATTAAGGGTAAAATAAAATAATGCATATTTTACAAAAGATAGTTGAAGCCAAAAAATTAAGAATTAATGAGTTAAAAAAGATTAAATCAATTGAAGAAATAAAAAAAACAGCACACACTGTTAAGACATCTTGCCAATTCTATAAAGCAATAAAAAGACTTCCTCAGGAAGGAATAAAACTTATCGCAGAAATAAAAAAAGCCTCTCCAATTAAGGGACTGCTTAAAGAGTATGATGTTTTAAAAATGGCTGACCTTTATGTATCCTCAGGTGCAGATGCTATTTCAGTTATTACTGAAGAAGATTTTTTTCTTGGAAGTCCTTCATTTTTAGTAAAAATAAAGGAAAAATATCCTAATGTGCCTGTTTTAAGAAAGGATTTTATTTTTGATGAATATCAGATATATGAGTCAAAACTGCTTGGAGCAGATGCTATTCTTTTAATTGGAAATATTTTAAATAAACAACAATGTAAATTTTTATACGAGCTTACAAAATCTCTTCAGATGGATGTATTATTTGAAATTCACGATGAACAAGATTTAGAAAAAGCCTTATTCGCAGGAGTTGACATAATAGGAATAAACAACAGAAATCTTAAAACCATGCAGATTGCGCTTGATACAACTTTCAGGCTTAAGGAGTTAATTCCTGAGGATAAAATTACAGTGAGTGAAAGCGGAATCTCTGAAAGAACTCATGTTGAAAAGCTTCTTAAAAAAGGAATAGATGCCATCTTAGTGGGAACATCAATAATCTTAAGCAATAATCCCTCTCAAAAAATAAAGGAGCTAAAACTTACTTAATCTGCAATTAGACATGCTAATGCCTTTTTCAGCAAGAAAGCCCATCCTGAACTATTCTACCTGACTTTGACAGATTATGGCTAATTTTATTTCTTTCAGAAAGCACAAGCCAATAACATATTTACAGCTTGTAAAGTCATAGAGGGTAGGCCAAGGCACAAGGTAGTAGAGAGTTTTTTAGACAGTTATATACTTGGGCAGATACTTGCAGTGGAGGCAGTATGGAAGAAGCTAAACTTAGATGAGACATTCAATTAGTGATAGGACTGATACTCAGTGAAGATGACATGCCAATTGGCTATGAAGTATTTTCTGGAAACAGCTTTGAAGGCAAAACAGTAAGCACAATGATAATGACTGAGAGATAAATTTTCAATAAACAAGGTAGTGTTTGTTGCGGACAAGGGAATACTTAGCAGGTCTGTGTTAGTATGTCTCCAATGTAGCTATCAATTCCTTTTGATTCCTCACCAGGGTCTGACAATCTATAATTCGTTCCTTTAAGCTCTGCACCCTTCTTTAAGATTGCCTCCTGAAACCTCAACCCAGCAAAAGTTTTTACTATAACTAAATCCCTTACCCACTCTTTTACAGTATCCCTGTCAATCTTATTTATAGCATCTTTGAGTTCTTTTAATTTTTGAAGAATCTTCTCCGTGGCATTCTTTATTGCATCTGGCTTTTTCTTCAAGTATCATTCTTCCCGTTCTTGTAGTGTTTTTCCTTCAAACTCCTGAATAAGCTCGCTCATCTGACCAACTACCTTTGGTCGTGTTCCCTGTGCATTTTGATTTGCCAGGTTAATGAGTGGTGCTACATATTTTGGAAATTCAGGTGTTTCAATATCTAAATATTTTCTAATCTCTTCAATACTTATTTTTATTTTCATATTTAGCTATCTCATAAATCTATTTACTCTTAAAAATTCTTCAGGAGTATTATAAACTGTGAGGAAAAGTGGGGTACCAGCGAAAGAAAGAGGCGAAACTGGACCAATTGTCATAAAAGCATATTGTCTTGAGGCAATGTCAAAAGCACTATGTGGGTCACGAAAGGATTGATAGAGTTTAAGGGCATTAGGGTCACCACCAACAATTTCTTTTAAAGACATAAATTCTGTTCCCAAAGCCAGACCAAAACCAAAGAAGAAGATTCTCAATTGGCCAATAATCTCTTTATGTAAACTTGATAGGGTCTGACTTATAAACAACCATCCAAGTCCATATTTTCTTGTAGTTCTCACTGCGTCAAGAAGTGAAAGTCTTACACTTTCCTGTTTTTCATTTTCAATTTTTTCCCTTGGGGCTAATCTATGGGCTTCATCTAAAATCACAAGAGTATTTAAAAATCTATTTTCACGATAAGCACGCTCAGCTGAATAAGTTAGTCCATCTAATAATCGTTTTATTACCAATGCCTGAATAGTTTCATTCCAAAAAAGACCTGAGGCCATTTCTCTGGATAAATCTATAACCACAACAGGACGACGACTTCTATCAAGATCAAATGTTTGTTGAATTAGGTTATCAACACTAATAGCTCCTCTACGATCTCTTCTGAATAACTCAGTTATTGGCCCCCAATAATTATTGAAGAATTCATCTCGATTTGCGTCTTGATAAACTGTGTTGAATCTATCACGAGACTGCTGGGTTCTATAAAATTGCATCTGAACATTTCCATCACCAAGAATTTGCCATGCACGGTTAAAAGATTGGCGGTCATATAAATTTTCTAACGTAACTCGTCCTCTTTGTAATCTTTCTGCTAAAACCTCGGAGGCTATTCTTCTATTTTCTCCTTTTGGAATCGAGAGTCGCTCAAAGAATGGTGATTCATAAAGGATTTCACTAAAAAGGTCCCATCTATCCAAAACCAAATCTCTAACACTTCTAATTACCACCTCTTTATTTAACAATGAAAGAACACTGGATAAATTCAAAGGAAATCCTTCTGCTCTCATCTCTCCTCGTGCATCCTTTGAAAACTCACCTTGAGGGTCTATTACAAATATAGCCATATCAGGGTACCTTGCATAGGCTAAGAGAATCATCTTTGCCAGAACCGACTTCCCAGAACCCGTTTTCCCAAAGATTCCGAGATGATATGCCTCTCCAGCTCCGTGTGGTCCTGTCCCAAAATGCTTGAACCAGAGTGGAAGTTTTGGTGTAGAACCATAAACATGACCTAAATAAAATATTTCATCTCTGTACAGTTCTAACAACCTATCCAATATCTCGTCAGTTGCTAAATGGATGGAAGTACCTGTAGCAGGAACAGTTCCTAAAATACTCGGTTCAAATCTATTGCCATTGTCACTAAATACCGCACTTACTGTCATTTGTCCTAAATGGGTATCTTGCTGTCCACTTACAGGATTGACTTGACCCCTTTGCCTTGCAAGAGACCTCATTGTTGGGTCTTCAAGCCAGATATTCTTTAGTTGAACCTCTGTTATCTGTCCTAATGCGTAATGGGGTTTACCATCCTGAGAAAATCTAAAGAGTGCAAGCTCTCCGACCAATTTCTTCTCAACAGCAGTGCCGAGGATATCCAAAGAAAGTTCGCTGGTAGAAGAAGGAGAGCCTATTGTTCCAATACGCTCAGAGGAGCTGATTAATTGCTCAAGGTTTGTTCTTTCGTAAAACATACTCTTTTCCATCTTTTCCTCCAAATTCAAATAATCCGGGAGCATTAGAATTAAAAAACTCCTTAATGCGTCTTTCTGCTAATTTTACATATTTTTCGTTTATTTCGTATCCTATATAGTGGCGGTTAGTTTTTATTGCTGCAATTGCGGTCTGTCCACTACCCATAAACGGGTCTAAAGCAACTTCTCCCTCAAAAGTGTAAAGTTGGATTAACCGGTAAGGCAATTCAACTGGAAAAGGTGCTGGATGTCCAACTTTGGTTGCTGGTTCTGCAGCAAAGGTCCATACGCTTTTGGTAAATTCAAGAAATTCTTCCTTAGACATAGTGCTTTTTCTTCCGAGATTTTCCCTTGAAAACATACCTTTAGAAAAGACCAAAATATACTCATGAATGTCTCTCAGTGTTGGATTTTTAGCAGAAAGCCAGCTACCCCAAGCAGTTGATGGACTTCCACTTGACGCTTTATTCCATATAATTTCACCTCGCATTAAAAATCCTAACTCAAGCATATCCTCAATTATAAAAGCATGTAGTGGGATATACGGCTTTCTTCCAAGGTTAGCGATATTGATGCATGCTCTTCCCCCTGGCACAAGAACCCTTTTTACCTCCTTCCACACTCGTTTCAAAAATTCTCTGTATTCATTGAGTGTAAGATTTGCGTCATATTCCTTTCCAACATTATAGGGAGGTGAAGTAACCATCAGGTGAACGCTATTATCTGGCAGTTCATCCATCTTTTCGCTTGTCTTGCAAAAAATTTTGTCAATAAACTCTAAAGGGATAGGGTTTTCTACATATTCTGTTATCTCTTCTTTCGGAAGTCCTTCATATAACTTGCTCGTGTAGAAAGGAGTAGAGTCATGATTAATCCTCCCAGGAGACCCAAAGGTGCTCGTTTTTGTCCCATATTTTCTACGATTGACTTTCATTTAGTCCTCTCTCCATAGGTCAATCCATCTTTTATAGGCATTAAATTTTATCTCTGTTCTCTGCCAATTTATTTCAATCTTCCTAGAGTTACTATCTTCAATCAAACTCAATAATGCTTCTTTAGTGATTTCAACCCCTCTTGGATTTGTTCCTGGTTTAGGAAGTTTTATGTACCTTTCTCTACCTATTTTATCAAAAAGCCGTTTTTGAGCCTCCAATGGAATGTAATAAAATCCCCCAACATCATTCCAATTTATCTGAACAAGTAGAATATCACAATGAGGATAATAATTTTCACGGAATTCTTTTGCTTTCTGTGCGTCAACAGTCCATATCAGTTTGACACCACTAAAACTTTTACCTGTAATTGTCTTTATTGATACTGGTTCGCCAAATAATTTCACATCTACCTCTGGTTCGGTTATAGGGATCTCAGTTTCAACATTTGCTTCACCAAATTTATAAATAAGCAAGGCTACAATTATCCTTTCTCTAACTGACCCAACCTCCATTCCAGTTTTGCCCGCCCTTGAACTTTCTAATTCTGCAAGTTGAAACAGATAGGGCAACTGTCTTTTTATCTTCTCTACAAGTTTCTCATCTTCAAATATTTCTATCAAGCGATTGGATTTTGCTCCTTTACCTACAGCCAGACCGTCAGATTTTTCTTTCATATTTACCTCCCACTTTCAGTTCTATAGCCATGCATACTGAAAAAAATCTCTCCTATATCCCCCTGGTGTAATTCTGTCATCCTTCTGGTAGCAGTTTGCCTGAAGGCGGGAATAGCACTTCCAAGATGCTTTACCATTCGGTCTGCTATATAAAGAGGATATGGTTCCATAATCCCGGGGGTTCCAGACTGATATTTAAGACCTTGAAGCAATACTGCTATCCGAGAATTATTTGTGGCAATAGAAGATGCCATCTCAATTCTAAAAACTGGGGTCCAGTTATGAGGTCTGTAATACATAACATAAATCCTATTTATTGCTGAGATAACCTCATCTTTTAATCTTTCAATTTCTTTGTCGTTAATAGGAATTCTTAAATGCCAGGGTTGTTGAGGTTCTTCTAATGGGATTGGCGAGGTAAATTCACCCGGAGACAAAATCGCAGTCAAAATCGCTCTGTCATCATAATTAGCCGACCAACCGAGGTTCTTACCTAACTCCCTTCTTGTAGTGTACTTCGGCATACCCACCCATAATTTATCGGTCCTTGCTGACTCCAAAATGATTTTATAATCTTTAAGAAACTGCTTGAATCTTTCTATCAATTGTTTGCCTACTTCTGTTTGATTACCTTCATTCTCCCATTCAATAACTCTGTTTATTGCCTGATTCATATATATCAACGGTGTTGTAAGAGAACCATCTAAGAAAACTATATCGTGAGGTGCCTTTGCTGCGAGTTCAAGTTCCATCTCCATCATCAATCCTCTTATAACCGTGCCTATATCAGGGTTATGCTTTTCGGGGTGAATAAATACTCTATGATGAGGCTTCTCCCAGTATCTTTTTTCAGAGGGTGGAGTCAATCCTTCAATTGCAACCGCAGCACAAGCAGCAAAATCAGTTGCTAAAAGCCTCTCCACTGCATAAGAGCCATCTACCCCGCAAGTCGTTGGTATGCCCGGATACCCAAGTTCTGTATCCAGTTTCAAGATATTTTGTTCTTGTAGTTGCTTCCGTATTTTTGCCTTATTTTCCTGGATTTCCTTAAAAGAAGCATATAACTGCTCACCAACCGATTCACTTTTGGAAAGCATCTCTTCAACAAGTGCCTCAGGCAATTCAGCAAAAGGTGTTTGCTCAGGTTTTTCCATTTTCATTCCTCACAATTTAAAATTAACTGGATGTGCATAAAGCTTCCCTTCTTTCCAGAGTTTGATTGGATTTCTCAATATACGAATTTCAGCATCTTTTTTCCCAGCATTTGATACAACATAAAAAGAATATTTCACTCCCTCATTTTGGTCAAAAAGTTTCCTCGCAAATTCCCACTGAGTTCCTGTAACCTCTATTAATTCTTCTCCTTCCTGTGTTTTGGTTTTAACCTCAATGTATTCCACATCAGTTCCATTTTTTCTTATAACGAAATCATAACCTTTTCCCTGGTCTTGTTGCATATTCAGCCATATAATTTCTAATTCTCCATTATTAGCATTTATAACTTTAAATCCTGAATCCGTATCCTCAATTTTTCCCTCTTTTTCATACTTTTTCTTAAGGGCATTATAAACATATTTTTCACCCCACTTACCTATTGCTTTTTTATCAATAGTTTCTCTTTTATTATTCTCTTGCCCAACCCTATCCACATATCCATTTTCCTTTGCTTGTTCCTGTGCGTCTGCGATTTTAACCTTTTCTGCTTGACCTGATAGATCAGGAGTAATAATTTTTTCTGGTTCTACTTCTTGTATTTTTACAAAGTCCACATTGGGTTCAACTTCTGGTATCCACTGCTCTTTTTCCTTTTCTTCCTCTAATAGTTTCGTTTCTCTTTCAGAAAGAATTTTTTCAAGTTCATCAGGACTAAGATTATGTTTTTTTGCAATCTCCAATATTTTTCTTTCATCTTCCGGCAGTTGTTCTATAATCTCTGGTTTGAATCCAAGAACTTGCTTTAGAACCTCTATATTTGCACCATCTTTTTTGTAACTATCGGCTAGTTCCGAAAAAGTGATTTCAGAAGGCTTTCTAAAATTACCATTTTTGTCAATTAACCATGCATTTTGTTTGAGTGTTTTTAGAAATTTTGCTTCGAATCTCGCACTATGTGCTGAATAATAAAACCATTTGTATTCACCTTTAAAAAATTCTTGTGCTTGCCGACTACTTAGATGCTCAATAGCTTTTAGGAGTAATTTCCACAGCAAGTATGATTTTTCGGGTGTTATGTTATTCATAAAATTATCCAAACCTTCATAGTCATAATTTTTTTGATAAATATCATAGGTGCAACCGCTATTACCTCTTAGTTTAAATTTCTCCTCCCATGTTAAATTGCCTTCAACCTCAACGCGTCTTGGTTTATCTTCAACTCCCAATTCTTCCAAAAATTTTTTCACCATTCCCTTGTCAAACCTTTGAAAAATTTCCTCAGAAACAAAATATACTGATTGATAACCTTCAAAATAGTTTTTCAAATCCTCATCAGGGAAATAAGCTTTACTTCCTTTTACCAGAGCTTCAGTTTTATTTTCATTGTTCTTAATTGCTAAAATAAAATTCGCATCTGACAATTCTTCAATAAATTCACTCTTTTTACCTGATTGTACGGTTTCTGATTGTACGGTTTCATATCCTCTCAAAAACTTTGCAAAATCATCAAAATACTTTTCATCTTTTACAGGATTCTCTGCCTTATATTTAGGTAAAATAAATTCTCTAATCTCAGCAAAAATGTCTGGTTTTGTTAACCCAAGTTCTTTTAAGAACTTTAAAGATTGTTCCTTTTCAGTAAGAACACGCTTAACAGTCTTATATTCGGATTTTGTTTCCCCTGGCAAGTAAACTTGAACGTTTCCATTATTATCAAATGGTGCTATATGCTCGTTGTTTTCCAATCTGATAATAGGTTTGGTTCTTAAAATACCTTTTGAATATCCCCTATCACTCCATAAAGATTGCTGGTCTAAAAGACGACTATAGAAATCAATTATCCATTCATCAGATTTTGTCTGTAAGAATTCAGTAGTTATTTTTCTCGCAAAACTTTCAAAATCAACTTCAGGAACTCCAAGTTCGTTAATCAGATAATCTCTGAGTTCTCGTGTTTTATCATAGGTTATATTTGTATCTAACCAGCATTTTTTAGAAAATAATTTCTGAAGATCGCTGCTGTTTAAAAACTCGGTTAATTCTTTACCACGTGCTAATAAAGCGTCGCTTGCTTTAGTGTATGTCCCATCAAAAGAAGGTAAAAGTTCCTCTGATTGTAACTTTGCTTTTACTTTATTATAAATAACTGCGTAAATGTATTCTGCTTCTTTATGCTCTGGATCAATAGGCAAAATATTTAAAAAATTAACATCAAGATAACCTAAATTCTTGATTACTAATAAGCTTTCAGCAACAAGATTTCCGATTTCTTCCACTATCGCCTTATTTTGTTCATCTTCTAAAGGGATGTTTTCCCTATTCGGGGTTGTTCTTAATGGACCTTGAATAAGAAAATTAAGAAAGGTGACTTTCTCGGTAGGGAAAAATACAAAAAGTTTTGAATTTAGTTCTGGAACGATTATCTCTTTATTATTTTCATCTTTGTCCAGTTTATATGCTACTTCAACCCATAATTCTTTATCCTCTATGTTTATTGGTTTTCTAAAAACCAAATATTCCTCGGTAATACTTGATGACACTATTGTTACTCTCTTTATATTTTTGTCCCCATGTATATTTTTACTTTCTTTTAAATAGTGCCCGGAAGAAGATGGGGTTTCCCATTTAATTTCATTGATATTCTTTAAAAACAATAATGTTTTTAAATCTAACTCCTCAAGTTTTTTCTTCGTAAGATTGAAAATTTCTTCAGGTGACCGATATTTATGATTAAAAGGCAAACGAATTAACGTTTTGTCTATCTTTTCGTTGGAATTTATCTCAACTGGAACTACAAAATCTTCAATTTTTATTTTATATTCCCCAGAAAAAATATAAGGCGTTTGAGTAATTGCAAAAACTGACTTGAACCCAACCCCAAATTTACCAATTGCATTTAGGTCTTCTTTCTTTTTAGAAATGCCAATTCCTGTGACTCCGTCAATATCCTCCAGATCAAAATCTTTACCATTATGATAAAACTCAAATTTATCTTTAAAAAGTTTGATAATTACCTCAGTTGCTCCTTCATCTTCGGCATTTTGTAATAATTCATAAATAAAATGAGAAGGATCGGCATATAATCCCGCCAGAATACTATCAAAATCAAAATTGTTTTCTTTTGAAGAATTTACCCATTGTTTTCGTTTGTTTATGAGGTCTTTTAATTCCATTTATAACCCCTTTAACATTTTCTCTACTTTCTGAAAAAATTTATTTTTATCAAACTCTCTCCATTCCAGCATTCTTTCTGCTCTAGGTATTGCCCATCTCTCTTTCCAATAATCAACTAACTTGTCAAAAGGACGATCTACCCAAATAGGTTTTTCGCTATAATGGATAATTTCTTTTAAATTCTTGACTAGTGGAAATAGATAAAATTCTCGTTTAATTCCATGGTATTCAAATTTAGGTAACCCGAGACATTTTAGCCCCAGGCTTATCAATTTAAGTTTTCTTGACGGACCGTGTCCGTATCCCCTGGTGACATCAATACCCTTCTGGGATAAAAAGCTTAAAATTTCTTGATATAATTCTTCTGGAATATGAAATGTGCCTGAACCCTGAGTATAACCTAAAGACATTGCTACCGTCTCTCCATTGTATTTTAAGCGGTTATACAGGCTACTTTTACCAAATGCACTCGTGGTGGTAATAAATAAGAGTTCAGGTTTTAATTTTCTCCCTTTAATGATTGATATATAATTCCTGTATTTCCTCTTATAAGCTTCTCTTATTTCATTGCAGGTTAAAGCAAGAGCAACCATTTTTCCACCCAGTATCTCATTATAAGGAGGTAGAGCACCAACTCGTTGTGCCTGCATAGACATATTTATCCAGATATCTAACTCGTCCTTTGGTATATCCAGGTAATTATCCCGGACTGACATCTTTAGCACAGGGCTTTGTAAACAAATCAAACCAAAAGGTGCATCATGTGTTTTATCCCATAACAAAAATCTCATCTGGCGACCGTAGGAGCGTTGAAACGGAATACTCCACCATACTAAATTCCACCAGCGGAATAAGATTTCTTCAAGAGAACCTGATTGAACCTCTCTTAATTCTAAGGAAATCTCCTCAGGTATAATTTCAGAACCATTTTTACAATAATTTTTCACTTTCTTTATAGAATCTATCAAAAAATTTCTATGCAAAGATAGTTGCTCGAACCTTGCCTTTTGCTGAATCCGACGAAATGTTGTTTTATTATATTCAGCTGGTCTCACGTGGGGATTTATTTTAAACCCTTGTTCTTTTAAGACTTTGATAATTTTTTTCTTAATTTCTATTTCAGAAGAATTTAATTTTGTTTTCATTTCTTTCCCTTAAATTCCTGAATACGCTCGCCCATCTGACCCACTACTTTAGGTCGTGTTCCCTGTGCATTATTTAAATCTTGAAAAATATTCATCTATTTCTGGCCTCAATTCTATTCCTACCCTTTCAAAACAATTCAAAAGTTCTTCATAAGCACCTTCTCCTCCAAGAAAATCCCAAAACTCCTTTGCTACCTTTAATTCATTTTCTAAATCCAACATCCCTTTCAGTGTCCATCTTTCATAAGGTTTAGGCTCATAAGGATTATAAGGAATGGCAATGTAAGAATGGACATTTGCATCTGGGTATTTTAATAAATAGATTGCTACCCATTCTAAAAGTGTCTTCTTAAAATCTTTGAAATTGCCAATATTCGGCTTGGCTGTTTTTAAATCAAATAAATGTATTGCTCCATCATTAGTTTTTACACATAAATCTACTTTTACAGTCTTTAGCTTATTTATTTTACCCATAGTAGCCACTTTTCTTATTCTTTCAATTTCTTCCATTTTATTTGGATTTCTTCCAATAGTGAGATCATTCATAATGTGCTGAATTTCAATCTGGGCTTGTTCAGTTATTTCATTTCCTACTTCAAATTGTTTCTGTGCGGTGGGAAATCTCAAACTTGCCAATGTTTCAGCTACAGGCTCAAAAATAGAAGTACCAAAAGTAGTGTTTAAAGAGTGAATAAAGGAAAATAGTGCCATTCTATCACGACCAAGCAGGCGATAATGGAATGGCATATTACTTGTCTCTGGCTTATATGTTAAAAGTTTATTTCTTAAACTTTCTCTAATAGTATTTTCAATCTTTTTTATTTGTTCCTGAGGGAGAGGCATTTTTATCCTTCCTTTAAATGAAATATTGATTCTGAATAAGGTGTTTCCCTGTCTTTCTCTACTCGGCATAAAACAGGTCGTTTAAATTCCTTAACAATCTTCATTCCAGCTAATTCTGCAATCTTTGGATAAAGATTAAATTTATCATTAGCCACCAAAAATACATCATAGTCGTCTTGGAGATACTTTTTGCAATTTATAAGCACCTCAGCTACACCTTTAATATAAGAATTCCTTTGCTCTTCCCCCTGACCTTTGGATAGAGGCCCTATCTCTAATTCATCATTACGTTCAAATCCAAATATCTCATATGCATACGCATGTTGTTCGTGGTAATCAATAAGCCCAACATAAGGTGGACTTGAAAATATTCCTTTTATCTTTTGCCTTAATAACAATTCTCCAAACTCCGGATTTGCTTTTTTAATTTCTTCATAAATATCTATTGTTCTACTATCCCCGGTTAAACAGATTTGAAATGTATTGGTTCTTAACTTATCAAATTCTTTAAGCCGAGTAAGTGTATCTCTTGTATAAAAATCCCACCATTTTTTGATAGAAAATATTGGTTTACAGATTTTTCCATGCTTTTTGCAGTAGTAGGTAGTGGTAACAGGTTCTTTTAATGTTGCAAGGTCAGAATGGGTAGTTGCTCTACATGAGCGGGCAGTTCTGCTTAAAATGATAGTTAGGACATTTTTTACATCTATGTTATTTATTTTTTTAATTTCTTGCGATAAAAAATCTATCTCTTTCCTCACAGGATCTAAAAACCACTTATCTAAAAAAGTTTCATTTTTATCCTGTTTTATCTTGATTTGATACTTTTGTACCAGCTCATTATAAATAGTAAGAAATTCTTTTTCTTTATCTTTTGCATATTCATTTTCTTTTATTGTTCCATTAGCAACTTTTCTTTTATATTCCGGTGAGGGGAAATATTTATTATTAAATTTTGTAAGTTCCGACAGTAAATGTTCTTCAAAGAGAATATTATTTTTGGTCTTCTGAAATTCTTTTAGTCTTGAATTCAATTCACGAATAGTATCTTCAATTAAAATTAAATTATGCTTTTCAACTTTTACATTGGAAATCAAGGTATTGAAAAAAGAAATATCTATTCCGATGGCATGCATACCTAATTCATTTGCTTGGACTAATGTTGTTCCACTTCCACAAAATGGATCCAATACTATATCGCCTTTATGAAAATATACCTCTTTTTTAAACTCATCCGTATGTGAATCAAGGAAATATTCAACCAATTGAGGGATAAATTTTCCTTTGTATGGATGTAATCTATGAACATGTTTTGTCCTTTCCGCTTCCGTATATTGAGCAAATGATAAATGCCAATTGATATCCTCTCCTAATATCTTTTGCCAGTTTTTTTCTTTTGAAAAAGAATCATAATAATTTTTTAGTTCCTCTATATCTACAAGTGGATTACCATTACTACCGTATTTTTTTAATCTCCCATACTGAATTAGATATGATATATTTGAGATGGTAACTTTGCGATTCAAATAATTAGAAGCCCAGATACTGGCTTCCTTCAAATTGATAAGTTTCTTTCCCCAATTTTCAAACAAGGTCTTCTGCTCCATAATTTTCACCTTCAATATATTCTAAAAACTTTGTCTTATACTTATAAGACATTGCCATATCCACATCCGCCAGAGCATTTTTAATCAAATGTGCATTTATGAATGTTTTTTTCCATAAATAGAGATAGCAAAGTAAGCGGTTTTTCTCATCATATTTGATACTGTTATCAAATTTTAAGAAGACTTTTTGCCCTTTGGTTTTTTCTTTCAGAAATTGAATTGCTTTTTCCTTCTTTTCTACTATTTCTTTTACACCTAATAACTTAATTTCCAGTCCGTTATTTAAGAGCAATATCTCTGGGCTAATAATTTCTTTCACTTTATGATAGTTTTTTCTTTCATAATGGGAATTGTCTATTTTTGAGCCAAATCTCAATTTCTTTGGATCAACTTTTTTATCAAATTTTATAGGGTCTTTAAAAATATAGGGGAGCTTTTTTATCTCTTCTTTGAAATCTACCTTTGATTCTTTTTGTTTAATTATTTCAAAAGTAGCATCTTGAAAAACATTGCTCTGATTAATACCAAGTTTTTCTTTTATGATTGGTAAGAAATCTTCGTTTATTTCATAGCCAATAGAGTTTCTATTCAAGTTTTTAGCAGCTAAAGATGTTGTCCCACTACCAAGAAATGGGGCAAGAACAGTATCACCAACAAAGCTAAACATCTTAATAAGCCGTTTTGGCAACTCTTCAGGAAACATCGCAAGGTGTTTATCCTGTTTTTCACCCGGGAAGTTCCAGTGCCCTGTAAAGTATTGATTCCATTCCTCATCCGTTAATCTTGATTGCTCTTTAATCTCTTTACTTACCTTTGGAGGATTGCCATACTTCTTAAAAATCAAAATGAATTCATAATCTAACTTGAGAATGCCATTTCTTGGATAAGGGTAAGAACCCATAACTGTTGCACCACCCGTTGTATGGCATGTAGTCACTTTCTGCCAGATAATAGCACCCATATAATCGAAGCCTGCGCTTTCGCAGAACTTGATGATTTCCGTCCTTATTGGAATTACTTTATATCTTCCGTAATAAACCGAACGAGCAAACTGGTCTCCGATATTGATACACAATCTGCAACCTTTATGTAGAACACGATAGCATTCATTCCAGACCAAATTAAGATTGTTTATATATTCTTCATAAGTATCGTTAAATCCTATCTGTTTTCCATTCCCATAATCTTTTAACTGCCAATATGGTGGAGATGTAATAATAAGATGCACGGATTCATCTGGAAGTTCTTTCATCCATCTTGAATCTCCGATGATTATTTTGTGGGTAGTTTTCATAGGATTACTTTAAACATTTTACCATACTTTACAGCTGCAAAACTCACCCTTTCGAGTTCAAACAGTTGCAGCTGTGCAAACTCTACTTTGTTAAGAACTATTACCAATCTTTAAAATCGCCTAAGAGAGTAATTTTCTGCAGAGTTTTTCAAGTTGTTTGCTACTGTTGCGTGAGAAGTCAAATTTTTCTTATTATATAAAGATGTTGAAACAGTATCTTTCTGGTAATGAAGCAATTGCTTATGGATTGATTCATGCTGGAGTAAGATTTATCACAGGCTATCCCGGAACTCCTTCAAGTGAGATAATTCCAACAGCACAAAATATTGTTAAAGAGAAGTCATTGAATGCCTTTGTTGACTGGGCAGTTAACGAAAAAGTAGCCTATGAAGTAGCCTATGGAGCTTGCCTTGCAAATATAAAAAGTGCTGTCACAATGAAGCAGGTAGGTCTTAATGTGGCAATGGATCCATTTATGAATTCTGCTTATGTTGGAACAGTAGCAGGATTTGTAGTAATAAGTGTTGATGACCCTGGTCCTCATGCATCTCAAACAGAGCAGGATAGCCGTTTTATGGCAATGGCAGCAAAGATTCCAGTTTTAGATCCTTCAACTGTAGAGGAAGCTTATGATTTTGCAAAGAAAGCAATTGAATTAAGCGAAAAATACAGCATACCAGTTATGCTCCGAAGCACTACAAGAATTTCTCATGGAAGAGCAGTGGTGCAGATAGAGGAAGAAGTTGTAGGGTTGGATTTAAATCCTGTTTTTAAAACATCAAAAGAATGGTCAAAAAACTTAAGCAGATTTGCTGCAACACCAAAGCAAAGGCTCGAACTTCACAGGATTTTAAACAAAAAAATTGATGAGATTGCAGAGAGAAACAAACCTCAGCTGTTTTTCAGTGGAGACATTCTCATTCTTTCAAGTGGTGCTGTATTTGCATATCTTTATGAACTCATTGAAGAATATGGGTTAAATGACAAAGTTACTCTTGCAAAATTTGATATTCCCTATCCTTTGTCAAAGGAAATGATTAATTTTAATAGAAATTTCAATCGCATTGTTACTGTTGAAGAATCCTATCCTTTAATTGAGTTACAGCTTGATACAGAGGGAAGAAGAAATGGGATTGTCCCTAAGCAAGGAGAGCTTACACCAGAGGTTTGTGAGGAAATTCTTGAGAAATTTGGCTTGATTAAAAGGAGAAAAACATTCACTGTCCCTCCGCTTAAGAGACCTTCTCTTTGTCCTGGTTGTGCTCACAGAGCAGCTCTTTTTGCAGTGAAAAAAGTATTTGGTAAAAAAGCAATATATGCTGGAGACATTGGTTGCTACACCCTTGCACTTAATTTTGGAGTTACTGATACAGTTTTGAATATGGGAGCGAGTATTTCTTTTGGTTTTGCCTTCAGAAAAGCTTTTGAGCTGGGACAGAAAGAGCAGGATGTTGTTTCAATAATTGGTGATTCAACTTTTTTCCATTCAGGCATTCCACCATTAATTGATGCAGTACACTATAGAGTGCCTTTTTTAGTTGTAATTCTTGATAATCAAACAGTTGCTATGACAGGAAATCAGAAGACTCTCTCTGATGAATTCAGCTCTTCCGGTGAGCCTGTAATGCCAATTGTTATTGAAAATCTTGTAAAAGCTATAGGAGTTAACTTTGTTCATGTTGTAGATCCCTATGATTTTGATATTTCAATAAAAACTCTTAAGGAGGCAAAAAAAGTTCTTAAGAAAAAAGAACCTGCGGTGATTGTATTCAGGCATCCATGCATTAATACAAAAGAAGGACTTAGTGCTAATCCAAAGTATAATGTTCAGATTTCTAAGGAACTATGTAAAGGATGTAGAATTTGCACCGTAGAATTTGAATGTCCTGCAATAATTTTTAATGAAGATGAAGGCAGGGCAGAGATTGATAAAATCCTTTGCATAGGTTGCGGATGTTGTATTCATGTATGTCCTGCAAAGGCAATAGTTTATTTTAAAGGTTGGAATGAATTGCAATGAAACTGGTCATAGTTGGAAAAGGTGGACAGGGTGTCATATTTTTTTCAAAGATGATTGCCAAAGCTGCAATTAAAAAGGCAGTTATGGTCCGCTCCACAGAAATAAAGGGAATGGCTAAAAAGGGTGGCGTAGTTGAGATTCAGATGAAAATAGGTGAAGGAATGAGCGGGACTGTAAGAAGAGGCAGTGCTGATATGGTGATTCTTTTAAGTGAGGATTTGTTAGATTATGCAAGAAGTTTCGGTGATAAAATCTTCATTTTTAGCAAAGAAGAAATACAAAAAGCAATGACTTCTGTGCCAGTGCGTTATGTTAATACTTTTCTGCTTGGAGTATTTGTTCAGAAAACAAAATTATTCAGTTGTGATGACTTTATAAGTATTCTCGATGATGAAAATAAAAAATCCTTTATAAAGGGGTGCGAATATGTTCAATCTTGAAAAAGAAACACTACCAAGACAAGAGATCGAAAAAATTCAACTTACAGGACTTAGAAAAACTTTAAAATATCTTAAAAATTCAAAGTCAAAACTTAAGGAAAAATATAAACACATTGAGCCAGAAGATATAAAAAGCCTTGATGATCTAAAATTTCTTCCTTTTACAACAAAGGATGAGTTAAGAGATTGTTATCCCTTTGAACATATAGCTCGTGATGTTTCAGAGTGTGCAAGAATGCATATGAGCTCTGGAACAACAGGAATTCCAGTGATAAATGCAATGACAAAAGGAGACATTGCACAATGGGCAGAGATAATGGCAAGGTGTCTCAGTTGTGCTGGTCTTACTGAAAAGGATAGAATTCAGATAATGCCTTCCTTTGGACTTTTCAATGGCGGCTTTGGTTTTCACTACGGAGCTGAGCTTCTTGGTTGTTTTATTGTTCCTGCAGGCGCAGGAAGGTCTTTAATGCAGCTTAAACTTATTAAAGAGCTTGAAGTTACTGCTATAGGAGCAATTGCTTCTTATCCTGCAAGGCTTATTGAAGTTGCTCGTGAAGCTGGATTTGATTTTAGAGAAACTAAGCTCAGAGTTGCCATACTTGGTGCTGAAACATGGTCAGATGAATACAGGCGCAGGATTGAAGATGACATGGGAGTAAAAACCTTTGACATAATTGGACTTACTGAAACAGGTGGAGTTGGCCTTGGAATTGATTGTCCTGCACGGGCAGGAATTCATGTATGGGAAGACCATTATATTGTTGAGATTATCCATCCTGAAACAGGAGAGCCATTGCCTCAGGGGCAGGAAGGAGAAATGGTTATAACAACTCTTACTCGTGAAGGATTGCCATTAATCAGATATCGCACAAGAGACATATCGAGTATTTTATCTTATGAAAAATGTGATTGCGGAAGAACTCATGTTCGTGTAAGCAGAATTCGAGGAAGAACTGATGACATGCTCAAGGTTAAAGGAGTTAATTTTTATCCTTCACAGGTTGAACAGATTTTGCTTAAATACAAAGGTCTTTCTCCATATTACCAGCTTGTCATAGAAACAGTAAAAGGCAAGGATGAAATGACAATTATTATCGAAAAAGCAGACAATGGGATTACACAAAAAGAACTTGAACATCTTGATCTTGAATTGTATGACTTTTTAGGCTTTCACAGTAAAATTCAGGTTGTTCCAGAGGGAACAATTCAAAGAGTTCCTGGCAAGGCAGTAAGAATTATAGACAAGAGAAAGAAATTTTAATGTTCCACGTGGAACATTTTTAAGAATGCCTGAGAAGTTGAAGGCGCTGACAATGTTGACGCAATGACAGCAAATAAAATTTTAAATTCTCTTTATAAAGTAACAAAGCAGGTTATTAAAGGCTTAACTCTTAAAGAAAGAGCAGAGGCTGTTGCTAAACTTTGTGTTGAAGAACTCAATTTAAAGCTTTGCTGGATTGGTAAAAAGCAGAAGGATGGCTCTGTAAGTGTTTTTGTTCAATATCCTCCTGAGCATCCATATCCAGGAAAGATAAAGGTAAGATGGGATGAATCTGAATACGGATCAGGTCCTACTGGGAAAGCAATAAGATTTAAAACATATCAGGTTCTTCAAGATATAGAATCATCTCAGTATAAACTTTGGCTTTCAACTGCTAAAAAATATGGTTTTAAGTCATCAGCTTCTTTCCCAATTATAGCTGATGGAGAAGTTTTTGGAGCTTTGAATTTATATGCTAACAAGAAAAATTTTTTTAATTCTAAGATAATTGAAGCTTTTGTCTCCTTTAGTGAAATTCTTGGTATTGCCTTCAGAAATGCTCTCTTCTTTGAGCAGTCAATTGATAGATTGAATAAGATTACAGCTTTAAGAAATATTGATCTGTCAATAATTTCAAGCTTTGATATAAGAGTTATCTATGATGTCTTTATTAATGCAGCCGTTAATTTATTGAATATAGATGCTGTAAGCATCCTTATTTTTGATGAAGCAACACAGGAACTTTATTTCAAAGTCAAAGAGGCTTATTAAATGATGAATTTAAAAAGCAGAGAATAAAAATAGGACAGTTTATTCCTGGAAAAGCAGCCAGAGAAAGAAAAATTTTAAAAGTAAGCCAACAAGAAATGGATGAACCCTTAAGAAAAATGCTTATGCAAATGCAAGGTTTTGAAGACTACTATGTTTGTCCAATGATATCCAAGGGAAGGCTTCTGGGAGTAGTTGAATTTTTTCAGAGAAAAAAATTAAATCATGATGAAGAGTGGTTTAATTTTTTAGAAACATTGACAGGACAAATTTCAATAGCAGTGGAAAATGCAAACATTTTGTCTGAGATTCAGAGTGCAAAAGAAGATCTTCTTTTAGCTTATGACCAAACTATTGAAGCCCTTTCTTTTGCTCTTGATTTAAGGGACAAGGAGACAGAAGGACATTCTCAAAGAGTTACAGAGCTTACAGTAAAAATTGCTGAAAAATTTAGAATAAAAGGTGAAAAACTTAGATATGTGAGATGGGGAGCCTTGCTTCATGATATCGGAAAACTTGGAATTCCTGATAATATTCTTCTTAAGCCAGGTCCTTTAAGTTCAGAGGAATGGGAAATTATGAAAAAACATCCTGAATACGGATATAATATGCTCAGCCGCGTTGAATATCTTTTGCCTGCTCTTGAAATTCTGCTTTATCATCATGAAAAATGGGATGGCTCAGGATATCCAAGAGGGCTTAAGGGCAAAGAAATACCTCTTTCTGCAAGAATATTTGCAGTGGTAGATGTATGGGATGCTTTAACAAATGAAAGACCTTACAGACCTGCATGGAGCAAAGAAAGAGCTTTGCAGTATATTGTTTCTCAATCAGGTATTCATTTTGATCCAGAGGTTGTTAAGATTTTTTTAGAAATAATGCAGAATAAAATTTGACCTGAATTTGGAAAATATTTTAAAATTTTCAAGCTTGTCCTGAAGGATAAGTTAAAGCCATGAAGGTTCAGTAAGCTTTCATGGCTTTTTTGTTTTAAAAAAGTTTTTCAGATAAGAGATGAAAATACTTTATGTAAATAAATTGCAGTATTTCATTTTGCTGTCTATTTTTTTACATATTTTGTTTTTTATTACACTTTCAAGTTTTGCCAGGTTAAACCAGGAACGCCAGGCAGTTGAAATTTTCATAATAAATGAAGAGTTACAAAAAAGTCATGAAACTTTAAGCATGCCTAATGTGCCTCACAAAAAAACATTGAAAGCATTTGCGCCTTTATTGAAAAAACAATCAACTGTTGAATCTAAGAAGGATGCGCCAGTTGATAATTCTAAAACAGAAAAAACTATGGTTATTGAGCCTGCATCATCAAATCAAACTACAGCAACCACAGGTTCAGGCAGTTTGAGTTCTGCAGATCATTCAACAACAGAAAAAACTGGAGTGATTGATACAGAATTTGGAACAGCTTATGGTCCAAAATTTATTCACAGAGCAATTCCTGTATATCCACAGATTGCAAGAAGACTTGGCAAGGAAGGAAGAGTTATTTTAAGGCTTACTCTTAATGAAAAGGGAGAACTTATAAACATTGAAGTCATACAAGGAGCTCCGTATGGATTTACAGAATCTGCTGTTGAAGCAGTAAAAAAATCAAAATTTTCACCTGCCACTAAAAATGGTAAACCAGTCCCCTGCCGAGCCATCCTTCCTGTAAGATTTGTCTTAAAATAGCAATATTTTTTAATGTTGGAATTTCTCAGAGATTCCTTGCACCTAAGGACAGTTTAAGTTCAGGTAAAATATTTGGAAATATTACTGATTTTTTTGTAAACTAAATAAACAATCAATGATTCAGGAGGTATTATGCAGATTCAGTACTCTGAAAGGATCAGAACTTTGCCCCCTTATCTTTTTGCAGCAATTGATCAGATGAAAAGAGAAGCTCTTTCAAAGGGAGCAGATTTAATTGATTTAAGCATTGGAGACCCTGATATTCCAACTCCTTCCCATATTGTAGAGGCAATGAAAAAAGCCGTAGAAAAACCAGAGCATCATAGATATCCAAGTTATGAAGGAATGTTTTCCTTCAGAAAAGCTGTTTCAGACTGGTATAAAACCAGGTTTAATGTTGAACTTGACCCAGAAAAGGAAGTTTTAAGTCTTATTGGTTCAAAAGAAGGCATTGGGCACATTCCTCTTGCCTTTGTTGATCCAGGAGATGTTGTTTTAGTGCCCAATCCAGGATATCCAGTTTATCCAGTTGGGACAAAGTTTGCAGGAGGTATTCCATATTTTATGCCTCTTAAAGAAGAGAAAGGATTTTTGCCAGACCTTGACATTATTCCTGAAGATGTATGCAAAAAAGCAAAGCTTATGTTTATCAACTACCCTAACAATCCAACGGCTGCTGTAGCTGATGAAAATTTTTATAAAAAAGTCGTTGAGTTTGCAAAAAAATATAATATTATTGTATGTCATGATGCAGCTTATTCTGAAGTTTATTATGAAGAAAAGCCTCTCAGCTTTATGCAGACAGAGGGAGCCAGGGAGGTTGGCATAGAGTTTCATTCTCTCTCAAAAACTTATAACATGACAGGATGGAGAATAGGATTTGCTGTTGGAAATAAAGATATTCTTTCCGGGCTTGGTAAAGTTAAAACAAATCTTGACTCTGGTGTTTTTCAGGCAATTCAGGAGGCAAGTATAGTTGCTCTTCAGACAGATGATAGCTTTTTAAAAGGAATTAGAGATATTTTCAAAGAAAGGAGAGATATTCTATATGAAGGACTTAAAGCCGTAGGATTTGATGTTAAAAAGCCTATGGCAACCTTTTATCTGTGGGTGAAAGTTCCACGTGGAACAAATTCAATTGACTTTGTTGCAAAGCTTTTAAAGGAAGCTGAGGTTTTATGTACACCAGGAGTGGGATTTGGTGAATATGGAGAAGGATACATAAGATTTGCCCTTACACAGTCTAAGGAAAGAATAAAAGAAGCGGTAGAAAGAATAAGGAGGCTTAAGCTGTGATGAAAACATTGACAGTAAAAACTTCTTCAAGAGAAGAATTCGTTGATATTACAGATGAAGTTGAAAAGACTGTTAGAGACAGTGGAATTAAAAACGGAGTGTGTTACCTATATGTTCCTCACACAACAGCAGGCATAACCATTAACGAAGGGGCTGATCCTTCAGTAAAAAAGGACATCATCAATGCATTAAAAAAGATTGCACCCTATGGTGCAGGATATCTTCACATGGAAGGCAATGCAGACAGCCATATTAAAACAACAATCGTAGGTTCATCAGTGACTGTTTTTATTGAAGATGGTAATCTCCTTTTAGGACAGTGGCAGAGCATATTTTTCTGTGAGTTTGATGGACCAAGAACAAGAAAAGTTTATTTAAAAATAATTAAAGAGAATTAAAGAGGAGGAATAATGTTAAACATTAATGCTATAGCTCCAGAGGAGCTTACAGAAGAATCAAAGTTTAAGTTTCGCTGTTATCCAGGCATTTCCTGTTACAAAAGCTGTTGTAAAAATATTGATATAATGCTAACTCCCTTTGACATAATGAGATTAAAAAATAGATTTGGTATTTCTTCAGGTGAGTTTTTAATGAAGTATACCTATGTTTTTATTGAACCAAAGAGCGGTTATCCATTTGTTTTTTTGAATAAAAATGATGATGAAGAAAAAACCTGCCCTTTTCTATGTGAGGCAGGATGTTCGGTTTATGAAGACAGGCCTGCTACATGCAGATATTATCCTATAGGACAGGTGTCTCTTAAAAAATTTGACTTTACAGATGGAATTACAGAGGAACATTATTTTTTTGTTAAAGAGCCTCATTGCAAAGGCTTTAATGAAGACAGAGAATGGACAGTGGCTGAATGGAGAAAGGATCAAGGAGTTGACCTTTATGATGATATGAACAGAGGATGGAAGGAGCTTTTCTTTAAGAGAAATTTAAAACCTGAGCGACTTGATGAAAGAAAAGCTAAGGCTTTTTATATGGCTTGCTATGATATTGATGCTTTCAGAAGATTTGTTTTTGAAAGTAGATTTCTTCAGGTTTTTGATGTTTCTGAGGAAAGAGTGGAAAAGATGAAGAAAGACGAAACAGAGTTAATGAATTTTGGATTTGACTATGTAAAATTTCTTTTGATGATTAAGGAGACGATGAAGTTAAAGCATAGTTGAAGCTGTGCTACAAAGATAGAGGGCTTTTAGCTGTCCACATGCTGCGAGAATGTCCTGTCCTTTGCTTTTTCTGATAAACACAGAATAGCCATGGGATATCAATATTTGCTGAAATTTAAGTACCTCCCATTCATCTGGTTTTTTAAATTCACATCCTTCCCATGGATTAAAAGGTATAAGGTTTATTTTTGATTGTATTCCTTTAAGCATTTGCGCAAGCCTTAAAGCATCTGTTTCAGAGGAATTGACTCCTTTAAGCATGACATATTCAAAGGTAATTCTTTCTCTGGGTTTTAGTGGATATTCTTTAAGTGTTTTTAAAAGCTCACGGAGTGGATATTTTTTATTCACTGGCATAATAGAGGTTCTTGTTTTTTCATCAGACGCATTAAGGGATATTGCAAGCTTTACTGAAGGAGCCTTCTTGGGTAACTCTTTAATCGCTGGAATGATACCAGCAGTTGAAATAGTGATTCTTCGTGGTGAAAATTCAATTAAATTTTTAAATCTCCACAATGCTTCAACAACATTTTCAAAATTCAGCAGAGGCTCACCCATTCCCATAAAAACAATATTAGTGATTTTTTTATTTTCATTTTTTATTAACCTGCTAACCTGAATAAACTGATCAACTATTTCCCATGCATGTAGATTTCTTTTAAATCCGATCCTGCCTGTAAGACAAAACCTGCATTTAAGAGGACAGCCAATCTGGCTTGATATGCAAAGCGTGAGTCTGTTTCTGTCAGGAATTAACACGCTCTCTATTTTTTCTTTATCTTCCAGTTCCCACAAAAATTTTTCAGTGCTATCCTTACTTATTTTTCTTTCAATCAGTTTAATGTTGCCAATATAGTATTCTTTAGATAAACTTTCTTTAAGCGATTTAGGTAATTCTGTGATTTCATAAATTGAAGTGGCAAATTTTTTATAAATCCAGTGAATAAGTTGCCTTGCTCTGTATAAAGGAAGATGCTCGTTTTTTATAATTTCTTCTATTTGTGGATTATTGTAATTCTTGAGATTTTTCAGTATCATTCGTGATGAAGAGGCGGTATAGGAACTTCAAGCTTTGTGAGATAGTTTTTAAGATAACTGGAGACTGCCTCAGGATTGTCAATAATTTCAAAGTATTTAAAGTCATCAAGGCTTATTGCACCAATGCTCTTAGGTGAATTTTTAAACCATTCAAGAAGCCCTTTCCAGTATTCAGCGCCATAAAGAATTATAGGAAATGAAAGAATTTTACCTGTTTGAACAAGGGTTAGTGCTTCAAAAAGTTCGTCCAAAGTTCCAAATCCGCCAGGGAAGATAATAAATCCAATAGAGTATTTTATAAACATGAGCTTTCTAACAAAGAAGTAACGGAAGTTTAAAGAAATATCAAGATATTTATTAGGATACTGTTCATGAGGCAACTCAATATTCAAGCCTATTGATTTTCCTTTGCCAAGTTTTGCACCTTTATTGGCGGCTTCCATGATGCCAGGACCGCCTCCAGTAATTATTGAAAATCCTGCTTGACTGAGTAGTTTTGCCGTCTTGAAGGCTTCTTGATAATAAAAACTTTCTTCTGTTAATCTGGAACTTCCAAATATTGAAACTGCAGGTCCTATTCCATGAAGTGTTTCAAAGCCTTCAACAAGTTCTGACTGAATTCTAAATACTCGCCATGTATCAGTTGATTTAAAATCCTCTATCATCTTCATCCTCTACAATTGTAGTTCTTATAAGGGCAAGAATTGCAGAATGGGGCACAATTAGATACTTTTTTTCCTCAAATTCTATTTCAATTCCTGCATCTTTAAGAAAAAGTGCGTAATCACCTTCCTGAGCCTGAAGGGGTATGTATCTTATGGGTTCAGTGTTTGTCTGTTTCCATGGTTCTTCAAGCACAACTGAGATGTCATTCACAGGATAACCTGGTCCCACTTTTATAACTCTTCCACCAAGAACTTTGTTTTTTTCTTTTACAGTAGGAGGTAAAAAGAGTCCTGCCCGTGTTTCCATTCTCTCATCTGGTTCAATAAGAACTCTGTCTCCAACTATTATTAACTTTCTCTGTGTTTTCATAAATTTTAAATCACTCGCAGGTGCTTGAATCCTTAATTTTATTTTATCTCAGCTACATCTGGTAAATCCACAACTGTGACAGATAACGCATCCTTCTTCATAAGAAAGTGCACTTCCACATTCAGGACATGCTCCATAATGAGCTGCTTCATCATCTGAAATTTGAACTGTTAATTTTGAATTTTGACTCACCCTTTGAGCTACTGAATCACCTGAAGCTTTTGAATCACCCATTTTGCTATGTGAACTTTCTCTTATTTCGGCTTCTATTGCCTTTGCAATTGCATCTGAACAGCTTGTAATTTTACCACTGCTACACCAAACAGGAGCATGACAGGATATTCCTTTAAGCTGTTTTATTATCTCCTCTGGTTCAATACCACTTCTTAAAGCAAGAGATATAAGTCTACCAATTGCTTCTGCCTGAGAAGCAGCACATCCACCTGCTTTACCTATATTTGTGAAAACTTCAAAGGGTTTGCTTTCCTCATCTTTATTTATTGTTACATAAAGATTTCCGCAGCCTGTTTTCATCAGCCTTGTAACTCCTTTTAGAACCTCAGGTCTTTTTCTTGGTTTAAGAGTTAAAGGAATGCTTTGAGCTTCTGTTTTAGTCTTCTGGATGACCTGTCCCTGTCTTGAGCCATCTCTGTAAACAGTAACACCTTTACATCCAAGACGATAGGCAAGAAGGTAAACTTCTCTTACATCTTCCTCTGTTGCATGATTTGGAAGATTTACTGTTTTGCTGACTGCGTTGTCAACATATTGTTGAAATGCTGCCTGCATGCGAATATGTTCAGATGGAGAGATTTCATGAGCTGTAACGAATATTTTTTTAATCTCCTCAGGAATTTCTTTAATTTCCTGAATTGAACCTGTTTCAGCTATCTTTTCAGCTAAAGCATCAGACCAGAGTCCTAATTTTTCCATCTCTTTTCTGAAATAAGAATTAACTTCTACAAGACGTGTTCCATCCATTACATTTCTTGCAAAACATATTGCAAAAAGAGGTTCAATTCCAGAAGAACATCCTGCAATTATGCTCAGTGTTCCTGTAGGTGCCACTGTTGTAATAGTGGCATTTCTTAAAGGCATTTTTCCGTAATAAATGCTCTTGGGATAGTTAGGAAAGGTTCCTCTTTCTTTTGCAAGTTCTTGAGAAGCATTCCTTCCTTCTTGAAGTATAAACTTCATCAACTCTTCTGCCAAACTGAGAGCTTCCTTTGAGTTGTAAGGAATTTTTAACTGAACAAGCATATCAGCCCAGCCCATTACTCCGAGCCCTATTTTTCTGTTTGCCTTTGTATTCTTTTCTATGATTTCTAAGGGGTACCTATTTGCATCAATTACATTGTCAAGGAAATGAACAGCCTTCCATACGGTGCTTCTTAAAACTTCCCAGTCAACAGTGTTGTTTCTAACCATCTTTGCAAGATTTATTGATCCAAGATTACAGGACTCATATGGTAAAAGAGGTTGTTCTCCGCAGGGATTTGTTGCTTCAATTTCACCGAGCTCAGGTGTTGGATTTGTAGCATTAATTCTGTCAAGGAAAACAATGCCTGGTTCACCATTTTTCCATGCCTGGTGCACAATAAGATCAAAAACTTCTTTTGCTTTAAGCCTTTTTACAGTTTGCAGTGTTCTTGGATTTATAAGATCATATTCTTCATCATTTATAACTGCTTTCATGAACTCTTCAGTGAGACCAACAGAGATATTAAAATTAGTAAATTTTGTAAGGTCATCTTTACATTTTATAAATTCAACGATGTCAGGATGATCAACTCTTAGAAGTCCCATATTAGCTCCTCTACGACGACCGCCCTGTTTTACTGCTTCTGTTGCAGAATCAAAAACACTCATGAATGATACAGGACCTGAACTTATTCCCTTTGTTGAGCCTACAACATCTCCTTTGGGTCTGAGACGAGAGAAACTAAAACCTGTTCCTCCTCCTGATTTATGAATGATCGCAGCATACTTTACTGCATCAAAAATTCCTTCCATAGAGTCTTCCACTGGTAAGACAAAACAGGCACTAAGTTGCCCGAGCGGAGTTCCAGCATTCATTAAAGTAGGAGAGTTTGGCAAAAATTTAAGTGTTGTCATAAGCTCGTAGAATTCCTCTTTTGTTTTATTGACATCTTTTTCAGATTTGCCGTAAATTGCGTCTATTTGAGCAATTGCTGTTGCTACACGATGGAATAATTCCTCTGGTGTTTCTATAATTTTGCCCTCTTCATCTTTTTTAAGATACCTTCTTTTTAAAACTTCTATTGCATTGTGTGTTAATTGTAAAGATAGCTTAAATTTTTCCATCTACTTCTCCTTGTTAAGAAATAAAACTTTAGATTATAATTTTAAGCATGACTGCAGATATTTTTCTACTACTTTTTAATCTAATGTTGATACTACTAAGTGCGGAAATTTTTACAAATGGAGTTGAAGTCTTCGGGAAAAAGCTTTCCCTTAGTCAGGCAGTTACAGGAAGCATACTTGCTGCAGTGGGAACAGCTCTTCCTGAGACAATTTTACCTCTGGTTGCAATATTATTACATAAAGGAGAGGCAGGCCATAGCATTGGCATTGGCGCAATTCTGGGTGCGCCTTTTATGCTTTCTACTCTGGCATTTTTATTGATAGGATTGACAGTTCTTTCTGGATACATTTCAAAAAGGAGAGCTTTTGTTTTTGAAGCAGAAATTCCTACAATAAAGAGAGATTTAATTTTTTTTCTTATTATGTATTCATCAGGAATTTTTCTTCCAATGCTTATAAAACAACATATTGTAGTGGCTTTTTTACTTGTTTTTTGTTATATTGCCTATCTTTATGTGACCTTTAAAAGTGAAAGTGGAGGAATTTTACATGAGGAAAAACTTTATTTTGATAAAATTTTTGGAAAAGTTCTGCCAATAAAAAGATTTGAGACTTTGTTGTCGGTTGCCCAGGTTTTACTTGCTCTTTTTATAATGATTGAATGTGCTCATGGATTTGTCTCTACGCTTGAGCATGTTTCTCTAAAGATAGGATTTGATCCTCTTTTATTTGCTCTTTTGATTGCTCCAGTTGCAACTGAGCTTCCTGAAAAATTTAACTCTGTAACATGGACATTTAAAGGAAGAGATACTCTCGCAATGGGAAATGTAACTGGTGCAATGGTTTTTCAGTCAACTTTTCCAGTATCTGTGGGGATTATTTTTACAGACTGGAATATTACTGGTTATGCTCTATTGAGCGCTTCTTTGGCAATTTTATCAGGAGCAATAATTTTAGGGGAAATCTTTATAAGAAAAAAGATTTCCCCTCTTACTTTAATTTTTTCAGGTTCTTTTTACTTGATATACGCTTTGATAATTATAAAACCCTTTTAACTATTCTTCCTCTTCCTCAAACAATTCCTCAACTTCTTCTTTTCCTTCTTCAAGCTCATCTTCCTGTTCTTCATCATTCATAAGGAGAAGAGTGAGGAATTCACCTACATGGGTTTTTTCTTCTCTTGCAATGTCAAGAAAAACAGCTTTAATTTTTTCATCATTTGTTAATGAAGCAAGTTGTTCATAGAGATTGATAGCATCAAGCTCTGCAATAAGCCCTATTCTTAAAATTTCTCTGGTAATGTCTCCCTGTTCTAATTTTTCCATTGAGAAAGGTATTTTTGAAAGCATAAGCCACCTCCGTTTTTTTTAATTATACAATAAAAATTTGTTAAAATTAAACAAATACATCAAGGAGGACGAAAATGAGAGAGGAAGGCAAAATTTTAGCAGCGTTTCTTTTAGGAGGGGTAATTGGAGCAGCCTTTGCGCTTCTTTATGCACCAAAGTCAGGAGAAGAAACAAGAAAAGAAATTAAAAAGAAAGCTAAAGAGCTTAAGAAAAAAACTGTCAGAGCAGCGGAAGAGCTTTATGAAGAGATTGAAGAATTCTCAGAAATGCTGAAAGAGAAAGTCAAAGATATTAAAGAGCGTGGAGAGGATGCTAAAAAAGAGATTTTAAATCAGATTGAAAAACTTACAAAAGTAATTGATGAGAAAAAGAAGAAGCTTCTGGAGAAGCTTGATTGATTGAAAAAAAGGCTCTTCTGGACTTAGATTTTTATAAAATTCTGAGTTTAATAGAAGAGTTTGCTAATTCCTCAGCTACAAAAAAAGCTATTGAAGCGATTTTTCCTTTTGATGACTTTGAACAAGCAGAAAGGGCGCTTAAGGAATTTGAAGAAATAAAAAAATATCTTGATCAGGGAAAAGAGCTCCCAATATCTTTTTTCCCTGATATTTCTGAATTACTTGATAGAGCAAAGAAAGAAGGAGCTATTTTTGAATCATCTGAGTTAACTCAATTTTTAAAGGTTCTGAGAGTTCTGGATAAAGTAGCCCCTTTTCTTGATGAGTTTTTAAACTATTCTTTTTTAAGAGATAAAATAAAAAGTATTCTTAAAACCAGTTTATCCATCGGTCAACCATATCTTCTTGCAATACTTGAAAATACCGTTGATGAAGAGGGAAATATTCTTGATACAGCCTCTGCGTATCTGAATTACATAAGAAAACAGATAAAAATAACAGAGGAAAGAATAAAACAAAAGCTTGAAGAAATAATTAACAGGCCAAACATACAGGTTTTTCTTCAGGACAGATTTATCACAAAAAGAAACAACAGATGGGTTATACCTGTTCGGATGGATTCAAAGGGACAGGTTGCAGGAATTGTTCATGATATATCTCGTTCAGGGGAAACAGCTTTTATAGAACCCGCTGAAATCACGCCTTTATCCAAGAAACTGGAAGAGCTTTTAATTGAACAGAGAGTTGAAGAAACAAGAATACTTAAGGAGCTCTCTTTTGAGATTCATCAAATCAGTGATGCCCTTGAAAGAGAATTTAAATTACTCATTTATTTTGATAAAATTCTTTCAATATATAAATTTTCCAGAAAATTTAATGCTCATGCTCCTCAACTCAGTAAAGAAATCATGATAAATCTAATTGATGCAAGACATCCTGTTCTGATGCTTTCCAGAGATGTTGTGCCTCTTCAGATAGAACTGAGGAATAAAAAAGTTCTTGTAATTACAGGACCAAATGCAGGAGGCAAAACTGTAACACTGAAGACAATAGGACTTCTAACTGCAATGGCTATCTCTGGACTTCCCATATCTGCCAGTCCTTCCTCCACAATTCCTTTTGTAAAAACTATTTATGTTGACCTCTATCATGGAGACTCTATTGAAGAGCATCTTTCAAGCTTTGCCTTGCATGTAGTAACTCTCAAAAAAATAGTTGAAGAGGCTAATTCTGATAGTCTTGTTCTTCTTGATGAAATAGGCACAAATACTGATCCTGAGGAAGGCTCTGCCTTGGCATGTGCAATCCTTGAAGATTTAAAAGACAGAGGAGTTTTTACCTTCGCGACAACCCATTTAAGTAAAGTTAAAATTTTTGCGACAACCAATGAAGACATAGAAATAGCCTCTATGCTCTTTGACGAAAAAACCATGTCTCCCCTTTATAAATTAAGCATTGGCAGTTTAGCTCCTTCTTATGCCTTTCAGATTGCTCAAAAATATGGTTTTCCTGAGAAGCTTATTAAGAGAGCTTACGAATTAAAAGGCTCTCAGGACAAAGAAATCTATAAACTTTTGAAGGAGCTTGAAGAAGCTAAAGCTGAATATAATAAAAAAATTGATGAAATTGAAAAAATCAAAAACAGCATCATTGCAGAAAAGGAGAAATTAGAAAAAGAGATTTCTCTTGCTTATGAAAAAAAGAGAAAAATCATTGAAGAGGCAAAAATAGAGGCTCATAATATGCTCATGAAATTGAAAAGAGAGGTTAATATTCTTTATGAGGAAGCTAAAAAAGCAGATAGAAAAAAACTTAAAGAAATATCTCTTAAAATTTCAGAATTCTCAAAAAAGTTACTGTCTCAGGAAATAAGAGTGCCTGAAAATATTCAGATTGGTGATATTGTAAGAGTAAAAACTCTCGGGCTTACAGGAAAGGTGGCTTTTATTGAAGATAAAAAAGTAAAGATTCAGACAGATAAAATGTTTGTAGAAGCAAAAATTGATGAGCTTGAAAAGATTAATCCAGAGCAAAAAGAAGAAAAATCGAATATTTCTTTTGTGCAGGATGAGGAGATTACTACAAAGCTTGACATTCGGAGTTTAAGAGTTGATGAGTCAGTTCCCCTTATAGAAAAATTTTTAAATAAACTGTCATTAAGTGAGACGTCATCAGGAATTATTATTCATGGAATCGGGAAGGGTATTTTAAGAGATTTTGTAAGAGATTACTTAAAGGAACATCCTGCAGTAAAAAGCTTCCGAAAGGGCAATGCTGAAGAAGGAGGAGATGCTGTAACAGTGGTTGAAATAAAATGAAAACAGTTGGAGTCATTGGAGCAGGGAAAGCAGATAAAGAACTTTTAGAACTGGCAGAAGAGGTAGGAAGACTTCTTTCAAAGGAAGGTATTACTGTTATTACAGGTGGTTTAGGAGGAGTAATGGAGGCAGCAAGCAGGGGAGCCTTTCAGGCAGGAGGCATTACAGTAGGAATACTGCCAACACTTAAAAAAGAAGATGCCAATTCCTATGTGAAAATTCCAATTCCTACAGGCTTGGGAGAGATGAGAAATGCTCTTATAGTGAGAGCCTCTGATGTATTGATTGCCATTGGCGGTGAGTATGGCACTCTCAGTGAGATAGCTCTGGCATTAAAAACTGGTAAAAAAGTCATAGGACTTAAAACATGGAAAATACCTGGAATAATAGAATGTTATTCAGCAGAAGAAGCTGTTAGGCTTGCCACATCCTTAATTAAGGGAAAATAAATTTTAAAGGTTGTTCCCTTACCTACCTCACTTTCAACTTCAATAAATCCTTCGTGGCCTTTTATAATTTTATAAACAATTGAAAGCCCAAGTCCTATACTCTTGTCTCCTTTCGTGGTAAAAAAAGGTTCAAATATTCTTTTCTGAGTTGCCTCATCCATACCAATTCCAGAATCTATTACAGATAAAACTGCAAACTCTTTATCTAACAGAGAAGCAGCTTCTGTTTTTATTGTTATTGTTCCTCCTTCTGGCATGGCATCACGGGCATTGAGTATTAAGTGAGTTAAAACTTCATCAAAGGCTTGAATATCAAGCTTAACCATGAGGGGAATGCTTGATAATTCGTAAACTACATTAATATGGTCTTCAACAGTAGCATTTATCTTTGTTTTCATTGACTGAATCAGAGAATTTAAATCAAAGACCTTCATCTCATATTTTCTTTCACTTGTAACATTTAAGATTTCTTTTGAAAGATATATCGCCCTTTTTGATGCATTAATTATCTGGTCAAAGGCATTTCTAACAAATTCCTCTGATACTTTTGGCTGAGCAATACTGGCAAATCCATGAATTATGTTGATTAAATCCTTAAATCTGTGCACTGCTTCACCAAGAGCACGCCTTACAGATTCAAAATGGTGAAATTCTTCCATTTTTCTTTCCATTTCTCTTGTCTTAAGGATTTTTAACGAAGCAAAAGAGATGGCTCTGCTTAAATATCCTATTTCATCTGTTCTTTGAGAATATTTTTCAAGGTATATCTCTTTAAATCCAAGATAAGCTGTCTGTCCTGAAATCTCAATTATGGGATTTATGTATTTTTTTGTAATATAAAGGAGCACGAAAAAAATAAGAACCAGAGAAGTAAAAATCTGATAAAAGAGATGAATGTATAGGCTTTTTTTAATGACTATCTCTGGTGTCATTGTTACAAGAGAAAGTTTTCTATTTTTCATGTTCCAATTTTCTATTTTTACGAACCATTTTTGATTGTGAAAACTGATTTTATCTTTTCCTGAATACAGGGCATGGTAGAGTAGAGGGAACTGGTCCTTATTAACTTTATAAATTTTTCCTGGCTTAGGAGTAATTTCATCAATAAAAGCTATTAAGTACTTGTTGTCTAAGATAAGATAAAGCTTTACTTCTGGATGAAGCATCTCTTTGGCTTTATATAAAAACGAAGAGATATCCTTTATCATTAAATCAATGCCAACAACTTCTTTTGAATTACCACACAAAAGTAAAGAAGCTGTAACTCCAGGGTTTTTTGTTGTCCTGAATTGATACTGTTCACTCCATTGAATATCATTGCGTTCAAGTGCCTGTTTATACCAGAGTGTGTTTCGTGGATCGTAATTATCCTTAACTCGTCTTTTATTTATTATTTCTCCATCATTGTTGAGAGTATTCCATACTACATATCCTCGGTCTTCTGCTTTTTTAATTCTGTTAAGCCATTTGTCTCTATCATTTAAAATAAGATAGCCATTTCCCTTCCCATCTCCGTAATTTATTGATGTTACATAGGGATACTTTTTCATAAAATCCATCAGAAATTTATTGGTTTTTTCAATGTCATTAAAGTTTAAAATTTTACAGCAAACAAGAGCCTGAATGTTATAAAGAAAAGTTTCAACAGGACTCATTAATTTCTCAACTTCTCCTTTAAAAAAAGATGAAACTGTTTTCATATGATGAATGAGATATTGCTCATAAAGATGGTAAGAAACTAAATAATTGGTTATGGCAATGCCTGTAGCCAGAGCTATCATTACCAGTACAGTAAGCCACTTAATACTTAAAGTAAATTTTGCCATCTTTATTAAAGTATATCTTTAAAAAATTTTTTTAGCTACTTTAAGATTGCTAATAAAAAAATTTTCAAGACTGATTCTTTCCAATTCTTAAATCTTAGTTTTTCTATGTCTTTGGTTTCACTCTCGCAGAGTTTACTTTGAGCTTAATTAAAGGGCTCAGAACATGTCACCTGCTATGACAAAATAAGATTTAATCTTTATTGAACAGCTTTAATTAAATAATTAGCACTTTACTTTATAGGCAACGCATTTGCCATTTTTATCAGGACAACATCTTTCACACCAATGTTGTCCATTTTTATCACAGCAACATACCCTTTCATAGCAACCATTTGGTTGAAGACTCCATTGAGAGCAGTTTGCCGCTTCTGCGAGAAGAGTATTTTCTGAGTTAATATTGCATGAATTAGATTGCTCAAAGGATTTTGTTGTTGATAAACCTGATGAAGCAAATGTAAACATCAGTCCGATTAAAAAAATTGCCAAAACTAATTTTTTCATTTTTAACCTCCTGAATTATTTAATTATTAGTCTTTCCATTAAAAATTTTATCTGTCTGTCCTCTGGATTAAGTCTCAGAACCTCTTCAAATACCCTTTTTGCCTCATCTTCCATGCCCCTTTGATAATACATTAAACCAAGGGATCTTTGCAGTGTTGAATCTTTTGGAAATTTTTCCACTCCCTCTTTAAGATAATTCAAAGCCTTTTCATCTTCTCTCATCTCCTGATAGCAGATAGCAATATAATAATAAACCTCTGCAGTTGGCTGGGCTTTAAGTGCCTCTTCAAAAAGTGTTACAGCTTTTCCATAGTTTCTCTGTCTGAAGTAGTTTCCTCCTTCAATAACAAATTCTGTTGCCTTTTTCTGCCTCTCTTGCTGAGAAAGAGTTGAATAGGGATTTGCAATGGCATTTATAACTTTTCCCTCAGGAATTCTAAGATTATAGACACTGCTTACCTGAATATTTTTGAGCTTCATCTCATCAATGTTTATCGAACCAAAGTAATTTGCCGCAATCTTTAAAATTGTTTCTGAGGAAATATTCACATTGTTATCGTAAATGTTGTTATCCTTTAAATCGCCCGAAAATTCGTTAATCTTAATACCTGTCTCATTCTGGAATATGGTGTTCATGGAAATTGCAGAAGAGGTTCTTACGAGTTCAATTCCTATTTTATTTCCTGAAATTGTTGAATTTTTAATTGAGGCAGAGGGCATTCCTGATATTAAAATCCCTGTATCACAATCAGTTATTACTCCGTTTTCAACAAAACCACGGGCTGAATTTAAAATCAATCCCGTATGTGCATTTTTGAGCCTGAATCCGTTTATGTTTACCTCTCCTTCTTTAACAGCTATCCCTCTCCATTTTTTATCAGTAGCTGAAATAAACTCCACAGAAGCATCCTTTGCATCTATGACAATCTTGCCTTCAACAATAAGTTCAGAATCTTCATGAAACATTATTCTTGTCTCAGGCTCAACTGTTAGTGTTAAACCTTTGGGTATTCTAAAGCTATTCTTAACAATATAAATTCCGGAAAGAACTGTATCTTTTTCAATTGTTCCTGAGATTATCTGTGGTTGTCTGGTTGTGAGAGAAGCTTTTACAGCATCCTGTATCTCCGATTCATTTCCCGCAGTATCATATGCAATGACCCTGTAGTAATAAACTTTTCCATGCTCCAATGCTCTGTCTTCAAAGAGATTAAGCTCAACCCTTGCAATTTCTTGAAATCCTGTAAGTGGTTGTTCACTTCTTAAAACTTTATAGCCTTTTAAGTCAGGGATATTTTTCAGAGCTTGCCATGAGACTTCTATTCTATCATGAAAGCCTTTAGCCCTTAATCCTGTTACCTGAGGAGGTGCTGTTGTGTCAATTGTAATAAATCCGCTTACATCAATCCATTGAGTTTCATACCCGCCTGGTTTTCTTAATGATATAATTATGGGAACCTCTTTTACATTATCATCGGGCATAACAACATATTCACCAATATAAATTCCAGGCTGAGTTTCTTTCATTGGTATGCCTCTTTTAAAGTTACCAATATCAAAGCTGGCAACCATTCCTCTGTCTCCTTCTAAACCAACCTTTATGATCTTCCCTTTACCAAAGGGAGAATCCTTGGCATTTGTAATAACCTCTTTAATTACAGGTCTTTCTTCAACAATGCCAGATGGTGAAGGAATTTTTTCATTGAATTTATAGCAAAGTTCATTGAGCATTCTTACCTGTTGAATATCCCTTATGTTCATTGCTGTTGATATTGCTGTCATGACCGCACTTAATGGAGAAAGTGGAATTCCACCCTCATGGTATCTGACAGAGTCTTTCAGTCTGAGAACCTCTTTTCCTGTCCTTGTATTTATCATCCAGACTTCAGCTTCTATGCCAAGCTGTGAGTAGGCAACTGCATAAATTTTTTTGTAGTCAGTAACTCTACCATAAATCAATCCATCGCATCCAAGAGCCTCACATATCTCCTTTGGTGGAATTTCAAGAATATTTTTGCCCTTTGATTTTTCAAGCTGAATTATTTTTTCATCAACAATGCTCAGTTCAATATCCCTGTAAGGCTTAGAGCTAAAGTGATTGTAAAAGGCTTTTCTTACCTGGTTTGCTATTCCAAGCTCTTCTGTTTTATTTTCAAAGGGAAGAATGGCAACTGTTTTTGGAAGCTCTTCCTCTGATATTTCTGTTTGATGACTCTCTTTTTTTACCTCGGGCATGGTAGCACAGGAAGCAATAAATAAAACAATAAATAAAGCAAACAAAGGCTTTTTCATAACATACTCCTAAGGCTTTTTTCAAATTATAATGCTTTATGACAATGATTGCAAGGTAATTTTCACATTAACTTTTGAAAGTAAATGAAGAAATATTATGATAACCGGATCTCTTTAAACTCTACTTCTTCTGGATAACCATATACCTCTATCCCAGAGGTTAAGACAAACCCCGCATTATCTATCATGGGTGAAATCAATAGCTTTCTGCTTACTTTTACCCCTTCCTTCTCTCTTAAGTAATTTTTGGAAGTTCGCTCTCTTGACTCCTTTACAATGTTTTGATAAACTGGAGTATGTCAAATATTGATATTCTTCAAATTTTAAAAGAAATTCCTATTTTTCAAAGTCTTTCTGATGAACATCTAACTCTCATTTCTAAGGGTTTTAAAATATACAGAGTAAAGAAGGGAGAAATTATCTTCTATCAATCTGATGAAAGTACTGATCTTTACATTATTCTTGATGGTGCAGTTAAAGCCTGTCTCTTAGATTCGGATGGGAAAGAACTCATTCTTAATATTTTTAAAAAAGGTGATTTCTTTGGAGAATTAAGTCTTCTTGATGGTAGACCTCGTTCAGCAACAATTATTGCTATTGAGGATTCTGTTGTTGGAGTGCTTAAAAGAGAGCATTTTCTAAAATTACTCAAAAATAATCCTATGATTGTTATCTCTCTTCTTTCTGCTCTTGTTGAAAGAATAAGGATGACCGATGAAATGCTTGGTGCGATGGCATTTTTGGATGTTAGCAGGAGAATCATAAAATTTCTCATGAATGTTGCTGAAAAGGAAGGAGAGAAAACCAGAGATGGATTGATAAGAATCAAAAAGATCACTCATAGAGAACTTGCTTCCTGTACAGGTGCTTCAAGAGAAGCCATTACAAAGGCATTAAAGGTTTTGAAGTTTAAAGGGATATTAAAGGAAGAGGAAGGCTTTTTCCTGATATCACCACATATTGAGCCCTGTAGTTTTTATGAGGAAAAATGAAAACTTCTATCTTTATCATTTTTTTAATGATTTTTTTCACATGCTATGCTGAAGCAAAAATTCAATGCGTTGACTCTGAAGGAGATGCAGCAATTACAGGCAATGATATTCCATCAGCAAAAGCTGAGGCAATATCAAGAGCAAAATGGAATGCCGTTGAACAGGTAGCTGGTATAAAAATAAAAGCTCAAACAGTGGTTCAAAACTTTATCCTTGTAGATGATGCAATTGTCAAAAAAACTGAGGGAGTTATATCAAAATACAACATAAAAAAAGAATGGAAAGATAGAGATTCTTATAAAGTAATTTTAAATGTCTGTGTAGAAACCAATAAAGTAGATGATGCTGTATCAAAACTCGCCTTAAACAACTCCTTAGCTGTCTTCATTCCTGCAAAAAAAACAAAAAATGAATATCATCAATTGAGCATGAACGAAATGGAAGAGGAAAACATTCAAAATAATCATATTAACTTCAGGAACAGAACAAGCAAAAGCAATGGCATCTAATATAGAGGATGCTGCTATGCAGAGTCTTAAAACTCTTTCAGAAAAGTTTGTACCGATCGTTTTCGAAAAAATAACTAAATATGTAAATAGCCTTTCTAAGAAAATATTAGTTAAAGTTGAAGGTGTGTCAGATATAGATAAACATTTTGAAATAAAAGAATTACTGCAGAATATAGCATGGGTTACAGAAGTTGAAGACAGAGGTCTTGGAGAATTTATGATAAGTTATCCTGAAAATCCTGTATATCTTGCAAACAGCCTGAATCAAAAAGGCTTCACCGTTGTTAATTTTTCGCCATTTTATATTATTTTAAAGGCTGAAAACAATAGAGTAAGGGATAATTGAAAATTGAACAGTTGCATTTTCTTGATTATCAAAAACTTGTGTTTTTTTGAAAACTCTCAGAATTAAATTGGAGGTAATAAAGATGCAACAGAAAACTTTGTATAGCGTTATTTTATCCATTCTTATGGTAGCTATTTGGGGATGCGTCCCCCCAAAAGTTAGCTTGATGGAGTATACAATGTTGGATATTGATAACAAAAAGGTAACACATTTCATGCCTGATTATGCTATTCAGAAGAGAAAACCAAAAATTGCAATTCTTCCACCATCTGATAATACTCAGTTCAGAGGATGTGAGCTCTACAGCAGTGCGCAGGAGTATCTTACTCAAGCATTTGCCAATACAGGCAGTGTCGAACTCGTGGAAAGATCTCAACTAAAGGTATTGATGGAAGAGTTAAAATTTAGAGCAGGTGTTTCAGGAGATATAGATCTTCAGAAATTTGCAAAAATTGCTGAAAAAGTAGATTTCGTACTTGTTGGTTCCATATCAAAGGCGTATATTAATGTACGCTTTACTCCGGCAAGTTCATGGACAGATAAAAAAGGAAAAACCCACTATAACCCGGCATCTTGCAATGAAGAGGGTGAGATTGGATTGACACTCAGATTGATTCAATTTCCAGAAGGAAGAATTCAGAAAGCTTTTAGTATGAATGGTAGAGCAAAAAATTATAGAGGACAAGACAATTATTGCAGGGTGGAGGATCCTTGCGGACTTTTAAATAAGGCAATTGAAAAGGCTATTAATAACTCCAGAAGTGAAATTTTTGATGTGTTTTCAGTTTATGGATATATATACAAAACAATGACAAACAGAAAAAATCCTAAAGAAAGAATCGCGTTTATTACACTGGGGCGTTCAGATGGTTTAAAAGAAGGCTCAATAGTTGAAATTGTAGAGTTTGTAAAAGAAAGAGATCCAGTAAAAAATATTGATATAATTACACCCAGAATAGTTGGTGAGTGCACTGTATCAGAAACGGATTTACAAAGTGACAGAAGCATTTGCATTATTGCTGAAGATTATGTAGATAAAGTTTTGACAGGTCATGCTATTAAAACAAGCGCACCAAAAGGGTTCTGGCAAAAATTAAGATAAAAAATGTGAAAATTACCTTTACATATATTTTTTTTACTGATATTATCTGATTAGAAAAGCAAAGGAGGTTTTGGTATGAAATATTTAAAAATTTTAGTTTTCCTATCTATTATTGTCATAGCTATCTATGGATGTGCTCCAAAGGAAGTCTCAAAATGCACTCTTCCTGAAGACAATCCAGAATACCATTATCTCATTGGAATGAAAGCTCTGGAAGATGGGAAAATTGAGCTTGCAATTGAGAAGTTTGAGAGAGCCATTTACTGCGATGAAAACTTCTCAAAGGCTTATTCAGGGCTTGCTATTGCAAAGTCTGAAAAAGTTAAGAAAATTCAGGATCCTGAAATTAAAAAAATTGAAATTGAAAGAATTAACAAAGACCTGAAAACTGCCAAAAAGAAAGCAGAGACTCCTCAGCAAGAGTTTGACTACTACATGGCAAAAATAAGAAGTTTAACCAATCTCAAAACAAACTCACTTGAGGAAACTGAAAAAGCCTATTTCAATGTACTGAACATTAAAGTTGATGATGCTCAACTTACTTATTATCAAGGTAAAGAAGCAGCCCATTATTTTATGGGGCTTGCATATTTTGATGCACTTGATTTTGAAAAAGCAAAGGACAAATTCAGAGCTGTTTTGAACTCAAAGATAGATGGAAAATGGAATGAAAAAGCTGACAGAGCCTGGAAAAAAACTGATAAAATCATCCGTGCAATGGCTGGAATAACAGTTGGCGATGCTGGCAAAAAAATCGCAGTCAAAGATTCAATAACAAGAGCTGAACTTGTAGCTTTGCTTATCAATGAACTTAAAATTGACAGGGTTTTTTCTGGCAAAATTCCGATTCAAAGTGAGATTAAACAGATAAAGCCAGAATTTATACCTGCTGACATCATCAACAATCCATTTAAACAGGAGATACTAACAATACTCAAATGGAAAATTAGAGGACTTGAACCAAAATATGATGAAACAGTAAAGGCATATCTTTTTAAACCAGATGAAATTGTAAAAAGAGGTGAAATGGCTTTGATACTTGAAGATGTATTGATTAAGCTTACAGGTGATGAAAAAATTGCAACCGCATTTTTCGGGCATGAAAAATCTCCATTCCCGGATATAAGACCAACATCTCCAATTTACAATGCTGTTATGAACATGACAACAAGGGGGATTATGGAGCCAGAGCTTTCAGGAGAATTTGATCCTGAAAAACCAGTTGATGGAGCAGAGGCAATTCTTGCAATAAGAATGTTAAAACAAAAAATAAACATTTATTAGGAGGGCAAAATGAAAAAACTATCAGTTATTGTCTTATTATTGTTTTTATTGATAGGAGTGGGCATTGCTCAGCAGGATACTGATAAGGTCTCATCAACATTTGAAAAGGCAAATGAATGGCTTCAGAAAAACAATCTTACTCTTACCACTTCACCTGAACAGGCATTTATCAATGATTACATTCTTGTTGCAGCTGAGGGACTCCCATCACCAACTGCAAAAACACCTGCTCAGAGAAGGCTTACTGCAGAAAGAGCTGCCACTACCCTTGCTTATCGCCAGCTTGCAGAGATAATTGAAGGAGTTGCAGTTGTTGGAGACACAATGGTCAAAGATGCAGAGCTTCAGTATGATGTTGTAAGAACAGCGGTTACAGGCTTTGTAAAGGGTGCTCAGATTGTGCATAAAGAATGGGATCCTCAGCAAGAAGTTGCACTTGTTATTGTAAAAGTGGGAATGACAGGTCCAAAAGGATTTGGTTCTCTCATGTATGAAAAAATTCTCGGAGATCCTAAGATCAAAAAAGAAATAATCGAACCTCAACCTCAATTTAAACCAAAGCCTATTAAACTTGAAGAAAGATATGATGGACTTATAATTGATGCCAGAGAGGTTAACTTCAGACCAGCTCTTATAAACAGAATATTTACTCAAAAGGGTGATCTTCTTTATGACCCTTCAAAAATAAGTCAAAAAGTGCTTGTTGAGCAGGGCTGCGGTGAATACACCAATAGCATTGAAAAGGCAATGGCAGCTCTGGAAAAAAGAGGAGTAAAAAATCCTCTAATAGTAAAAGCCTCTGGTACAGTAACTCCTTCTGATGTTCAGGTTTCAGATGAAGATGCTGTAAAAATTTATTCGGCAAATCAGAAGGCAAACTTCTTTGCCAGTGCAAAAGTTGCCTTTGTGTTGAAATAAGTTAAAAGGGAGGCATCATGAAAAAATTATTGATAATTTTTATCACATTTTTTGTATTAATTGCCACTTCTACATACGCCCAGGACGATACAACGGTTTTCATAATCCTTGAAGAAGTAAAAGAGCTTATTCCAGACATTCTCTCTTTGAGTGTTGGAGTTAATGTAAATACATCAAAGGAAGTTGATGCCGTAAACATTCTTGGTGCAGTAGATAAATCTTTGAAAAATCTTGGTTTTGAATATCGTGGTGGAAAATATTATGTTACTAAAAACTGCTGGTGGGAAGAAAATAAACAAAAATGCTCAGGCTACAAAGGTTCAATTCACTACTTATTTGAATTAAAAGAACCTTCTCAGCAGAATAAAATTTTTCAAGAACTGGCAAATTTTAAAGAAAAATACGGTGAAAAAATGGATTTCATAGTATCAACTCCAGAGTGGACTGTGTCCAAAAAGAATCTTCGTAATGCTGAAGATGCATTGAAAATTGAGATAATTGGTAATGCTCAAAATTTTGCCAAAAAAGTTTCTGAAAAAATGGGTAAAACTTGTAGTTTAACCAGCATAGACTATGACATTAGAAGACCTTCATGGTGGTGGAAAGAAGAAGAGGTTTCTTATATGATGAAAACAACAAAATCAATGGTAGAAGCACCAGAACCTAAGAAGGAAGAAAAGACAGTTTCAGTAAAAGCTTCTGTAAAGATGATTTGCAGGTAAAAAATGAGATGGAAGCATCTTTTAATATCAATTTTAATAGTTTTTATTCCCCTGACAGTTACTGCTCAACCAAAAAATGAAGCTGAAAGACTGTGGGAGCTTGGAGATAAAGCTTACAAGGAAAAAAGATACAAAGAAGCGATCTACTATTATGAAAAGTCTCTTGCATTATGTGGAAATGATTATGAATGCTATACTTCTAACTACAATGGTCTTGGTGCATCGTACGAAGACATGGGAGATGATGACAAGGCACTGTTTTATTACGAAAAAGCAATTGATGCTGCAAGAAAACTTGGCAATAAAGAATGGCTTGCTGATGATCTTTTTCTTGCTGGTTCAATTTACTATCGTAGAGCAATTGATTATGAAAAAGCATACCACTATCTTGAAGAGTCAAGAAGGCTTTTTGCTGAAATCAATGCTAAAGATTCTCTTCCCATAGTTTTACACGAATTTGGAAAAGCTGCGCTGAGTATTGGTAAGTTTAATGAGGCTCTTTCAAGCTTCAATGAATCTACAAAACTTTACAAAGAAAAGGGAGATGAAAATTCTGTTGGAGCAAATCTTTCTTTTATCGGAGTGGTTTACCATAGGATGGGTCAGCTTGAAAAAGCTCTTTCCTATTATGAAGAGGCGTTAAAATTAGCAAAAAAATATAACAACTCAGAAGGGATCTCAATTGTAATGCGTTATATAGCAGACACATATGCTCACCTTTATAAGCCTGAAAAGGCTATTTCTTATTATCAGGAAGCAATAGAAATCCAGAGTAAAAACAATCTAAAACGAGAACTTGGAGTAACATTGAATAATCTTGGAACATTATATTTTGATCTCGGACAGTATGAAAAGGCTCTATCAAACTACGAACAGGCGCTTAGAATAGCAAAAGAACAAAATGATACTCCAACAATCGCAACAATACTTAATAATATTGGCCATGACTATTCCAAATTAGGCAGGCTTGATATGGCAATTTCTTATTATCAGCAGTCCCTTGAAATTGAAAGAAAACTGAAAAGACCTCATTCGCTTGCCTATGTTTTAAACAATATCGGAATGCAATATTTTAAAGCTGGTAAATACAATGATGCTTTAAAGTATCTCTATGAAGCCCTTGAAATTGATAAAAGACTGAATAATCCCTATCTTCTTGAAACAAGGCTCAATAATATTGGTGCTGTTTATCTAAAACAGGGAAGATTAAAAGAGGCAGAGGAGGTATTCATTGAAAGAAAAAGACTTGAAGAAAAAATTAAACCAAACAGACTGCTTCATCTCGGTCTCATAGAGGTATATCTTTTAACAGGCAGATATGATGAGGCATTAAGGCTTGCAAATGAGATTCCACCTTCATGGAGAGATAATCCAAATAGGCACTTTGAGTATTACACTCAGGTAGGACTGGCATTAAAAGGTAAAGGGAACTTACAGGAATCAGCAATTAATCTGATGAATGCTATAAACATAGTTGAAGACATGAGACAGTCAGTTAGTGAAAAAGGTCAATTTTTTGCAGGTGGTGGATATTACGGAAGGCTCACTCCATACAGAGCAATGATATCAGTGCTTTATGAGATGTTTAAAAAAGGTTATGAGCTTACTTCAGGTGGAAGAATAACTTTCACACCAGAGGCTTCATCATGGCAGATTCGCACAAGAAGAACTGCTTTTAATTTTTTGATTTTAGGAAATAATCCAGCATCTGCAGCCTTTTATTTCAGTGAACTTACAAAAGCGCGCACCTTTCTTGAGGCAATGGCAGGCTCTGCAGAAAAGACAACATCCGCCCAGATTCCGCCTGATTTAAAGAATCGTGAAGATGAATTAACCAGAGAGCTAAGTTATCTTGACAGCCAATGGGAAAGTGCTCTCAAAAAAGGTGAGCAGGCAGTAAAAGAGCTTGAGAGGAGAAGACAAGGAGTTAAAAAACAGCTTGATGAACTAATAGAAGTATTGAGAAAGAATTATCCAAGATATGCAGCCCTTCATTATCCTTTGCCTGTTAAAGCTGAAGACTTACCATTAAGAACAGATGAGGTTTTGTTTGAGTATGCAATAACTGATGATGCTACCTTCTTATTTATCGTAAGAAAAGGGGGTGTACAAAGGCTTATTAAGATACCCATTTCAAGAGAGTCCCTTGAAGAGACAGTGAAATCATTTATAGAGCCAATGAACATGAAAAAGCCTGATAAATTTTCAACAGCTATTGCGAAAAAGCTTTATGATATTCTTCTTTCAGAGGCATTAAATGAGGTAAAAGAAAATGAAAAGATAATCATAGTTCCTGATGGAATCTTGGGAGTTCTTCCTTTTGAGGCTCTTGTTATAAAAGAAGGAACAGGTATCAAAGATAGCATTTACATTGCAGACAAATACACAATTGCATACTATCAATCAGCAACAATCCTGGCATTTCAGAGAATTTTAAAAGAAATATCGCCAGAAAAAACACTTTTTGCACTGGGCAATCCAGTTTTTAGCAGAGATGACCCAAGATACATTGCATGGAAACAGGGAAAGAAAGAAGAGTTTGCCAGTCTCAATCAATATGCCTTCAGAGGACTTGCAATAAAAGCAAAATGGGGAGCAGTTACACAGGAGGAGTCCAACAAAATAGAATTTCCACCTCTGCCTGAGACAGAAATTGAGGTAAGAGAAATAGCAAGGATAATGGGCGTAAATCCAGAGCCTCCACAGGTTTTACTTTCAGTTATGGCAAATGAGACAAATCTTAAACAAGCAGGGCTTGAAAAATACAGATACATTCATTTTGCAACTCATGCATCCCTTCCTGGAATGATTCAGGGAGTAAATGAGCCTTTCATCCTTCTCGGGCAGGTTGAAAATCAGGGAGAGGATGGATTTTTAACATTAAGCGAAGTTGCTGATATGAAGCTCAATGCAGACATTGTGGTTTTGTCTGCCTGTGTTACTGGAGTTGGAAAGGAGGTTGAAGGAGAAGGAGTTGTAAACTTTGCAAGAGCATTTCAGCAGGCAGGAGCAAAGGCTGTGATAGTGAGTCTCTGGGAAGTGGCATCTGAGCCAGCAGTGGAATATATGAAGACTTTATATAGCCATCTGAAATCAGGCAAAAGCAGAGCCGAGGCAATGAAGCTGACAAGACAGCAATTGAAATCTAAATATCCAAGCCCATTTTATTGGGCAGTATTTATACTGCATGGAGAAAGTTAGGAGGTTAACATGTTTGGTTTGCCAGAATTAATAGTGATTTTTTATCTTGTTGCAATTGCATTCTGGATTGCAGGAATTGTGGTTGCAATCAGAATTAAAGAGAAAAAAGCTCTTTATATCCTTCTGGCTGTGTTGTCCTTACCAGTGTTAATGTTTTTAAACAGACAAGTAAGTATCTTTTTAATCAAAAGTCAGATAGTATCAACCTTCAAAAGCAGCGTGATTGCATTTGCCATAAGCACTGTTGTGATTTGTGCACTGCAAATTTCAATATTCTTCTATATGAAAAAAATCAAAAACAGAACATTTCAGACAGAAGGAGATAAAAAATGAAAAAAATTTATGCTTTGCTAATAGCAGGAATATTAATTTTTCTTTCTGCTAATACTATTTCAGCTGAGGAATTACTCACAGAAGAGACTGTAAAAAACTTCACCTATCATTTACTTTATTCAGACAAGACAGTCACTTTAAAAAATGGAGAGTATGAATCTCCACTAATACCTGGCAATCAAGAGGATATGGAAAATTTTATCCATGTAAAGCTGATAAAATACCTGATAATCAAATCATCTTCAACTAATAATTCATCGGCGATTGTAATACTTGCAGAAAACGAAGGTGGTAGTGGATTTTTCTTTCAGATTACAGCTCTTGTTCAAGAAAAAGGCGAAATAATCCAGACAAACTCAATTGAGCTTGGGGACAGGGTTGAGATAAAGGATTTGAAATTTGTTAAAGGTTTTGATGAAATGCCCTTTAGAAGAAGCAGAGATAAAATATTGCTTGCTCTTCTTACCCACAAGGAAACTGATCCCACCTGCTGCCCATCAAAATTGGAAAATAAATGTTTTACTCTGGTCAGAGATAAAGAGAATAAAATTCAATTGTTAACCTGTGAACAAGCTGAAGAAGAATATCCTCTTCCTGTGGTGAAGAAACCAGCGATTTATCTTTATCCTGAAAAAACGGAAAAAGTAGAAATAACCCTGAATCCGGAGGGCAATATTACAAAGACAATCCCACATTACAATGGAAAATGGTCTGTAACTGTTAACCCAGATGGTATTATAGATGGCAAATATCAATATCTTTTTTATGAAGTAGAACTAAGTAAACCTGTTGTTCCACCAGATGAGGGATGGGTAGTTTACAGAAAAGATTTATCTTCATGGTTTGACAAATATCTTTCCAAATTAGGACTAAATAGCAGAGAAATCAAAGATTTTAAAGAATACTGGATGGCAGAACTTCAAAAACATCCAGATGATTACTACGAGATAAAACTTTTGACCGATGATTTCCTATCAAAAAATTTACAGGTTAAGATAGAGCCAGAACCAGATACTTTTATAAGGGTTATTTTACATTTTAAACCTATCTTTGGTAATCCAAAAACCTTAAAAGAGCCTGCTATCAAGACCCCTGAAAGAAGAGGTTTTACTGCAGTAGAGTGGGGTGGAATTATGGAAGAATCCGATAAATCTGACATAAAAAATCCAGAATATTCATTTTTGCCTACTGAGACAGGGATAATTATTTTACGTGCCCTTGAGATCAAGGACCACAAAATAAAAATAAAAGTTAATACTGGTGGTTGCACAGATAAAAGAACTATAAAACCTGTTTTAAGGGAGTCAGAAACTACCATATCAAATCAAAAAGGAGCACCTAAATCTTACGAGATAATTTTTATAAGAACAGAACCTGATCGTTGTAAAGCACTTTTTCCAGAGGGCACAGATATTGAATATGATATTTCCAAAGAATTCAACATTAAAATGCCATATACAATAACCGTTAAAAATCCTACCATGCCTATTACCAAAAATGACCCATATTTTATATTTGGAAAGGTTAAATCTGAAGTTAAAGAAGTTCCTGTGCAAGGTGAGGAAGGGAAATTTATTGGTGGGGCTATTTTAGAAATGATAACAGAAATAAGAAGAGATGTTAAAAATGCCACCCTTTACGCTATAAATCAGGAAATAAAGCGTTATAAACAACGAAAGGATTCTGAAAAGGTGAAAAAATTAGAAGAAGAGCTTGAAAAAATCAAAAATATGGCTGATGAGAGTTTCCCAGTTCCAGAAGAGGATAAGCCTTTATCAGATCAAAAAGATATACTTCAGGATATTGGCAAATTTGGCACAATTGTGCCCTGTAAGCCTGTAAAGGTTGAAATGATCTTTGACAGAAAATATTCTACAGGAGAAATCTTAAATATCAAAGGGATGACAAAATCAGGTCCATTTTACCATATAGCTGGAATAAGAAAGGGAATATTTGACAGTTTAAAACCGGGAAATATTTATGAAACAATAATTTGCCTTGTATATAAACGGGAATACTTTGGATTTATACCTGACTACTATGTATATGTAGCAGATGTAAAAAAGTAAATAAAGGTGGGAAAAATGAAAGAAAAACCAAAAATAGCCTCAGTTAGACCCTCTCCTTTTGCATCATGGATAACAATCATAGGGCTTGTAATATTTCTGTTCTTCGGACTGTTTTTAATGTCTGATGCTCCTGATAATGCACCTTTTGCCCTTTTCCGTATTATCTGGATTGCTGCATGTATCGGAGGCATCATATATTCAATTAAAAATCTATCCACATATTCCAGGTCAGAAAAAAATAAGATTCCCATTACTTCTACAGATGTAGTTAAGATAGAAGAGGGTGATGAACCAGGGGTAAAGGATTTTGAGTCGAGGCTTAGAAAACTTGAAGCATTGAGAAAAGATGGGCTTATTACTGAAGAAGAATACAAGCAGAAACGTAAGGAGATTATGGAGGAGAAGTGGTAAAAGAGGAATAAATTCCAAAAAGGAGGCTTATTTTGAATAAGAAAATACTTATTTTCGTTTGCATCATGGTATGTATATTTTCAGGAATTGGTTCTATAAAGGCGTTTTCTTCAGAGCCGTTGGTAATTATTGCAGATGGGGAATATGTTATGGGCAATGGAGAGACAATGGAGGTTGCAGAGGAAAGAGCGAAAAAGGCAGCAATGCAGAAGGCTGCTGAACAGGCTGGTGCCTTTGTAAAAAGCTATACAAAGGTTAAGAATCTTGCCCTTGAAAGCGATGTTGTTGAAGTCATTGCCAATCACTCAATGAAAGTGGAAGTTATTGAAAAGAAAAAGTCAGTCCTCGGTGATGTGGATGCAATAAGGTTTTATGTGAAGATAAGATCAACAATGACAGAAGATGAGATAGAGGCAAATCTTAAAAAAATAAAGGAAGACCAGAGCATTGTGGAAGCCTATAACAGGCTTAAAGCAGAATTTGAAAAGCAGGATAAAGAAATGGCAAAACTTAAACGACAGCTTGAGCTTGCAACTTCTGGAGATAAACAAAAAATAGCAAAGCTTATATCTGAAGAAGAGAAAAGATACAAAGCAAGCCTCTGGCTTGAAAGGGCTCAGGAAGTTTGGGACACCGATGAAAAATTAAAAGCCTATGAAAAAGCCTTAGAACTCAATCCAGATATGCCTCAGGCTTACCTTGGTATTGCAAAAGCCATGATAGACAAATACCTAGCTGAACCATCCAGTGACAAAGAGATAGAAGATAAACTTGATGCTTTAAGAGATGCTGTGGAAAGTATCAACAGAGCAGTAGCGCTTGATGAAAACTATGCAGAAGCTTATGCACTTCGGGCAGATACACTTTACAAAATAAAATGTATGGAGAAGCAGAATACAAATGACAAGAACTACAATGAAAGGATATTAAAAGATATAAACAAAGCATTAGCGTTAAACGCCTCGAATAAAGGTGATTTGTATTATCTCAGGTCTTCAATCTATCTGGAGGAACTTCAAGATGCTGAATTAGAAGAGGCTTTTTCTGAAAGAATTGAAGAATATCTCAACAAGGCATTAAATGAAATAGAAAACGCAAGAAGACTCTGTAAAAAGGAAGATTTTGAGTGTTTGAGTAGATATTACAGGAAAAAAGCACATGCTTATACTTATGTGAGAAATTACTGGATAAGGCAAGGCAATATTGATAAAGAAAAGCTGTATGAAGAACTGATAAAGGAAGCAAAATTAAAGGCAGACGAATTAGAAAGGCATAATTTACAGCAAGCCGAAAAAAGAGAGCAAGAACAGATGAATGAGTTATTTCAGACAGAATATGGTAAAATTGAGTACTACCTATATGAAGGAGGATGGGTAGAGAGGGTTACTGGTATTTCTTTCAAAGAGATGCAGCAAAAAAGTGAGGATGAACAGGAGAAAATACGAAAACAGATATTAACAAGAATTCAAAAGAAGATTTCTTCTGGAACTACATCTGCAGAAGAGTATCTTTATATGTCTGAACATGTAGATTCTCCAAGATTAAGAGAGGATTACTTCAATAAGGGAATAGCTCTTCTTGAAAAAAGAAATCCTCAGGGAATTGATGCACTCTTTCTTGTGTATAATCTCGTTGGTTTCTATGAAGGAAATGATGATCTTCAGCTTAGGTACTTAAACAAGGCAAAAGAGATTGTGGATAAAAATCTTCCTCATGCACAAAAGGCATTGAGCACAGATGAAGCAATATCCTTAGCCTCAGAGATGGGCAAAGCAGAAAGTGACACGGATAGAGCTAATGTTACTAAAAAACTGGCTAAACTCAATAAACAGCAGGCAGAAGCTTTTTGGTGGTTTAGTTTTGCATTCCAGATTTCTCAAAAAAAGGCGGAGATATATGAGAGACTGGAGTTGCCTTCAAAGGCAAGGGAAGAATATCTTTATCTCTGTAATACTTTTAAAAATACAAAGGCATGCAAAAATGCGGAAAGATTAAAAAAATAGGAGGAAGACATGAAGAAGTTATTAGTTTTTGTATTGGTAGCAAGCCTATTACTTGTATCTGCGGGGTGCACTTCGTACTATAGGGAGCATTTTATCACTATTCCCAACACGCCCGAAAATGCGCAGATACTGAGAGAATGTCAGAGGACTGAAGCCGTTGCGGTCGGCTATGATTCGGATGGCATGAAGAAGCTGACAATAGACTGCTATCGCACGTTTCGGGGTTGGACAGAGCGGGTGGCTGAGTCCAAGGAAGAGGCTCGCAGGATTGATGAAGAGTTCAGGAATAAAAAGGCTGCTTCCTCGGGCCGGTGTGTTTGGCTCACGAGTTTTCGTTACTACCAAGATTGGTATAGCTATTACTTGTGTGATATCACCGACAAATGATCCAAATCGAGTAAAAGGGGCCATTTCTTTAATCTTGACAACTCGTTGTCGATATCTCGGTGCAGGAAATCCATGGACAGCAAGGATATCGCCGCCCTCGATGAGCTTAATGACTACTTTGAAGCTCATCCAGGGCTAAGAAAAAAATAAAAAACTGGAGGTGTGTTATGAAAAAGTTATTAGTATCAGGAATTATTTCAGGGCTTTTGATGACAGGTGTTGCCTTTGCAGGTAATGATTCTCCATACGATAGTGCTCAAGGCATTTCAGGAAGCAGCCACAGAGCTTCGGAAGAGGCAAATCAACCATCTGACTACAATAGATTAAATGGTCCTGATGAAAGAGCACGACATGATGCGGGTTCAGGCTTTGACACAAACAGGGATTCAAATCTTGGTTGGGGAAACCAGTATATTCCAACTCCTACTCCAAAGATTGATAAGGAATATTCAAAGTAAAATTTACTGGAAAGACTGACAATTAAAAAAAAGAGGAGGTGAAAACATGAAGAAGAATTTTTTAATGTTGATCCTCTTTCTTTTTGGGATTTTGCATATTGCTGAGTGCTCTTATGCTCAGGAAAAACCTGAGATTTTTGTGCAGTTGGGGCATAGTCACGATGTCAAAGCAGTAGCCTTTTCCCCTGATGGCAGGATAGTGGCATCAGGAAGTTGGGATAAAACCATCAAGCTCTGGGATGTAGCAACAGGTCGTGAGATAAGAACACTAAGCGGGCATAGTGACGTTGTCTCTGCTGTTGCCTTTTCCCCTGATGGCAGGATGGTGGCATCAGGAAGTGGGGATAAGACCATCAAGCTATGGGATGCTGCAAGCGGCAGAGAGATTCGCACCTTAAGCGGGCATAGTGGCTGGGTCAAAGCAGTAGCCTTTTCCCCTGATGGCAGGATAGTGGCATCTGGAAGTGTGGATAACACCATCAAGCTCTGGGATGTAGCAACAGGTCGTGAGATAAGAACACTAAGCGGGCATAGTAAGTTGGTCCTATCAGTAGCCTTTTCCCCTGATGGCAGGATGGTGGCATCTGGAAGTGGGGATAAGACCATCAAGCTCTGGGATGTAGCAACCGGCAGAGAGATTCGCACCTTAAGCGGGCATAGTGGCGATGTCAAAGCAGTAGCCTTTTCCCCTGATGGCAGGATAGTAGCATCTGGAAGTGATGATAAGACCATCAAGCTATGGGATGTAGCAACAGGTCGTGAGATAAGAACACTAAGCGGGCATAGTCGCGATGTCAATGCTGTTGCCTTTTCCCCTGATGGCAGGATGGTGGCATCTGGAAGTTGGGATAAGACCATCAAGCTATGGGATGTAGCAACCGGCAGAGAGATTCGCACCTTAAGCGGGCATAGTGGCGATGTCGAAGCAGTAGCCTTTTCCCCTGATGGAAGGATAGTGGCATCAGGAAGTTGGGAAACCATCAAGCTCTGGGATGTAGCAACCGGCAGAGAGATTCGCACCTTAAGCGGGCATAGTGGCTGGGTCGAAGCAGTAGCCTTTTCCCCTGATGGAAGGATAGTGGCATCAGGAAGTTGGGAAACCATCAAGCTCTGGGATGTAGCAACAGGTCGTAAGATAAGAACACTAAGCGGGCATAGTTATTCTGTCAAAGCAGTAGCCTTTTCCCCTGATGGCAGGATAGTGGCATCAGGAAGTAGGGATAACACCATCAAGCTCTGGGATGTAGCAACAGGTCGTGAGATAAGAACACTAAGCGGGCATAGTAAGTTGGTCCTATCAGTAGCCTTTTCCCCTGATGGCAGGATAGTGGCATCAGGAAGTGAGGATAACACCATCAAGCTATGGGATGTAGCAACAGGTCGTGAGATAAGAACACTAAGCAGGCATAGTTATTCTGTCGAAGCAGTAGCCTTTTCCCCTGATGGCAGGATAGTGGCATCAGGAAGTTGGGAAACCATCAAGCTATGGGATGTAGCAACAGGTCGTGAGATAAGAACACTAAGGGGGCATAGTTATTCTGTCAAAGCAGTAGCCTTTTCCCCTGATGGCAGGATACTGGCATCAGGAAGTGAGGATAACACCATCAAGCTCTGGGATGTAGCAACTGGTCGTGAGATAAGAACACTAAGCGGGCATAGCAATTGGGTCCGATCAGTAGCCTTTTCCCCTGATGGCAGGATAGTGGCATCTGGAAGTTGGGATGGCACCATCAAGCTCTGGGATGTAGCAACTGGTCGTGAGATAAGAACACTAAGCGGGCATAGTTATTATGTCGAAGCAGTAGCCTTTTCCCCTGATGGCAGGATAGTGGCATCTGGAAGTGGGGATGGCACTACTCGCATATGGGACATCTCCACAGGCAAGGAGATTGCTCAATTCGTGGGCTTCACAGACGGCGAATGGGTCGTAATCACTCCAGAGGGCTACTACAATGCCTCTCCAGGTGGGGATAAGCACTTAAATGTCCGCATTGGAAACAATGTCTATAGCATAGAAAACTATCGTGAGGCATTTTATCGTCCTGACCTTGTGAAGGTTGCCCTATCTGGGGGCTCACTTAAGGAGTATAAGACCCTTGCTGATGTAAAACAGCCACCACTGGTAGAGATTATTGACACACCATCAAGCACCCGGAATGATGAAGTAAAGGTTACTGTGAGGCTTACAGACCAGGGTGGTGGTATTGGAGATATAAGGCTCTATCTCAATGATGTTGCTGTACTGGTAGACAGTGCAAGGGGTGTGAAGATTACTCCAAAGCCTGGTGAAAAGGCGATTTATAAGACCTACACCATAAAGCTCCTTAATGGTGAAAATGTTATTAAGGCAGTTGCCTTCAATGGAGACAACACCATGCAGAGTAACCCTGCAGTGCACAGGATCATCGCCTCCCTCTCCATCAAAAAGCCCTCTATGTATGCAGTTGTCATAGGCATAAATAAATACAAAAACCCCAAGCTTGAGCTAAAGTATGCAGTGGCAGATGCAAGGCTCTTTGCAGAGACATTAAAACAGATTGCAGGACCATTATTTCAAAGGGTAGAGATAAGGCTTTTAACAACAAAAGAGGAGACAACAAAGGAGAGTATCAAAAAGACCCTTGAGCAGATGAAAAATCTCAATCCAGATGATGTCTTTGTCTTTTATGTGGCAAGTCACGGCACAGTGGATGAGGGAGAGTATTTTTTGATCACTTCAAATGTTGGCTCTCTTAGCACCTTCAGGCTAAAAGAGGATGCCTTAACCCAGACAGAGCTAAAAGAGCTCATAGCCAATGTGCCATCAACAAAGAAGATGATAGTCATAGATACCTGCAATGCTGGAAAGCTTGGTGAGGCACTTCAGGTTGCCATGCTTACAAGGGGGATGAGTGAGGAGACAGCAGTAAAGATACTTTCCCGTGCAGTTGGCTCAACCATACTTAGTGCATCAACCTCACTTCAGGAGGCACTTGAGGGCTATCAGGGACACGGGCTGTTTACATATGTTCTTTCAGAAGGCATGAAGGGAAAAGCAGACATGGACAGGGATGGCTTTATAAAGACCCTTGAACTTGCAAACTATGTGGACAGTGAAGTTCCTGCCCTTGCAGAAAAGGTCTTTAAGCGAGCCCAGTATCCAACAGCAACCCCAAGCGGACAGGCTTTTCCGATAGGGAAGATAAGATAGTTCAAGTGTTCAAGCGTTCAAGGGTTCAAAGGGTAGGCGCAGGCTTTAGCCTGCGAAACAACACTTTGAGTTTTGGTATTTTAAGATATAATATAGATAATGCTGAAGAAAGGAGGAAATTAATATGAGTATATCTGTAACATTGCCTGAAATAAATATACCAGAAGGTGAGTTAAAACTTATGCTTTCTATAAAATTATTAGAAGAGGGGTTAGTCTCTCTCGGAAAGGCAGCAGAAATCGCAGGATATTCAGAAAAAGCTTATGTTGAAATACTATTGCATAGAGGGGTTTCACCAATTAGATATCAGAATTTAAATCTTGAAAAAGAGTTTAATAATGCATGATAGAATTATAGCGGACACATCTGTCTTGATTGCCCTTGAGAAGATTAACCTTCTTGACTTATTGTGTAAGATTTATAAGGAAGTTATCATACCAGAGGGGGTGCTAAAGGAATTTGGTAGTATCAATTTGGGTTGTTTTTCAACTAAAAGTGTTGATAGCAAATTGGTTAACCTTTTTATAAAGGAAATGAATCTTGGTAAGGGAGAAGCAGAGGTAATAGCCTTGTCTTACAATACTGGCATTCCTGTTTTAATTGATGATTTAAGGGCAAGAAAACTGGCTGATGAAATAGGATTAACAGTAAGTGGAACAATAGGAGTATTAATGAAAGCTCAGAAAATGGGGATTATAGAGAGTGCTTTGGAAAAGGTTTTAGAGCTTAAGAAAATGGGCTTTTATATTTCAGATGAAATAATAAGACACATTAGCAGATTTTACTGATAATTTTGACAGTGAGGTACCAGCCCTTGCAGAAAAGGTATTCAAGCGAGCCCAGTATCCAACAGCAACCCCAAGCGGACAGGCTTTTCCGATAGGGAAGATACGATAGTTCAAATGTTCAAGCGTTCAAGGGTTCAAAGGTGAAAAATACCTTGAAAACTTATTTATAAAAATTTATAATTTGAGTAAGCATGGCAGAAGGAGGCTAAATGAGTAAATTCATTACAGGATTAATACTTTCACTTATTTTTGTCTCGTATCTTTATGGAGCTCAGTCTACGATTACAGAATCAGAGGGCTATGCCTGCATGGGTGAAGACAGGACAAAAAGGCAGACAGAAGAGACAGCCCTTCAGGATGCAAAGAGAAAGGCAATTGAGCAGGTGAGCACCTATATCCAATCTGAAACACAGGTAAAGGACTTTGAACTTCAGAAAGACATTGTAAATGCCTATGCCAATGCAAAAGTAAGGGTTATTTCTGCTCAGGCAAAATGGGATAGTGAGCCACCAAAAGTTGGAGACTGTTACAGAATCAAGATCAAGGCAGAGGTCATCCCGGATGAAGAAGCGATGAAGCGGATTTCACAGGCAAAGGAGATTGATGATCCTTTAGCACCCCTGAAAGTCAGACTGTGGACTGAAAAAAAGGAATACAAAGCAGGCGAAAGAATAAAACTCTATCTCAAAGGTAACAAGCCCTTTTATGCAAGGGTTCTTTACAGACAGGCAGATGGCACAGTTGTGCAGATACTTCCAAATCCTTATAGAAAAGACAACTACTTTCAGGGTGGAGTAGTCTATGAGATTCCTTCAGGTCCAGACAGGTTTGAACTTGAGACAACACCTCCCTTTGGTGAGGAAAGCTTTATCGTATATGCAAGCACAGGAGAGCTCGGAAATATTGAGCTTGAAGAGACTGGCAGTGTCTATAAGGTCCGCACATCCCTTAATGACGCAGGAGATAAAACAAGGGGGATAAACATAGTTGAAAAAGGCAGAGTAAAATCTGCCGAGTTTGTAGAGGAGAAAGTAAATATAAAGGTTCAAGATGGTTCAAGGTAGTTCAAATGTTCAAATTGAAAAAAATTGAACACTTGAACAATCTTGAACATTTGAACAATGTAATTACGGAGGAATGATGGTAAGATATTTTGAAGAGCTTGATATATGGAAAGAGGCGAGGCTTTTTACAAAAAAGATATATGAAATTACAAAAAATAGCTCATTTTCTAAAGACTATGGACTTGTTGACCAGATAAGAAGGGCATCTGTATCAGTGATGTCAAATATTGCAGAAGGCTTTGAAAGAGGTAGTAATCAGGAGTTTCTTCAGTTTCTATATATTGCAAAAGGTTCCTGTGGCGAGGTAAGAACCCAGCTATATGTTGCCTTAGACCAGGGTTATATAGATAAAAAGGATTTTGACGAACTACTCAGCTCAGCAAAGAAATTGTCCATAATGATTAGTAATTTAATCAGCCATATTAAAGGTAGCAGGTTTAAGGGAGAAAAGTTTAAACCAGTAAAACATAAATCAATGAAAGAAGAGATAGAGGAGATTGCAAAAAATCTTGGAATAGATATAGCACGAAAGGCTCAGGATGATTCAAAATAAATATAATAGTTCAAGATAGTTCAAGGTAGTTCAAATGTTCAAATTTGAACAATCTTGAACATTTAAACAATATAAATCTTGAACATTTGAACAATGTTGAACATTTGAACAATGTAATTACGGAGGTTTCCATGAAACGCCTTATATTTTTAATAATCTTCCTTATCTTACTCCTTCCCTTGGCTGGCAATACTTCTGAGCCTCCTTCTGAGCCGATATTAAGGATAGAGACAGGCATGCATATAGCTACGATAAAGCGTATTGCCATAGATGAAGAGGAACGCTTTCTTGTAACAGGCTCTGATGATAAGACCATCCGTGTATGGGAGCTAAAGACTGGAAGGCTTATTAAGACCATAAGACCACCAGTTGGTGATGGAAAAGAGGGGAAAATCTATGCAGTTGCCATCTCACCAGATGGAAAAGAGATTGTAGCAGGTGGTTGGACAGGTTATGAGTGGGATAAAGAACATTCAATCTACATCTTTGACCGTGAGACAGGAAGGCTCATAAAAAGGATAAAAGGACTTCCTAATGTGACAAATCATCTTACCTATTCAAAGGATGGAAGGCTCCTTGTAGCAACACTCTGGGGAAATAATGGCATAAGGGTATATGATACAAAGGGATACATAGAGGTCTTTAAAGATACTGAATATGGAGACAGTAGCTATGGTGCTGACTTTGATAAATCTGGAAGACTTGTGACAACATCTTTAGATGGCTATATAAGGCTTTATAATAAAGACTTTAAACTCATAAAAAAGAAAAAGGCACCTGGTGGAAAAACACCTTATCACCTGAGCTTTTCACCAGATGGGACAAAGATAGTAGTCGGATACGCTGATTCACCAAAGGTGGATATCCTTTCTGGTAAAGACCTCTCCCATCTATACTCGCTTAATACAGAAGGTGTTGAAAATGGGAATTTAGGTTCTGTTACATGGTCAAAGGATGGAAGGTTTGTCTATGCAGGAGGCCGGTGGCAAAAATTGATTGATAATGAATGGAAAGTTACTATTCGGAGATGGGAGGTAAAAAATGGTTCAAGTTATATAGACATACCTGTAGCAGATAACACAATTATGCATATCCTTCCTTTAAGTAATGGAGGGGCTGTATTTGGGTCAGGAGGGCCTTCATTTGGCATAATTGACCCAGCAGGAAGGCTTGCCTTATCTGTAAAAGGAAATATCCCGGATTTAAGGGATATGTATGATAAATTCCTCATCTCCTATGATGGCTCAATCATCCAGTTTGGATATGAATTTTTAGGCAAATCCCCTGCAGTCTTTGACATAAGAGAAAAGAGCCTTATCTCAGGTGAAAAAATCTCATATCAGAGGCTAAACCCACCAATTACAGAATCAAGGATAATAAATGTTACAGAATGGAGGGGATCCTACACACCTAAACTAAATGGAAGACCCATTGAGCTTGAAAAGTATGAACGCTCACGCTCACTTGCCATATCACCTGATGAAAGGGGCTTTCTGCTTGGAACAGAATGGTCTTTAAGGTATTTTGATAAAGATGGAAGACTATTGTGGAGTGTGCCATCACCTTCTGCTACATGGGGTGTGAATATATCTGGAGATGGAAAGGTAGGAGTTGCTGCCTATGGAGATGGGACAATAAGGTGGTATAGAATTAGTGATGGAAAGGAGCTATTAGCATTCTTCCCTCACAAGGATAGAAAGAGATGGGTTTTATGGACACCAAAGGGTTATTATGATGCGAGTGCTGGTGGAGAAGACCTCATTGGCTGGCATATAAACAATGGAAAGGATAGCTCAGCAGACTTCTTCCCTGCAGGCAGGTTCAGGGAGAGATTTTTCAGACCTGATATTATAGCAAAGGTCCTTGAGACCCTTGATGAAGAAAAAGCCATTGCCCTTGCCAATGAAGAGGCTGGAAAAAAGACAGTTGAGACAAAGATTAAAGATATCCTGCCTCCTGTTGTGACGATATTAAGCCCTCAAGATGGCTCTTCTGTATCAGTGAGGGAGGTAACATTAAGGTTTAGCATCCGCAATCCTTCAGGAGAGCCTGTTACAAACATAAAGGTCCTCATAGATGGAAGACCTCAGGAGACCCAGAGAGGAATAAAGATTGTTGGAAAAGGTGAGGAAGAAAAAGAGATAAAGATAACCATACCTGAGAGGGACACAGAGGTATCAATAATTGCAGAGAACAGGTATTCAGCAAGTGTGCCTGCTACTGTAAGGCTTATATGGAAGGGTAAAAAAGAAGAGTATGTCATAAAGCCAAAGCTTTACATCCTTGCGATAGGCGTAAGTAAGTATCAAGACAGGGATTTGACTTTACAGTTTGCCTCAAAGGATGCGATGGACTTTGTAGAGGTAATGAAGACACAGAAGGGAAAGCTCTATGAGGATGTGATTGTAAAGCTTCTTGCAGATGAAAAAGCAACAAAGGATGAGATACTGGACGGTCTTGAGTGGCTTCAGAGGCAGGCCACATCAAAGGATGTGGCTATGGTATTCATCGCAGGTCATGGAATAAACGACCCAGCAGGGGTATATTACTTCCTTCCAGCAAATGCAGACTTAGAAAGATTAAAAAGGACAGGTGTTCCTTTTTCTGACATAAAGAACACTGTATCAGCCCTTCCCGGAAAGGTTGTGATGTTTGTTGATACATGCCATGCTGGAAATGTCATGGGCGGGAAAAGGGCTATAACTGATATAACAGGTGTGATAAATGAGCTTTCAAGTGCTGAAAATGGCGTTGTAGTATTTGCATCATCCACTGGAAGGCAGTATTCCCTTGAAGACCCTTCATGGGGAAATGGTGCATTCACAAAGGCATTGACAGAAGGTCTAAAAGGAAAGGCAGACCTTCTTGGAAAGGGAAAGATCACGATAAACATGCTTGATGCCTTCATAGCAGAGAGGGTAAAGGAGCTTACAAAAGGCAGGCAGACACCAGTTACAGCCAAACCCCAGACCGTGCCAGATTTCCCGGTGGCAGTGAAGTAGGAGCTTATGTTGGTGAGAGACATCTCTGATAAATCTCACTTCAATAAAAAGCAATGGTCATTCCAAAGACATTGTAACATTAGTGTAACATAAATTTTTGTATAATATTTTGATTATGTCCATACAAAAAAGCAAGATTACTGATTTTATTTTTTTAATGATTACAGCATTCACAGCCTTCAGTATAATTATAATCACAACTGGCATTTTTTTAGTCCTTTTTAAAGAGTCTCTTCCAGCTATGAATAAATTCGGAGTTGAAGAATTTATCTTTTCAACACAATGGGATCCTGTTCAGGAAGTTTTTGGTGCATTGCCTGCATTAACTGGTACTCTAATTACAGCTTGTTTGGCACTCCTGCTTGCCACTCCAATAGCAATTGGAATAGCAATATTTATTACTGAAATTGCACCTGCATTTTTAAAAAACATTATTGGCACAAGTATAGAACTTTTAGCTGCAATTCCAAGTATTATTTACGGAATGTGGGGATTATTCACCCTTGCACCAATAATGAGTCAGAATATTGAACCATTTTTTCAGTCAACAATTGGAAAAGTTCCTTTAATTGGAAAGCTCTTTGAAGGCACACCTCTTGGTGTTGATCTTTTTACTGCAAGCATTATCCTGAGCATTATGATTATTCCATTTACAGCATCAATTGCAAGAGACTCCTTCAACCTCACACCAGCGGTGCTTAAAGAATCTGCCTATGCTATGGGGGCTACTAAATGGGAAGTTGTCAAAGATGTTGTAATGCCTTATTCGAAGCTGGGAGTTCTTGGAGGCGTTGGACTTTCTCTGGGAAGAGCTCTTGGAGAGACAATGGCAGTTGCCTTTGTTCTTGGCAATTTAAACCAGATTCCAAAGTCACTTTTTGAAGCTGCTGCCACTGTTACTGTAAAACTTGCCAATGAATTTACAGAAGCTGATAAGGATATTTATCTAAGCTCGCTTTATTATCTTGCTTTCCTTTTATTTATTATGAGTTTTGCAATTCTTGCAATAGCAAAGATTTTTCTTGTAAGAGCTGAAAAAAGATGAGAATGAAAAAAAGAAAAATATTAAGCGGATTGGCTCTCTTTATATGCTTTCTTACTGCTTTATGGGGTATTTTCTGGCTTTTTTTTATAATTATTGATGTTTTAAGGCACGGTATTACTGCAATAAATCTTGATTTATTTTTAAAGGATCCTGCACCTCCTGGTGAGACTCAAGGAGGTTTAAGAAATGCCTTTGTCGGACATCTTTTGATTACTGTATGTGCTACATTAATTGGAGTTCCAGTGGGAGTTCTTGGTGGAACATTTCTTGCTGAGTATGGAAGAAAGTATAAAATATCAAAGGTAATAAGCACCCTTGCTGACATAATGGTTAGTGTTCCTGCAATAATTGTTGGTGCTTTTGTTTATGCAATTATTGTTAAACCTCTTGGACATTTCAGTGGATGGGCAGGTGCTGTATCTCTTGGCATTATTATGATTCCTACAGTTTTAAGAACAACAGAAAACATGCTTTCTCTTATTCCGTGGACACTCAGAGAAGCAGCTTTTGCATTGGGAGCACCCTATTATAAGGTAATTATTCAAGTTGTTTATCGTGGTGCAGCAACTGGAATTTTAACAGGAATTATTCTTGCAATTGCAAGAGTCACTGGTGAGGCAGCTCCGCTTCTTTTTACATCCTTCAACAATGCCTTTTTTTCTGTAAACATGAATGAACCAATTGCATCACTTACAATAACAATATTCCAGTATGCTATGGGACCCTATGAGGAGTGGCATACTCAAGCATGGGGTGCTTCTTTGATGATCACACTCTTTGTTCTTTTTGCAACAATTGCAGGAAGAATTCTTATCAGAAGGAGGTAAAAGGGTGACCCCTGAAATTGAAGTAAAAAATCTTAATTTTTACTATACTGGAGACATTCACATTCTTAAAAACATTAATATGACAGTTTATAAAAAAAGTGTTACAGCTTTAATTGGTCCGAGTGGATGTGGAAAAACTACTTTGCTTAGATGTTTTAACAGAATGCATGACCTTTATGCGGGCAATAGATATGATGGTGAGATAATTTTCCAGGGCAGAAATATACTTTCAAAAGATACAGACCTGATCGAATTAAGAAGCAAAATCGGAATGGTTTTTCAAAAGCCTACTCCTTTTCCTATGACAATTTTTGAAAACATTGCCTACGGATTAAAACTCAAAGGGATTAAAAACAAAACAGAATTAAAACATAGAATTGAAAAAGCTTTGAAAGATGCAGCTTTATGGGATGAAGTGAAAGACAAATTAAATACAAATGCCTTTGGATTAAGTGGAGGACAGCAGCAAAGACTTTGCATTGCAAGAGCATTGGCAGTGGAGCCTGAAATTATTTTATTCGATGAGCCAACAAGTGCACTTGATCCAATATCTACAGCGAAAATTGAAGAATTAATTGTTTCATTAAAAGATAGAGTAACAATTATAATCGTTACTCACAACATGCAACAGGCAGCAAGAATTTCTGACTGGACAGGATTTATGATGCTTGGCGAACTTATTGAGTATGACAAAACTGACAAAATATTTACCGTTCCATCTAATAAGCTTACAGAAGAATATATAACTGGAAGATTTGGTTAATCAGGATATCTAAAAGGATTACCTCTCAGGATTTTCTCAACCTGTGGAGGATTTCCCTTTATCAGAAAGATTGCAAGACCTCTTTCTTCTGTTTCTTTTCCCAAGTAACTCCATTTTCCATTCCATGAAACATAAAGTCTGAAACCATCTGCAAACATTTCAGCAAATACAGGAGTAAACTCAAGCTCTGCTCTGTCAAAGGGTCTTATTGAAGCTATTATTTCTCTGTATGCTGACTCTGAACAGTGTTTTCTTATTCCAGAGTTATCTTTATTTTGATAAGCCTGCCTTATTTCATCAACAATTTTGAATGCTTGAGTTGTATAAGAATATTCTTCTGATGGTGGTTTAACCTGTTTTTTACCTCCGCAACCAAAGACAAGTAATATTAAAAGCAAAATTATAACTTTTTTCATTTCTACCTCCATTTTAAATTTTTACACTCTGTATTTTACTATCTCTTCTTTAGTAGTTGCATCATAAATTTTTATTTTCTCCTGAGGAAGTTTAATTACAACTTCTTTTCTCTTTGAATAAAACGCACATATTGAGGCTGCAGTGTCAATGTCTTTTGCTGAATACTGTCCAATTAAAAATACAACAGGACCTTTCATGTCAGAGGGATAGATAAATGCTCCCTTACTCAAAAGAATCTTATTTTCTTCTTCATCCCTTCCAACAATTGCCTTGCATTTTTCTGAGATTCTGAAATGTCTTCCTATTTTAAGCAATTCAACATTTTCCACAGTGAGTTCATCATGTTGCATAAGATCCTTAACTCTTCTACAAAAACTTGGATCAGTAAGCAAACATCCACCTGCTGGTTGAGGAGGCTTTTCAATTCCAAACTTTTTTGCTAAATCAATCTGAGGTTTTCTTGTTCTTCCATATATATCATATAAAAGCTCCCGATTAACAACTCCTTGTATTTCAGGTTTTGTAGGAGGAAGAATTTTTGCAGACAGAGGCCTTAGAATCAAATCTTTCAGTGTTGCTTGTTTTTCAATGAGTTTTAGTATTTCTCTTTTCTGAGACATTGGTCTTTGAGAAAGAACTTCTCCTGTAATTACAAATGAGGCATTAAACTCTGATAATTTTTCTTTTGCTTCTTTAAGCATTAGAATTTTACAGTCAATACATGGATTAAGATTTTTTCCGTATCCATGGGCTGGATTTTTTAAAATTTCAATAAATTTTTCTTTTATATTAATCTCTTTAATTTCAAAGCCAAATTGCCTGGCATATTCTAAATCAGACTCTTTTAAAGGTGATGTAAAGCCTGTTAAAAATTTTATGGCAATTACCTCAATGCCCTGCTGTATTACAATGATAATTGAAAGAAGACTGTCAAGACCACCAGAATAAAGGGCAATAGCTCTATGCATAAGGATGGGTTTTAAGAATCTCGAGTATTTCCTCTACAGTAGCTGTAGCAGTTCCAACCTTTCCAACTACAATTCCTGCTGCTACATTAGCTATTTTTGCAGCAGAAACCAGATCTGCACCAGCAACATGAGCAAGTGTTATAGTAGCAATTACAGTGTCTCCCGCACCTGTCACATCAAATACTTTTTTTGCCACTGTTGGCAGATGAGTAACAACAACTTCAGAGTCCTTTTTTTCAAAAAGGCTCATTCCTTCCTCTCCTCTTGTTATAAGAACAGAATCGCAGGCAAGCTTTTTTAAAAGATTGAATCCAGCTTTTATAAGAGTTTTTTCATCCTTAATTTCAATTTCTGCTCCATGAGAAGCCTCAGCAAGATTTGGCGTTATAAGAGATACATGTTTGTAAAATCTGAAATGTCCTATCTTCGGGTCAACAGCAACAAAATTACCATTTTTCTTCTTATGATTAATAAGAAGCCTGAATAGTTCTTCAAAAACAACACCTTTTTTGTAATCCGATACAATGACAGCATCAAAATCAATTAAGGCATTTTTTATCATGGAAAGAAATGTTTCCTTTGCTTTACCCTGCAGTCTTCTTGTATCTTCTATGTCAAATCTTACAATTTGTTGATTTCCTGCAATAATTCTTGTTTTAACTGTGGTTTTTCTGGCATCTTCAAAGAGATAATCCACTTCAATACCTTTTTCTTCAAGTAAATCCTTTACAATTTTCCCGGCAAAACCCTTCCCAATTATTCCTGAAACATAAGCCTTTCCTCCAAGTGCAATGATATTATTTGCTACATTCGCAGCTCCTCCAAGTCTGTAAGACTCCTCTGTCACTTCAACAACTGGAACAGGTGCTTCTGGAGAAATTCTTGAAACCTTTCCAAAAATGTATCTATCAAGAATAATATCACCAATCACCAAAATCTTTTTATCTTTGAATTTCTTTAAAAATTGTTCTGCCTTAGCTCTGGTCATTATGCCTCCTGATCAAATCAATTAATTCCTGAAAAGAGCATTCGCCTTGTAAACCTGTCTGCATATTTTTCCATTTATAAACTCCTTTTTTTATTTCATCCTCACCAATGATTATAACTATCTTAACGCCAAATTTGTCAGCTTTTCTCATCTGGCTTTTTAAAGAGGTTTCTTCATAAGAAATTTCTGTAGGTATGTTGTTTTCTCTTAAAAAATTAACAACTTTTTTCGCTTCTGTTCTGAGGTCATTTCCAAGATATGCCACATATACAATTGGCCTTTTAGGATTTACTGTCAATGTAGTTGAACAAAGCTCAATTAATCTTTCTATACCAATTGCAAAGCCAATGGCAGGAGTTGGGGGTCCTCCGAAAGACTCCACAAGATCATCATATCTTCCTCCTGCTGCAACAGCGTTTTGAGCGCCAAGCATGGTGGTTGTCACTTCAAAAACTGTTCTTGTGTAATAATCCAGTCCGCGAACAATTTTTGGATTTACAGTATAAGATATGCCCATTTCATCGAGCTCTTTTTGTAAACTTAAAAAATGTGCTTTACAATCAGAGCATAAAAACTCAAGAATTAAAGGAATGTCTTTTAAAGCTTCTTTACAGGATTCTACCTTGCAATCCAGCACTCTCAAAGGATTCCTCTCAAATCTTCTTTTGCAGTCATCGCATAATCTGGATACTCTATTTGATAGGAAATTAAAGAGTATTTTTCTGTATTGTGCTCTACATTCTTTGCATCCAAGAGAATTTATTTCGTAAGCTAAATTTTTTATTTTTAATTTCTCAAGAAATATTTTAAGCATATAAATTAGTTCAGCATCTATAAAGGAAGAGCTTACTCCAAAACATTCCACCCCAATCTGATGAAACTGTCTGAGTCTTCCTTTTTGCGGTCTCTCATATCTAAACATGGGACCAATGTAGTAAAACTTCTGTGGAGCTGGATTATTGAAAAGTCCGTGTTGAATGTAAGCTCTCACAACAGAAGCAGTTCCTTCAGGCCTTAAAGCAACAGTTCGTCCTTTTTTGTCATTAAAAATATACATTTCCTTTTCAACTATATCTGTATTCTCACCAATACTTCTTAAAAAAATTTCAGCCTTCTCTAAAATAGGCGTTCTTATCTCCTGAAAATTATAATTTTCGAATATTTCTCTAACATTATTCTCAATGTGTTGCCATAGATGGATCTCCTCTATAATATCCTGCATTCCCCTGAGGGAGCTAAATCTCACTTTCTTCCCCTTCTCTTTCTTTATCAAATTCAAGCATTCTTAAGTGACTTTCAATAAGCCTTTTTATTTCCTCTTTAAAATGTCTTCTTATGCCTTTTAGATCAACAATATCCTCATGAATTTTTACAACTTTTTCCTGTGCTTCTTTGATAATGTTTTCTGCTTTTAATTCAGCCTCCTTAATTATAAGTTCAGCCTCTTTTTTGGCATTTGCTTTATAGTCTTCAACAAGTTTTTGTGCTGTCATCAATGTATCTCTAATTGATTGCTCAATTTTTCTGCATTCTTCTAACTGATTCTCAAGAATTACTACTTTTTCTTTTAACATAGAGTTTTCTTTTAAGAGTTCTTCCAGCTCTTCCCTTATAAGCTCCAGAAAAGAGTATACTTCATCCATGTCAAAGCCTCTGAATTTGACCTTGAACTGCTTTTGCTGAATATCAAGGGGTGTAATTCTCATATAATTCCTCCTTTAATTCTGTAACCAAGCTCAATAAGGCTTGGAATTAAAAACCTCTGTAAAAAATATATTATAAGCAAAAGAATTAATGGTGAAATATCAACGGGTAGTCTCAGAGGCAGAAGCCTTCTTATTGGACGAAGGAGAGGTTCTGTAACAGAGTAGAGAAATCTAACAATTGGATTATAGGGATCTGGATTTACCCAGCTAATTATTGCTGCAATAATTACAATAAATGTATAAATCGTAAAGACAATATCTAAAATGCTTGCCAGTGCAATTATAAGATTTCCAAGTATAAACATTTTTCACCTCAGTCTTGCATACTAAGTTCTTGAGCTCTTTTTGTTGCTTCTTGTAATGTTTTAAAAATTATTTCTCTCAGAGTTCCTTGAGATAAAATCCTGAGACCTGCCTCTGTTGTTCCACCGGGAGATGTTACTTTCTGTCTGATTTTATCAGGTGGAAGTCCGCTGTCAAGGAGTTTTGCTGTTCCAATAAATGTTTGCACTACAAGTTCCCTTGCTATGTCCTCAGCGAATCCAAGCTCTGTTGCCACATCTATAAACTGCTCAACTATGTAACATAAAAATCCTGGTCCACTGCCTGACAGAGCAGTGACAAGATTCATGTATTGTTCTGGCAGTGTAATTACTTTTCCCACACTCATAAATATTTCTCTTACTGGTGCTATAATCTTCATTTCAAGACACTCGCAAATGGCAAGAACAGTTATTGCCTCTCCTACTGTAGCTGCAAGATTTGGCATAGCTCTGATTAGCTTGTCTGTTTTAAGATATTTTTGAATAAACCGAAGAGGAATTCCTGCAGCAATTGAAACCACAGTATGTTTTTCTGAAACAGCATCTTTTATTTCTTCAAGAACCTCTTTCATATTTTGAGGCTTTACTGCTAATACAACAATCTGAGATAAATTAACTACCTCTTTGTTTGAAGGTGTTGTCCTCACTCCATAACAGTTTTCAAGATATCTTCTTCTTTCTTCAATTGGTTCAGATACAATGATATTTTTTTTCCCTTCTTTAACAAGCCCTCTTATAAGGGCTTCTGCCATGTTACCTCCGCCAATAAAACCAATCATTTTATTTTACCCCCTCAATTTATTCTTTGCCCGAAAAGGGCTGTGCCAATTCTTACCATTGTAGCACCTTCCTCGATTGCTACTTCAAAATCATTTGACATCCCCATTGAAAGCTCAGTAAGGGCATATCCTTTTTGAAATAAACTGTCTTTTATCTGTCTTAGTTTTCTGAAATAGGGTCTTGCATTCTCCGGATTTTCAAAATAGGGAGGGATTGTCATAAGTCCTTCTACTTTAATATTTGGAAGTCGAAAACATAGTTCCACTAATTTTTCTGTATTTTCAGGCTCTATCCCAAATTTAGATTCTTCCTCTGAGAGTTTTACCTGAATTAAAACTCTTTGAATTTTACCGATTTTTTCTGCTTCCTTATTTATCAATACTGCAAGCTTTTCTGAATCAACTGAGTGAATTACTTCAAAGAGCCTTAGAGCATCCTTTACTTTGTTGCTCTGCAAATGCCCTATCATATGCCACTCAATATTTATCTGCCATTGAGCTATAAAATCTTTTAAAGCCTCTATTTTATTTTTTGCTTCCTGAACTCTGTTTTCCCCAAAAATTCTTAAGCCAAGTTGGGCTGCCTCTTTTATTTTATCAATGCCCTGAGATTTTGTTACAGCCACAACTTTAATTTCCTCTGGATTTCTACCTGCTCTCAAAGCAGCGTAGGTTATTTTTTTAAAAACAGATGATATTCTTTCTGAAAGCATACTATAATACAATTATACATGATTATGAAAATCCTTGATAGACTTTCTTTAAAGTGGAAGTTTATGGTGCTTCTGCTTTTACTTAATTTTACTTTAATGTCCACACTTTATATATTTTATACACAAACTGAAAGAAGACTGTTAAAGGAAATAGAACGACAGACTGCAGATCTTACAAAGGCTATTCAGATAGGAGTTGAAGAGGTCACCCGTGGTGGCTCAAACAAACTTACAGAATATCTTAATAAACTCAATACTAAAGGAATAAAAGAAGTCTCCATAATTAGTAATCAGCAAGAGATTATTGCAAGCACTAATCCACAAAACATAGGAAAGCCAATAACTCACAGGAAGAAAGAATTGATTATCAAAGCAGAACTTGGGGAACCAGTATTTGAAGAAGAAAATATTTATAATGTAATTGTACCAGTAATAGCAGGTAATGTTCAGTATGGATATATTCATTTGAGAATTAATAAAGATGATTTTTCAAAGATTTTAAAAAACAATGCAGTTAAAAGAATGCTTACAACTTTGATTATATTTTCCATAGGCATAATTATAACCTACATCATTTCTTTAAGATATACCAAGCCAATTGATAGCTTAACTCAGGCTGCAATAAAGGTTGCTCAGGGTGATTTTAATTATAGATTAAACATCAACAGAAAAGATGAAATAGGCAAAATAGCAGAAAGTTTTAACTTTATGATTCAGAAGTTGCAGGAAAATCAGATGCTTCAGGAAAGACTTAGAGAAGCAGAACATCTTGCAGCAATTGGACAGCTCAGCAGAACAATTGCTCATGAAATAAGAAATCCTCTTAATTTTATAAACTTAAGCATTGATCATCTTATAGAAAAACTAAAAAAACAACAAAATGATAATACTTATATAAAACTTCTTGAAAGCATGAAACAAGAAATTTACAGGGTAAACAATCTAATTACAGAATATCTTGAATATACAAGGCCATTAAAGTTGAATAGAAAATTTGTAAGTGTTATAGAGATAATAGATGAAGTAGTCTCAATTATTGAACCAACTGCAGAGCACAGAGGCATTAATATCTATAAAGATTACAAAGTTGATTTTACTGTCAATCTTGATGTAGATTTGATAAAAAGCTGTCTTTTAAATATTATTAAGAACGCAATAGATGCAATGAAAGACTCTGAAGTTAAAAATCTTTTTATTCAAACAGAGATTATAGAAGACAATCTTTTAATCAAAATATCTGATACAGGCTGTGGAGTACCCGAGGATGTTATTGATAAAATTTTTGAACCTTTATTCTCTACTAAAAAAGAAGGACTTGGGCTCGGGCTTCCTCTGGCAAAAAAAGTTATAGAAGAGCATGGTGGTAAAATAGAATTTTCAAGTAAAACAGGACAAGGCAGCGAAGTAAAAATTTATCTGCCGGTTTAATCAATGACAACAATACTGATAATAGATGATGAACAGTTACAAAGAGAAATTCTCCAGACAATTCTCTCAGAAGAAGGTTATAATGTTTACACTGCCTCATGTTTAGAAGAAGCAAAAGAAATAATTGGCAAAGTCCTTCCAGATATAATTCTTACTGATTTAAAACTGGGAACTCAAAATGGGATTGAAATCCTTAATAGTCTTCCAGAAGAACCTTTCAAGCCTGCTGTAATTGTCATTACTGCTTTTGGAACAATCTCTTCCGCAGTTGATGCTATAAAAAAAGGAGCCTTTGATTATCTTACAAAACCCCTTGATAAAGAAGTTCTTTTAGTGACTGTAAAAAAAGCAGAAGAAAGAATGAATCTTATTAAAGAAAATCTGAGGCTAAGAAAGGAGCTTTATGAGAAATTCAAAATTGAAGGTATAATCGGAAAATCAAAAAAAATGCTTCAAGTGCTGGATATAGTTAAAAAAGTAACTCCAACAAATGCAACAGTGTTAATATATGGCGAATCAGGGACAGGTAAGGAACTTATCGCAAAAGCAATTCACTATAATTCACCAAGAAAAGACAGACCCTTCATTGCAATAAATTGTGCAGCAATTCCTGAAACATTGATAGAAAGTGAACTTTTTGGTTATGAACCAGGAGCGTTCACAGGTGCAAATACAAGAAAAATAGGACTCATTGAAGCAGCAGATAAAGGAACACTTTTTCTTGATGAAATTGCTGAACTTCCTTTAGCAACTCAATCTAAACTTCTCAGAGTGCTTCAGGAAAAAGAAGTAAGAAGAATTGGTGGTAAAGATACAATCAGGGTTGATGTGAGAATAATTGCAGCAACAAACAAAAATCTCTCTACAGAGGTGGAAAAAAATAAATTCAGAGAAGACCTTTATTACAGATTAAAAGTCATAACAGTGGAAATACCTCCTTTACGGGAGAGAAAAGAGGACATTCCAGAGCTTGTAAACTTTTTCATTGAAAAATACTCAAGAGAATTTGGAAAAAGAATTAATGGAATTGACAACTCTGCAATGGAGGCTTTATTTAATTATCACTGGCCTGGCAATATAAGACAGTTAGAGACAGTTATTGAAAGAGCAATAATTATTTGTGAAGGAGAAAAAATCACCCTAAAGGATATTCAGGATGAATTAAAGATTTCCATGCCAAGAAATGTCTTTGAGATAGATATACCTGATGAGGGAATAAATTACGAAGAGCTTGAAAAAGAGTTACTAAAAAAAGCTCTGGTTAAATCCAATTATGTTATTGCAAAGGCAGCAAGATTACTTGGAATGAGCTACAAAACATTCTGGTACAGACTTGAAAAATTCGGACTTTCTGAAAATTTTCCGAAAAGGGAAAATTTCCTTAAATGAGGAAATCTCTATTAACGAAAAGGTAAGATAGATAACCTTATGTATGCTGGCATAAAATTTGTATAGTATATTTTAGAGCTAAAGACTGAAATCCCTTTGAAAAAAACAGAAAAGAAAGGAGGTGACAAAAGAGGATGAAGAAAATTTTAGCAGTAGTAATGGCATTGGTATTTGCTCTTACAGTAACAGCAGCATTTGCTCAGCCTCAGGCAAAACCAGCAGAGCCTGCAAAGAAAGCAGAGCCTGCAAAACCAGCAGAGCCTGCAAAGAAAGCAGCTAAGGAAAAGGTAAAAAGCATTACTGGTGAGGTTACAGCTGTTGACACAGTTGGCAAAACCATCACAGTAAAAAGCAAAAAGCAGGAGCTCACAATTGCAGTAACAGATGAGCAGATTAAGGACGTTAAGGCTGGTGATAAGGTTGTAGTAAAATACACTGAGAAAGATGGCAAGGCTACAGCAAAGAGCGTAAAGAAAGTTGCAGCCAAGGCTGAGAAAAAAGCTAAAGGAAAGAAAGAAGAAAAACCAGCTGAAAAGAAATAGTAAGCTTTCAGTAGAAAGGTGGAGGATTAATCCTCCACCTTAATTTTTTTATTTCATACTTCTATCCCTCTTTTTCTTAATTCTTCAAGTTTCTTTTCTCTGCATTCTTTGCATCTAAACTCTGGTTCAGGATCATGAAGTCTGTCGTAGTTTTTAGTTTTTACGACCCTGTATCCCTCACAAATCTTTCCGCAGTCAGCACATACCACATCTTTTCTGATTTCCCATAGAGGATAAAAAGCTGGAATGTTAAAATGGGATTTAAATATTGCCTTATCCACAAACCAGAATACATTGGCAAGTAAAAACTGATTGAGTAAAAATGCTGGAATTGTGTGAATTCTCAGGTAATCACTCAAAACAAACTGAAGCAATGCTCCTGCAATACCTGAAAGTACAATCCAGCGACCAAATACATAAACAAACCATGTCTTCATAATAAAACCTCCTCGTAGCAATCAATTTTAAATTATTTTGACCTAATTTTTAGTGTAACATTTTTCTTACTTTGATAAGAAAAGGGATTGAGGTAATCTGAAGAATTACTGAAAAAATAACCAAAATATACACTGAAAAATCATATAAAAGCCCCAACACCGTGCTACCTAAAAACCAAAATAAACCGTATCCAGTATTGAATACTCCATATCCAACTCCTCTTTTTTCCTTTGGAACCAAAACCGCTACAGCTGCCCTCATTACAGACTCCTGTGCCCCCATTCCTATCCCCCACAAAATCATGCCCAACAAAGCAGAATAAAAACCTCCAAGAAAACATAAGGGCGCAAAACCTGATGAAAGAATTACTGAAAAAATAAGAATAGAGAGTCCCTTTTTATCAAAAAAATATCCAAAGATTAAAGCTGCCAGAGCATCAATACCCATTGCCATAGCATAAAAAACAGGTACCCACTGTTCCGAAACTGTTTCGACTTTTTTAAAATGATAGGCAATCAAAGGAAAATCAGCATATCCTGCACCATTTAAGGCAACTGCTATGAGATAAACCCAGTAAACTTTGCTAAATCCCTTTGTTTCAATATGAATTTTTGATACTTCCAGCTCTTTCGGTGATGGATAAAGAAACCTTGCAAAAAATAAAATACCAATAGCAAACAAAGCTGGAACAAGCAGTGCTGCAAAAGCTTCTCTATATCCTCCATGAAAATAAAATACTGCTGCCACTGTCAATGGACCAAGCATTGCTCCAATTTGATCCATTGCCTCATGAAGTCCAAAGCCCCATCCCCTACCAATCTCTGCTGTGGCATGACTTAGCATAGCATCTCTTGCAGGTGTTCTCAATGCTTTGCCAATTCTTTCAGCCATGATCAGCAAAGCTGCCATCTGCCAATGCCCAACCAAAGCTAGTGCTGGAACACTTAAAAGATTGATTAAATATCCTCCGATTGTGATGCTCCAGTATTTACCAGTCCTGTCAGCAAGCCATCCAGAAAAAAGCCTTAAAGCATATCCAATAAACTCTCCAAAACCTGCAATAAATCCAACCAAAGTAGCACTGGCACCTAAAAATGCAAGAAATGGACCTGTAATGCTTCTTGCAGCCTCATATGTCATGTCAGCAAATAAACTTACAAGCCCAAGTAAAACAATAAATACTGTAGTAGGTTTCATTTTTTTCAGTTACAAATATTGAAATTGCTCACATCTCAATCCTTGTTAAAACTCCGTGAAGCTTTCTTGAAGGCAAGCGGAAAAAGCTTATAAATGTGGGAGTTATTTTTTTTATAAAAGCAAATATCCTCCAGTATCCTCTTGCAACAATGTCTTCAAGACCGTAAAATATAGCCCTTTCTTCAATTCCATTTTCTCTAAGTATTTCTTCAATATTTACAAACTCCATGTAACCCATTTCAATTTCAAATACTCTTATGCTCTGACAGAGATTTTCTTTAAAATAACCAGTAACTCCAAATGGATCAGGCCTAATGAGTATTGACAGAAATACATTGTCCTCATAAATTATTCCGTGGTAAAACATTGTTTCTACAATATAAGGAGAGATCTTACTTGTATCCCTGATAAAGAAAATAGCTGTTCCCGGAATTTTTGGATTTGTTTTATAGATCCTCTCAAATTTTAAAATAAAATCTTCTTTTTCTATAAACTGCATAATACTGTAAAGTTTTTTCTGTCCATTGGTAAAAACCAGAATGGTTAAAAATGGAAACAACGCAAGAATTATTGAGTAATATCCACCCTGAGGAATTTTTTGCAAACATGCACTGACATATACAAAATCAATAGCAGTAGCAAGTAAAGCAAATATCAATGCAATATAGTTTCTTTTAAGAAAAAATATTGAAATCAATATAATTCCTGTTATGCACATATTTGCTGTTACCGTCAATCCATAGGCTCCTGCTAAATTTGAAGAAGTTTTAAACTCTAACATAATGAATAAAACTGCAATCAATAAAAACCAGTTAACAGTTCCAATATATATTTGGGATTTTAATTCTTTTGAGGTATAATCAATCTTCAACATTGGCATTATTCTTGTTGTAATTGCTTGATAGACAATAGAAAACATTCCACTTATCATTGCCTGCGAAGCAATAATTGTAGCAGCTATACTTAAAATCAAAAAAGGAACATAAAGAGAGTATGAAAAATTTAAAGATAGTTCAAAAAGAATGTTTTTAACCTCAGGATGAGATAGAATAAAAGCACCCTGACCGAAATAATTAATTGAAAGAACAAAAAACAAAATTGTCCATGCCTGCCTTATAGGCTTTGAACCAAGATGTCCCATATCTGCATACATTGCCTCACAACCTGTTACGCAGAGAATGACTTCTCCTAAGATTAAGTAGCCTTTCCACCCATTTTTTAAAACAAAATCTATAGCATAATATGGATTTACAGCCTTCAAAACCTCAGGATTTTTTAAAATTCCATAGATACCAAGAATAAGAAGAGAAGAAAACCATATAACCATTACAGGACCAAAAGCAGAGGCAACCTTTTCAGTTCCCTTTTTTTGGAAAAGAAATAAAAATATAGCAATAACCATGGCTCCTAAAATAATCATCTCTTGCGAAATTGTTATTTCTGGTATAAAAGCTGAACCCTCGACAGCACTTAAAATACTTATTGATGGAGTTATAACACCATCACCCATAATAAAAGAAGTTCCTATAAAGGATAAAAATGTGACAACTCCTTTAGCTTTTTTTGATTTTGAAAGAGATTTAAATATCTCAGCAAGAACAATTGTTCCACCTTCACCCCTTATACTTAGTCTCATTGCAAGAACATTGTATTGAATCGTAGGAAGTATAACAAGTGTCCAGAAAATAAGAGAGAGAACTCCGAGAACATTTTCATAGGTAGGCTCAAGAATTAAAAATGTAACAGTTAAAGTATATATTGGGCTTGTTCCAATATCTCCAAAAACAAGGCCCATTGCTTTGATGATTCCAGTCATAGATTTTTATTATACCTGAAATTGAGAATAGAAAAAATCCCTAAGTTGCCAGCTTTGATTAACTAAAATCTCTTGATTTTTTAAGACTGCTTGCTATAATCTATTACCGTGATTTAATGCAGGTTCTAATGCGTGATATTTCCTTCATATTCAGGAATTGAAGACAATTTAAGGATAATTTTATGAATATTGAAAAAATTGCAGTTTTATCTATAATAGTAGTAGCTGTAGCAGGAGTTTTACTGTTTGCAAGATTTTTTTTATTCAAAATCCTTCATCACTGGGGTAAAAAGACTAAAACAGGCATAGACAAATTAATAATAAATACAATTAAAGTTCCTTCAATTTTCTGGTGCATTGGAATAGCCCTTTATATAGGAATTGAAAGCTCAGAATTTCCTCAAAAATATAATTTATACATAATTAAAACGATTCATGTATTGATAATTCTATCAATAACTATACCTGTTGCTAATCTCGCTAATAGACTTTTTATGCGGTATGTGGAACGCTCATCAGTTTCTGTGCAGTCAACAGGTCTTTTAAATATAATAATAAAGAGTGCCGTCTATTTAATTGGTTTTATAATAATACTTAACATTTTTGGAATTTCCATAGCACCTCTTATAACAGCACTTGGTATAGGTGGATTAGCAGTTGCTCTTGCTCTTAAAGACACTCTTGAAAATCTCTTTGCCGGAATTCATATTATGGCAGAAAAAACAATAAGGATTGGTGATTTTATACGACTTGAAAATGGACAGGAAGGATATGTGGAGGATATTTCATGGAGAACTACAAGAATCAGAATGCTTTCAAATAATATGTTAATAATACCAAACAGCAAGCTTTCTCAAAGCATTGTGGTTAACTATTTTTTACCTGAAAAAAGAACGACTCTACAGATTCCAGTTAGTGTAAGTTATTCATCAGATCTTGAAAGAGTTGAGAAAATATTGCTTGAAGAAACAAAAAAGGCTTCAGTAGAAATTGAAGGACTACTTAGTGAACCCGAGCCAGTAGTAAGATTTATTCCCGGATTTGGTGAGAACTCTCTTAATTTTACTATTGTTTGTCAAATAAGAGAATTTGTTGATCAGTATAGTGTTCAGCATGAACTAAGAAAAAGAATATTTAAACGCTTCCAGGAAGAAAGAATTAGCATTAGCTGAGATTGAATTAGTAATAGAAAAGTTTGAATCTTTCTTATAGCTTTACTTAGCTCTTGGATGATGTTTAAGATACTCTTTACGAAGTCTATCCATTGAAACTTTAGTATAAACTTGAGTTGTAGATATGTCACTATGACCAAGCATTTTCTGTAGAGACCTTAAATCTGCACCACCTTCAAGCAAATGGGTTGCAAAGCTGTGTCTAATCATATGAGGTGTTACATTTACGCCTGCAATTTTCCCCATTACCTTGAGATTCTGCCAGAATCTCTGACGGGTCATTGCTTGTCCTCGATTATTAAGAAAAAGATAATCGGAAGCCTTCTTTTTAAGAAGCTTTGGTCTTAGCTCTATCAAATACTTTTTAATTTTATCTATTGAACGATAAACTATTGGAACAACTCTTTCTTTATCACCCTTACCTTTAACTCTTATAAATCCTGCTTCAAAGTTTATATCGCTCAATTTTAGATTAACAAGCTCACTGACCCTTAATCCTGAAGCATACATCAATTCAAGCATGGTAATATCTCTTAAGTAATATTTGCTTTGAAGCATCACTGAAAGAAGCTTTTTTATCTCATCAATTTCAAGAGCTTTTGGAAGTCTGAGCCATAGTTTTGGTGATTTAAGTCCCTCTGTTGGATCATGATTTATTAAATTTTCAAAGATCAAAAACCGAAAAAACTGCTTTAAAGAAGACAGGTTTCTCGCAATGGATGAAGAACTGTAGCCTTTTTCTTTCAAGCCTAAAAGGTAATTTACAACCAGTTGTTTTTCGCAATTTAAAGGTGAAATTTGCTGTTGCTGAAGATATAAACAAAATCCTTTCAAATCATTTTCATAGGACTTTACTGTATTTATAGAAAGGGCTTTTTCAGTAAGACAATAGTTAAGAAACTTTTTGAGAATCTCTTTTTGTTCCATTATCTATAAACTCTTCAATGCCTACCTGTGAGCGCAACATATCATAAAAAATCTTTCCGAGCTGGAATAAATTTTCTGTATCTGCTCTGTTATAAGAAATAAGGCGCTCAAGACTGTCAGTACTTCCATTTAAATATGCTTTCCAGAGCTTTACAGCATCATATCCGTTAAGCCCTTTGAGCTCTTCCTGTCTTTCAATCAGAAATAATGTTTCAAGCTTTTTAAGCCCACCATGAATTCCCAATCTTTTTCCTGCAAAAAATAAATCAAAATGAGGCATGTGTTCAATTTTCAAATTAGGAAACTCTTTTTTAAGAAATGGAATATCAAAAATGCTTCCATAAAATGTTATCAAATATCTGTATCCATCAAGGGATTGCTGAAGATTGTCTTCTGTGAGATTTTCTCCTTTAACTAAAGCTTGATACCCTTTTGGAGAATAAAGTCCAACCACAGTTACATATCCACCTTTCTCTGGTGTTAGTCCGTTTGTTTCTATATCAAGGCATACTACATCGTTCATCCATTCTTCAAAAAGCCTCCAGTGTTCTCTTTTTTTCAAATGTTCAGCAAAAAAACAACAATCCTTGCAAATTAAAGCCTCATAAGCCCAGTGAAGAAACTCATCATAGCTTTGTTTTTTTTCATAATCTAAATCAAGAACCTCTTTACAATTGAAAAAATCTTCCCAAGTAAGAACTCCTTGTCTCCATAGCTTTCGTTCTCTTTTTTCTCCAATTCCATCAAGAAGTATAAAAGTATTTTTAATCATGTTTTTATTATATTAAGCTTAAGAAAATTTAGACAAGTTTTCAAAGAATAAAAATAAGTTGAATCATACTTTTTGAACAAAAAAATTAAATACTATGTATAAGATAAATTATCAAAAAGCCAGCTATTACAAGAATAGCGACTACCAGAAGTATATCAAGTAACAAAGAGGGTTTATAACTGTCCTCATCAATCTGTTTTTCAATCTTTTTATATCGTATAAAAGCAAGAAAACCCATTAATGCTCCAAGAGCGACAAGAAATATACCAAAGAATGAAGAATATCCAACATGCGATGGCTGTAATAGTTCTTTCTCCAAAACATGCGATGGCTCTTTCTGATGTAAAGTTGAAGAAACAAAAAAGGAGATCTGCCTTACAAAAAGTGCAAATTTTTCAACAACAAATCCGAATGCCATTATTCCAATGCTTGTTCTAATCCATGAAAGAAAGGTTCTTTCATTTGCAAGATGAACTCTTCTGTTCCGAACTTTTGGATGTGTGTTATTTTCTTCCATTGTTTTGAAAACTTCTTTTTACATCTCTGACATCATTTTTAAACATTAATTTTAATTTTAAAACAAACCATCAATTAAAATAAATCTCCCGAATTGCCTCATTTAAAATCTACTTGAAATACCATTCGTTGCAGATTCCTTTTCGCACCCACAAGGGATGCAAGGACAACACGGTGTCAAGAAAAAGGTAAAAACTCCTTTCGAATAGATTTTTATGTGAGGCAATAAGGTAGTTTTCAAAAATTATCATGAATAATAATTTTTACCTCTGTTCCTTTATTCACTTCACTGTCAATTTTGAACTGCCATCCATGAGCTAAAACAAGGTGTTTAACTATAGCTAATCCGAGCCCTGTTCCTCCAAGCTGTCTTGAACGGGCTTGATCAACCCTGTAAAATCTCTCTCCAATTCTATAGAGATGCTCCTTTGGAATTCCTATCCCTGTATCTTCCACTGAAAGAATTCCTTTATCATTTTCCTGGAAAAATCTCACTTTTACTAAGCCTTTTTCAGTAAATTTTATGGCATTGTCTATGAGATTTATCATTATTTGGGTAAATCTATCTTTATCTGCATAAATAAATGTTTCATAGGGAATTTCTTTTTTTAAAAGAAGCCCTTTTTTTTCTGCCCTGTCCTTAAAAATCTCAAAAACCGACTCTACCAGACTCTCAAGCAGTATCTTTTCCTTTTCAATTTTTATATCTCCTGATTCAATCCTTGAGAGAGTCAAAAGGTCTTCTACCAGTGCATTAAGTCTGTCTGCCTGATTTTTTATGATTTCAATAAATTTTTTGGCATTCTCTCTTTCATCAATAGCTCCATCAAGAAGAGCTTCCGCATAGCCTTTTATGGCAGTAACAGGTGTTTTAAGTTCATGAGAAACATTTGCGACAAAATCTCTTCTTATATTTTCAAGTTGTTTAAGTCTACTTATGTCATGAAGAAGAATTATTAGAAAAGAGACACTTCCTGAATCAACCACAGGCATTGCTTTGGCAAGAAGATATATGTCTTTTCCAGCTTTCTTAACTATGATTTCTGCTGTCAAATCTTGTTTTTCAACCATTGCTGAGCTTATAAGATTTATTAAATCTATGTTTCTAATAACTTCAATAACCTGTTTTCCTTCTGGAGGTTCATCTATTCTTAAAATATCTTTAAGACTTTGATTGGCAAGCATTATGTAACCTCTGGGATCAATAATAAGAAGTCCTTCTGTTATTGATTTTAAAATTGTTTCAAAGCTTTGAGGTGATTTAATTTGAGTTAATTCATAAACATTTTTTTCAGACTGCAGCTCATGAATTTTTTGAGAAAGTGTTTTTATCCTGCCTGTCAGTATCAAAATTATAAGAATTAAAAGAAAAATCAGCAATATTAAAAATTCCGCTACCATTAAGCCTCAATGTAATAGCCAATTCCACGAAGTGTTTTAATATATTCTGGATTATCAGGATCCTCTTCAATTTTTAAACGAAGTCTTCTTATGTGAACATCCACTGTTCTTGAATCCACATAAATTTCATGCCCCCATACAGCATCAAGAAGATGGTCTCTATTAAAAATTTTATTTGGTCTTTCTGCAAGGTATAAAAGAAGTTTAAACTCAGTTGCTGAGAGCCTTTTTGGCTGTCCTTTTACTGTTACCAGGTATTTTTCCTTATCTATTACCATTTCTTTTATTTTTATAATCTTCTGCTTAGAATGTGCTGGCATTGTTCTTCTTAAAACTGCTTTTATTCTTGCCAGAAGCTCTTTTGAGCTGAAAGGCTTTGTAATGTAATCGTCTGCTCCAGCTTCCAGTCCTGTGATTTTATCAAACTCTTCACCCTTTGCAGTTACAATTATTATTCCCGTTTTCTGCATATCTGGATTATTTCTTATAACTTTGCATATCTCAAGTCCCTGAATCTTAGGCAGCATGAGGTCAAGAACCACGAGATCAAAGAAATTTTCTCTTAGTTTCTTTAAAGCTGTCTCACCATCAAGAGCTATTGTTACTTCAAAATTTTCCTTTTTAAGTGTATAGGCTATTAAATCAGCAATCTCTCTTTCGTCCTCAACAACTAAAATTTTTTCATTCATTTAAAACCTTTTTTAAATCTTCCTCTGATATTTCAAAGTTTATTTTCATCTTACCTATTGCTTCTGGAATGACCATTCTGATTTTTCCTTCAATGTTCTTTTTATCAAGCAAAATGGTTTTTATCATGGCTGATGAATCCATATTAAGAGGTAGATTTATGGGTAATCCAAAGTTTTTCAAAATATTTTTTATTCTTTCCAGACTTTCTGTTTCAAGAAAACCAAGCATTCTACTGAGCTTTGCCTCATAGACCATTCCAATTGATATTGCCTCTCCATGAAGATATCTGCCATAACCTGTCAGAGTTTCAATGGCATGCCCGATTGTATGACCATAATTGAGTATGGCTCGAAGAGAGCTTTCTCTTTCATCCTTTGAAACAACCTCTGTCTTGATCTCACAGGCTCTTTTTATTATCTGGATCAGTACTTCTTTTTCTTTTCTCAGAATTTTTTCCCTATTTATCTCAAGAAATTCAAAAAATTCTCTATCCCATATAATTCCATATTTTATAACCTCAGCCAAACCTGAAATAAACTCTCTTTCAGGTAAAGTATCAAGGGTATCAACATCAATCCATACTAAAGAAGGTTGCCAGAAACTCCCAATCATGTTTTTGCCAAGAGGATGGTTAACAGCAGTTTTTCCTCCTACTGAACTGTCAACCTGAGCAAGCAAGGTTGTTGGTATCTGAATGTAAGGTATGCCTCTCATATATATGGAAGCAACAAAGCCTGTGAGGTCTCCTATCACTCCTCCTCCTAAGGCAATAAGTGAGGAGCGTCTGTCAAATCCTGCTTCAAGAAGTTGAGTAAGAATATGGTATGCCCAGAAGTAGTCTTTGTAAAGCTCTCCATCTGGGACTAAAACTGAATAAGTGTCGAATCCTTCTTTTTTTAATGATGCTATTACTCTTTCGCCATAAAGCTCAAAAATCTTTGGATTGCTTATGATAGATACTTTCTTTCCTACAGAAAATCTTAGCAGCCTCTCTCCAATGAGGGAAAGATTTCCTCTGTCAATGAGAATTTCATAACTTCGTTCACCCAATTCAACTCTAAGTTTTTCCATCTATCAACCTCTCAATTATTTTTTCTGTCACCTGCTCAGGAGTTAATCCTTCTGTGTCAATGCAAAAATCTGCTTTTTCATAAAGATGTTTTCTCTTTTCAAGGAGTTCTTTTATCCTTTTTTCAGGATTTTCCACCTGCAGTAGAGGTCTGTCTTTACAATGCTTCACTCTTTCAAAAATAACATTTTCTGAAGCTTTAAGGCAAAAAATTACACCATTTTCCTTAAGTTTTTTCATATTTTCTTCTCTTAAAACAACTCCTCCGCCTGTGGCAATAACCTGTCTGTTTTTTTGAGTTATGAGATTTATAACTTCTGATTCAATATCTCTGAAACGGGGCTCTCCAAATCTTGAAAAAATCTCAGAAATTTTCATGCCTGTTGTTTTTTCAATAACTTTATCAACATCAATGAATTTAAAACCAAGTTTTTTTGATAGAATTTTCCCAACTGAGCTCTTCCCTGTGCCCATGAATCCTATGAGAACAATATTTTTCATGTTAAAATTAATTTATGCAATACTATTATACTAAAAATTTCATAGGCTTTGGGATTCTACTGTTTCTTGTATTTTTTATTTTCACCAGTGCCTGCGCAAAAAAAGAGGCTGATTATTACAAAGTCACAGAAATCAATGATGGTGATACTGTCAGTATTGTTACGGGCAGTTTTTTTGGGATTATAGTTAAAACTGAAAGAGTGCGTCTTATTGGAATAGATGCACCAGAGCTTGCCCAGGAACCATGGGGAAGAAGAGCTAAAAATCATCTAAGAAAACTCATTAAAGAAAGTGACTGGCTTGTAAAAATTGAACTCGATGTTCAGCACAGAGACAGATATGGAAGAATTCTTGCATATCTGTGGGATAAAAATGGGAGGATGCTTAACTATATGATGGTAAGAGATGGATATGCTATGGTTTATACAGTGCCGCCAAATGTTAAATATACTGAATGGTTTTTGCAGGCACAAAGACTGGCAAGACAGGAAAAAAGAGGAATTTGGGGAAAAGATGGACTCCGTGAGGCGCCATCTCAATGGAGAAAACAGCATCCTCAAAATCATAGATAAGATTTTAACCGGAAACTGCGAATAGAAGTAGCAAAGATTTACATTGATGCGGTAAAACTCTTGAAAAACTACAGTATGACAATTTTGCGAAGGTCTAAAAAGTGATTTCTTGTAAACCCTTGATAATTCTTGATGGACGGTAGGGGACTTGAACCCCCGACCTCCAGAGTGCGATTCTTATTCAGGCACTTTCTTATGTTATCCCATGTTGTCTTTTCTTAGAAAAATCAAAGAGTTTGCAAAATAGCATTTACCCCTGTTTGCCCTCATTTTTTATTGCTTACTTCACAATTACTTCACATTTTTTAGTATTACTTCACATTGGTTTTTCCTATAGTAAAGATAGATTTTTTCTATGAAAGGGTATTTTTAGCTTTTGTAATTCTCAAACATTTAACAAAGTTAACTTATACAAAAGAATTTATGTAAATAGAAATAGTATTTGTAGAAAGCCCTGTTTTTTTGGGGGTGAAGTAAGGGGGCAGACAGGCAGCTAAACACATCCAACTGTGTTTTTATGCTTAGACTATGTTTCCTGCAGGAGATACTACAGGACTTCTTGTTGGATACTCTATTAGATAGATAGAGATAGAACTCAGGGCTAACTAAGAAAAGGCATAATTATTTTTTTTAAGCTTATTTCTTATTGCTGTGTTTTTGTTTTAATAGGAGCAAACACCTGAGGATATTTTTCTCTAATTTCATACACAAGTCTTTCTATGACTTCTATGTTACAAACCTCTTCTTTAAGCAGTTCTCTTATGTTTTGTAATTCTGTTTGTATAGTTTCTCTTTCAGGATGCCTTTGTATTCTTTTTTGAATTATGCTTCTATACCTGTTTTTGCAAACAGGACAAAATAGGGCAGGACTAAAACAACGAGTGTTAAACCTGCTAAGGCAAAAGATGCAGATTGTAGTTTTTTCATAGATTGCTCTCCCTGTAAGTTTTGCAATATCTTGAAGTTCATCACCAATGATTTTTTTCAGCTTACCAATGTTGGTTAACTTTCCATCTTTGAGGCAACCTTCATTTAAAAGTCTTTTACGCAACTCGATACATTCATAGGTTAGAATGTCCAATTTGTCTGGCAATTTATCAGGAAGGGTTAAGAAGAAGTTTTTAAACCACCTTGTCGTATATATAATCATTACATGCTTAATCTCAGACTCTGTAATCTCAGGCTTTATGGTCTCAAGTTCAAAGAAAGAGACAACTTTTAAAATTTTCTCAAGCTCGTGTTTTTTATAATTACCAAGTGTCTTTCCTAAAAAAGTTTCAGCAAATAAAGGGATGAGGTCCCTTTCAAAATACTCATCTGGGTTGAAGTATCTCTCAGGGGTTAACTCTTCCTCTTTGAATCTCTTTTTTGAAAAGATTTCAGGAAATAAGGAAGCAAACTTTCTTCTGGAATGTCTTTCTAATTTTAGTCCTTCTTCATAAAGCTCTTTGACAATCTGTTCGTTTGAGGAAATATTCTCTATCAGGGCTTTCTTAAAGCTCTCTTTAATTTCAGGAACCTTAAAGAAGACTATCAAGAAAAGAAATACCCACCAAATAGAACTATCCTTTAAATTCCAGGCAAATGCTCCATCCTCAATATATCCAACTATGCAGTCTTCAGCTTTCCAACCAATCTCTTTATAAACCTCAGACAAAATCTTTAAGCAAACCTGCTTATTTACCTTCTTGGTGTAGCAAACCAATAAGTCCTCCCTGTTCCATTCAAGAGATATTAATCTTTTCGGTGTCCACCTCACTTTTTTATGTCCTCCCATCTTCTTTATTGTCTTTCTTAATTTTAACATAAAGACATAGACAAAAAACAAAAAAAAGGAGGTGGGAAAAATGTTTTACAGTTTGCGACAAAGAAAAGATGGCACTTTTGCAGTGAATGTCCCTACATGGGTGATAAAGCTGCTAAAGATGCAAATCGGGGATTATGTAGGGCTTGAAGTCAGAAGAGGTGCTATTGTCTTAAATCCAAAACAATACAGTGGCTTTACTTACAAACTAAGAAGAAACGGGAGGTATGCAGAGGTGGGAATCCCATCTTGGGTGGTGAAGCAGTTGAGGTTGAAAGCTGGAGATAAAGTAGATTTCTCCATACAAGGAGGTAAAGTTCTAATCACGCCAGTAAAGGAGGAGCTATCATGACATTGGAGGAACTTTTGAACAAATTAGAGGGGGTAAAAAAAGTGGGCAATAGCTACATGGCCTACTGCCCAGCACACAGTGATAAACATCAGTCATTAAGTGTAAAAGAAACTAATGGTAGAATCTTGCTACATTGCTTTGCAGGTTGCAGCCTCGAGAGTATTTTGGATGCCTTAGGACTGAAAGTTCAAGACTTATACACAAATCACAAAGAAAAATTTACAGAAGACAAAACAGAGGATAATGAAAAGAGGATAGTCGCAGTATACGACTATACAAATGAAACGGGGCAGCTGCTCTTTCAGGTTGTAAGATATGAGCCCAAGGACTTTAGGATAAGGCGCTTCGTGGATGGTAGGTGCGTATACAATTTAGGAGACGTGGAGCCTGTTTTGTACAAACTGCCAGAATTAATCAAATCTCAACAAGTGTTCGTTGCCGAGGGTGAAAAAGATGCTGACAATCTTGCCAAAATGGGGTTAACAGCGACGACAGCTCCGTTTGGCGCTGGAAAATGGAGAGCAAATTTTAATAAATACTTCATAGATAAGGACGTTATCATAGTTCCGGATTTTGATGAGGTGGGTATTCAACACTCCTTCAAGATAGAGGAGCAGCTAAAGCCAATAGCTAAGTCCGTAAAAATCTTGAATCCTGAGTCCTTAAATCTAAAAGAAAAGGGCGACATTTCGGACTGGATTGAAAGCGGAGGAACAAAAGAGCAGCTTCTTGAGATTCTTCAAGAAGAAAAAAATTTCTTAAGCAAGGAAAAATGGCAAAAGAAAAAAAAAGAAAAAGAAACTTTGAAGCTTCTAAACACAGTAATTGAAGAAATCTACGAGCCAAAAGCTATCGATTTCCATAATGGAGTTTTAACTTATGGAACTATCTGGAATTCCAAAAAAGTGCTAATCTCAAGCGATTACAAAGTTAAAGAAGTTGAGAACGCAAACTTTATGTGTTCCAACTTAACACCTGAAATTGCAAAAAGATTTCTTGAAAAGAAAGAAAAAGTAGATGGAGCTGGTCTTGTCCAGGAGCTTGCCAACTTTATTGGGAGTCACGTGTTCTTCACGGATGCAAACACTCCAATTTTTCTTGGGATGTGGGTTATTGGAACATACCTTCATCCGCTTTTTATTTACTACGGGTACCTTTGGATTACCTCACCAATGAAGAGGTGTGGCAAATCCTTGTTATTGGATATTTTGTCCTGTTTATGTTTCAATGCGACTCCACGATTAATAAGTCCATCAAGTGCCTCATTATTTAGACAGGTTGAGAGTGATTGTAATACTGTAATCCTTGATGAGATGGAGCGAATCAGAACAGATGATGTCGAAACCTACCATGATATTATCTCTCTACTTAATGGAGGATTCCAACAAAACTCAGTCATTCCACGAGTCAGTAAAGATAGAAGTCATACAATTCATTACTTCCGAGTCTACTCTCCAAAAGTAATTGCAGGGATTAATAAAGTTGCTGACACGATTGAAGATAGGGCGTTCAAAATCATCATGTCAAGGAAAAAAAAGAACGAAAGTGTTTGCAGATTTAACATCGTAAAAGAGAAAAAAAGAATTGATGAATTAAAGGCGAGGCTTTATTTGTTTTCCCTTAATTTTGCTGAGGAGATTTCTGACGTATACCACTCCGCTACAGGTGAATGGAAAGATATCTTTTCCCTTGATGACAGACTTCAAGATATCTCAGAACCAATTTTGTCCATTGCGTCAGTCATCGATGAAGCTTTTAAAAGCAATTTCTACGACAAAACCGTGGAGTTCATCCTCAAGAAAGGGAGGAAAAGAAGAGACGTTGAAGGAGAAAATTCAGTTAAAGCTTTCCTGGAGATATTGTCCTCGAAACTCACAGCAGGAGAAAACGAAATCTTTGTTCCCACTTCTGAGCTCTTAAGAGACGTTCAAAACGATGAAAATTTGAAATTTATTACGAGCGGCAAAAGACTGTCCCAGTTTATCTCAAATCTTAGCGAGGATGCTCCAACACCAATCCTAAAGCGTGGATTTGGAAGAGGATACCACGTAAAAAAAGAGTGGCTCGATGAGATGATGGAGAGATATTAATGAAAATTTTTGTTTTTAATGTATATTTCCGAAAACAAAGTGTTACATATGTTACATTTGGCATAAAATCAAGGGTTTGCGAGGATTTTTCAAAGTGTTACAGATACCCTTTTGTAACACTTCAAAAAAAGCCCGTAAACCTGCATAAAATCAACATTTGTAACATATGTAACACTTTGATTTGGGGTATATATATAAAAAGAAAAATTTTCACAAAAAGGAGGGTGTCTAAGGATGGGAGAGATAGCAAAAAGGGTAGTTGAAAAATTAGGGTTAAGTTATGATAAGAGGCTTGTTAGAGAAGAGACCGTTAAAGAAGAGATAGACTCTGCTGTCCTAAGAGAACAAGTTGACAAACTAATAGAAGAAACTCTTGAGAGGATAAACAAAAAATATACTCCAGGGCTTATTGAGTGGGCTAAGAAAAATGAACCTGACATTTGGAAAAAGATTTTAGAGATTGAAGAAAGGATAAACTTCTTCTTTAAGCCTAACGTCTCTTTTACGCAGAAAAGCTTTAAAGAGCTAAAGGACATATTAGGAGAGTATGAAAGCCTCTACCTTCTTCTTTGTGGTTATAGAGAGCAGGCAGAGCAAACTGTAACCTCAACTAATGATAAACTTGATGAAGATATTTATCTATGGGAGGCAAACAACAAACTCAAACCTAAAGAACCAAAAACTTTAAAACACTCTTTAGAAGTGTTTAATGAAGTTGTAAATGCAGAAACTAAACAGGAAGATAAACAAAAGACTCGTATACCTCAACCAACCGCTCAACATAAAGAAGGCATCAATCTCAACAGACCTTGTGTTATATGTGGAAGTGACAGTTGGATAATTCTTAAGCCTAATCAAAGACACTCAGCCATAGAATGTTTAAATTGTGGGCATATTGAGCTCCATATCTTTAACAAGGGTGGCCAATATGATTTGTAAGAACTGCAATAAAGAATTTACTCCTACAAGACAGAACAGAAGCTTTTGCTCTTATTCTTGTAGGACAGAGTATAGAGATAGATACCTGAAAGCTTATGCTAAGCAATACAGAGCTAAAAATAGACTTCAGAACTCATTTAAATGCCTTTCTAAGCCTGTAAACAGTATAGGCAAGGAATTTATCTTTGATGACTGCTGTAATGCAGAGATGAAAAAGAAAACAGGCTACTGTATTACTCTTTATGAACCATACTTCCTTTTTAAAGGCAATTGCTCTCAATGCAGGATTTATCAAGCTTTCAAAATAAAGGGGAGTATTAATGGAAATAAAGCTTACAGAAGAAGAACTCAATAAGCTTGCTGAGTTAGTTGCAGATAAACTTAAGGATAAAATAGCTGAGTTAATTAATAAGCAAGATGAGGTCTTAAGCTTTACTGAGGCTTGCTCTTATCTTAAGTGTCCTTCTTCCTGGCTATACAAGGCAGTCTCTCAAGGCAAGGTTCCTCATATAAAAGCTGGAAAATACTTGAAGTTTAGAAAGTCTGAGCTTGACAGTTGGTTAAAAAGAAGGTCAAAGTAATACTTCACAATTTACTTCACAGTCTTTGTAAGTGATTGATTTATAAAGACAAAACAGTAGGGCTCTTGATTAGTCATCTGAGGATTTATATAATAAAAAAACAGATAAAAAAATAGAGATAAAAAGAAAAGCTTTTTGGTTATATTGCTTTAGCAAAAATAAAAATGGAGGTTTTAAAATGCGAGAACTAAAAACCATTTCACCAAAACCAATTGTATTATGTAGTGCCTTGATTTTTTTATTAGCAGGTTGCACTCAATATGTGTGGAAAGCCCCGCCAGGAAAGGGCTATTTTGAAGCAACACTTGATTATCAAGAATGTCAAAACTATGCTAATACCCTTTATCCCCAAAAGCCTTTACCAGAGCCCGAAATAAGTGGATATAACTGCTCCGGGAGCAGTCATGGTAGCACTTATTATTATAGCTTTGGAAGCTCAAGCTCTTACTCAAACTATAATCTCCAATGTAAGCCAGTATATGACTACACTAAAAGAAATTGGGCACAAATAGGCGAAAATATAAAAGCGATTGCAAGAGATAAGGCATTTAGAGAATGTATGGAAGGAAAAGGATATAGGTATGAACCAAAAGAATAATACAAAGAGCCGTTCAATATTAAAGGAGAGGAGGTAAGTACAAATGAGAAAAATAAGTAGTATAGCCTGCGTTGTTTTTGTATTCTTAGCTTTTTTCCTATCAAGGTCAGCCTTCTGTTTTGACAGTAGTTTTAGTGATTTCGGTGACTACGGAACAACAAAAGAAGATAGACTAAGATACAACCCTTTTGAAAACGAATGGAGTTATGAACCTGAAGATGCTCGCTTGAAGTACAACCCTTTTGAAAACGAATGGAGTTATGAACCTGAAGATGCTCGCTTGAAGTACAACCCTTTTGAAAACCGTTGGGAGTGGGCGCATTAATGAAACACAGAGGCATTTATAAGCGTGGTAGAATTTATTGGATTTGTTATGTAGATGCAGTAGGCAAGCTAAGAAGAGAAAGCACAAAGTCAACCAACGTTCACACTGCTATCAGTCTTCTTGCTAAGAGAAGGGCTGAGGTAATGGAAGGCAAGCTTCCAGTTACAACCATTAAGAAGTATACATTCCAGGAACTTGCAGAAAGGTATACAGAGTATGTCTCTATTCAGAGAAGCTATAGGAAATTTAAAAGCTATATCATTCAGAGGCTAAAAGAAAGATTTGCTGATATGCCACTTAAAGCATTTAACACACAGATTGTTGAACAACTGCAAGTTGACCTTATAAAAGAAGGTAGGAAACCAGCAACAATTAACAGAACAATAGCTGTTCTTAAACATATGCTGAGAAAGGCTCAAGAATGGGACATGATAGAAGAGGAAATCTTAAAGAGAGTCAGAAAAGTTGGCACTCTAAAAGAAAACAACCAAAGGTTAAGATACCTTACAGAGGAAGAAATACAGAAACTGCTTTCATGTTGCGATAAGCATCTTTATCCGATTGTATTAACTGCACTGTCAACAGGTATGAGAAAAGAAGAAATCCTGAGCTTAAAATGGGATAACATAGACTTAAAGAATGGCTACATCCATGTAGAAAAGACAAAAAATGGTGAAAGAAGAGATATTCCAATTAATGCAACTCTCTTTAAAACCCTGAGAGAACTTTACATTAACAGAAGGATTGATACTCAGTATGTCTTTGTAAACCCTGAAACAGGCACAAGATACTATGACATCAAAAGAGCCTTTAGAACAGCACTAAAGAAAGCTAAGATTGAGGATTTCCGCTTTCATGACCTAAGACACACATTTGCAAGCCACCTTGTAATGAAAGGAGTTGACCTAACAACAGTCAAAGAACTCTTAGGACATAAAGAACTAAGAATGACCTTAAGATACTCTCACTTAGCACCTGAACATAAAAACAGAGCAATAGCTTGTCTTGATGGTTTGTTTTCAACAACTGTGAATTCTACTTCACAATTACTTCACAATTTTTAATTTTTAAGGAAGTGTGATTTCTTGTAAACCCTTGATAATTCTTGATGGACGGTAGGGGACTTGAACCCCCGACCTCCAGAGTGCGATTCTGGCGCTCTCCCAACTGAGCTAACCGCCCGCTTTGTTTTATAATATTTTATCAAAAAATTTCTAAGGAGGAACAGATGAACTGGCAGGATGTGAAAAAAAATGCAAAAGAAAAGTTAAAACCTTACTGCCGTGTATGTCCTATTTGCAATGGCATTGCCTGTGCAGGAGAAGTCCCGGGTATGGGTGGCGTTGGAACAGGCTCTTCTTTCAAAGCCAATATTGAAGCTTTACACAAGATCAAACTCAATCTTTCCACTATCCATAATGTAAGAGAACCTGATACAGCTATTGAAATTTTTGGTCAAAGTCTTTCCCTTCCTGTAATGGCTGCACCAATCACAGGAACAACATACAACATGGGAGGTGCAATTACAGAAGAGGTTTATTGTGAAGAGGTAATTGCAGGCTCTATTATGGCAGGAACAATTGGCTGGACAGGTGATGGAGCAGATCCATTAATGTATGGAAGTGGAATTAATGCAATTAAGAAAAATAATGGTAAAGGAATTCCTATAATTAAGCCAAGAGCACAGGATGAGATAATCAAAAGAATAAAGCAGGCTGAAGATGCGGGAGCAAGAGCAGTGGGAGTTGATATTGACGGAGCAGGACTTATTACAATGGCACTGAAGGGACAGCCTGTCAGTCCAAAATCTCCAAAGGAGATTGAAGAACTCGTTAAGGCAACCTCTCTTCCATTTATTCTCAAAGGAATAATGACTTTGAGAGAAGCTGAAATTGCTTACAACGTGGGTGCTTCAGCAATTGTTGTATCAAATCATGGTGGAAGAATTCTTGACCACACTCCAGGTGTTGCAGAGGTTCTGCCAGAAATTGCTGAAAAATTTAAAGGTAAAATTAAAATTATTGCAGATGGAGGAGTTCGTTCAGGAGTTGATGTGCTTAAGCTTCTTGCTCTTGGAGCAGATGCTGTGCTTATTGGAAGACCAGTTGTTGTAGCGGTTTTTGGTGGTGGAAGAGAAGCTCTTAAGCTTTATTTTGACAATATAAAGAATGAGCTTAAACAGGCAATGCTTCTTACAGGTGTTGCCTCAGTAAAGGATGTTCCAAGAGCTATTTTAAGGTTCTAATTTTATGCTGCTCAGGCATATTGCCTGGGCGGCTATTCCTTCACCTCTTCCAATAAATCCCATGCCTTCAGCTGTTTTTGCTTTGATGTTTACTTTTAATCCAAGTTTTTGAAAGTTTTGTACCATTCTCGGTATATAAGGGCTGAGTTTTGGTTTTTCAGCAAATATTATGCAGTCAATCCATAATGGTTCAATTTTTTGCTCATGCACAAGTTTTAAAGTTTTCTCAAGTAAAACAAAGCTTGAAATATCCCTATATTGAGGATCTGTATCAGGAAAATGTGTTCCTATGTCACCTGCTCCTGCTGAGCCAAGTATTGCATCAATTATTGCATGAACTAAAACATCGGCATCTGAATGCCCTTCAAGTCCTTTTTCATAAGGTATTTCAATTCCTCCGATAATAAGTTTTCTTCCTGAGACAAGCCTGTGACTGTCATGTCCTATACCAACTCTTATATTTAAGATTGAAGACTGAAGATTGTTTAAATAAAGTGATTTCATTTTTTCCAGGTCCTGCCTTGTTGTTATTTTAATGTTTTTTTCATCACCTTCTACAGTATAAATTGTGCCACCATATCTTTCTATTAAAAAGGCATCATCCGTTCCATAAACTCCTTCTCTGTAAGCTTTTTCGTAAACCTTAAGAATCTTTTTAAACCAAAATGCCTGAGGCGTTTGCACTGTTCTTAGAATTTCTCTATTAAGCGTTCCGCCAACAATGTTTTTACTTTTAATCCATTTAACTGTATCGGTTATTCTTGTTACCGGGATTACACCGTCAATCTGTGGACTCATGGCATAAAACACCCTTTCTACCAATTCTTTACTGACCAATGGACGGACTGCATCATGAATTAAAACAACTTCTGTATCCTCTGGCATTACTTTCAAGGCATTGTAAACAGAGTCCTGTCTTTCCTTTCCACCTTCAACAATTTCTTTAACTTTTTTAATGTTAAAAATTTTTAGATAAGAGCGTACTTTTTGGACTGCATCTTTTCTTGTTACGATCCATATATCATTGATAAACTCAAGATTGTCAAAAGCTTGAACAGCCCATATAAAAATTGGTTTGTCATTTACTTCAAAAAATACTTTATCTGGCGAGCCAAATCTTTTCCCTAAGCCAGCTGAAACAATTATAGCGCTACACTTCATGATGCGGTTCAGATGCCTCAGCCTTTGGTTTGCCAAATATCATTCTTCCAGTTCCTGTTTGTAAAACACTGTGAATTACCACATCAATAGTCTTACCAATATATTGTTTCCCTTCCTCAACAACCACCATTGTTCCGTCATCAAGATAAGCAACTCCCTGCTCAGGCTCTTTACCTTCTTTAACTATAAAGAGTTTTAGAACCTCACCTGGAAGCACAGGAGGTCTCATTGCCTGAGCAAGTTCATTCATATTCAGTACAGGCACTCCTCTTAATTGAGCAATTTTTATGAGATTTAAATCATTTGTAATCAGTGTGCCTTTAAGAATTCTTGTAATTTCAACGAGTTTTATATCAACTTCCTTTATTTCAGGAATGTCTTTTTCCACAATCTCAAATCTTATTTTTTCAGCACTCTTAATTTTCTGAAGCACATCAAGTGCTCTTCTGCCTTTTGCTCTTCTCAGAGGATCTGGGGAGTCTGCAATATACTGGATTTCTTTTAAAACAAATCTTGGAATCAATAATGTGCCTTTTATGAAACCTAACTCTACAAGATCTGCAATTCTGCCATCTATGAGAACATTAGTATCAAGGATTTTAGGCTCTTGCCAGATAGCTTCTTTTTTAATTATCCATAGAATATCTGCAATTTTTATTGTCTGAGCTTTTTTTAAACCAAAAATTGCACCAGCATATCCAAAACCTGTAATAATGCTGAAAACAATAAATTTCAGATCATAGAAAATTAACAGAGGAATGCTTAAAAGAAGTCCTGTTAAAATTCCGAAAAAAAGCCCTAAAAATCCAAACAGTATTTGCGAACTATTCATTTTTTTGAAATTTGAGTATATGAAAAGCAGTAAAAAAATGCTTCCTGATAAGACAATCAGGCTTTTTATAATGGGATTGATGAAAAATGACTCACTTAAGGTGAAAAAACTAACAATACCAATAGTTATCACAAAAAGAAGAACTAACAGGCTCATGATCCCAGAATCATATAAAATTTTTTACCGCCTCTGTTTATCAGCACAAGAACATCAGGTCTTGAGATTCTCCGTATTGCCTTTTGAAAATCAGATGCAGAAACTATTCTTTGTCTTTCAATCTCCATTATTAAGTCTCCCTTTCTAAGTCCTGTGGTTTCAGCTGGTGAGCCAGGTTCAATTTTATAAACAACAACTCCTCGGTCTTCTAAATCTACTCCAATCTGTTTCGCCATTGATGGGTCAAGGTCAATTACTGATAGTCCTTTAAAGGGATTTTCAGGCTTTCCTGTTGATTTTTTTAAAATTTTTGTATCCTGAATCTGTTCTGAAGGAATTTGAGCAATTGTAACTGGTAGTGTATAAATCTGACTATCTCTGAAAATTTTTAGATTCACAATTGAGCCAATTTTACTTTGAGCTACAAGATTTCTAAGTATAGCACTTTCTGTTATTTGTTTGCCATCATATTCCAGAATTATGTCACCTCTGCGGAGTCCTGCTTTGTAAGCAGGTGAATTTTTTGTTACATCTGTAATGATAACTCCATATGCTTCTTTTAAATTAAATCTCTCAGCAAGCTCAGCTGTTAAGTCCTGAACCATTATTCCTATCCAGCCTCTTATTACCCTGCCTTCCTTTATTAAACTGTCTTTTATTATACGAGCCATATTACTTGGAACAGCAAATCCTATTCCCTGATATCCTCCAGTTTTTGAAAATATTGCTGTATTTATCCCTATAATTTCTCCTTTTATGTTTACAAGTGGGCCTCCTGAATTGCCTGGATTAATTGCTGCGTCTGTTTGGATAAAGTCTTCATAGTCTGCTATTCCCACATCTGCTCTTCCTGTAGCGCTTATTATTCCCATTGTAACAGTGTGAGTTAATCCATAGGGATTGCCAATGGCAAGGACAAAATCTCCTACCTGAAGTTTGTCACTATCTCCCCATGGAGCAACTGGTAAATCCTTTGCATTTATTTTAATTACTGCAAGATCGGTTTTAGGATCAGCACCAACTAAAGTGGCTTTAAATGTTCTTCTATCATAGAGAGTTACTTTTATGTCTTCTGCCTGTTCAATAACATGATAATTTGTAAGGATGTATCCATCAGTTGAAACAACTACTCCTGAGCCCATGCTCATTTCTTTCCATTTTTTACCTTGAGAATTTCCAAAAGGTGGTAAGAATTCAAAAAGATCTTCAAGTGTTGGCGGATTCTGGACAGTCCTTGTTGTAGAGATGTTTACAACTGAAGGAGAAACTGCTTTTACTATCTCAGCAAAGCTTTTAACAGGCTCAGCAATATCTCTATAAATAGGGATAGACTGTCTTGTTGTGGTTATGAGATAAAATAATGTTATCCCACTTAAACATCCAATGATGAAAGTTAAAATGATTAAAGCAAGTTTTTTTCTTGTCATTTTATCCTCTTTTAACCATTTTCCTGATCTCTCCAATCCTTAGAGTTATTTTATGGGAATCAAGATGCTCAAGATATGCTATAGCATATCTTCTTGTTGTATTAAGAAGATTTCTGAATTCAGAAACTGTCATCTCATTCTTTTTTGAAAAGAAATCTTTAAGCAGTTCAAGCATTTTGTTATAACTTTCCACTGGAAGATACAAAGAGTCATTTATTCGAACTATCTTTCCTTTCTTAACAATTATTTTCAATATGTCTGATAACTTTGATTCAGAGATTGAGAGTTTTTGAGCAATCTCTTCTTTAAGTGGAGGTTGAAATTCTCTTTGAAGTTCTCTTATTATTCTTTCCTCAAGCACGGGATCAATCTCTTCCCTCTGGGCTGACTTAAGCTTTACTGTGTTGCCTTCCACTGAAATTTCTTCAATATAGGGCAAAAGCATTAAAAGCTCAGAATCAACAGAGAGTTTTGTTTTCAGCTCTTCCTTGGGTAAACCTTCCTTAAATGGATTGGTTTGATGGAATTCTTTAAGTAAATTTAATAGAGATGATTTGAAATTATTGAAAACATCTATATGGAAAAGCTGATTTTCCGCCTTTATAATCTTTCGTTTTTCAAGAAGTTCATCTATGGCTTTTTTAATCTCTTTTAAATCTGCATTTATCCAGCCTTCAAGCTCAGATATTGAGACCCCCTTAAATGCCTTCCTTTTAATCTTGATTTCTATCTTTTGTGAAAGACTGCCACTGGAAAGCAATTCAAGATGCTCAGATTGTATTTCTCTCTTTTTTCTTGGTGGATCAGGATCAAGAACAATTCCTCCACCAAGAGTTTCAAGTGGAGAAAATCTTCGAAAAATAAATTTATCCTGAGCCATTGCCACTATGGGTTCCTGCAACTTCACATAAGCAAAGCTTTCTTCTTCAGGTAAAATTTCAGCTTTGTTGAAAAGCTTTATCCTGCCTACAGTTTCAGATGTAGTAAGATAAAAATGAATGGGGGCTCCGTTTTTGAGGGGACTTACATCTTTTAAAAGCTTTATCTTTACTTCCAGAAATGTAGTTAGTTTAAGTTTTTGAGGAATACTGACAACATCTCCTCTTTTAAGGTCTTCTTTTGATACTCCCTGAAGATTTATTCCAACTCTTTGTCCGGCATACGCTTCATCAAGTTTTTCTCCATGACTCTGAAGTCCTCTTATCCTTGAACTAATTCTTGCTGGAAGAATTTCTACAGGGGAGTCAACAGAGATTTTTCCTGAAAGAACTGTTCCTGTAACAACAGTTCCAAAACCCTTTAATGTGAAAACCCTGTCAATGGGCATTCTGAATATTCCACCAGTTGATTTTTCTTCAACTGATAAAGCGAGTTGTCTGATTTTTTCCTTTAAAAGCTCAATATTGTATCCAGTTTTAGCTGAAACTGGTATTATTTGAGCATTTTCAAGAAATGTTCCTTTAACAGCTTCCTTTACATCTTCTTTTGCAAGTTCTATTGTTTCTTCATCAACAAGATCTACTTTATTCAGAGCAATCAATCCTGATTTTATTTTTAACAAATCGCATATTGCCAGGTGTTCTTTTGTCTGAGGCATAACTCCTTCATCTGCAGCAACTACCAGCATTACTATATCAATTCCACCAACTCCTGCAAGCATGTTTTTGATGAGTCTTTCATGTCCTGGTACATCAACTATGCCAACAATCAGGTCTGGATATCTTATGTTTGCAAAACCAAGATCAATTGTTATACCTCTTTCTTTTTCCTCTTTTAGTCTGTCAGGATCAATTCCAGTTAATGCTTTTACTATAGCACTTTTACCGTGATCAATATGTCCTGCTGTGCCAAGAATTACTTTTTTCATCTGCTGAACTGAACGAAGTTTTTAAGAAGTGTAAGTCCTGTTTTCTGTGATTTTTCAGGATGAAACTGGGTGGCAAAAATATTCTCATAAATTATCATTGATGTAAAATCTGTGCCATAATCTGTAACTCCAGCAATAATCCTTTCGTCTTCTGGGACAACATAGTAAGAGTGAACAAAATAAAAATAGGAATTATCAGGAATGCCTTCCAGTATTTTGTTTTTTCTTTTGAATTTAACTACATTCCATCCCATATGAGGGATTTTGTATTGTCTTGGAAGATTGAATCTTACAACCCTTCCTTTAAATATATCAAGCCCTTTGCAAAATCCGAACTCTTCAGATTCACTAAAAAGTATCTGCATTCCCAGACATATTCCAAGATAAGGTTTACCATTAACAATTTCTTCTTTTATTGTTTGTAATAGTCCCAATTCTGAAAGGTTTTCCATGCAGTCACGGAAAGCTCCAACTCCGGGAAGCACAATAGCTCGGGCATTTTTAATATCCTCTGCATTCTGAGTTATTTTTACCTGAGCTTCCACTGCCTCTAATGCCCTTGAAACGCTTCTTATATTTCCCATTCCATAGTCAACAACTGCTATCATTTTTAAAGTTTACCATAAAATAAAAAGTTTTTTTAAATTTTCCCAGTCTTCATATGGTTTAAACACGGCATTTTTAAAGGTTTGCACTCTGAGGCTTCCATCTGGTAATTCTTTAATCTGAATTGCTCCATCTTCATCAGTTCTATAAATCTTGCATATTTTATTTATATTTTCAACAACTTCTTTATGAGGATGTCCATAAGGATTTTGTTTTCCTGCACTTATTATGCAAATTTCAGGCTCTGTTACTTTATAAAATTCTGGATAAAAAGAGCGTTTACTTCCATGATGGGGAATTTTTACTACCTCTGATTTTAAGTAATTCACAGGAATTGTCTGTAAAGCATCAATCCCAGCATCTGATGTGAAAAGAAAAGTTTTTTTAAAACATTGAAATTTAAATATCAGGCTTACTTCATTGCTATCCCTTGATAAAGAGGGGCTCCAGAATCCCTTATAGGGATGAAGTACTGTAAAAGAGCAACTGCCTACTTTTAAAACATCGCCTCTTTCAAGATGTCTGATTAAAATATCATTGGCAGGCTCTTTGCTGTAATTAATATATCCTGTGTCCCATATTTCTTTTATCTGGAAGTTTTCTAAAATTCTTTCAAATCCTCCTGCATGATCCTTTTGTTCATGAGTAATAATCAATATCAGCTCTTTAACGTCATAGGCTTTAAGAAACTGTGTTGCCTCCCATCCTGTTTTCCCTGTGTCTATAAGAAAGAATCCAGATGGAGTTTTTAAAACCACTGATTCTGCCTGACCAACATCAAGAAATGTAATTTTTAAGCTTTCTTTGTCTTTAATATGCATAAAAAACGGGATTAAAATAGACGTTAAAACCAAAATCATAGAGAAACCAAGAATTAGTGTTTTCTTTTTCTTTAAACAATAAAAGCCGAATAGAGTAATAAAAACTGCCATATAGAAGATAGCCAGTGCCATAGGAGGAATTAGAGGAATCCATATAGATGAATATTTAAAAGAGGCAAGAGTATGCATTATTTTAAAAGAGAACTTTCCAATGAAATCAATTACTTCAGGCAAAGGATAATATCCTGTAATCAAAAAGACTACCACAAAAAATAAATGTAAAGGGAAAAGAACCATTCCAATTAAAACTCCTACTGTAAGGTTTGCCAAAGGAGATATCAGGGATAAATAGTGAAATCTGTAAACTATTAAGGGTGCTGTGATAACTGTTGCTGAAATGCTGATAAAAAGACTTAAAAGAAGATAAGAGATTTTTTTTGGAATTTTGTCTTTGAACTTTTTATAAATATCTGATGCAAAACCAATTCCTGCAGTGGCAAGAAAGCTAAGTTGAAAGGAAATATCTTTTATTGCTTGAGGTTGAAAAATTAAAATTATAAGGCATGCAAAGCTTACAGTAAAAATCCATAGGGATTTCCTCTCTGATAAGGCTCCTATCATGAAAAGTGTTGCCATAATAAAAGAGCGACTGGTTGGATAATTTGGTTCAACAATAAGAAAGTAGCATAAAATAACAGGGAATGTAAAAAAAGTGGCTAATTGGGAGGGTTTCCAGTAAAGGGTAATTTTTAACAGAACAGTGTATGGAAGCCTTTTAATGAGAAATTTAAATATCAAAAAACAGACTGTAAATAAAAGACTGAAATGGGCTCCTGATATACTTAGCAAATGAATAAGTCCTGTTTTTCTGAAGTCTTCTTGAATCTCTATTGGAATTGAAGTTCTTTCACCTGTTGTCATTGCAATGAGTGTTCCAGAAAGTTCTTTATTAATGGTTTCTGCAATTTTTTTGTTTATTTTTTCTCTTATTTTGTCAACTGCTGTCTTTTGAAAGTTTTCTTCCAGTTGTGCTGTTTTTAAAAAACAAAGGGGCTCTCCGTATTGGTAGGGATTTAAATGTTTTTTACCAATGATGCATTGGATTTTATAGGTTTGCCCTTCCTGAAGAGGCTCATTAGAGTAAAGTTTCAGTATTGTTTTTTTAGTATCAGAACTACAGCTAACTTTAAACTCATAGATATTGCCGCTTTTATTTTTTAAATAGCCTGTGAAGCTTATATTTTCTGGTTCTACAGTATCTTTACAATAAGTAATACTTATGTACAAAATTCCAAAAAGCATTGATATGAAAAGGAGTATCGCTATGAGCTTGTTATTTTTAAAGGCAAAAATTAAGAGAATTGAAAAAATTATTGTTATTACAGGGAAATAAGTAAAGAAATATCCCAGAAGAATTCCTGATACTAAACATGGAACAACGGGCATTAGTAGAGTTTTTGTTTTACTAACTCTTCCAGTTCCTCTAAAATCTTATTGGCCCTTCCTGGATCTTCTTCTTCCACCATAATTCTTATTTTTGGTTCTGTTCCTGATGGTCTTATAAGTATTCTTCCTTTTATTTCCTGTTGAAGCTTTGAGATTTTGAAATTTAAATCTTCAAGTTTTTTTATAGCCTCCTTTTTTGAAATTCTCTCAGGAATTCTAATGTTCTTTAAAAGTTGTGGATACCTTGATATTTCCTTTGTTAATTCACTGAGAAATTTACCATTTTTCATCATAATATAAGCCACCTGAACCGCTGTTATTGCTCCATCTCCTGTGCATGAATAATCAAGACATACGATGTGTCCTGACTGTTCTCCACCGAGATTATATCCACCTTTAAGCATTTCTTCCACAACATATCTGTCACCTACCTGTGTTCTTATAAGTTTTATTCCCTGTGTTTTTAGATAGTTTTCAACTCCGCTGTTTGTCATTACTGTTGCAACAACAGTGTTTTTCTTAAGCTTTTTTTGCTTTTTTAACTCTGTTGCCCATATACTGAGAATAATATCTCCATCAATAATGTTTCCCTTTTCATCAATAAGAATTGTTCTGTCTGCATCTCCATCATGAGCAATTCCAAGATTTGCCTGAGTTTCTATGACTTTTTTTATTAATTCCTGAGGATACAATGCTCCGCATTCTCTGTTTATATTCAGTCCATCAGGTTTATCATTGATTGTTATCACTTCTGCTCCAAGTTCACGGAAAAGTGTTGGAGTGATCTTGTAGGCAGCTCCATTGGCAGGATCAATTACTACTTTAAGTCCTTCAAAGGTAAAATTTTTTGGTAGAGTTGATTTAACAAACTCTATGTATCTTCCTACTGCATCTTCAATTCTAAAAGCTTTTCCAAGAGCCTTTGCTTGAGGCCTGCTTTGAGGAAAATCAGGTTCATTTAAAAATTTTTCAATAGTGTTCTCAATATCCTCAGACACCTTAAAGCCATCATTTGAAAATATCTTTATTCCATTATCAGGAAATGGATTGTGAGAGGCTGAAATTACCATGCCAGCATCTTGACGCATGCTTTTTACAAGGAAAGCAATCGCTGGAGTGGGAATTGGCCCAACAAGATAAACATCTCCTCCCATTGAAGTTATTCCTGCTGTTAAAGCTGATTCAATCATATAGCCTGAGATTCTTGTGTCCTTTCCAATAAGGATTTTTGGTTTATGAGAAATCCTTTGTTTTAAAATAAAACATAGAGACATCCCTACTTTCATGCATAATTCAGGTATCATTGGATACTGATTTATTGTTCCTCTAATTCCATCTGTGCCAAAAAGTTTCATCTCTTCCTCCCCAATTTGACATTTATATAAACTGTATCCTGGTCTGTTCTGAAGATTTTTCCTTCGGGATCTATTTTTGCCTGAATTTTCAGGTCTTCAGCGATACCTTCTATGTCCACTGGCTCAGTTTTAATTGAATGGATTTTGCTAAGTTCTTTTTTTGCTCCTTCTATTTTTATCGTAGAAGGCTCAGCAGTTACTGATACAACAGTAAATTCTTTTGCTGGATTCCCTGTTAGAACCACTCTTACAGGAACTGTTTTCTGCGATTTTTCATCCATATATATTTTTACCTGTGAAGGCTCAATCTTCAGAATTTCAACTCCTCTTGGCAGTTTTACTGAAGACTTTGTTATAGGGATTGAATTTTCACCGAGTTTAACATTGGTGAGATCAATTACTACTCTGATATTATTTTGCGTTAATTCTCGTAGAATTCTTTCTCTCGTAGAGATTGTTATTGTTACCTTTTTTACATTCTGTTTTAAAATCTCCATTTGTGATGGAGTATTTTTAAACTCAATAGGTACTTCAATAGATGTCTCTGTTTGCCCTCTAAATGTGACGAAAAACCATAGAAATATTGCTAAAGCAATAGATATTAGTTTAAATGTAAGATTTTCCGCTAAAAGTTTTTTTAAAATTCTGCCCATTTTCTCTCTCTTTCTGTTGTAAATAGATTTGTTAATTTCTCTCTCAGAGTTTCCATATCAAGGTTGCTAAAAAGCTCTCCGTTTACTGCTAAAGAGATGGCTCCTGTTTCCTCTGAAACTATAACAGCAACAGCATCTGTTTCTTCTGTAATACCAAGAGCAGCTCTATGTCTCGTCCCATATGTTTTCTTTAAGTCTGCTCCGAGCTTTATGGGAAGAAAACATCCAGCAGCTACTATTCTGTTCTTTTTTATGATTACAGCACCATCATGAATGGGGCTTGTAGGATGAAATATACTCATTAAAAGTTCTTTTGTAACTCTTGCTTCAAGAGGAACACCTATCTCAACATACTCATTGAGACTCACATTTCTTTCAAAAACAATTAAGGCACCTATTTTTTTATTAGCAAGCCCCTGAGATGCCTTAACTATTTCTTCAATTGTTTTCATTTCTTCTGCAGAACTAAATCTGTGCAGTAGTGGAGTCTCTCCCATCTGAGCGAGAGCTTTTCTTATTTCTGGCTGAAAGAGAATTATCAAAATTATCACTATCTGAGTCCAGAAACTCTGGATAAGCCAGTCAAGAGTATACAGTTCAAAAAATCTTGAAATTAAAGAAATCGCAAGAAGAACCCCAATTCCAATGAGCATTCTTGCAGCACGAGTTCCTTTAACGAGAATAAATATCTTGTAAATTATAAAAGAAACAATGGCTATATCAATTAAATCCTGCCATCTTAATTGTTCAAAAAACTTTTCCATATTTTTCAGGATAAAGCATCTTTATTAATTTTAATTGAAATATTTGCTTTCACCGCTTTTAAAAATGATTTAAAAAAAGTTTCATCAGATATATCAGCTTGATCCTTTGCTAACATAATAATTTGGAAAGTCTTCCCAATAGTGATTTGCCTTTGCAAAGAGGATTCATACTGCTGAGGAGTAATTCTGTTAAGTCTTAAAATTTGAAAATATATGTCTTTCTGGAAAATTCCATTTCGTTGAAATCTCGGATCATTAATAATTGCATCCTGAATTTCTCTTTCTGTTGCCTCTATCCCATATTTTTTTGCTAAATAAAGTAGCAGTTCTTCGTTAATTAAATCTTCAAGAACTTTCTCTTTCAAGTTCTGTTCCATTTCTGCGGCTTTGTCTTTAAATATTTCTCTGTAAAGTCTTCTTGTTGCTTCATATTCTCGCCAGAATCTTTCTGCTGTAATTTTCTGTCCTGCCACCTCTGCTACTACAGCAGAGTGCTGTTTATCAACACTTCCCACACCCCAGAATACAAAGGTAATAATTACAAGAAAAAACAGAAAATAGAAATATTTTGCATTTTTTCTGAGAGTTTTTATCACAGTGAACCTCCTTGAATAAATTAACTCTTTTACTTTAAAAGAATTTTTTAACATAAGGCAAGCTATGATATAATAAAAAAGCTCAAATCAAAATTTTATGAGGTGGATTGATGCCTATTTATGAGTATGAATGTAAAAAATGCGGAGAGGTTTTTGAATTACTTGTTTTTGGAAATAAAACTGTTTCATGCCCAAAATGTGGATCAGAGCAATTGATTAAGAAGTTTTCTCCTTTTGCCATGAAAGGAGTACAAAAAGGAAATTCCAAATGTTCTTCCTGCGGAGCCTCTTCGTGCAGTTCCTGTAAATAATTTATCAGTCTTTATTCATATATCAGAAGATTACAAAAAGGAGCAAGTATGCCAAATGTTTTAAAAGTTAATATTGAAGATGAAATGAAAACAAGCTACCTTGATTACGCCATGAGCGTAATTATTGGTAGAGCCTTACCTGATGTGAGAGACGGGCTTAAACCTGTGCAGCGTAGAATTCTTTATGCCATGTTTAGAGAAGGGCTTCTTGCCGGAAAAAAGTATTCAAAGTGTGCTGGTGTTGTTGGCGAGGTTTTAAAAAAATATCACCCCCATGGAGATCAGGCTGTTTATGATGCTTTAGTCAGGCTTGCACAGGACTTTAACATGCGGTATCCTTTAATTGATGGGCAGGGTAATTTTGGTTCTATTGATGGAGACCCTCCAGCAGCATATCGTTATACAGAAGCAAGACTTACAAAGATAGCTGAAGAACTTCTCCAGGACATTGATAAGGAAACAGTTCCATTTATTCCAAATTTTGATGCAACCACTGAAGAACCTCTTGTTCTTCCTGCCCGTATTCCAAATCTTCTTATAAACGGCTCTTCAGGAATAGCAGTAGGAATGGCAACAAATATACCACCTCATAATCTCAATGAGATTATAGATGCATTGATCAAACTTCTTGAGAATCCTCAGATTTCATTAGAAGAACTCATGAATTTTGTAAAAGGTCCTGATTTCCCAACAGGTGGAATAATTTACGGAGTAGAAGGAATTAGAGACCTTTATTTAACAGGCAGAGGACTTATTAAAATAAGGGCAAAGGTTAAAATTGAAAGGGAAACAAAAAGTAAAAAACTTAAGGAAACCTCCATTTTTGAACCAGAAGGCAAAGCAGTTAAAGAAAGAATTGTAATAACAGAGATTCCTTATCAGGTAAACAAAGCGAAGCTTATTGAAAAGATTGCAGAACTTGTAAGAGAAAAAAAGATTGAAGGTATAACTGAAATAAGAGATGAGTCAAACAGGGAAGGTATAAGAGTTGTTCTTGAGCTCAAAAAAGGTGAAATGCCCGAGATAATTTTAAATAATCTTTACAAACATACCCAGATGGAGACCACCTTTGGTGCCATAATGCTTGCTATTGTTGATGGACAACCAAGAATTTTAAATCTTAAAGAATCTTTATGGGAATTTCTTAAGCACAGAAAAGATGTTGTTCTTAAAAGAACAGCCTTTGATTTAAAGAAAGCAGAACACCAAGCTCATATTTTACTTGGATTAAAAATTGCTGTTGAAAATCTTGATGAAGTCATTTCCATTATAAGAAAATCACAAAATCCAGAAGAAGCTAAAATTCGTCTTATGAGCAGATTTCCTTTAACAGATACTCAGGCACAGGCAATACTTGATATGAGGCTGCAGAGACTTACAGGACTTGAAAGAGAAAAAATAATTCAGGACTATGAGGCAGTGCTGAAAGAAATTGAACGCCTCAAAGCAATACTTGAAAATGATACTCTTGTAAGAGAAATTATTAGGGATGAACTTATTGAAATCAAACAAAAATATGGTGATGACAGAAGAACCCAGATAGTAGCTGAAACAAAGCAAATAAATGTGGAAGATCTCATTGCGCAGGAAGATATGGTAATCACACTTACTCATCTTGGCTATATTAAAAGAACATCTCTTTCTGATTATCGCAGTCAGAAAAGAGGCGGTAAAGGACTTACTCCCATGGAAACAGTGTCAGATGACTATCTCAATGATGTGCTGGTTGGTTCAACCCATGATCATATTCTATTTTTCAGTAATTTTGGCAGAGTCTACTGTCTTAAAGTCTATCAAATTCCAGAGACAGGAAGACTTTCTCGCGGAAAAGCAATTATCAATCTATTACCATTGAGTGAAGGAGAAAAAATTACCACTGCTCTGATATGCAAAGACCTTGAACAGGGTTTCCTTGCGATGTTTACAAAAAAGGGATTTGTTAAGAAAACATCTCTTGAAGAATTTAAAAACATACGCAGTAGAGGTGTTATTGCAATAGACCTTGAAGAGGCAGATGAATTAATTTCAGTGGTAAAGACAGATGGGCAGAATCATCTAATAATTGCGACCAAAAAAGGGATGTCAATAAGATTTGATGAAAAAGATGTAAGACCAACTGGAAGAATAGCACGAGGTGTAATTGGAATAAGATTCTCAGAGCAGGGCGATGAAGTGGTATCTGCAGATGTGGTATCTGAAGGCTCTTATGTTCTTACGATTACAGAAAAAGGAATTGGCAAGAAAACACCAATTGAAGAATACAGGCTTCAGCACAGAGGAGGCTCAGGAGTAAAAAATATCAAGCTTTCACCAAAAACTGGAGATGTTGTTTCTTCTTTACAAGTAAAAGATTCTGATGAAATTATTATATGTAGCAGTAGCAAAATAATCAGACTTAAAGTTTCTCAGATTACAACACAGGGAAGAGCTACAACAGGTGTTAGATTGATAGACCTTTCTCAAGATGACAGGGTAGTAAGTGTTGGCAGAATTTTAGAAGGAGAAGAAAATGTCAATCTATAATCTTGAATATTTTTTTAATCCGAAAAGAATTGCAGTAATTGGAGCTAATGACAGACTTGGAAGTATTGGCTACACAGTTTTTAGAAACCTTATTGGTGAGGGATACAGAGGGATTGTTTATCCTGTAAATTCACAGACAGATTCTGTTCAAGGAGTTGAAGCATACAAGAGCCTGAGTGACATTTCAAAGGAAATTGACCTTGTTGTTCTGGCAGAAGAATGTGGCACAGGCATTCTGAATGTTCTTGAAGAGTGCGGGCAAAAAGGAGTTAAAGGAGTTATCTTGCTTTGTCCTGATTTTAGAACAAAGATCAAAGAAGCAATGCATCTTGAGGAAAAGATAGAGGAAATTCACAGAAAATATGGTTTCAGACTTCTAGGTCCAAATACTCTTGGTTTTATCAGACCAGGGATAAATTTAAATGTGAGCCTCTTCAGAAGAAGACTTAATAAGGGCAATATTGCATTGATAGCACAGAGTGCAACCCTTTCAGTTGCCCTTTTAGATAGAGCTGCTGATAAAAATATTGGTTTCAGTTATTTTGTCTCTCTCGGTTCTGACATAGACATAGACTTTGCTGATCTTATAGATTTTTTCGGTGTTGACCCCTCTACAAGAGCAATTGTCATATATATGCAGTCCATTAAAAATGGAAGGAAGTTTATGACTTCTGCTAGATCTTTTGCTTTTTCAAAGCCTATAGTTATAGTAAAATCAGGAAAATTTGTTGAATCACTTGAAGTTGCACTCACTCACTCAGGACTTCTTGCAGGTGAAGACAAAGTTTATGATGCTGCTTTTAAAAGAGCTGGCGCTGTAAGGGTTGATGAAACACTTGACATGTTTTATATTACAGAGACTCTTTCAAAGCAACGGAGGCCAAGAGGCAACAGACTTGCAATAATTACAAATGCTGGTGCTCCAGCTGTTAGTGCTGTTGACAGCCTTTTAAGGCTTGGAGGCCAACTTGCTGAGTTTTCAGAACAGACAATAAAAGAACTTGAAGGCAATGTATCTACTCGTTTTATTAGAAATCCTTTAGACTTAGTTTCAGATGCAACACCTGACCACTATGAAAAGGCTTTGAGAATAGTAATAAAAGATAAAAATGTAGATGCAGTATTAGTAATGCTGACTCCATCCCTGGGAACAGAGCCTGTTGAAACAGCTCAGAGAGTTATAAAAATAGTAAAAGAGAATCCATACAAACCTGTGCTTACCAACTGGATGGGTGCAGCACTGGTTAATGAAGCAAGGGAATTGCTTAATGCACATGGGATTCCTACTTTTGTAACTCCTGAGCAAGCAGTAAGAACATTTATGTACATGTATCGTTATGATTTTAACCTGAAGCTGCTTCTTGAGACTCCTCAGACAATTCTTAAAGATATTAAATTTGATACTGAAAAAGCAGACAGCGTAATAGAAAAGGCAATTTCAGAAGGAAGGTCTATCCCCACATTCTTTGAAGCCTCAGAAATTCTTTCTGCTTACGGAATTCCTGTAATTTTAACAAAGAGAGCTAATACCTTAGAAGAACTGAAAAAGGCAATAACTGAAATAGGATATCCAATTGTTTTAAAAATAGATACACCTAAGATAATTCACAAATTCAAAAAAGGTGGAGTAATTCTTGATATAAGAGACGAATTAGAAGCTACTGAAGGATTTAAATGGCTTAAAAATTTGGCTACAGAGCATGGAGACCCTGATGCTTCTGTTATTGTTCAACCAATGGTCATAACATATGGATACGAAATTGCTCTCGGAGCCAAAAAGGATCCAACCTTTGGCTCAGTAATTTTATTTGGTACAGGAGGCAATCTTCTTGAAGCACTTGAAGATTACTCAATAGGTCTTCCCCCTCTTAACCAGACTCTTGCAAAGAGATTGATGGAAGAGACAAAAATTTATCTTTACCTTAAAAAATACTTCTATTATGAAGATATTTTACGCAGGCTTGAAGAGACTGTGGTAAAATTTTCTTATCTTATATCAGACTTCCCCCAGATAAAGGAATTTGACATTAATCCCATATTTATCACTGATTCAGATATATTTGCCCTTGACTGTAGCATAATTCTTGATAAAACAGCACCAAAGAAAAAGGCAGTGATTAAGGGAGAGTTTTGCCCGCCCCACCTGAGTATATGTCCGTACCCAGTGCATCTTTATAAAGAAGTGGAATTGAAGGATGGAACAAAGGCAATTGTTAGGCCCATTAAGGCTGAAGATGAATCTCTTATTGCAGCTTTGCTTGGAAGGTGTTCAGAAAGAACAATAAGTTTAAGATTTTTCCAGAGAGCAATTGATTTGAGACATGAAAATTTGGTTAGATTCTGTCATGTTGACTATGATAGAGAACTTGCCTTTGTGTGCGTTATTAAGGATGGTGAGGAGGAAAAGATTGTAGCAGATGTGAGGCTTTCAAAGGATCCTGATGGCACAGATGCTGAAATGGCGATACTGGTTGAAGATGCATGGCAGGGCAAAGGAGTTGGAAAAGCACTTTGCAGTTATGCTATTGAGGTTGCGAGGGATTTAGGCGTAAAAAGAATCTGGATGGATATTTTAAAAATAAATACTTATATGCTCGGACTTTCAGATAGATTAGGCTTTAAAAAACATCATGTTGAAGAAGACAGTGTTAAAGTAGTTTTAAATCTTGATACAGTTTCATGAATGAGAGAATTCTTATAGTAGATGCAGATGGCAGTTTACGGGAGAGCTTAAGCAATTATCTTAGAAAACATAAATTTACTGTGGATACTGCAGCAACTTTTCAGGAAGCAATAGATGCTTATGCATCCTATATTCATGATTTTGTAATTGTTGAAATAGAACTTCCTGATGGAGATGGTTTAGAATTTGTAAGTAAGATTAAATCTTTAAATCCTTTAGTAAAAACTATTGTTACTACATCCTATCCATCAGTAAACTCTGCTCTTAAAGCATTGAAACTCAAAGTTGATGATTATCTTGTAAAACCATTTGTTTATGATGAGGTGCTGAAATCTTGTAAGGAAATAACAAGAAAACCTGATTTAAAGGAAATTGAAAAAACTCCTTCAACATCTGAGGAAGAATTTTTTTCAATAATCGGTGAATCAGTGGAAATTAAACTTTTGCTTGAAAAAATTAAAAAAATAGCAAATACTCCAACCAATGTTTTACTCCTTGGAGAGACAGGTACAGGAAAAGAGCTTTTTGCGAGAGTAATTCATGAAGCAAGTTACAGAAAGAAAAAAACCTTTGTAGCAATTAATTGTGCCAGTCTGCCTGAGAATCTTCTTGAAAGTGAACTATTTGGTTTTGTAAAAGGAGCATTCACTGGCGCTACCTTTGATAAAAAAGGACTTCTTGAAATAGCAGACGGAGGTACAGTGTTTCTTGATGAAATTGGCGATATGCCACTGGGGCTACAGGCAAAACTTTTGAGAGTGATTGAAGACAAGGAAATTCGCCCACTTGGCAGTGTTACAACTAAAAAGGTTGATATTAGATTTATTTCAGCTACAAATAAAGACCTTTTAGAAGAGGTAAGGGAAGGTAAATTTAGAGAAGACCTTTTTTTTAGGCTGAATGTGATAACACTTCATATTCCTCCTCTCAGAGAAAGAGGGAAAGATATAGAAATTCTTGCATATCATTTTATGAGAAAATTTGCCATAAAGATGGAAAAAGATATTAGAAAAATTGATCCACAGACAATCCAGCTTCTGCTTAAATATCCCTGGCCTGGAAACATAAGAGAGCTTCAAAATGTAATAGAGCAGGCAGTAGTATTTGCTGACTCAGATACAATAAAGCCAGAGCATCTTCCAGAGCATGTAAGACACATGAAAGTCACTTCAGAAACGAAAAAGGATATTCCTCTTATTTCAATTGAAGAATTTACAAAGGAATTTATTTTGAAATATCAGTCAATCTACACTGAGCAGGAGCTTGCAGATATGCTTGGAATAACAAGAAAGGCTTTATGGGAAAAAAGAAAAAAATTGGGACTTCCAAGACCATCAGACAAGACATGAAGTTTAAGCGAACACTGGTAATTTTAAGAATTTTGATTGTAAAATATTTTTCAAATTATGGAAGAGTTAACTCAATTTCTAAAAAATACTTATCCTTTTAATAAACTTCCTGAAGAAGAAATAAAAAACCTATCTCAATTTTTACTGAAAAAGGAGTATAAAAAAGGAGATGTAATCTTTAAAGAAGGCAATAAACCGCTTGAGTGGCTATACATAGTTATTACAGGAGAAGTTTTTCTTGAAAAGGACAATCAATTGGTTTATCATTTAAAAGAAGGAGACATTTTTGGCTATGTTTCTTTGCTGAGCGAACTTCCTCCTGCTACTACAGCAAGAGTTGTAGAGGACAGCACTGCTTTATTAGAGTTGCCAAAAAAGATTTTTCTTGAGCTTTTGTCAAAATATAATGAATTTGCGAGATTTTTTACAAAGGAGCTTGCCAAAAGAGTTCACAAAGTTCCTCAAACAAAAACCTCATTTCAAATGGAAAGACTTATTAATGTAAGAGTTAAAGATATAAAATTAAAAGAACCTTTGATTGTTGATTCAGAAACAATCCTTCAAGAAGCAATAAAATTAATGATAGAGAAAGATTCAACTTTCTGCCTTGTTAAGGTGGACAGCGAAGCTGGTATTATTACAGAAAGGGACATAATCAAAAAAGTTATTGCAAAAGACTTAAATCCACAACAGATTAAGGTAAAGGACATTGCAACATTTCCAGTAATAGAGATGTCTTCATCAGAGCCTCTTTTTAATGCTCTTCTTACAATGGCAAAGTATGGTATAAGAAAGCTTGTAATAAAAGATGGAGATTTTATTACTGGAGTGCTTGATGACAGAACAGTTATATCCCATGAAAGTAAAAACATAATTTTTCTAATAAAAGAGATTGATAAAGCAAAATCAGCAGAAGAACTTGCTTATCTATATTCTATTGCACAGGACAGCATTGTTGAAGGAGTTTTAACTGGAATGGATCCTGAGTATATTGGCAAGTATATTGCAGAGTTAAATGATCACTTTATGAAAAGAGTTTCACAACTAACAGAAAACTTAGTAGGAGCACCGCCTTGTTCATACACCATTATGGTAATAGGTTCAGAAGGAAGAAGAGAGCAAAGTCTTAAAACTGACCAGGACAATGCTCTTATTTATGAAGATTGTGGGAAGGAATATTTTGAAAAATTCTCTCAAGTTTATATTGATCTGCTTCTTAAAATAGGCTTTCCTCCTTGTCCTGGAAATGTTATGATCAGTAATCCTTATTGGAGAAAGACAAAACAAGACTGGTTTAAAGAGATAAATCGATGGATTGAAAATCCAAAACCAGAGAATGTTTTAAATATCAGTATATTTTTTGATTTCAGAAATGTGGCAGGCTCTGAAGCCCTTGTGAATGAATTGAGAGATTATGTAAAAAAGAAAGTAAAAACAAGTAAAACTTTTCTTCCTTTTCTCGCCTCTGAAGCAGTAAAGTTTAAGCCACCTCTAAGTTTTTTTAAAACTTTCATAGTTGAAAAATCAGGTGAACACAAAGGGAAATTCGATATAAAAAAGTATGGGATTTTTCCAGTTGTTCAGGGCGTAAGAGTTTTAACCCTTGATAATGAAATAACTAAAACGAATACTTTTGAAAGAATAAGAGAATTAAAAAGTAAAGGAATATTTACAGAAGAATTTGCACGGGATCTGGAAGAATCCTATAGATTTTTAATGAATTTAAGATTAAGGTCACAGGCTATACAGATAAAGGAAGGCAAAATTCCTGATAACTACATTGACCCTCATATTCTTTCTAAAAATGAAAAGGGAATTTTAAAAGACTCTTTCAAAAAGATTGAAGAATTTCAAAGACTTCTTTTTAATAAATACAATTTAAGATATTTTTCATAGTTGGAAAATGCGTCAGCAGCTTTTAATGCCAAGATTTGACTAAATTACTTGAAATATATTAGAAAAAACTATGATGAAGCGTTATTATTCCTTTGGTGAGTATCTTAAAGAAATATTTGGGAAAAAAGTCTACAAAGTAAATGTAGATGCTGGATTTACGTGCCCAAACAGGGACGGAACTCTGGGATACGGTGGATGCATTTATTGCAATAATGCCTCTTTTAGACCTCCAAGCTGCACTCCAGAACTTTCTTTAACTCAACAGATTTCAAAAGGAATAGAGCATATAAAAAGAAAATACAAGGCTCAAGCTTTTCTTGTTTATTTTCAGCCATATACAAACACCTATGCACCAATTGAAAAACTTGAGATACTTTATAAAGAGGCTCTTTCTTTTCCAGAGGTTGTAGGACTTGCCATTGGAACAAGGCCTGATTGTGTTGATGAGGAAAAACTTGAACTCCTCAGAGAGCTTTCAAAAACTCATTTGATAATTGTTGAGTATGGATTGCAGTCAATTTATGATAAATCTCTAAAATTTATTCATAGAGGCCATGACTATGCAACATTTCTTAAAGCAGTGTATGATACACATGAAAAAGGAGTTCTTGTTGGAGCTCATATAATTGTGGGTCTTCCAACTGAAACTTATGAAGAGTCTCTCTCTATGGCAGATGAGATAAACTGTCATCCAATAAAGTTTCTCAAAATTCATCAGCTTCAGGTGGTAAAAAACACTGTTCTTGCCCGTATTTATGAGAAACATCCTTTCAAAGTTTTTGAATATGAAGAGTATCTTCAGTTTGTCGTTGATTTTCTCGAAAGACTTAGCCCGGATATTGTAATTCAAAGACTTTTTGCTACATCTCCTGATGAAATTTTAATTGCACCAAGATGGAATCGCACAAAGCAGCAGATTTTAAATGACATAGAAAGAAAGCTTGAGGAAAGAAATGCTCGCCAAGGTTCAAAGTGCTCATCTATTAGGAATAGAGCCTTATGCTGTTGATGTAGAAGTTGATATAGCTCAGAGAGGACTGCCTCATTTTAACATTGTAGGACTTCCTGATACAGCAGTCAAAGAATCCCGTGACAGAATAAAAGCTGCTTTTAAAAATACAGGATTCCCTTTTCCTATAAAACAGATTACTGTTAATCTTGCACCAGCAGACCTGAGAAAAGAAGGCTCTTCATTTGACCTTCCTATAGCCATAGGAATCTTAGCTGCAGAAGGGCATATTCCAAAGGAGTCGCTCAGAGATTTTTTGATTGTTGGAGAGTTATCCCTTGAAGGTAAGGTAAGAGCTATAAAAGGAGCTTTATGTATTGTATCAAAATTAAAGGACGGAGAAGTTAAAAAAATAATAATTCCCAGGAGTAATGCTTCCGAGGCAGGAGTTGTTAAAGATGTAGATGCATATCCAGTGGAAACTCTTCAAGAGGCAGTGGATTTTTTAAAAGGTGAAAAATTCATTAAACCCTTTAAAACAGAAATTAATTTTTATGATGATGTCAATTATTATGAAGATCTTTCAGATGTGAAAGGTCAGTTTCAGGCAAAAAGAGTCCTTGAGATTGCAGCTGCAGGCGGGCATAATATTTTATTTATTGGTCCACCTGGAAGCGGCAAAAGCATGTTGGCAAGAAGGCTACCAGGAATAATGCCACCTATGACAGTTGAAGAAGCCATTGAGACAACAAAGATACACTCTGTAGCAGGGCTTCTTCCAGATAATGCTGGATTAATTTTAAAGCGTCCTTTTAGGTCTCCCCATCATTCATCAAGCGATATTGCATTAATTGGTGGTGGACAGATTCCAAAACCTGGAGAAGTATCCCTTGCTCATAATGGCGTGCTTTTTCTTGATGAGCTTCCAGAGTTTAAAAGAAATGTCTTAGAAGTTTTAAGACAGCCCCTTGAAGATGGCTTTGTAACTGTTGCCCGCAGCTATGCCACTGTGCAGTTTCCTTCAAGATTTTTATTAGTGGCAGCAATGAACCCCTGCCCATGCGGACATTACGGCGATAGTGTTAAACCATGCAGTTGTACTCCTCAAATGATAATTCGTTATCGTTCAAAAGTTTCAGGTCCTCTTGTTGATAGAATTGATATGCACATTGAAGTTCCCAGAGTAAACTATCAGGAGCTGAAAAATGATACCCCATCAGAAAGTTCAAGCAGTGTGCGTGAAAGAGTAATAAGAGCAAGACAAATTCAATTAAAAAGATTTAAAAATGAAGGAATATACTGTAATGCCCACATGAAAACAAAACATTTGAGAAAATTTTGCATGATTAATGAAGACTGCCACAGTCTGCTACAGTCTGCAATGGAAAAATTAGGATTGAGCGCAAGAGCTCATTCAAAGATAATTAAAGTTGCAAGAACAATAGCTGATCTTGAAGGCTCTGAAAACATTAAATCTCAACATGTAGCAGAGGCAATTCAATATCGCAGCCTTGAAAGGTTAAGTTTTTAATGTTTAAACTTCTTTTGAAACAGGGCGGTTTTTCTGCTGCAATTGTTGCAATCACAGGAGCATTAGCTCCTATGATTGTTGGATTTGTTATATCTTACTACATTTTTAATTTCCCATTGATGAGCTCTCTTTTTATTGGAGGAACTCTCACTGCTACGCTTCTAATACTTTATATTGGAACATTCTTTCTCTTTGCACCGATAATAGGCAAAATTTTTGCCTATTTAATAAGCTTTATTACAAAAAAGCTCAATACCCTTGATTTTGTTCCTCCTGTGATTATTGCTATAATTCTTGTCTTTGCTCTTGCTGCAGCTTTTCAGACAGACAGAGAGATTATCCATAAAATTGAAGAATCGCTTAATCCTCTTATATGGATATTTACTCCCATATTTTTTGTTTATGTGGGATTGCAGATTAATTTGAGAGCAATTGATTTTGCCTCACTACATCTCTGGGCTTTAAGTGCTGTCCTTTTAGTAGTTGCTATCGCAACCAAGTTATTAGCTGGTTTATCTGTGAAAGGGACTAAAAAAGAAAAAAACGGAGAACTTCAATGGACAGAAATGTAAGTCTTTTTAGTGATTTTGATATTTATCTTTTTAAAGAAGGAAATCATTTCAATGCTTATGAAAAGCTTGGTTCTCATATTATTGAAGTTGATGGGCAGAAAGGAACATATTTTGCTGTGTGGGCTCCAAATGCTGAAAAAGTTTATGTTATAGGAGATTTTAACGGATGGTCTCTAAATCATCCTCTTGCTCCACGTTGGGATAGCTCTGGTATATGGGAGGCTTTTATTCCTGGCGTTGATAAAGGAACAAAGTATAAATACTATATAATTTCCAAATATGGTTACCATCTTCAAAAAGGAGATCCTTACAGCTTCTTCTGGGAAACACCTCCAGCTACTGCATCAATAGTCTGGGATTTAGAGTATAAATGGGCTGATGATGAATGGATGAAAAATAGAGCTAAATACAATAGCCTTAGCTCGCCAATATCAATTTATGAAGTTCATCTTGGCTCATGGAGAAGAGTTCCTCAGGAAGGAAATAGATTTCTTACATACAGGGAACTTGCCGAATGGTTACCAAAGTATGTAAAAGATATGGGATTTACACATGTTGAAATTTTACCTGTTATGGAGCATCCTTTTTATGGTTCCTGGGGATATCAAACAATTGGATATTTTGCACCTACAAGCAGATATGGAACTCCGCAGGATTTTATGTATCTTATTGATAGCCTTCATCAGCATGGGATAGGTGTAATTCTTGACTGGGTTCCGTCTCATTTTCCTCAGGATGGTCATGGACTCAGCTTTTTTGACGGAACTTATCTTTATGAACATCAGGATCCAAAAAAAGGATATCATCCTCATTGGCACAGCTACATTTTTAATCATGGAAGAAATGAAGTTAGAAACTTTCTTATAAGTTCTGCCATTTTCTGGCTTGAAAAATATCATGTTGATGGATTAAGAGTTGATGCAGTGGCTTCAATGCTTTATCTTGATTATGGAAGGGCTCCAGGAGAATGGATTCCAAACAAATATGGAGGCAAAGAAAACTTAGAGGCAATAGAATTCATAAGAAGATGTAATGAAACAGTCTATGAAAAATATCCTGATACTCAGACAATTGCTGAAGAATCTACTGCCTGGCCACTTGTGACCCGCCCCACCTATCTTGGAGGACTTGGCTTTGGTATGAAGTGGAATATGGGATGGATGCATGACACACTGAGTTATTTTTCAAAAGACCCAGTTTACAGAAAATATCATCACAATAACCTTGCTTTCAGCATCTGGTATGCTTTTTCTGAAAACTTTGTTTTGCCTCTTTCTCACGATGAAGTTGTTTATGGTAAAGGCTCTCTTTTAAATAAAATGCCTGGAGACAACTGGCAAAAATTCGCTAATCTGAGACTTCTTTTTGGATACATGTATGCCCATCCAGGTAAAAAACTTATTTTTATGGGAGGAGAGTTTGCCCAATGCAATGAGTGGTATCATGAAGAAAGCTTACATTGGCATCTTCTTGAATATCCTCAGCATCAAGGAATTCAAAGATTGGTAAAGGATTTAAACAATCTTTATAAAAATGAACCAGCCCTTCATGAGCTTGACTTTGATCCATCAGGTTTTGAATGGATTGATTTTACTGATGCAGAGCAAAGTATAATAAGTTTTCTAAGGAAAGGAAGGGACCCAAAACAACTAATCTGTGTAGTATGCAATTTTACGCCAGTTCCGAGATTTAATTACAGAATAGGAGTTCCTTTTAGGGGTTACTGGAAGGAGGTTTTAAATACTGATTCAGAGCTTTATGGAGGAAGCAATTGTGGCAACATGGGAGGATTGATGACTGAAAACCTCTCTATACATGGAAGACCTTACTCTTTAAATTTAACTTTACCTCCTTTAGGAGTTTTATTTTTAAAATGGCAAGATGAATAAAATTGTTTTTAAAGTTCTTTTTGCAATAATTTTATTTATATCCATGTTCAGACTTGGTTCTGTAACACTTTTTGATGTTGATGAAGCAGTGTTTGCTCAGGCAACAAAAGAAATGCTTCAGAGCGGAAACTGGATAACTCCTAAATACAATGGTGAACCAAGATATGACAAACCAATTCTTTTTTACTGGTTGATGGCTTTTTCTTATAACATATTCGGAATTAATGAATTTGCTGCAAGATTTCCTTCAGCTTTATCTGGATTTACTTTGTGTATTGTTCTTTATTTTTTCTTAAGTATATTGAAAGATGACAAACAGGCTTTTTATGCTCTTGTGTCTTTTGCTTTTTCTCTTTATTACTTTGTTTACACTCATGCAGCAGTGACAGATATGGTTTTAACTTTGTTTATCAGTCTGACTCTTATGTGTTTTTATCTCTCTGTTCACAGGAATAAAAATTTTATTTACGGATTTTATATTTTTTCTGCCCTTGCTTTTCTTACAAAAGGATTAATTGGCATAGTTTTTCCCCTCGGTATCGCTTCAGTTTATTTATGCATTAAAAAGAGCTTTAAAGGATTAAAGGAGCTTTACAACTTTCGTGCGATTTTGCTTTTTCTTTTAATATCAATGCCGTGGTACGTTGCTCAAATCCTGATAAATGGTAAAGAATTTATTGAGCAATTTTTTATAAAGCATCATTTTATGCGGTACACTGGAGTTATATCCGGACATAGAGGCCCGATTTATTATTTTGTACCTGTTTTAATAATCGGAATGTTTCCCTGGATTTCTTTTGTTATAAAGGCTTTTAAAAATTTAAAAAAAGACAGTCTTGTGCAGTTTTCTTTAGTTTGGTCAGGTTTTATCTTTTTATTTTTTTCCTTTTCAACAACAAAACTTCCAAATTATATTTTGCCTGCTGTTCCTGCTTTCTCAATATTAATTTCCTGTGGTATGATTGAGATTGATAAAAATTTTTCAAAAATCTCTTATATTTTTTGTGTAATTTTTTCAATTTTAATTGCTGTTTTGTTAGTCGTAGCAAAAACAAAGGTGATGAACATTTTGCCTTATTTTAATATGAGCTGGTTTACTATACTGATATTGATAATGAGCTTATTTACCATAATAAGCATCTATGCATTATTAACAAGGAAAAAAGTATTTATGTTATTCGCAGGCTTGAGTTTCAGTTTAATTTTAGCTACTTCAATAAAAGTTTTGCCTGCCATAAATGAATATATGCAGGGAACGCTTTATAAATATAGTATTTATGCTAAACAGATTCTACAGAAAAATGATATTTTAATTACATACAAAATAAACAAGCCAAGTATTTCTTTTTATTCAGACAGAAAAATACTGAAGATTGACTCTGAAAAAGAACTGATTGAAAAAATTAAAGACACTTTACAGCAAAAACTAAGAATAGTTGTAATATCTCAAGTTAAAGATGTAGAATTTTTAAAAAGCACTGGATTAAACATGTTGAAGGAGGATAGAGATTATGCCATTTTTACATTGTCGGGCTAAAAATCTTTGGTTGTCTGTTTTGCTTATTCCCTTATTTATATTTTTTTTTGATAAGGATATAATGTTATTTATAAAAAATTTTCAGCAAAGTTATTTCAACTTTTATCAATTTTTAGAGGAACTGGATGCTGTAATGGATTTTGTGTATAAAGGTGCTTTTTTAGTAGTTTCCATTTTCACAATCTACAGTTTACTGGCAAAGAAAGAAATTGGCAGATCCCTGGCTTACGGTATTGCTGGTGTTTTAATTGTTATCCAAATAAAACACTTAATAGGAAGAGCACGACCAAAACTTGGTTTTGATCCATTTTTTGCAGGTCCTTCTTTAAATTATTTATACTCTTCTTTCCCTTCAGGGCATACTACTTTCGCTTTTATGCTTGCATCAGTATTTTCTCATTATTACCCAAAAGTTCGATATCTTTTTTATATATTTGCTACATGGGTTGGCTTTGAAAGAGTGGAAGATTTTGCACATTTTCCCTCTGATGTTCTGGCAGGAGCACTTCTTGGTATTTTTGTAGGAAAGTTTGTTTTGTTTAAACTTTCACCCAAAACAAGGCAAAATAGTTTAACTTAGCTTTTATTTTCAATCTTTGAAACTGTCTTTTCTTCCTCCTTAGATGCTTCAGCATCGGATACAGCTTTTTTAAAGCCTCTAATGGCTTCTCCGAGTCCTTTACCTATTTCAGGAAGCTTGGAGGAGCCAAAAAGAACAATTATAATTATTGAAAATAGAAATATGTCTTGATAACTGAGCATCTTTTGCCCTCCTAAATTTTTTAATCCTGAATTTTTTTAATTTTAAACTATAATTTTTAATTTTTCAATTAAAATAAAAATCTTGAAATGGCTGATAGAAAAACTTACTCTGGCTTACTCATCGTTAAAAACTATTACCAAAAAATCTCTAACTTCGCTCAACACAATAATTTCCTGATGATAATTTCAGGAGACTTATTGCCTCATATAAAAATCTATTCGAAATGAATTTTTACCTTTTTTGAATAGATTTTTATATGAGGCAATTCGGCTACTTGACAAATTAAAAAAAAATATATAGACTTTTATACAAGAAAAAATTTTTCGGGGGGCATGTATGGAAAGAGAAACAATCTATGAAGGATTGGTGCGTAAAGGGGTCTCAAGAAGAGACTTCCTGAAGTTTTGTGCTTCTACTGCAGCAGTATTAGGTCTTTCCTCTTCCTTTGTTCCAAAGATTGCAGAAGCAATCGAGAAGAAACAAAAACCCGTTGTAGTATGGCTTGAGTATCAGGACTGTGCAGGATGTTCTGAAAGCATTTTGAGAGCTTCAAAACCAACAATTGGACAGATTGTTCTTGATGTGATTTCTCTTGAGTATCATGAGACAATCATGGCTGCAGCAGGATTCCAGGCAGAAAAATCACTGCATGATGCAATTAAGAACTACAAAGGTAAATACCTTGTTGTAGTTGAAGGTGCGATTCCATTAAAGGATGGTGGAGTTTACTGCACAATTGGTGGAAAATCAGCCATTGATCTTATCAAAGAAGTATGCAAAGATGCAATGGCAGTAATTGCTGTTGGAAACTGTGCATGCTTTGGAGGTGTTCCAGCAGCAAAGCCAAATCCAACAGGTGCTGTAGGAGTAATGGATATCATTAAAGACAAACCAGTTATTAATCTGCCAGGATGTCCGCTTAATGTGGAAAACTTTACAGCCACTGTTGTTTACTTCCTCACATTCGGAAAACTGCCAGCTGTTGACAAACTCAAGAGACCTCTTTTTGCTTATGGAAAGCTTATTCATGACAATTGTGAAAGAAGAGGACATTTTGATTCAGGTGAGTTTGTAAAAGCATGGGGAGACAAAGGTCACAGACAGGGTTGGTGTTTGTTTGAAATGGGCTGTAAAGGTCCTTTTACAAATCATAACTGTCCAACAATAAGGTGGAACGAAGGAGTAAGCTGGCCTGTTATGGCAGGACATCCTTGTATCGGTTGTTCAGAGCCAAAGTTCTGGGATAATAATCTTTATGCAGAAGCAGAAAAAAATACCTTCTATGCTAAAGCAGTTGGTCTTGCTGCAATGGCTGGTATAATAAATAAAGTAAAAACAGAATAAATTATAAAGGGGGCATGTATGGCAAGGTTAGTCATTGATCCTGTAACAAGGATTGAGGGACATTTAAGAGTTGAAGCCACCGTGAATGGTGGAAAAGTAAAAGATGCATATTCTTCATGCACAATGTGGCGTGGAATGGAAATCATTCTTAAAGGAAAAGATCCAAGAGATGCATGGGCATATACACAGAGAGCATGCGGTGTTTGTACAACTGTTCATGCAATTGCATCTGTAAGAGCAGTTGAGGACGCCATAGGAGCAAAAGTTCCGGAAAATGCAAGAATCTTAAGAAATATTATAATGGCAAACCAAAATGTTCATGACCATATAATTCATTTCTATCATCTTCATGCTCTTGACTGGGTTGATGTTGTATCAGCATTAAAAGCGGATCCTGTAAAAACTTCAGAGCTTGCAAAGAGTATATCTTCATGGCCAAAAAACTCAGCCACATATTTTAAGGCAATTCAAGATAAAGTCAAGGCTTTTGTAGAGTCAGGTCAGCTTGGAATTTTCAGCAATGGATACTGGGGACATCCAGCATACAAACTTCCACCAGAAGCAAATCTTTTGGCAGTTGCTCACTATCTTGAAGCACTTGATTTACAAAGAGAGATAATCAAAATTCACGCACTTCTTGGTTCAAAGAACCCCCATCCACAGACATTTGTTGTTGGTGGACAGTCAACACCAGTTGATCCAGAAAGTCAGAATGCACTTAATGCTGATAGCATTGCATTTATGCTTAAGTATGCTGATATGGCTCTTGAATTTGTTGAGCAAGTCTACATCCCCGATCTTCTGGCAATTGCATCTTTCTATAAAGATTGGGCAGCAATCGGAGGATTTAACAACTTCCTTGCCTGTGGAGACTGGCCAGATGCAAATGGCAAAATGTATCTGCCTGGAGGAGTTATAAAAAATAAGAATTTAGCAAAAATTGAACCATTAGACCACAAAAAATTTAAAGAATACATCACCCATTCATGGTATAAGTATTCAAAGGGAGACAATGCAGGACTTCATCCATGGGAAGGTGAGACAATTCCAAACTATACAGGACCAAAGCCACCTTATGAGTATCTTAATGTTGAAGGAAAATACAGCTGGGGTAAAGCAATCAGATATGAAGATCTTCCAATGGAGGTAGGACCTCTTGCAAGAATGCTCGTTGCTTACGGGCTTGGACACAAGGATGTAAAAGAAGTTGTTGATATGGTTTTAAAGAAACTTGGAGTAGGGCCTGAAGCATTGTTCTCAACACTTGGAAGAACTGCTGCAAGAGGAATTGAGACACTTCTAATGGCAAGAAAAACAAAGGACTACATAATGGAGCTTGCTGCTAATATGAAAAAAGGAGACACAAAGATTGCTGATACTGATAAATGGAATCCTAAGACATGGCCCAAAGAGTGCAAAGGTGTTGGATTCCATGATGCACCTCGTGGAGCTCTTGCTCACTTTGTTGTAATAAAAGATGGAAAGATTGCTAATTATCAGATGGTTGTTCCGTCCACATGGAATTTATCGCCCAGGGATAACAAAGGCCAGCGTGGTCCTGTGGAAGAAGCCCTTGTTGGAACACCTGTTGCTGATTCAAAGCTTCCACTTGAACTTTTAAGAACAATTCACTCCTATGATCCATGTATGGCATGTGGTATGCATATGATTGAGATCAAAGAAGAATAGAGAAAGCTTTTTAACCAAAAAAATACCAGCCCTCCCTGCGGGGAGGGCTTTTTATTGAGGACAGTAAGATGGATATCGGTGTAATTGGAGTAGGAAATATTCTTTTAATGGATGAGGGAGTAGGTCCAAAAGTTGTTGAGATACTGAGGAAAAATTATAAGTTTGAACCAGACATTGAGCTCATTGATGGTGGTACACTGGGACTTGAACTGCTTCCATACATTGAAAAATATAAAAAAATTATTCTGATAGACATAGTTGATTTTCATAAAGAACCTGGATACATAGGCGTTTTAAAGGGAGAAGAAATTCCTCCCTATTTAAAAACAAAGCTTTCTTTACATCATGTAGGTATTCAGGATCTCTTAGAAGTTGCAAGATTGATGGATTTTATGCCTGAGGAGGTTGTGTTAGTTGGCATCCAGCCTGAGATAATTGATATTGGACTTGACCTTTCAGAGACATTAGCTGGTAAAATAAATGAGTTAATTGATGAAGTTTTAAAAATTTTAGGCAGCTGGGGGATAAAATGTGTCTTGCAGTCCCATCAAAAATAGTAGAAATTGACGGCTATATGGCAACTGTTGATGTAATGGGGTTAAGAAAGCAAGTTAGTTTAATGTTGCTTCCTGAGGAACCAAAGATTGGTGAATATGTTCTTGTTCATGCAGGATTTGCAATAAATAAAATGGAGCCAGCAGAGGCAGAAGAAGCATTGAAAATTTTTGAAAAGATATTCAGGGAAATGGAGGAACAGGAAAAAAATTGGCAGACAGAAGCTTAGATTTTTCAGGATTAAGATGTCCTATTCCTGTTCTAAAACTCAGTGCTATTTATCCAGAATTTAAAAAAGGCGAAGTTATAGAAGTTATAGGAGACTGTCCTACATTTGAAAAAGATATAAAAGCATGGGCTTTAAAACTTGGTAAAACAATCCTTAACATAGAAAAATTCGGAAACAAACTAAAGGTTACAATAAGGATTTAATAATGCAAGAGCATCCCTGTCCTTATGGTGGATATCTCAGATGCGACAATCCTTTTTGCGAACATAGATATGCTTTAAGCGAAGTTCTTCATCTTTGCAGTGATGTCTTAGAAAGAATTTCTCAGGGAGATCCATCACAAAAAATAGATTTAGAGTTTGAGCGTTATGCTGTTCAGAGATTGATTAATTCTATAAATAAAGTTTCAGAAGAAGTTTCTGCTATGATTTCCCTTACTCATGAGCTTGCAATTGGAATATGTGAGCATTTTGATGTTTTAAAAAGACTATATGAAGGAGACTTCACAGCAACTACTTCAGAGGACTATCAAATAGAAATTTTAAGAATGCTCGGACATCTGATAAATAAACAGAGAGACAGATTTGTTGAATACATAAATAAAATTAAAGAGCAATATGAAGAAATTTTGCAGCTCTATGAACAGGAAAGAACTATCCTTTCATCAATTGGGGTTGCAATTATAGTTGTTGAAGAAGACATGACAATTGAATACACAAATTCTGAGTTTGAGGCTTTAACAGGATACAAAAAAGAAGAAATTGAAGGTAAGATGAAGTGGACAGAATTTTTCTCTGAAGAGATGCTTGACAAAATGATAGAGTATCACAAACTAAGAAGAATTTCTCCATCTCTTGCTCCAAGACAGTATGAATCAAAGCTTAAGGACAGAAATGGAAAGATCAAAGATGTTCTTTTGAATGTTGGGATGGTTCCTTATACAAAAAAATCAATAGCCTCTATAATTGATATTTCAGAGAGAAAAAAGATACAGCAACAACTTATTCACTCTCAAAAAATGGAGTCTTTAGGAATGCTTTCAGGAAGAGTTGCCCATGAGTTTAACAACATTCTTACTGGAATAATAGTATTTGCTGGACTTCTTTATACAAAAATTGAAGAACCACAACTTAGAAACTTTGTTGAAAAAATTATTGATGCTGGAGAAAGAGCAAGAGATTTGGCAAAGAAACTGCTTGTATTTAGCAGAAAAGAGGAATTCGGAGAGCCTCAGGAAGTAAACTTAAATAAATATCTAAAAGATTTTTCAGAGTTTGTAAAAACTATTATTGGAAAAGACATTGAGTTTAAACTTAATCTTCCAGAAGAAGAAATTTTTTATAAAATAGATCCTTCCTATCTTGAGATAATTCTTATGAATCTTGTTACAAACGCCCGTGATGCTATGCCAGAAGGAGGAGAGCTTTCAATTGGTTTAAAAGAGATCTCTGTTGATGTTGAGTATTCATATACACATCCTCTTGTGAAGCCCGGTAACTATATTGTTATTTGTGTATCAGATACAGGAATAGGAATGGATGAGCAAACAAAGCAAAGAATATTTGAACCATTTTTCACAACAAAGCCAAAGGGTAAGGGAACAGGATTAGGTCTTTCTACAGTTTTTGGACTTGTAAGGCAGTATGATGGACACATTCATGTTTACAGTGAACCTAAAAAAGGAACAACATTTAAGATATATCTGCCTGTAAAAGAAAGAAAAATGAAACATTTAATTGATAAAAATGCATTAAAAGGAACAGAGACAATTCTTGTTGTTGATGACGATGAACATACAAGAGGTTTTATTTCTTCTTTTCTTAAAGAATACGGTTACAGTGTTTATGAAGCTAAAAAAGGAGATGAGGCTTTGGAAATATTTGAAAAACATAAAGAAGAAATTGCCCTTAGCATTGTTGACCTTGTTATGCCAGGAATCTCAGGAATAGAAGTTATGAACCAGCTCAAGAAAATAAAGCCAGATGCAAAGGTTATTATAATGAGTGGACATCCTGTTCAGTTAAAAGATGTGATTACAATGGAAAAAACAATTTTTCCAGAGGAAATTTTGTTTAGAATCAGAAACATTCTTGATAAAAAGGAGTAAAGCCTATGGTCAGAAATGACAAATGGATAAAAGAAATGGCTCGCAAGGGAATGATTGAGCCCTTTGAGGAAGGTCTTGTAAGAGAAGGTGTCATATCTTATGGAGTGAGTTCCTATGGTTATGACATGAGAGTTGCTGATGAATTCAAGATTTTTACCAACATAAACAATACAGTGGTTGACCCTAAGAACTTTGATCCTAAAAGTTTTGTTGAATTTAAGGGTGATGTATGCATTATTCCACCAAACTCTTTTGCCCTTGCCCGTTCTGTTGAGTATTTTAGGATTCCAAGAGATGTGCTCGTAATATGCATTGGAAAATCAACCTATGCAAGATGCGGAATAATCGTAAATGTGACTCCTCTTGAGCCGATGTGGGAGGGTTACTTAACAATAGAGATATCAAATACCACGCCACTTCCAGCAAAAATCTATGCAAATGAAGGTATTGCTCAGCTCATATTCTTAAAAGCAGAGGAAGAATGCGAGATCTCCTATGCTGATAGAAAAGGTAAGTACCAAGCTCAACAGGGCATAGTTTTACCAAAGATATGATTGACCCATCCCGTATAATAGTTGCTCTTGATTTTTCAAAAAAAGAAGATGCCTTACGGATAGTTGATCAACTTGAAGGAGTCATTAATTTTTATAAAGTTGGACTTGAGCTTTTTCTAAGCGAAGGACATGAGATTTTAAAAATTCTTAAAAACAAAGGTAAAAAAATTTTTCTTGATCTTAAATTTCATGACATTCCAAATACGGTTTACAAAGCTGTGCAGTCTGTGCTTCAATATGAAATTGATATGCTTACAGTTCATGCTTTAGGTGGAACTGAAATGATGAAGAAAGCAGCCCTGGCTGTAAAGGAATACTCTTACAAAGAAAATATTCCGCCTCCCAAGATTTTGGCAGTTACTGTTTTAACAAGTCTTGATGAAAAGGATCTGGTTGAAGCTCTATCTTTTCCAATTTCTCGAGAATCCTTAGTTAAAAATTTAGCCTTAAAGGCAAAACAGGTAGAATTAGATGGAGTTGTTTCTGCAGTTTCTTCAGTAAAAACAATTAAGCAGGTGTGTGGACAAGGCTTTATAGTTGTAACTCCAGGAATAAGACTGAAAAATTCTAATTTTCATGATCAAAAAGTAGTTGCCACTGCTCACGAAGCCTTCTCTGAAGGTGCAGACTACATTGTGATTGGAAGAGCCATTACACACAGTAATTTTCCTCAGAGAATGATTGTTGATATGATAAACTCATGATGCTGTGTATTTGTTCAAATAGAAAAAAATTATTAAAAAAATTGTCTGATTTTTTAAATAAAGAATTTAAAGATCTTTCCATTTCTCCCATTGACAATGAAACAGTAGAAAGGATTTACAAAATTGAGCCTGACATAATTATTATTGATTTTTGCGGAAAAGCATGCTGGAAGTTATTAGAAAAAATCACCCGTGCACCTTCTATAAGAGAAATTCCTTTAATCTTGATATTTAAGAGAAAAGAAGGAAAACTTATTGAAAAATTGTGCAATTTTGAAATTTTTGATTATGTTATAGAGCCATTGTTAAAATGCGAGATTTTAATGAAAATAAATAAGGCAGAAGAAATTGTGGGACTTAAAAAAGAGTTTAAAAGTCTCTTAACAAGAGATCCATTAACAGGAGCTTATCAAAGAGGCTTTTTAATAGAAAGAATGAATGAGGAGATTCATTGGTGCAATCTTTATAAAGAGCCTTTAACTTTGGCAATGTTTGATATAGACTTTTTTAAAAAAATAAATGATACCTACGGGCATCAAACAGGTGACAAAGTTTTAATGGAGCTAATACATCTTGCTCATCAAAGTATGCCTGAAATGGCATTGATAGGAAGATATGGAGGTGACGAATTCTGCGTTGTTCTGCCAAGCACTGATGAGATGACTGCAAAGGATATCTTAGAGGCTTTTAGACAAACAGTTGAAAAAAATGATTTTTATACATTTAAGGGAGAAAAGATTAAAGTAACAATAAGCATAGGATTCACAACATATTATGCAGAACAAAGATGTTCAATTGATGAAATAATTCAAAAAGCAGATATTGCTCTTTATAAAGCAAAGCAGCAAGGAAGAAATAGAGTAATTTTTCAGGATTTTGATGTAGAATAAAAGAAAAGAGGAGGTTGAACTATGAAAGCAGTGGCTTTGGTATTAGCAGCATTGATGCTTTTTACTGTTGCATAAGGAATATTCAGCCAAAACATATCTGAAGCGCTTTCAAGCATGGATCGTTTTAGAAATTTGCTCATACATCGTTATAAACAGATAGATTTTAAAAAAGTTTATGAATTTACAAAAAATCTGGAAGTTATAGGAGAGTTTAAAAAAACCGTAATAAAACTACTGGAGGCTGAAACTGAAAATCATGAGAGAAAAACTCATTAAGCTTATTTACGAAAAGGCATTTAAATACTCTAAAACTCCCATATTTCGGCTTACCTCTGGAGGACTGAGTAATTATTACTTTAACTGTAAAGCAGTAACCCTTTCTCCAGAAGGAATGTATTTGATAGGCAACATTATCTATGACATGATTGCTGATCTGAATGTAAAAGGCATCGGAGGCCTTACTCTTGGAGCTGACCCAATTGCTACTGCTGTAGCCTATACATCCTATCTAAGAAGTAACCCAGTAGAAGCATTCGTTGTGAGAAAAAAAGCAAAGGAACATGGCACAATGCAATGGATTGAAGGAAATATTAAGGAAGGTGATAGCGTGGTAGTTGTGGATGATGTTATTACAACGGGAAGCTCAACAATTCAGGCAATAACTCGCCTTAAGGAGGCAGGAATTTTTGTAAAAAAGGTTGTTGTTCTTGTTGACAGGCAGGAAGGTGGAAGAGAAAATATATTAAAATTTCTTGAAGAATGTGGATTTCCTGCAAATTTAGAAGCAGTGGTATTAAGGGATGATGTAATGCAGTTTAGAAAGTGAAAAAACAGATTAGATTTCAATGCATAATTCAATGCTCCTCTGTTTGTTGTGGAGGAGCAACCATTGTTACTTTAAGAGAGATTGACAGGTTTTACAGATTTTTCCCAATTACAGTCGGATTCAGAAAAATCTATCCCTTTAATTCAGTTCATGAAAATTATATAAAAAATTTTGCAATTGTATACAAAACTTCTTACATAATCGGAGACTTCATAGCTGGGAATCGTCTAAAAAAAAGATGTAGAATGCTTAAAAATTCTTTATGTTCACTGCACGGCAAATCAAAACCTCTTCAATGCAGTGTTATTCCATTTTCAGTAACTTTTCCAGAGGAGCTACAGGATCTTGTAATAACAGAAAGAAGAAGAGGAGCTTTCAAAGCATGTAAAGGATTTCATGAAGATGCTATGGTAGTATGGGACGGTGAATTTGTAGATAAGGAACTGAAAGAAAATTTTTATAAACATTTTGAAAATTTTCTCTTTCAAAGAGAGCTAATGGAGAGGATTTTCCTGAAATTTGAAGACAATCTCTTTTTTAAAAAATTCGTGCATTCGCAGAATGGTTTTTTTGAAGTTCCTATTATTCCTGAGTTTATTGATGAAATATGTCGTATTGCTTCAATGGATAAATCTGAATTTATAAAAGCGCAAAGAAGTTTATTTATTAAGGAGCTTACAGTTGGAGGTATTAAAAATTCTTTATTTATTGATGCTTTGAATGTTCTGGAAGAAGTAACAATTTGACATAAAAGGAAAAATCTTATTATTATTAAAAATATTCCATCCTTCTCGGGGAGGTTATTGTGGCAGGTCATTCCAAATGGGCACAAATCAAACATAAAAAAGCTCAGGTTGATGCAAGAAAAGGAAAAATTTTTACAAAGCTTGTAAAAGAAATATCAGTAGCAGCCCGTCTTGGCGGTGGAGATCCTGAAAAAAATCCCAGACTGAGAGTAGCCATTGAAAAGGCAAGAGAAGTAAACATGCCTATGGATAACATCAAAAGAGCAATAATGAAGGGAACAGGCGAGCTTGCTGGAACAGCATATGAGGAAGTTGTATATGAAGGCTATGGTCCTGGAGGAGTGGCACTTTTAATTGAAGCAATGACCGATAATAAAAACAGGACTGTATCTGAGATAAGACATCTTCTTTCAAAGCATGGTGGAAGTCTTGGTGAGTCAGGATGTGTCTCATGGATTTTTGAGAAAAAAGGATACATTCTTGTTGATAAAAACACAGTTGATGAAGACACACTTCTTTCAGTTGCACTGGAGGCAGGTGTTGAAGATGTGAAAAATGATCCAAAAGAGGACAGTTATGAAATTATTGTTTCACCTGAAAAATTAAAAGATGTAAAGGAGGCTCTTGAGAACGCTGGTATAAATGTCTCTCTGGCAGAGGTCACGATGTTACCTAAAAATTATGTTCCTGTAGAAGGAGAAGATGCAGAAAAAATGCTGAAACTCATGGATGCCTTAGAGGACCATGACGATGTGCAAAATGTTTATGCAAACTTTGATATTCCAGATGAGGCAATGAGCAAGGCAGAAGCATAGCATGGAACCATCTATTAGACTTACTTTTAAAAGAAAATTTATTGCCGGTCTAATAGTAACAATTCCTGTAGCAATAAGCATCTTTATCTTAATTCAAATTTTTAAAATCATAGATGGTCTTTTAGGTCCAATCTATGACTATATTTTTGGCAGACACATTGCAGGATTAGGATTTATAACAGCATTGATAATTGTATTTTTTGTAGGAGTTGTATCAACCAATGTTTTTGGGAAAAAGCTTTTAGACCAGATTGAAAAATTGCTCTTTCTTAAAATTCCCATTTTTAAAAGCCTTTATTCTTCACTGAAACAGTTAATTGATGCCTTCTCTCCTGAAAATAAAACTTCTTTTCAGAAGTTTGTAATTGTTGAATATCCAAGAAAGGACAGTTTCATGTTCGGATTTCAGACAAAGGAGTGTTTTTTAAAAGAAGGGGATATGGAAAAAAAGCTTATTGCAGTTTACATACCAACGAATAATCTCTATCTTGGAGAAGTTGTGCTTTTTGAGCCTGAAAGTGTAATTCATACAAATATTCCAGTTCAGGAAGGAGTAAAGATAATTCTTTCAGGTGGAATAGCAGCACCACAGATAATAAGAGGTGATAAATAATGGATGTGGTAATTCTGGCAGCAGGAATGGGGACAAGGATGAAATCCACGCTGCCAAAAGTGCTTCACAGGATCTTTGATAAACCAATTATAGATTATGTTATAGAATGTGCTCAGAGTCTAAAACCTGCAAGTATACTTGTCGTCGTCAATCCATCTTTAACTGAAGTGATACAATATCTTAACTCTAAAGCTATTAAAATTGTTTTTCAGAACGAACCAAAGGGCACAGCCAATGCTTTATATTCTGCTTTGCCTTACATAAAAAATGAAAAAATACTTATTCTTAATGGTGATACCCCTTTGATAAAAAAGGACACCCTTTTAAATTTTTTAAAAATTTTTGACGAGAAAGCTCAGGATTTGGCAATTCTTTCTTTTTATCCAGGCCGTGAGCATTCTTATGGAAGAATTTTGAGAAACTCTAAAGGAGATGTTGAAAAAATAGTTGAAATTACAGATTACACTGGTTCTGAATCAGGTGAGGCTAACAGCGGGGTTTATTTGGTAAAAAAAGAAGTTCTGGAGCTTGTTAAAGAGATTAAAATAAATCCTCGCAAAGGTGAATTTTATTTAACAGATATTGTGGAAATAGCCATATCTAAAGGATATAAAGTTGATGCCTATGCACTGGCACAAGAGGATGAATTAATTGGAATAAACAATCGTGAAGAACTTGCTCTTGCTATGAAATATCTAAGAGACAGAGTTGTTAAAGAGTGGATGAATGAAGGAGTTACTTTTTATGATCCAGGCTCTGTATGGATTTCTCCATCTGTAAAAATTGGACAGGACACAATAATTTACCCAGATGTTTTTCTTGAAGGAGACACCACAATTGGACGAAACTGTGTTATTTATCAGGGAACAAGAATTCGTGACAGCATAATTGAAGACAATGTTCTAATAAAAGACTGCACAGTGATTGAAAGCTCTCATGTAAAAGCAGGTTCAAAGATTGGTCCTTTTGCCCATCTAAGACCTGAAAGTGTTATTGGCAAGGAATGCAGAATTGGCAACTTTGTAGAGGTTAAAAAATCAGTAATTGGAGATAGAACAAAAGCAGCACATTTAAGCTATCTCGGAGACTCTGAAATTGGTGAAAATGTAAATATAGGAGCAGGAACAATAACATGTAATTATGATGGTAAAAGGAAGCATAAAACAATAATTGAAGACAATGTTTTCATAGGAAGTGATACGCAGCTTGTAGCTCCTGTAAAAGTTGGCAAAGGTGCATACATAGGTGCAGGTTCTACAATTACAAAGAATGTCCCTGAGGACTCACTTGCAATCAGCAGAACTCCCCAGAGAAACATTGAAGGCTGGGCAAAGAAAAAGCGGGAGAAAAAATAATGTGTGGCATTATTGGATATATAGGTGATAAAAATGCTGTCCAGATAGTGCTTGATGGATTAAGAAGGCTTGAATACAGAGGATATGACTCAGCTGGAATAGCCTGTTTATCTGATGGTAGAATTAAAACTGTAAAATGCGAAGGAAAGATTAAAGATCTGGAACAACTTATTAAAACACAGAATCCTGAACTTTTGAGTTCACAACTCTTTCTGGCAATAGGACACACAAGATGGGCAACTCATGGTAAACCATCAAGTTTAAATGCTCATCCCCATTGCTCTGGCGGAATTGCTCTTGTTCATAACGGTATTATTGAAAACTATGCTACATTGAAAGATGAATTAAAACGGGAAGGCTATAAATTCATCTCTGAGACTGATACAGAAGTAATTGCTCATCTCATAAACAAGTACAGAGCTAATTTTAATCTTGAGGAAGCAGTAAAACAGGCAGTTAAAATGCTCAAAGGTTCCTATGCTGTTGTAATAATTGAAGATAAAGAGCCTGATAAAATAATTGGCGTAAGAATGGAAAGCCCTCTTGTTGCTGGAATTATGGATAATGAAAAGTTCATTGCCTCTGATGTCTCGGCATTTCTCAATTACTGTAACAGAGTAATCTTTCTTGATGATGGTGAAATGATTGTCCTCAGAAAGGATAATTTTGAAGTATTTGATATAAATGGTAAAGAAATGAAAAAGAAAATACAGACCATTACATGGACAGCCTCAATGGCTGAAAAGGGCGGATACAAGCATTTTATGCTCAAGGAAATACATGAACAACCGAGAGCTATTGCAGATACAATAAGAGGGAGGGTTTTACCCGATGGTTCAGAGGTAGTTTATAAGGAGCTTGGAATAAGATTTGAAGAGCTTGCTCTTACAAGAAAAATATATCTTGTTGCCTGTGGCACATCCTACCATGCTTGTCTGATTGGTAAATATATGATTGAAAATATTGCAAAAACACCTGTGGAGACAGATATTGCTTCTGAATTCAGATATAGAAATGTTCCCTTTGAGCAAGACTCTCTATTTATAGCAATAACCCAGTCTGGAGAAACAGCAGACACTCTTGCAGCCTTGAGATTTGCTAAAAAATCAGGAGTAAAAACTCTCGCTATATGCAATGTAGTAGGAAGCACAGCATCAAGAGAAGCAGACGGAGTTTTTTATACCCACTCAGGTCCGGAGATAGGAGTTGCCTCAACAAAGGCTTTTACCACTCAGATTGTAGCCCTTTATCTTCTTACTCTTGCTTTGGCAAAGGCAAAGGGATTACTTGTAGAGCAAAGTTACATAAGTTTTTTAAGGAATCTTCTCATGCTTCCACGAATGGCTGAAGAGGCTTTAAAGCTTGAAAATAGGATTCAACAACTTGCAAAAGAAGTTTACAGAAAACCAAATTTTCTCTATCTTGGTAGAGGACTCTGCTATCCTGTTGCGCTTGAAGGTGCGCTCAAACTCAAAGAAATATCCTATATTCATGCAGAAGGATATGCTGCTGGCGAGATGAAACATGGACCCATTGCCCTTGTAGAGGAAGGATTCCCTGTAGTTTTCATTGTTTCAGATGATTTTTATCTTGACAAGACCCTGTCCAACATGGAGGAAATAAAGGCAAGAGATGGCTTTATAATTACTATTTCAGACAGTAAGAAGGAAAAACTCAAAAAGTTGTCCGATAGATTTATTTATGTGGAGGGAATACATACCTATCTCAACACAGTGCTTTTCAGCATTCCTCTTCAGTTACTTGCTTATCATGTGGCAGTTTTAAGAGGATGTGATGTGGATCAACCGAGAAATCTTGCAAAGAGTGTTACCGTTGAATAGTTTTATAAAAAAAATAAAATAAGAGGGGTATAGCCATGAAAGATTTCCCCCTGTCGGAATTAAATCCGGCACAGCAGGAAGCAGTTCTTTACTGTGAAGGTCCGCTTCTTGTTCTTGCAGGAGCAGGAAGTGGTAAAACAAGGGTGATTACTTATAAGTATGCGTATCTTAAAGAAGCTATGGGACTGCATCCATCTTCCATATTCACTGTAACTTTTACTAACAAGGCAGCTGATGAAATGAAGGAAAGAATCTTTAAAATCTGTAAAGGCACCCTCAAAAATCCCTGGATAGGAACATTTCATTCTCTGTGTGTAAGGATACTCCGGGCTCACATTGAAAGAATTGGTTACAAAAAAGACTTTATTATTTATGACGAAGATGACCAGGCAGGGCTGATAAAGAGAATCTTAAAAGACCTGAATATGCATGAAGCTTTATGCAAATGTGTTGTAAACAAAATAAGTAACTTGAAGTCAAATCTGGTTACTCCTGAAGATTACATTTCAAATATTGAAGGTTATGAGCTTGAAGAAAGGCTTGGCAGGATATATATGCGATACCAGACAGAACTTCAAAAATGCAATGCTCTGGATTTTGATGATTTAATTCTTTGCGTAATAAAGTTATTAAGAGAAAATGAAGATTTACTCAGGCGATACTCTGAACAATTCAGATATATACTTGTGGATGAATTTCAGGATACCAATAAATCTCAATATGAACTGTTACAACTTCTTTGCAAGTATCATGGAAATATCTGCGCTGTTGGAGATGATGACCAGAGTATTTACAAATTCAGAGGAGCAAATGTTTATAACATCCTTAACTTTGAAAAAGACTTTCCAAAGACAAAAGTAGTTAAACTGGAACAAAACTATCGTTCTACAAAGCATATAATTCTTGCTTCCACTGCTATGATTTCAAAAAATCCAATGAGAAAATCAAAAACTCTCTGGACAGAAAGAGATTGGGGAGAAAAAATTTTTTACTGTCAATTAAGCAATGAAGAGGAAGAAGCAAAATATATAGCAAAAAACATAAAAGAGCTTTATTTAAAAGGTGATTACGAATTTAGAGATTTTGCCATTCTTTATAGATTGGTTCTTCAGGCAAGAGCACTGGAAGAAGCTTTGCGAATGGAAGAAATACCCTATCAGGTAATAAGTGGAGTAAGCTTTTACCACCGTAAAGAAATAAAAGATGTGCTTGCTTATATGCGATTTATTTTAAACAAAGAAGACAATTTAAGTCTTATGAGAATAATCAATAATCCTCCAAGAGGAATTGGAGCTGCTGCTTTGTCAAAAATTGAAAATGAGGCTAAAAAACACATGATATCAAACTATGAAGCGATAAAAAAGATAATAAAAGACAATACTGTTTCAGATAATTTAAAAGAAACTCTTTTATCATTTACCAATATTATAGATAAACTTTCTGAGAAAGAGTATCAGGATGCTGCATCCATGATAAGGGATATATTGAATCTTACTGGATATCTTGAGGAAATTGAAGAGGATAGAATTCAGAATGTTTTAGAACTTCTCAGCTCTGCTGAAAAAGTATCTGTAAGAGAGTTTCTTGATAAAGTTGCTCTTCTTTCAAGCGTGGATACATGGGAAAGCAGGAAAAACGGAGTCAGCCTACTTACCCTTCATGCTGCTAAGGGGCTTGAGTTTCCAGTGGTTTTCATCGCAGGCTGTGAAGAGGGAGTTTTACCTTACTTTAAGGCGCTTGAAGATCCGGTGGAATTGCAGGAAGAAAGAAGGCTTTTTTATGTGGGGATGACAAGAGCCAAAAATCTTTTATATATTACAAGTGTAAGGCAGAGAAAGCTTTATTCAAAAGTTCAGAAACAGGAACCTTCAAGCTTTATCAAAGACATTCCGCCTGAATACTGCACATGCATCAGAAAGGATTATTCCACTTTTACTCCAGACAAAAAGGAATCAGACAAACCCAGGGTTAAGCATCCATTTGTGATAGGATGTAAAGTAAAGCATCCCACATGGGGAGTTGGAGTTGTAAGAGACTGTTATGGAGAGGGAGATGATTTAAAGGTGGTTGTTAACTTTCCAGGTATAGGAGTTAAAAAATTAGCTCCAAAAATTGTAAACTTAGAGAGGGTGTAAAAATGAAAATATCAAAACAAGAGGTAAAGCATATTGCAATGCTAAGCAGGCTTGAACTTGATGAGAAAGAAATAGAGCTTTATCAGGATCAATTAAGCCGCATTCTTGAGTATGTTGAAAAATTAAATGAGATTGATACAACCAACATAGAGCCTACATCCTATGTTATTGAGCTTAATAATGTATTTAGAGAAGATGTTGTTAAGGAGTCTTTACCGAGACAGGAAGCATTAAAAAATGCACCCCAGGCTACAGAGAAATTTTTTAAAGTCCCCAAAATAATAGAATAAATGATAAAATAAAACAAATGCTGAGAAGTTTTTTAAGAGCAAAACTGCATTTGGCAAAGGTAACAGAAACTAATTTATTTTATGAAGGCTCAATAAGTATTGATGCTGAGCTGATTGAGATTGCTGGAATACTGCCTTATGAAAGGGTGTGGATAAGCAATATGAATAATGGAGAAAGATTCGATACCTATGTTATTCCTGCTCCAAAAGGCTCAAAAATAATAGGACTTAATGGACCAGCTGCCAAAAAGGCTCAGGTAGGAGACAGAATTGTTATTTTTTCCTATGGTTATCTTACGGAAAATGAAATTCCTTTACACAAGCCCAAGATTGTAATCCTTGATGAAAATAATAATCCTGTAAAAATCTATCCATGAATTAATGCTTCAATATCAAGACTTTTTAGGGCTGTTTCGCCTATTCTGTCTTTATTTAGTTCAGATAAGTATGGAAATACTCCAAGACAGGGTATATCAAGCAATTCTTTTAAAACCTGAGGATTTGTTTTTTCAGCAATATCATTTTTTGCAGGCTCAGAAAAATTAATAATATAACCCTTTACAGAAATTTTTTTATTTTTCAATGCCTCAAGTGTAAGAAGTGTATGATTAATTGTGCCAAGAGTTGGTCTCGTTACTATTATCACAGGTAATTCCATATCCTTAATTAAATCTCTGACAAAATAAAAATTTGTTTTCTTTTTTTCTTCTTTGATAAGAGGAACCATTAATCCACCTACACCTTCAATGAGAAGATAGTCATACTTTTTCTTAAGTGTCTCAAAGGATTTAAAGATTTTATCAATGTCAACTTCTTTATTTTCAAGCCTTGATGCCACGAGGGGGCTCAATGGATTCTCCATTTTTACAGGCGTTATTAAATCAACAGAGTCATTCATCTCAGCCATGTCTCTTAAAAGCATTCCATCACTTGGTAGCAGTATTCCATCTTTGTTAAGGCACCCTGTTTCAATAACTTTCATTGCACCTACTTTTAGTCCCTTTTTTATAAAACTCCTCAGTATTGCTGCTGCAACAATAGTTTTTCCAACTCCAGTATCTGTGCCTGTAATAAAGTATCCAGTCTTCATACTAAATCCTCCCTTTCAAAGAATTTTATCGTTATATGGTATAATGTTATATAAACTAAAGGCAACCCGATATGGAGGAACTATGATAAGATTTGAAGAATTACAGATGAGAATAATGGATGCAGCAAAAAATTATCTTGATGTGTATGATATGTCCACATACATTGAGCAGTATTCCTTAAATAAAGAGAGCAAGCTTTTAATGACATTGCCGGAAATTAAACCTCCTTATCCAATAAGTGCTGCAGTGTCATTTTCTTATAATGCCCTTCAGACAAGTAGTTCTTTTCTTTATGATGAAGATGAGGAGGAACAGGACTCTGAGGAGTTTGAAAACATGGTAGAGATTGAAGTTGTTATAAACCTTCCATTTCTTGAAGGATATAATAATATAAATGAGCTTTTTGAAGAGATAGTTAATGAGCATCCTGAGCTGGATCTGGTTTTAGTAAAAAAAGAGTTCATTGGAAAAGATCTGATGGAGGAAGATAAATATGAAATTGCTTATTCCTATCCAGCTTCTCAAGAAGAATTAAAGGATCTTCAGTTTTATGAAGAGATGTTTTTTGAATTAAGCAATATCTTACGCACCATTTACGAAAGAATGAGATTTTATATTGATATGTCCTGGTATTCAGCAGAAGATGAAACTTTTTAATGAAATAAAAACAGTTCTTCTGGACATGGACGGAACTATACTGGATAAGTATTATGATGATTACTTTTGGGAGATTTATGTGCCTCAAAAATATGCTGAAAAACAAGGAATAAACTTTGAGGAAGCTCAAAGAATACTTTTTTCAATGTACAAAGCAGAAGAAGGAACTCTTAACTGGACAGATATAGATTTCTGGTCAGGTAAAACAGGTCTTGATATATTCCAGCTTAAAAAGGAAGTGGAGCATCTTATTTGTCCTCATCCAGATGCTGAAGAATTTTTAAAATTTGTAAGCTCCAATGGGAAAAAAATCTATCTTGTAACAAATGCTCACAACAAAGTAATGGAACTTAAACTTAAGAAAACAGGCTTTGATAAATATTTTCATAATTTGTTTACAGCCTTTGATATTGGCTATCCCAAGGAGAAAATTGAATTCTGGGAAATACTTAAAGAAAAACTTTATTTTGAACCAGACTCTTCAATCTTTATTGACGATACAGAAGAAATTCTCCATACAGCTAAACTTGCAGGAATAAAATTACCTATTTTAAGAGCAGTTTCTTCTGCCCGCTCTGTTCCACGACAATCAAAGCAATTTTTAACAATAATGAAATTTGAAGAAATTTTTCATTTATAAAGCTCCGAGTTCTCTTTTTAGCCACTGTTTTATCTTTTCATTTATGGGACACATTCCAAAGCATATTTTGTGCCTGTTTTCATTCACAGCTTCAATAAGCATTTCTTCAGGAATTTCATCTATTCTTGCTATGGTTTCTCCATAATCCATCTGAGTATGTCTCATTATGAACAGAACAGGCTTTGCACCTGAAGTGTCAATATATGGAATATAACCCTTAATAGGACCTTTATAAACTAATTTATCTCCTTCCTTTATACATCTTGGAGACATAACTTCTTCTGGCTCCACATCCCATAACATATTTTCTCTAAAATAGGGGTCCTCTTTTAACTCTTTAAGTGTTATTAATTCACTAAAAATCATAAAATCACCTCCCTTTATTTCTTCTTTCAGGGACAATATTTTGTTTTATCTTTCCCTCATTGTATTCTTTCGTTACATAAAGACCGCAATAGCATCTTCCATATTCTTTTATATCCTCTGCACTGTAAATGCAAGGACAGATTATATCAGCATCTGCCTTTCTGTCTCCTGAAGCCAGTCTACACGGGCATGATCTGTAACCATAGCGTTCTTCATTTTTAAGCAATCCCTTCAAAAGTTCAAATACAAACTCTTTATCCCTGTTTAGCTCCCAGCCCCTTGACATGGCATATTTTTCTAAGATTTCATAGAGTTTTTCTGGCGTCATATCAGGCATTCAGTTCCAGAATTTTTCTAAGAATTTCCTCATCAAAGCCTACTACAGCTTTCTCAACAACAACTGTTGGAAAGGTTTCCTGAGGATTGATTTTTTTCAGTTCTTTCATTGCAAGCCATTGTTCTGCACTGTCAAGAGTATCAACCTCAATTAACTCATATTCCACAGAATTATTCTTTAAGAATTCTTTTACTTTTTTACATACAGGGCATGTGCTCAATGAATATAATCTAACCCTTTTATGCATTGCCCCTCCTATTTTTGTTAAAAGTATTGTTGAGAGTTAATTGAACATCTTCAAGCATCTCAAAGTTTGCCTTTCTTATTGTTTCAAGAGGAAGCTTTAACATATTCGCCAACTCTTCAAAGGGAATTTTTGAAACATAACAGAGCTCTGCAATAAGTATCTTTAATGCATCATCTTCTATCAAAGCTTTTAATTCATTATCATCCACCTTTACATTGTCAACAGCATCTCTGAAGGACATTCCATTCTTTATGTTCTGCATTATTTTTTTCATGGCTCCTTCATAAATTTTGCTTTCTTCCTCTGAGTAATCCTTAAAAATGAAATTAAACTCTGTCATTATTAAACTCCTTAATTTTTATTTTGCCTGGATTTAATTTGATTTATAAAAAAAAGATATTTTTTTATAAGAGCTTCAGCAGTTGTTCTTATCTCCTCATCTTTTATATTTTTCGTAATATCTTCCATCCATTCTTGCTGTTCTTGAGATAAACCAGTGATTTCTTTCTCCTTACTCTTTTCTTTTTGATTTCTGTAAATTCTTCCAAAACAGAATTCCACATCCTTTATTCCATAAATATGAAGTTTTTTAACAAATTCATCTTTTAACAATATTAGCTGAGAAAGCCATACATGAGAGTTAACTACCACATAAAGAACACCATTTTTCAAATCCTTTGGAAAAGTATGCTCTTTAACAGGACAACCGAATAGATCGTCCCATCTTTTTCTTAAAAATTTTAGTGATACTGCTTCTTCTATACCAAAATTATTGAGTAAAGCAGGTAAAACTTGTCCTATTTTCTCCATGTCTAAACCGCTTTTTTGACAAGACCTGAACGAAGACATCTTGTGCATACATGCACTCTTCTTGGGCCTTTTTCAGTAACAATTTTCATTCTCTGAAGATTTGGAAAGAAATATCTTTTTGTTTTGTTATTTGCATGGCTTACATTGTGTCCCACCACTTTTTTCTTGCCACATACATAGCAGCTTGCCATTTTTCCTCCTCCTTAATTTGCATATACTTAATTATTTATGATAACATTTTATTGATTTAGAGACAAGGAGGGAAGAATTAAATTATGTCTGATAAAGCAGTTAGAAGCATAGAATTAGCTAAACAGCTTGGTGTAAAACCTTCAGAAATTGTAAAATTTGTTGAAAAAATTAGAAATGTCCAGTTTAAAAAAAGAACTACAAACATCAACATAGAACCAGAGGAAGTTGACTTAATAAAACAGCATTTCAAAGAAGAAAAACAACCAGAGAAAATGGAGGAAAAGATAGAAACAGTTGAAGTAAAAAAAATTGAAGAGACAAAAGAGATAGAGAAAGAAGAAGCGCCTAAAATTCCTAAAATTATTGAAGAAGAAATAAAAGACGAAGAAGAGATACATTTGCCAGGAAGATTTAGAAGAGAAATATCTTTTGAAAAAATTGAAAAAATAAAACCAAAACCTGTAATAAACAGAATACCTCCCAAAAAATTAGAACCAAAAAAGTGGCTTGACATAAAAGAACAAAAAAAAGTTAAAAACAAATTTAAAAAGGAAGAGTCTGTTCAGGTCCCATCAACTGCTCCGAGAAAAAAGTCTATTAAGATAGAAGAAGGCACAACAGTTAAAGAATTTGCAGAGCTTATCGGTCAAAAAGTCTCTGATGTTATAAAAAAATTCATGGAACTCGGTTACATGCCAACAATTAATCAGCCTGTTGACTTAGATGCAGCCCAGCTCATAGCAGAAAGCTTTGGAGTGAAAGTAGAGCTTGCTCAGGCTGAAGAAATTGATGTAATACAGGAGCAAGAGGATGCTCCAGAGCTACTTCAACCAAGACCTCCTATTGTAACTGTTATGGGGCATGTTGATCACGGTAAAACTTCACTGCTTGATGCAATAAGAAAAACAAAGGTAACAGAACAGGAAGCAGGAGGAATCACTCAGCACATAGGTGCTTATAAGGTTAGTCTTGCAGGCAAAGATATTACATTTCTTGATACCCCTGGACATGAGGCATTTACAGCTCTTAGAGCAAGAGGAGCAAAAGTTACTGATATTGTTGTTCTTGTTGTTGCTGCTGATGATGGAGTAATGCCACAGACAATTGAAGCAATAAATCATGCTAAAGCAGCTGGTGTTCCAATTGTAGTTGCAGTAAACAAAATAGACAAGCCAGAGGCAAATCCTCAGAGAGTAAGAACCCAGCTCAGTGAACATGGAGTTATTCCAGAAGAATGGGGTGGTCAGAATATATTCGTTGATATTTCAGCAAAAAAAAGAATAGGTATAGAAAATTTACTGGAAATGATACTCCTTCAAGCAGAAATAATGGAACTTAAAGCAAATCCAAATAAGCCTGCAAGAGGAACAATAATTGAATCCAGACTTGACAAAGGTCGCGGTCCTGTGGCAACAGTGATTGTTCAAAACGGGACTTTAAGGGTTGGAGATGCTTTTGTTGCAGGAACAACTTATGGAAAAGTAAGAGCATTAATTGATGATACAGGTAAAAGAGTTAATGAAGCTCTACCATCAACTCCTGTTGAAGTAGTAGGGTTTGAAGAAGTACCTCAGGCAGGAGACAGTTTCATAGTTGTGGAAGATGAAAAGATTGCTCGTCAGATAGCCAATGCAAGAGCACAGAAGAAAAGACTTGCCGAGATGCAAAAAGCTCAAAAACTGACACTGCAGGATTTGTATGAGAAAATTAAAGAAGGAGAAGTTAAGGAGCTCAATTTAATAATAAAGGGTGATGTCCAGGGTTCAGTGGAAGCATTGAAAAAAGCAGTTGAGGAGATAAGTCATCCTGATATTAAAGTCAGGGTTATACATACAGCTGTTGGCGGTATAACAGAATCTGATGTTAATCTTGCAGCCACTGCCAATGCAATAATAATAGGATTTAATGTTCGTCCAGAAACAAAAGCTCAAGAACTGGCTGACCAGCTTGGTGTTGACATTAAGCTTTATAGCATTATTTACGAAGTAATTGATGATGTAAAGAAAGCTTTGCAGGGAATGCTTGAACCAGAAATTAAAGAAAGAGTTCTGGGTAGGGCAGAGGTAAGAGCAGTATTTAAAATTTCAAAAGTTGGGACAGTAGCAGGTTGTTATGTTTTAAATGGAGTAATCTCAAGAGCAAGTGATGGAATAAGAGTAATAAGAGACAATATAGTGGTCTATGAAGGCAGAATAAGTTCTTTAAAAAGATTTAAAGAGGATGTAAGAGAAGTTCAAGCTGGTTATGAATGTGGCTTAACAATAGAAAACTTTAATGATATTAAAGAAGGCGATATTCTTGAAAATTATGTTCTTGAAAAAATTCCTGTAAAAGGTATTTAAAATGCATCCATATAAAAGGTCTCAAAGACTTGGAGTTCTCTTAAAAGAAGAGGTTGCTCAGATAATTTTACATAAAATAAAAGATCCCAGACTTGGTTTTGTCACAGTAACTGATGTGAAACTTTCAGATGACCTCAGACAGGCGCGAGTTTTTATCTCTGTGCTTAACTCAGAGGAAAGAGAGCTTTCACTTCAGATTTTAAATGAAGCAAAGGGATTTATAAGAAGTGAGATAGCCAGAAGACTCAGAATAAAGATAATACCCACTTTTGAATTTGTTTTTGATGAATCTATAGAGCGCGGATTTAGAATTGATCAACTTTTAAAAGAAATTAAAAAGGCTCCGGAGGAGGTTTGAAACCACCGAAAGATTTAATTAATGCAATCCAGAAGAATAACTCTTTTTTGATACTTACCCATACAACGCCTGATGGAGATGCCTTTGGTTCAGCAATTGCTTTAAAGTTTTTACTTGAACAGCTTGGCAAAAAAGCAGAAGTTTATGCAGAACCAGCCCCTCAGCAGTATCAGTTTCTTCCAGGAATTGAACTAATTAAAAACATTGAAAATTTTCAAGCCTCAAGCCTTAAGCCTGTTTTAATTCTTGTTGATTGCAATACTGTTGCCAGAATAAGCTATAAAAAAGAAATTATTGAAACCATTCAAGCTTCAGCTTTTAACACTAAGTTGATTATTGACCATCACATTGAAATTAACAAAACAGTTGATCTATCCAGTATAAAGTGGATTGAACCAGAGGCTGCAGCCACAGGCATAATGATTTATTATCTCATAAAAACACTCAATGGCAAAATAACTCCTCAAATTGCCACAGCTCTTTATACAGCAATAATTGTGGATACCGGTAATTTCCAGTTTGACAATACCACTGAAGAGGTTTTACAGGTGGCATCAGAGTTAGTAAGATGTGGAGCTAAACCTTCATATATTTATCAACAGAGTTTTGAATCGTGGAGTGAAAATAGATTTAAACTTTTTACAAAAATGCTGAATACAGTTGAAATAATACCTCCAATTGCAATAGGTTTTATAAGTAAAGAGGATTTTGAAGAAACTGAAACTTCTGAGGCAGATACTGAGAGATTTGTAGAGTTTTTGAGAATTTTGAAAGATGTCAATGTCTCAGTGCTTTTTAGAGAGGTTGAAAGAGACTTCATTAAAGTAAGCCTTCGTTCAAAGGGTGATGTTGATGTTAGCAGGATTGCGACAGAATTTGGTGGTGGTGGTCACAAAAATGCAGCCGGATTTAGAATTAAAACATCCTTTGAAGAAGCACGGAGGAGACTTATAGAAAAATTAAAAGCCTGCAATGATACATTGTTCAAAATTGTTCAAGATTGTTCAAATGTTCAAGAGTAGTTTAAAATTGTCCAAATGGGGAAAATAATAGCAATAGCCAGTCAGAAAGGTGGTGTTGGCAAAACAACAACAGCTATTAATCTTTCAGCTTCTCTGGCAGTAAAAGGTAAAAAAGTTCTTGTAATAGATTCAGATCCTCAGGCAAGTCTTACCTTTGGTTTGGGAATGAGAAAAAATGGAGAAAAAATTAAAGGACTATACGAACTTTACGCAGACAAAGCAACACTCAAGGAAGTTTTAATTCAGCCATTTAAAAATCTTTATGTAATTCCTTCAAGAATTGATCTATTCATGGCAGAACTTGAGATATTTGAAACTGAAGAGAGAGAAAAAAAACTGAAGTGTTTGCTTAAGTCCTGTAAAGAAGAATTTGATTATATTTTCATTGATTGCCCTCCCTCCTTTTCATTTCTTGCGCTTTGTGCCCTTGTTGCCTCAGACTCTGTAATAATACCTGTTCAATGTGAGCAGTTTGCTTTGGAGGCTTTGAGAGTATTTATCAAACTTTTATGGAGAATAAAAGGGAATTTTAATGAATCGCTTGAACTTGAAGGGATTCTGCTTACAATGTTTAGCAAGCATCTTACTTTAAGCAGAACCACTGCAGAGGATATAAAAAAAGTTTTTCGTTCAAAAACTTTTGAAACCTGTATACCAAGAAACATTGCCCTTGCTGAGGCCTCCATGAATGGATTGCCTGCTATTTTTTATGCTCCAGAAGCTCAGGGAAGTATTGCTTACAGGGAACTTGCAGAAGAAATCCTTCAGAAAGAAAAAGATAAACATCTCAATTAAGTGCTTCAATAACTTTTTGAGCAACTGTCAGGTTAAATCCTGGTAAAGATGCTATTTCCTCTAAGGATGCAGTCTTTATTTTTTCAATGCTGCCAAAATGTCTGAGCAGTGTAAGCCTTCTTTTTTTACCAATTCCTGGGATTTTTTCAAGAACTGACTGAAAAGTGGCTTTCTTTCTGAGCTTTTTATGATAGGATATGGCAAATCTGTGAGCCTCATTTCTTATTTTTTTTAGTAAAAGTGAAGAGGATTTTTTATCTTCAAGAAGTATCTCCTTGCCATCAGGAAAAACAAGCCTGTCAGGTTCCTTTGCAATTGCAAAACATGGTAGCTCCTCTTTCAACTCATTTATAACTTTCAATGCAGTATTTAAGTGTCCTAAACCACCATCAATAAGAATTAAATCTGGTTTTGGAACTCCTTCATCTGTGTCAAACTTTCTTACAACTCTTAAGACAATCTCCTTCATGGCTGAATAATCATCAATTCCCCGGGGTTCCTTTATTTTTAAATGTCTGTAAAAATTTTTGCTAAAGTTTCCGTCTTCCCAGTAAATGAAACTTCCCACAGAATGAGCTCCAAAAAGAGTTGATACATCAAAGGCACCAATTTTGGAAGGAGTTTCTATAAGATTAAGTCTCTGTTTAAGCTCTTCAAGTGTAGTCTCTACTGGTGAAAGCTTTGATTCTATATGAATTTTTGCATTATTTAATGCCATATCAAGAAGTGCTCTTTCTTCTTCAGAAGAAGGAGTTTTGAATTCAACAGGAGCACCTCTTTGAACTTTTAGCCATTCCTTTATTTCATCAAGACTTTCCGGTAATTTTTTCATCATAATCGTTGAAGGAATCAGTAAATCCTTTGAATAGAGAGCCTCAACTACTGAGCTGATGAGCTCTCCTTCATTTTCATAAAAAGCCTTTTTAACTATCCAGTCTTTTGAGCCAATAAGCAAGCCATTCCTTACAAATAAAACATTGACGGATATTTTTGAATTTTTCATATAAAGCCCTATAACATCCATGTCTTCAATAGCTTGAGAGACCACTCTCTGTTGAGAAAATATCCTTTCAAGTCTTCTAATCTGATCTCTAACAACAGCAGCTTCTTCAAATTTAAGTTCCTGAGCAAGTTTTTGCATCTTTTCATACAATCTATCAAGTAACTCAGTTTTTTTACCCTTTAAAAATAAAACAACCTCTTCAACTCCTTTCATGTAATCTTCTTTTTTTATTAAACCAGCACATGGAGCAGGACATCTTTTCATCTGATATTGAACACAAGGACGAATAGGTTTGTTTAAATTGTATTTGCAGGTTCTTATTGGAAAATTTCTTCTTATAAATGATAAAGCTTCCCACATTGATTGAGCAGGAACATAAGGACCAAAATATAAATTACCGTCTCTCTTTGGCTTCCGAACAACATCTATTCTTGGCCAGTCTTCAGTAATTGTTATTCTTAGGTATGGATAATTTTTATCATCTCTTAATAAAACATTGTAAGGTGGTTTATACTCTTTTATAAGGTTTGCTTCAAGAACAAGGGCTTCATACTCATTTGATGTAACAATGTAGGAGAAATCCTTTACAAACTGAACCATTTTTTTCTTTCTTTCGTCAAGTTCACTGCTTTGAAAGTAACTCTTGAGCCTGTTTTTAAGATTTTTTGCCTTTCCAACATAAAGAACCTTTTCAGAGGCATCCTTAAAAATATAAACTCCTGGCAAAGAAGGCACCGTGGTTAAATCAATCATATAATTATTGTATTACTTTTCTCTGGCGGTGTAAACTTTATCCCAGTCTGATGCAGGAGGATTCTGAAGATAGTGCTTGCATCTTTCTTCATAAACAACAGAAGCTTTATCATTAAATTTTTCTTTAATATAGCTAAATATTTCCATCGCTTCTTTAAACCTGCAATTTCTGTAAAGATTTAAAGCTTTTTCAAAATCTTTTATGGCAGGCTCAAAAGCAGTGTTTTCCACAACTTCATATATCTTTACAGGTTCCTTTTTACCTTTAACCCTTATCAGATCAAGTTCTCTTGTAATAAACTTTTCTTTCTGTTTTAAAGCATTGAAAGTGCTTTCACTTATTATTATTTTTGTTCCATAAAATTTATTTAATCCTTCAAGCCTTGATGCTAAATTTACTGAATCTCCAATGGCAGTGTAGTCAAATCTCATATCTGTGCCCATATTTCCTATTACTGCCTCTCCTGTGTTTATTCCTATTCCAATGTCTATCTCAGGAAAACCAATTTTTTTAAACTTTTCATTTAAAGCTTTAAGTTCCTGTATCATCTCTAATGCTGAAAGCACAGCCTGCTGTGCATGTTGAGGAAGTTCAACCGGCGCGTTATATATTGCCATTATGGCATCACCAATATATTTATCAAGCATCCCTCTGTGTTTAAGAACAATCTTTGTCATTGGGTCAAGATAACTATTAAGAAACATTACGAGTTTTTCAGGTTCAAGTTGCTCTGAAAGTGTAGTAAAACCTCTTATATCTGAAAAAAGCACAGTTATTGTTCTTTTTTCTCCGCCAAGCTTTAATGCATAAGGATTTTTCATTATTATGTTAACAAGTTCGGGTGAGACATAGCTTGAGAAGGCTTTTTTAAGAAACCTGCTTTTTTTCTCAATTATTAAATTTCTGTATGCCTCTGAAAGCACATAACACAAAGAAAGAGCAGCAAAAGGATAAATTAACGAGAGATTTAAAAAGTAATTTTTGAATATAAAAAGATTGACAAGATATGTTAAAAACGAAAAAGCCATAAAGATGCTGAGTGAAAGAAAAGTTCTTGATACTCTGGTAAAAATAAAGCTTAACAAAATTGCAGGCACTGTGATAAATAAAATATCAATCAGTGTAACCCATGCATTGTATATCAAATACTGCTTTTTAAGGATATTTGATACAGCGGTTGCAGATATTTCAACTCCAGGCATAACAGGATCCACTGGAGTACTACGAATGTCAGCGATGCCTATTTCTGTGGCACCAATAAAAATTATTGAGTCCTCAGGAATCTGCACCTTCCCATCCATAACATCAACTGCTGACAATGTTTTAAATGTGCCAGCCTTTCCATAATAGTTAAGCGTAAGACTGCCAGATTCATTAACAGGCACGGTTTCATATCCAATTTTTATGCTTTTTATTCCATATTGAGCTAATTCAACAATGATTGGCGCATCTTTAAATTGAGAGACTGCTTTAAGTGCAAGATGGGGATAAAGCTCTCCATTGTAAAGAGCGAGCAGATTTATTTGTCTGTAAACTCCATCATTGTCGGAGAGAATATTGAAAAAACCCCCCTGAGCTTTTATTGAGGGAATGTTAAGCTCTGCATAGGAAAATTCTCGGACTGGCAAGGTTTTTACATCTTCCTCTGTTTTGATTATTTTTATTCTTGATTGTCTAAGATTTTCATAAGATACGGGATTGATATATGTTTCATCATCTCTGAAATAATATCCCACAATCGCATTTTTATTTACTGCGTCAGAGAGAATTCTGTCAGACTGAGGACTGGAGACTTCGGAAAAAACAATATCAAGGGCAATGACTTTTGCTTTTTTAAGATTTTCTATTAATTTTGCGATTATTTTTCTGTCCCAGGGCCATCTTCCAAGTCTGTCAATGCTTTTTGAATCTATGGCAACAATTAAAACTCTTTTATCAGGCTCCAGATTTCTCCTGAGACGGAACCTTACATCTTTAAGTTTCAGGTCAAGTGATGTTAAAAAATCAATCTTTAAAATGTATAAAAAAGAAACAATGAAAGCTGAAACAAAGCCAATGCACAGAAAAATCAAAAGTTTACTTTTCATATTCAAGGAGTTTCAAAATTGTCTCTATATTTGTCAAATATTTTCCATCAGGATACTCCTTTTTATACTGAAGAAGCCTTTGTTTTGCCTGCTTTTTAAACCCCATTTCATAAAGAGTAATTCCAGCAAGATAAAGTGCTGTTTCAGCCTGAGAAAGCTCTGGATACTCCTCAAGCACAAGCAGATATTCAGCCAGTGTAGCTTCATGATTTTTTAAAAATCTTGAATAAACAGCTCCTCTTTCAAGCCTTGCATCTGCTCTTATTCCTGAATTATCACTCAGGTCAAGAGCTATCTGAAATACATAAAGTGCTTCTTCATATTTCCCGGCATCAACAAGATAATGTCCATAATTTATATTCCATCTTGCAATTATATTTGGCAATTCACCTGAAATCTCCCATTCTTTCGGTGCAGTTGCTCCTGTAATCTGTGAAAGTCCTATCTTTGCATCATAAAGAAGTGTGCCTTTTTCTACTTTTACAGGCTCTGTAGGAGTAAGTCCTCTTGTATTTTCAATCATTGTATCAGGTTGGAGAGGTTTTTCAACTGTATCATATCCTGAGATGTATGCTGTATCTTCATTGCCGAAAAATACATTAGCCTGTCCTTTTGCAAGCATCATAAATTCTGTTCCTTTTATTCCTGCCACTGCTGTGGGAGTCTTAACCCTGAAGTTTGTTGTCTGTCCTGCAAGTTTTACAACGGTTGCTCTTATTTTACCCTGAGTTACATAAAAAACCCCGCTTTTTCTGCCTCTTTCAAGCAAATACTCTGAAATCTCAAGTTCCGTGTTATCAGAAAGAGTAAACTTACTTCCATCGCTGAGTTTTAAACTTACCCAGCTTTTTGGCTCTGTTTTTATCCAGGAACCAGAGTTTAACAATAGCCCTGCTTTTGCTTTTTTATAGGGAATACCTGAGTGCTCTCTGTAAAGAACATTTCCTTCAATTTTTTCAATCTCTCCAATTGCTCCATAGGCAATTGCTGATAAATAAAATATTGATAAAATAACAAAAATTACTGCTTTCATAACTACCTCCTGTTTTTTACTCAACATCATCTTTGTTAAGTCCTTTCCAGATTTCGTGGGCTTTCATAAAATATTCTTTTGCTTTTTCCCGGTCACCAATTTTTTCATAAAAAATGGCAAGAGTTTGCATATCAAGAGCTATTTTTTTCGGAATTGCCAGTTCTCTGTCAATTTCCAGTGCTCTAAGAAGATAGCTTTCTGCTCTTTTTTTGTCCCTATCTGAATAAACAATGCCAAGAAGTCTTAATGAATTTGCCGCTTCAATTCTGCTTATTTTCTGGTTAATTTCAATTGCTTCATTGAGTAATTTTTCAGCTTCATCATTTTTATTTTGCTTTATCTTAACTCTTGCAAGAAGATTTAATGATTTTATCCTTATGATGGGGAACTTTGAAAAAATGAGTTTTCTTAAGAGCTCTTCCGCATCCTCATTGACAATAAAGCCTATTCTTGCCCTTTCAAAATCAAGCTCTTCAATGGTATCCTCGGGTAAAGATGCTTTCCTGGAAAGCTCTATTGCTGTGTCAATAAATTTTTTAGCCTCCTTTATCTGGTCCTCTGATGTATAAAGCCTTGACAGACTTATTAAAATTATGACAGTGGCATTGTCATCCTGAATTAAACGGGATTTTTTTAAAGCCTCTGTGTAAAGATGTTTTGCTCTTTCATTTTGTCCTCTTTCAAAGGCTTTATTTGCCTGTAGAATCAAATTATTCAACTCTGTTATCCTGTAAGGTTGCTCAATAGGTGCTTTATAGCATCCCTGAATGATGAAAAAGAATAAAAGAATTACTCCTGAACTTTTCAATCTATTTTTCATAGGTATCTGCCTCTACAGGCTTTATTTCCTGTCTTTTAATTCCTTCTCTTATGGGCCATAGCCCTTTTATGCTCTGAAGTATATCATCAATGTCCTGCATGCTTTTTTTTGCCTTTTCAACCATTATGGGTAAGTCCTCCTTTGTTACTTCTCTAATTGCTGTTGCTGTTTCATTAAGTTCTTGAGAAAGTTTTTGAAGAGATTTTATAAGATCAGTAAGTTCCTGTATTGTTTTTTCTGATTTATCAGCTATTTCAGGTGTTTTCCTGTTAAGCTCTCTAACAAGCCTGTTAATTTGCTCTGTGGTCTCTATTAAATTTCTGGATATTTTCTCAATGTTTTCAATGCTTTTTTTGATGTTACCCTGTGGTTCATTGATATAGTTTATCGTTTCCTTTATACCCTGAAGAATCTCGGAAATCTCTCCCTTGAGTTCTCCTGCAATCTCTTCAATCCCAGCCTGCTTGAAAAACTTTATTGATTGACCTGGCTTTAGAGGCTTTCCGTCTCCAGGCAAAATTTCAATGTAAGACTCACCAATAAATCCCTCCTTGTCAAAAATTGCCACTGTGCCTTCCTTGAACCATTTAGCATGATTTTTTTCTATGGAAAGGACTACTTTTACAAACCCATTATCCTGAAGTTGCATATCTTTAACTCTTCCAATTTTGAATCCTGATACTTTAACAGGCATGCCATTGTAAAGTCCTGTTGCCTTTGTTGTCATAAAGTAGAAGTTTTCTGTCTTTATAAATAGTTCTGTCTTTTTTGCAACGAAAAAAAGAAGGATGCTCATTCCTGTGAGAGCTATTGCAATAAATAGAAAAACTTTACTTTTGAGAAAAACAAATCTTGGATCTGTCTGATTAATTTTCTGCATATTTAATTAAATCTGCCTTTTCAATTAATAAACTTTCTCTTTCTGAATCAAGAATGTAAAGCAGTGTTTTACTACCTGCCAATTCCTGTATTTTCTCAATAAGCCACTTTTTCTTTGATTCTTCAAGTCCATAAAGGGGATATTCCAAGATAATGATTTCAGGATTCATTAAAACTGCCCTTGCAATTCCTATGATCCTTTTTTCAAAATTTGTAAGCTCTGCAACACTGCTCATTGGTTCTTTTTTAAACTCAAGTTTTCTAAGTAATTCAATCCCTTTTTTAATAATTTTTTCCTCATCATCCAATTTATGATAAAGAGCAGGAAGTATTAAATTTTCCCATGCCTTTAAATTACTTATGAGTCCTCCTGTTTTGAAAACAATTCCTGTTTTTTTTCTTAATTTAAAAAGGTTATCCCTTGTTGTTTCTTTCAGGTTCTTTCCCATGAATATGATTTCTCCTTTTTCAGGATTTTTAATACCTGTAATGATTTTTAAAAACTCATTTCCTTGCTCTTCCTTTTCAAAAATAAAAACAGTTTTTGAACCTTTTTCAATCTCAAAGTTCATTTCTTTTTTAATAAATTCACCAGTTACATCAATAGCTTTTATCATTCAATAATTTTCGCAATAAAGTCTATTATAACATCAAGCAGAAACAATGAAAAAAGACTTCCAGCAACAGCTTTTGTTGCTCTCTGGGGCACTTCAGTGGGACTTTTCATAACAGAAAGCCCATGCCACATACAAATTAGAGCAATAGCAAACCCGAAAACAAAAGACTTTGTAAAAGATATAACGACTTCTTTAAAGGAAAACTTTGATACAATAGCATCTCCGTAATCTGAAAAAGAAACTCCACTTATAAGAGTTGCCAGAAAAATGCCCCCAAACAAGGCTGTAAGCTGAAAATATAAAGAAAGAACAATAGCAGAACATATCATCCCATACAGTCTTGATTTTATTAAATAAACTTCAGGCTTTATTCCCATTGCTTCAAGATACTCAATTTCTCTGCCAAGTTTCATTGTTGCAAGCTCTGTAGCAATTGCAGAACCACTTCTTGCAAGAATTATAAGTCCTGTAAAAAAGGGACCAATTTCTCTAAGAACAAGCCATAAAAGTATCTTACCAATCACATTGCTTGAGCCTACACCTGCTATTGAGGCTGTTTGAAGAACTATAACAAAGCCTATTAACAATCCTGAGATTGTTACTGCAGGAACTGCCTGAATTCCTGTGAAGTATATCTGTCGTAAAAGAACTTCTCTAACAGGTGACATCACTGTCTTTTTGCCCTCACTTTGAATACAAAGTCATAGTTTAAAATATCTTCCCATCGGTATCCTTTAAGAGTTGAACGGGTATCATCAGCATCTCCGTAGGGATTTCCCGGGATGAAAAACCAATTCATAATCACATCTCCAGAATGCCTTAGCACTATCCAGTATCTGCCTTTTTCTATCCTTACCTTATCGGGGAAGGTAAAATCAATCCAGTAATAACCTGGTTTTTTCTGAATGCTTTCAAGAAATACAGGATTTGATCTCACACCTTTAAGTCCGGGCTTACTGTTTTCGTCATATACAAGATCAACATACACAGTTCCATCACCACCGAATTTTCTCATTGCAAGTGAAATTTTTTCAATCTCTAATGGTTCATCAACTTTGAATGCCTGCGCATAGATATATTTTGATGTAACATACTCTGCTGTTTCCTTATCAAGTATTTTCATTGCTTTGTCTCCTGAAATCTGATATAGTTCAACGAGATTTGGGAAATCCATATTCCCGAATTCAAATACTTTTTCTTTTGGCAGTGATGGAGGTGGTGGAGGAGGTGGTGGTGCAGGCTGTAATTCTGTTTCCTTTTTAACTATCATTTTATTACTTAAAAGATAAGATTTGGGATAATTCTCTGAAGCTTTAGGTGCTATGTGAATTTTATCAAAAAGAAACTTTGCCTGAACTGTTTCACTGTATGCTGGTAAGTATGGAGAAGCTCTCCATGTATCATTGACTTCATCTGATTCAAGAGCGTGGGTTTGTTTTATGTGTCTTGTTGATGTAAATTGTTTTGACTGTTGAGGGTCATAACTTAGCCATCCAAGATCACTAAAGTAAATTTCAATCCATGCATGTCCTCCCTGCCCCATGCTTTGAACAAGAAAGCTTTTACCAAGAGGAATTTTCCACGACTCTTTTAAAGATATGCCACCAACTACTCTTGCAGGAATTCCAGATGCTCTTAGCAGTGCTACTGCAAGATGGGCAAAGTTCTGACAGTTTCCTTTGCCTGTTTTCAATGTCCATAAAGCATCAAAATGGGGAGGATTATATGTATATTTTACATTGTCAGCAACCCAGTTAAGTATTCTTGTTACAGCTTCATATTCTGTTGTTGCTTTATCTGTAAGTGCACGGCTAAGTTTTATAATTTCAGGATTTTCTGATTGCACCAATGCTGTAGATTTTAGAAAAAGTCTCTCTGACTCTGGAATATTTTTTAAAGGAAACTCTGCATGAGAATTCTCTGCTTTTATTTCAGATCCAACAAAGACTTCAAATCTTACTGTTACTGTTACAGATTTATAGAGATTTCTCCAGCTTGCAATACCCCAATGATTTCCATATCTATCAATTTCCTTTTCAAATTTTTCTGGCTCTGGCTCAATTTTTATATCAAGACTTTCAATTCTCTGAGACACGAACTTATTTGTGAAATCTTTTGGAAGGGCAAATCTAAAACTCAAGCTTTCAAGAGGCTTTGTTACTTCAAAACGCATTTGCTGGATTAGTTGGATTTTGCTTTGAAGAGAACCTTCAAGAATAAGAGTTTTTGAAAAAGCATTATATGCATTGACAAGGAAGCTTACAAAAATTATTAAAGTTATCAATATCTTAAATTTTTTCATCTAATTTCAATTTGATTGGGCAGGCATCAGCCTGCCCAGTTTTTGGATTAATCACACACATTATTTGTGCATTTGCCGCTGCAGCACTGGCTATTGGAGGTGCACCACCATCCAGAAGGCGTGCATGGTTTGACAGCAATTTTTAACACATCTTTTTGAGTATCACCTTGAGATACAGGACAATAATCAGTTTTTTCATGAGAACTTACAGCCTTGAACTCCTTATTCTGAGCAACAGCATAACCCATAATAAGCACTGTTATCATCGCAGCCATCAAAACAAGTAAGTAAACCTTCTTTCTTACCATTTTAATACCTCCTTTTAAAATTTTTGCTGAGGCTTTAAAAAGCCTATGCTAAATTTTATACTACTTCGTTAAAAACTTCAAGGTAATTTTCACATTTGAACCCTTGAACACTTGAACATTTGAACTATTTTTAGAAAAAGGTGCTTGGAATGACAGTAAGAAAAATGTAACTTTTCTACACTTTATAATGTAACTTTTCGTAACCTTTTAAAAGGTGTCTTTTTGTAACTCTCTGAATTTTAAAGTTTTTTAAATTTGGCATTTTTTTTGCATTTATTACAAAATGATGGTCAAAATAATAGAAGATACAATAGAATTTCTTAAAAATGTTCCACCCTTTGAGTTTTTAGATACAGAGATTATAAACTCTGTAGCAGTTAAAACCTCTATGGAGTACTATCCAAAGGGCACCTATATACTCATTCAAGATGGTTCACCGAGCGAATTTCTTTACATTATAAAAAAAGGTGGAGTAAAAGTTTACAGACGAGCTAATGCAGAAGAAGTAACAATTGATTTTCGAAGTGAAGGTGATTCATTCGGCTTTGTATCTTTAATAAGTGGAGACAAATCCCGAGCCAATGTTGTTGCTATAGATGATACAATTTGTTATCTAATTCCGAAAGATACGATTCTGAATCTCATAAACAAATATCCTGAAGTAAGAGATTTTTATCTGAAGTCTTTTATGAATATATATCTTGATAAAAAATATGCTGAAGAAACTTCAAAACGAGCTTTAACAGGCACAGTTGATAAGCTTCTTTTTACTACCAGTGTTGAAGAAATCGCATCCAAAAATGTTATTTCCATACCAGAGCATACTCCAATAAGAGAAGCTGCTGGGATAATGTGTGAAAATAGAATAAGCTCTCTCATTATAATGAATTCTGAAGGAATTCCTGTTGGAATAATAACAGACAAAGACCTTAGAAGAAAGGTAGTTGCAGCTGCAAGAGATGTTAATGAACCTGTTAAAAACATAATGAGCTTTCCGATAATCAAAATTGATGCAAAGGATTACTGTTTTGAAGCAATTGTCAGAATGCTCAAATATAACATTCATCATCTTCTTGTAATTAAAAATGGTCAAGTTAGTGGAATAATTACAAATCATGACATCATGATGCTTCAAGGTCTTTCTCCAGTGACAATAGTAAGAGATATAGAGATGCAGCAAAATATTGAGGGAATTATTAATGCTTCAAAACAAATTACTAATCTTGTTGGGAATTTACTTCAGCAAGGAGCAAAAGCGAGCAATATTACAAGAATCATTGCGGAAATTAATGACAGAATAGTTAGAAAAATAATTCAATTTGCTGAAAGAGAATTTGGACCTGCTCCAATTCCTTACTGCTGGATAGCTCTCGGGTCTGAAGGAAGAAAAGAGCAGACCTTCAAAACTGACCAGGACAATGCTTTAATTTATGCAGAACCACCAGCAGGACAGGAAGAATCAATAAGAAGATATTTTCTTGAATTTACGAGCTATGTTAAAGAAAATCTTCTTAAATGCGGATTTCCAGCATGTCCAGGAGACATTATGGCAAGCAATCCAAGATGGTGTCAGCCTATTAAAGTCTGGAAAAAATACTTTTCACAGTGGGTATACACACCAAAAGGAGAATCAATAACTCTTTCCAATATATTTTTTGATTTTAGAGCTATTTATGGAGATTTTTCTCTTGAAGAATCTCTCAAGGACTATCTTTTAAATATCGTTAAAGACCAGCGAGTTTTTTTAGGTTATCTTGCAAATCTTGCTGTAAAAAACAAGCCTCCCTTAGGATTTTTCAAAACTTTTGTAGTTGAAAAAAGCGGAGAACATAAAGACAAGCTTAATATAAAAATAAAAGGCATTGCCCCAATTGTTGATATTGTTAGACTTTTTAGCCTTGAAAAAGGCATAAGAGAGACTTCTACCTTAGAAAGAATTGAAGCACTTAAAAATAAACACGCAGTAGTTAAAGACTATGCAGAAGAAATAATTTACGCATTTGAATTCCTGATGCTTTTAAGAATAAAGCATCAGTATGAGCAGGTAATTCAAGGAAAGATGCCAGATAATTTTATAAATCCGGAAACACTGAGCAATCTTGAAAAAAAGTTGCTCAAAGATACATTTCATCTTATATCAAGGCTGCAGGATATTTTAATTGAAAAATATAAGCTTATGATTATTTGAAATGTTTTCAATTTTTAAGAAAAAGAGAAAAATTCCTGAATACAAAGGAGTATCAATTGCTGATACAGAGTTTACAGTTGTTGATACAGAGCTTACAGGGCTTAGTGAAATGAAAGATACCATTATTGCAATAGGGTGTATAAAAATGAAAGGTAAATCCATAAAAATAGGAGAGATATTTTACAGAACTATAAAACCAGAGAGTTTTGTAAAAAAAGACAGTATATTGGTTCATGAAATTACACCAACAGAGCTGGAAGTCTGTCCAGAAATATCTCCGATATTAAGAGAATATCTTTCCTTTGTAAAGAATTCAGTAATTGTAGGGCATTGTGTATCAATTGATATTGCTTTTTTAAAAAAAGCTATTCGCGAATATCTTAAACAACTCTACGAGCCTGTATCGATAGATACATTTTGCATTTATAGTTGGCTTATTCAGAAGGGTTTATTACCTGAAAGTTTTTTAAAAAACAATTCATTAAAAGATGTTGCTTTATCACTCGGGATTGAACCAAAACAATTACATGATGCTTTATCTGACGCATTTATTACTGCTCAAGTTTTTCAAAAGCTTGTAACATTGCTTGGAAATATTAAGATTTATACACTCCAGGAAATTATGGACATAGGCAATCCCAATATATCCGGATATATGGGAGTTAATAAAAATCAAACATTTCAATTTTAAGAAGGAGGGATTCAAGATGAATGAAAAAATTTTGAATTCAACGGAATTCAAAAGTCTTGTAAGAAGTAAAAATGCGATTTCTCTGATTCTTACAATAGCTGAGTTAGTTGTTTATTTTGGTTTTGTTCTGCTTATAGCTTACAGCAAAGAGTTCCTCGGTCAGAAAATCTATGGACCAGTTACTGTGGGTATTCCAATTGGAATCGGAGTAATAGTTATTTCGTGGATTTTTACAGGAATTTATGTAGCATGGTCAAACAAGAAATATGATCAAAAAGTAGCAGAAATTAAAGAAAAATTAGGAGGTGAATAATGCAAACAGTTTTAGGACAACCAACTTTAACAGGTATATTTTTCTTTCTTTTATTTGTATCAATAACCCTTTACATTACCTATTGGGCTGCAAAAAGAACAAGAACAACAACAGAATTTTACGCAGCAGGAAGAAGTATAACAGGATTACAAAATGGTTTAGCTCTGGCTGGAGACTACATGTCTGCTGCAAGCTTTCTTGGAATAGCTGGATTGGTCTCCCTTAAAGGATACGATGGATTAATTTATGCAGTGGGTTGGCTTGTTGGCTGGCCAATTGTTACGTTCCTCATAGCAGAACCATTAAGAAATCTCGGTAAATATACTTTTGCAGATGTTGTTGCTTACAGACTTAAGCAAAGACCAATAAGAACAGCAGCAGCAACAGGAGCTTTAATAACAGTGCTTTTTTATCTCATTGCGCAAATGGTTGGTGCAGGCTCATTGATAAAGCTTATGTTTGGTCTACCCTACGAGGTTGCCATAATAATTGTAGGTTGTCTTATGATAGCCTATGTTCTTTTTGGTGGGATGCTTGCTACTACATGGGTTCAGATTATAAAAGCTTTTTTACTATTAGGTGGTGCTACTTTGCTGGTTTTGCTCACTCTTTATAAGTTTGGTTTCAATTATGTTGAACTATTTTCAACGGTCACAGCAAAGTATGGAGATAAATTTGTTCAGCCTGGTGGCTTAATAAAAAATCCAATTGATGCAATATCTCTTGGAATTGCTTTGATGTTTGGAACTGCAGGGCTGCCTCATATACTCATGAGATTTTACACTGTTCCAGATGCTAAAGAGGCAAGAAAATCAGTATTTTACGCAACAGGATTCATTGGATATTTTTATATCCTCACATTTACAATAGGTTTTGGCGCAGCTGCATTAGTAGGACAACAAATTATAAGTAAAATTGACAAAGGTGGCAACATGGCAGCTCCTCTTTTAGCAGAGGCACTGGGTGGAGAAATTTTCCTTGGATTTTTAGCTGCTGTTGCTTTTGCAACAATACTTGCAGTGGTTGCTGGTTTGACCTTAGCAGGTGCTTCAGCAGTATCTCATGACATTTATGTTGGTGTTGTTAAAAGAGGAAAGGCAGATGAAAAACAAGAAGTAAGAGCAGCTAAGATTGCTACTTTATGTCTTGGCGTACTTGCTATAATTCTCGGTATAGTATTCAAAGGTCAGAATGTAGCTTTCATGGTAGGATTAGCCTTTGCTGTAGCTGCTTCTGCAAATTTCCCAGCATTGCTAATGTCAATTTTCTGGAGAAAGTTTACAACCACTGGAGCTGTATGGAGCATTTATACAGGGTTGATTTTGAGTGTGGTTTTAATCATTTTAAGCCCTACTGTATGGGTTGATATTCTTAAAAATCCTCAGCCAATATTTCCACTAAAAAATCCGGGGATAGTTTCTTTCTTTGCTTCCTTTGCTATTGGTATTTTAGTATCTCTTTTAACACAAGAAAAAGAAGCTGAGGCAAAATTTGAATCTGAAAAAATTAGATCCTACATTGGAGTTGGAGCAGAATAAAATGTTAAAATCAATAGAAAAAAGGGAGGTAAAACTATGACACAAGGGATTGATGTATTACTTAAAGAGCAGAGGACATTTCCTCCACCAAAAGAAATTTCAGAAAAAGCTTATATTAAAAGCATGGCTGAGTATGAGGCAATATATAAAAGGTCAGTAGAAGATCCTGAAGGTTTCTGGGCAGAGATAGCAGAGCAAAATATTTCATGGTATAAAAAGTGGGATAAAGTCCTTGATTACGATTTTAATAAGCCGTATATAAAGTGGTTTATAAATGGAAAGCTCAATGTATCCTACAACTGCCTTGACCGTAATCTTGATTCTTTAAGAAACAAAGCAGCCCTCATATGGGAAGCAGACGATGGAGAAGTAAGGACTTATACCTACTGGCAACTTTACAGAGAAGTCAACAGATTTGCCAATGTTTTAAAAAAATTGGGGATAAAAAAGGGCGACAGAGTAGCTGTTTATCTTCCCATGATACCTGAGCTTCCAATTACAATGCTTGCCTGCGCAAGGATTGGAGCAATTCACAGTGTTGTATTTGCAGGATTCTCAGCTCAGTCTCTCAGAGACAGAATCAATGACTGCGGAGCAAAAATTTTAATAACAGCGAATCAGGGAGTAAGAGGTGGAAGAATTGTTCCCTTAAAAGCAAATACTGATCAGGCATTGGAAGGAACACCATCTATAGAAAAAGTCATAGTTGTTAAAAGAACACCAAATTTTGTTGATATGGACCCTCAAAGAGATTTTTGGTGGCATGACCTTATGAATGATCCTGAAATTAGCAATTATTGTGAACCAGAAGTGATGGATGCGGAAGATCCTCTTTTTATACTTTACACATCGGGTTCAACAGGAAAACCAAAGGGAGTTCTTCATACTACAGGTGGATACTTAGTTTATGTAAATATCACCTTCAAGTGGGTTTTTGACTATAAACCTGAAGAAACATTTTTTTGTACAGCAGACATTGGATGGGTAACAGGACATAGTTATATTGTTTATGGTCCATTGAGTGCTGGAGCAACATCTCTTATGTTTGAAGGTGTTCCCACATATCCAAATCCTGGTAGATTTTGGGAAATTGTTGAAAAACATAGAGTAAACATATTTTATACAGCACCTACAGCAATCAGAGCACTCATGAGAGAAGGACAGCAGTGGCCCTACAAATATGATCTTTCAAGTTTGAGAATCCTTGGAACAGTTGGAGAACCAATTAATCCAGAGGCATGGATGTGGTATTACAACCATGTGGGAAGACAGCGTTGCCCTATAGTTGATACATGGTGGCAGACTGAGACAGGCGGATTTATGATTACACCTTTACCTGGGGCAATGACTCTTAAACCTGGCTCAGCTACAAGGCCATTTTTTGGAGTTGTTCCAAAAGTGCTTAAGGAAGATGGTTCTCCTGCAGGGGTTAATGAAGGAGGATATCTTGTAATTGAAAAACCATGGCCAGGAATGCTTAGAGGAACATGGGGAGATCCTGAAAATAAGAGAATCAAAGAAGTTTATTTCTCAAGATTTCCAGGAAAATACTTTACAGGAGATGGAGCCAGAGTTGATGAAGATGGAGATTACTGGCTAATGGGAAGAATTGATGATGTTATAAATGTATCTGGTCACAGAATAGGAACAGCAGAGGTCGAATCTGCTCTGGTTGCTCATCCTGCAGTTGCAGAGGCTGCTGTCGTAGGATTCCCTCATGAAATAAAAGGTGAAGGAATTTATGTTTATGTTGTTTTAAAAGAAGGATATGAACCATCAAAGGATTTGGAAAAATTACTGATTTCTCATATAAGGCAGATGATAGGACCCATTGCTACACCAGATAAAATCCAGTTTGCAGGAGGACTTCCAAAAACAAGAAGTGGTAAAATTATGAGAAGAATCTTAAGGAAAATAGCCTCAGGTTCAATTGAAGAGCTTGGCGATACATCCACTCTTGCAGATCCTTCTGTTGTAGAGGAATTAGTTTCTGGCCGAAAATAATATTTCAAAAGTAGTGGGGTAATTTCAAGTTACCCCACTACTTTTTTCATTGAAAAAATTCCCTCGATTTGATAACATTTTCATAATGTTAAAAGAAGGTTCAATAGTTGAAGCACCCTTTTGGCCAGAACCTGTTGAAATTAAAAAGATTGAAGAAAGAAGCAATGGTCTTAACATAATTGGTTCTACTCTTTATTCACGCTCTCATGTAGATGATATAATCCCTTATGATGAAGTGAAAAAGATAAAAACTAAAGATTTTTTACTTACCTTTACAGGTAATGCTGAGGAAGTATTCCTGGCTATTGAGTATTTGCGTTTTTGTTATGCTTCGCTTTTTGACCCTTTTTTAGCAATGAATATCTCCAAAATTGATCCTCTTCCTTTTCAAATAGAGGCTGTTTATGGTTATGTGCTCAAATTACCAAAGATAAGGTTTTTAATAGCTGATGACCCTGGTGCTGGTAAAACCATAATGGCAGGATTGATTGTTAAAGAACTTAAACTAAGAGGAATAATCAATCGCATACTTATTGTAGTGCCTGGACATCTTAAAGATCAGTGGAGGCGAGAGCTTAAAGAAAAATTTCAAGAGACCTTTACAGTGGTAACTCGTCAGGTAATGGATGCCCATTATGGAGAAAATATATGGGAAAGAGAAAATCAGATTATAACTTCAATTGATTTTTTAAGACAGGAAGATATTTTAAAAACTCTAACTACTATTCACTGGGATTTAGTGATTGCTGATGAAGCTCATAAAATGGCTGCATACAGTTATGCAAACCGAGTATCAAAAACACATAGATATAAAGTAGGTGAAGTTTTATCAAAAAATACAAAACATTTTCTATTTTTAACAGCTACACCTCACAAGGGCGATCCTGAAAACTATAGACTTTTGCTTGACCTTTTAGAACCTGGATTTTTTGCTACCACAGAGATGGTTCAGGAATCAATACAAAAAAGCGAAAATCCTCTGTTTATAAGAAGGCTTAAAGAAGACCTTAGAGATTTTGAAGGTAAACCTCTTTTCACTAACCGTTATGCAAAAACACTTAAATTTAGACTATCTGAGAGAGAAAAGATTCTTTACAATAAGGTTTCTGAATATGTTTTATCGCAATACAACAAGGCAATACAGTCAGACAAGAGAAAAAATGTCGCATTTGCTCTTGTTATTTTACAGAGAAGGCTTGCATCAAGCATCTATGCTCTCAACTGTTCTTTAAGAAGAAGAAAACAAAAGCTTGAGCAATTGTCTGATATTAAGCCAGAGGTTGTTTTTATAAATATGGACAAATATGAAGACTATGAAGACTACGAAGAAGCAGAAAGATGGCAAGAAGAAAACAACTGGGAAACCCTGAGTGTTGCTAAAAACAGAGAAGAATTAAAGATGGAGATTCAAATCTTAAATGAGTTGATAAACCTATCAGAAGAACTTATAAGGAATGAAGAGGAAGTCAAGCTAAAACAACTCAGAGAGGCAATAAAAGAAGGTTTCAAGAAAATAGAGGAAATCAATGGAAACAAAAAGATTATCATTTTTACTGAATCTAAAGACACAATGGATTACCTTTATAAAAAGATAAAATCCTGGGGCTACTCTGTCAACTTTATTCATGGTGGAATGGCTCTTGAGCAAAGGATTGAAGCTGAAAAGATATTTAAAAATCAGACAGAGGTGATGGTTGCTACAGAAGCAGCAGGTGAGGGTATAAATCTTCAATTCTGTCACATAATGATTAATTATGATATTCCATGGAATCCAAACAGACTTGAGCAGAGAATAGGAAGAATTCATAGATACGGACAGAACAAGGACGTGTTTATGTTTAATCTTGTTGCTGAAGATACTCGTGAAGGAGAGGTTTTCTCAAAACTCTTTGATAAACTTGATGAAATAAAAGAAGCTCTTGGCACAGATAAAGTGTTTGACATAATTGGTGATGTATTTTACGGAAAAAATCTTTATCAACTTATAGTTGATGCAATAACTCAGGCAAAAACAATAGATGAGATCATAAAAGAAATTGACATCAAGATAGATGAAAATTACATAAGAGAGATTAAGGAAGTGCTTGGTGAAAGCCTTGCAACCAGACACATTGACTACACAAGAATTAAAGAAATGGCAGAGAAAGCAAAAGAGCTGAGGCTCATACCTGAGTATGTGGAGGAATATTTTAAGAAAGCTTTTGAAAAAGCTGGTGGAAAATATAAAAAACGAAAAGACGGATTTTTAAGTATAGAGCTTATTCCTTATGAGATAAAACAGATTGCCAGTGATACTAATTTTAAAAATAAATTTGGATTAATAATGTCTTCCTATCCAAAGATAACTTTTGACAAGGACATAGCCTTTAAAAATCCTGAAGTTGAATTTGTTTCTTTTGGACATCCTCTTTTTGAAGCATTGCTTGAGTGGGTTAAAAAAGAGTATCTTGGAAGTCTTCATCAGGGAGCTGTTTTTGAAGACCCTGAAGGAAGGCTTAACGGTTATGTATATTTTTACGAAGGAGAAATAAAAGATGGTAAGCGTGATGTAGCAGGGAAAAAATTAATAGCTTTATATGATGATGGAAAACAAATAAAAGAGCTTAATCCATCAATTATATGGGATCTTGTCCCGGCAAAAGCAAATAATCAATTTGAAATACTCAATAATAAAAAAGACCAGCTCAAAGACTTTGCCTATGAAGCCCTTAAATCCTACAAGGAAGAAATCCTTAAGGAAAGACAGAGGCAGGCTGATATAAAAAATAAATATGGAGTTACATCTCTTCAATATCTCATAAACGAGCTTGATGCAGATCTCGTAGAACTTTATGAAAGACAGGATAGAGGGGAAAAAGTTGATGTTGTCATAAGAAATAAAGAAGAAAGAAAAAAGCATTATGAACAGGCACTGAAGAATCTTCATAAAAGCATAGAACAGGAAACCAATCTTGTGGTATCTATGCCAAGGTTTGTTGGAGCAATATATGTAAAACCTGCAAAAGCAGAAATGGTTTCTGATGAAGAGATTGAAAAAATCGGAATGAAAATAGCAATGGAATATGAACTATCTCAGGGCAGACAGCCTGAGGATGTTTCAAAGGAGAACCTTGGCTTTGATATTAGGTCAAAGCCTGCCTGCCAAAGCCTTGGCGCAGGCAGTGGCAACGGACAGACAAGGTATATAGAAGTAAAAGCAAGACGGGATGAAGGTGAAGTGGCATTAACACCTAACGAATGGTTTAAAGCAAAAAGATTTAAAGAGCAATACTGGCTTTATGTTGTTTCCAATGCAGTTTCAAATCCTGTTTTGACTGTAATAAATAATCCAGCTGAGAATTTAAATGTGCATGAGAAGGTTGAGGTTGTGAGGTTTGTAGTGTCGTTAGAGGAATGGAAGAATAAAGGGGTGAAGGCATGAAGAAAACATTCATAGAAGTAAGTTTTCCTGTTAAAGAAGTAAGCGAGGAATCAGCAAGGGAAAAGAACATAAGGCATGGGCATATTTCCACGCTGCATATCTGGTGGGCAAGAAGACCTTTAGCATCTTCAAGAGCAACTTCTTATGCCGCACTAATTCCTGCTGCATCTGAAGACCCTACGGAATGGAATAAAAAATGGCAGTTCCTTATCAAGCTTTCAAAATGGGAGAATTCTTTAAATCCAGTTGTTATTGAGAAAGCAAGAAAAGATATTTTAGAAGCAAATGGGGGCAAAGTCCCAAGGGTTCTCGATCCGTTTTCTGGCGGTGGCTCTATTCCTCTTGAAGCTTTAAGGCTTGGTTGTGAAGTTCATGCAGTTGAGTATAACCCTGTGGCAGTTTTGATTTTGAAATGCACTCTTGAATATCCGCAGAAGTATGGAAAGCTGAAAGAAGTAAGCAAAGATTTGGGCTTGATAAAAGGAAGCGAAGTAAAGAATCCGTTGCTTGAGGATGTGAAAAAATGGGGAAATTGGGTTTTAGAGGAAGCAAGAAAAGAGATTGGAAGATTTTATCCTTCCGATGAAGATGGTTCAATTCCTGTGGGCTATATCTGGGCAAGAACTGTTCCCTGTCAGAATCCTGCTTGTGGAGCTGAAATCCCTCTTATGCGTCAATTCTGGCTTGCAAAGAAGGATAATAAGAAAGTTGCATTGAAACCTTTTGTAAAGAATGGTAAGGTTGAATTTGAAATAGTAGGACAGGCGTCCTCGCCTGTCTTTCCAAAAGATTTTGAACCTGAAAAAGGGACGGTATCAAGGGCAATTGCTCATTGTCTGGTTTGCGGTTCAACAGTTGATGACAAAACAACCAGAAAACTGTTTCAGCAAGGAAAAGCAGGGCAGAGGATGGTTGCGGTGGTTTTGCACCACGCCAAAAGGCAGGGAAAGACTTACAGGTTGGCAACTGAAAGGGATTTGGAGGTTTTTAAGGAGGCGGAGAAATATCTTGAAGAAAAAAGAGCAAAACTTATGGATGAGTGGGGAATTGATCCTGTGCCTGATGAACCTTTGCCACCTAAAGAAACTCTTGGTTTTCGGGTTCAGCGATATGCGATGCTAAAATGGGGCGACCTTTTCAACTCCCGACAGAAGCTTGCGCTGATTACTTTTGTGGAGAAGGTGAGGCAGGCGCATCAGAAGATGATTGAAGAAGGATATGATGAAGAATATGCAAAGGTGGTGGTGAGTTATTTGGGTCTGGGAGTAGGGAGAATTGCGGACTATAATTCAACTTTATGTATATGGAATATTTTAAGAACCATGCCTGCTCATACATTTGGGAGGCAAGCACTACCTATGACATGGGATTTTATGGAAACAAATCCTTTTAGCAATTCTTCTGGTAGCTGGAGTGAATCTTTTAATTATATTATAAATGTCCTCTCCCATCTTTCCCAAATTCCGCCAGTGGAGGAAGAAAAATGAAGGAAGTTGATAAAATCCTTGAAACAATCAAAAATTATCCCAAGTTGATTGCAGTATATCTTTTTGGATCCTATGCCAAAGGTGAAGAAAAACCTATTTCCGATATAGACATAGCAATAATACTTAAAGACCCAGAAAAAAATGATGAAGCCGAAATAGGTAGTCTTTATTCTGAAAAACTTGATGTTGTCTTGTTCCACAGATTGCCTTTACATATACAATATGAAGTTTTTAAGTATGGTAAAGAAATCTATGTAAAAGATGAGGAATATCTTTTAGATCTGAAATTGAGGATTCTTAAAAATTATCTTGATTATTCAAGAGTTTTTGAATTTATGAGGTCAGAGGTATTAAAATGAAACTTGCTGAGAACATTCTAAGATTTGAGAAGCACCTTGAGGGAGCAATAAGATTAAAAGATAAGAATATTTCAGATTATCTCGTCTATAATACACTCGCTATGGAATGCTTTCAGGCTGTGAATGCGCTTATAGAAATTGGGGAATATATAGTTGCTAAGAATAAACTTGGTTTTCCGTCATCATACAGAGAAATTTTTGAACTACTTGAAGAGAGCGGATTTATTACTAAAAATGAGTTATAAGATGTAAAAAGATTGGTGTTTTTGAGAAATCTTATTGCACACGAATACCAAAGAATTTCAGAAGACGAATTACAGGAGATGCCAGATTTACTATGTAAAATAAGACCTTTTGTAGATAGAACCAAAGAGGAGGGTAAATGAAAAAATTGTATCTACCTCAAGTAACCCAATCCTCCGCCACTTCTCTTCCCTATCCCGACAACTACTTCGATGCAGTATTCACAGACCCGCCTTATTATGATAATGTGCCTTACTCTTATCTTTCTGATTTCTTTTATGTATGGTTGAAGCGCTCGATTGGGGATTTGTATCCAGAATTATTTTCAACTCCGCTGACTCCAAAATCCAAGGAGATTGTTGCCTATTCAAATCAAGAAGGTGGGTTTGAGGCTGGGAAAAAATTCTTTGAAAATATGCTCAAAAAATCATTTCAGGAAATTTATAGAGTGTTAAAACCAGAGGGTATTGCAACAATTGTTTATACCCATAAATCTACCTCTGGTTGGGAGACATTGATAAACTCGCTTTTGGATTCTGGACTTGTTCCAACTGCATCATGGCCAATTGATACGGAGATGAAATCAAGGTTAAGGGCACAGGAATCCGCTGCTCTTGCATCTTCAATCTACTTTGTTTGCCGCAAGATGAAAAGACAAGAAATAGGCTGGTATAACAAAGTAAAAGATGAGATAAAGAAACACATCTATCAAAAACTTGAGAGATTATGGCAAGAAGGCGTCTCTGGAGCAGGCTTCTTTATTGCGGGTATAGGTTCTGCAATTGAAATATTTGGCAAATATGAGAAGGTTATGGATTATGAAGGAAATATCATAAGGGCTGATAAACTCCTTGAATTTATCCGAGAAATAGTAACGGATTATGCAGTTAGACAAATTTTGCACAATGGCATTGCTGGGGAACTTTCTCCACTTACAAGATTTTATTTACTCTGGCGATGGACATATGGTGAGGCAAAAGTTGAGTTTGATGAAGCAAGAAAACTTGCCCAGTCAACAGGGATTGATTTAGCAAAAGAGTGGAACAAGGGATTTATAATAAAAGATAAAGAGTTCATAAAGGTTTTAGGACCCCATGAAAGAGATTTGGCAGAACTTGAAGATTCAAATGAACTAATAGATGTGCTTCATTATGTGCTCTTATTATGGAAAGAAGGAAATGGAGAGAAAATGAAGAAGGTTTTATCTGATAGCGGCTTTGGAGCCAAAGATACTTTTTACAGAGTTGCCCAGGCAGTCTCTGAAACTCTATCTATTGAAAGCAAAGAGAAAAAACTTCTTGATGGTTTTCTCTCAGGCAAAGAGAGGTTGATAACTGAAATAAAAAAACAGAGGAGGTTGTTTGAATGAAACCATTTTCAACTGTAGCAATACCCCATAGAGACATACAGGAAGGTAAATTTAAAATGGAAACCTATGCTGCTGATCTCTGGGAAGTAGCAAAGGGAACTGCTTCAGAAGAATACAGAGACAGAGATATATTTCTTTCAAGAACTTATGAAACACAGGGGTTAAAACAGATTCTTAATGAGGCAGAAAAGAGACTTAAAGGAGCTCCTTCAGACTCGGTAATACAGTTGCAAACTCCCTTTGGTGGTGGCAAAACTCACACATTGATTTATCTTTATCATAAAGCAAAGCAATGGGGAGCAAAGGTTTTCGTTTTTTCAGGTGACAAATCAGAAGTAAAGGAAGGTACTATATGGGAAGAAATGGAAAAACAGTTAAGTGGAAAGATTGATAGATTTAAAGGCGAGGTGCCACCCGGAGGTGAAAAATTAAAGGAGTTTTTGAAAGAGCATGAGCCTGTTTTAATTTTAATGGATGAGTTGCATTCTTATCTTACTGCAGCGCTCGCAAAAAAGGTTGGAGACAGCAATCTTGCAACACAAAGTCTGGTTTTTATTCAAAATTTAACAAATGTTGTAAAGAGTCTCGATAAAACAGCGCTTTTTATGAGTCTTCCAGCAAGCTGTCCTTATCCAGATGAGACTTCAGAAGCACTCCTTCAAAGTTTAAAACAAATTGCAGGAAGAGTTGAAAAAATTTACACTCCTGTAAGTGATGAAGAAGTGGCAGATGTGATTCGTAGAAGACTTTTTTCAAGGATTGAAGAAGATAAAGCAAGAATGATTGTTAAAGAATTTGTGGATTATGCTGAAAAGGAAAGGCTTTTACCTGAAGGCATGGAAAAGTCCCTTTACAGAGATAGATTCCTGAAGAGCTACCCTTTTCAACCAGAGGTTATTGATGTTCTTTACAAAAGATGGGGTTCTTTCCCAACATTTCAGAGGACAAGAGGAGTGCTAAGACTTCTTGCAATGGTTGTTCATTCACTCATCAATTCAAAAAAACCATATATCAGAGTTGCAGACTTTAATCTCTCTAATGAAGAAATTAGAAGAGAACTCATTAAACATATTGGTTCAGAATATGACAGTGTAATTGCCCAGGATATAACATCGCCTAATTCAGGAGCAAAAAGAGTAGATAGAGCCATGGGTGATAGTTATCTACCTTACTGTTTTGGCACTTCTGTAGCAACAACAATTTTTATGTATTCTTTTTCCGGAGGTCCTGATAGAGGTGCTACAATAGGAGAAATAAAGCTTTCCTCAGTGGAAACCTCTGTAAGTAGCAGCATAGTGGTGGAGACAGTTGAAAAGCTTAAAGAGCATCTTTTTTATCTTTCTGATCACGGACTTTTCTTCACAAATACGCCGAATTTATATAAGATACTCCATGATAAAATGGAAACCCTCAATTCTGAACAGATAAATTCCACTGAAAAGGAACTTCTTAAAGAACATCTTGGAAATTGCCTTGAAAACTATATATGGCCTGGAGATTCCAGAGACATTCCAGATACTCGAGCGTTGAAACTAATCATTCTTAACAAAGAGAATGGATTGAATGATATATTTGAAAACTATGGAGAAAGACCGAGAATTTATAAAAATACCCTTATATTTCTCCTTAAGGATTCCAGTCAAATAATAAGATTTAACAATGAAATAAAAAAAATGCTTGCATGGAAGTTGATTGAAAAAGACAAAAACATAAGGCTTACCGATAATGAGAAAAGAGAAATAAAGGAAAAAATAAAGAAGTCCGAAGAATTACTAAAAGGTGCATTAAGGGATTTATACAGAAAGGTTTATTTGCCTTCAAGAGAAGGTTTTAAGGAAATTGATATGGGGATCAGTACCTATGGATCTGGCAGAACGATTGATAAAGAGGTATATGAGAGATTAAGACAGGATGAAGAGCTTGCATTAAATATTGCACCAGTATTTTTACTTGATAAATATTTAAAGAGCGGGCAATATGTTGAGACAAAAAAAATATATGAGGCATTTCTTAAGGTTCCAGGCGAGATGCGAATACCATCTGATGAGGTTCTTAAAACAGCTATCAAAAAAGGAGTAAGAGAAGGTATTTTTGGAATGGGCAGACTGAATAATGGAAATCCTGTATGTGCTTATTTTAAAGAGGACTGCGAAGTTGAACTTTGCGATGGAGAGATTTTAGTTAGAAAGGAAATTTGTGAGGAAAAGATAGAAAACAAATATAAAGCAGATACAACTGAAAAAGTAGAAAAAACAATAAATGAGGAAATAACTTACGAGCCTGGATATAAAAAGCCTTCTCAGCTTGATTTGTTTTCTCATATGAGATTTGAAATAAGAGTGCCGTCAGGGAAGCTTTCAGACTTTACGCGAACTCTCAGATATATTAAAGATAAATTCAAACATGTATCAATAAAGATAAGCCTTGAGGCTTTAGAAGGACAGATTTCCAAATCAGAATATGAGGAAAAGATAAAAGAGGCTTTTCAACAATCAGAGATAATAGTGGAGAAAGAAGAACTTGAATAATAATGCCGAAGGCGGGACTCGAACCCGCACGGGTTTCCCCACACGCCCCTCAAACGTGCGTGTCTACCAGTTCCACCACTTCGGCTACTTATAATAATAGCAAGAATCTCACAGTTGTTTCAAGATTTTAATTGAGATTGCCAATAGAAACTTCATTTTCTCTTCTTAGTAGAAGTTTTAAGCCCTTGAATTCTTGAACAACTTTGAACACTTGAACCATTTTATTGCAAAGGAATTTGATATGCTATAATTTATTTATGAAAGTTGTTACATCTTTTGAAATGGCAGAAATTGACAGATTAACAATTGAGCATTATGGTATTCCATCAATGGTTTTAATGGAAAGAGCTGCTTTAACTGTTTCAAAGCATGTTCTTAAATTTAATCCTGAAAATGTAATTGTTCTTGCAGGACCTGGAAATAATGGAGGTGATGGTATTGCCTGTGCAAGATTGCTCAAAAATAAAATTAAAAATATAAAAATTTTTCAGCTTTTTTCTGAAGATAAACTCTCAAAGGATTGCAAAGCCCAGCTTGATATAGCAAAAAAATTTGGAGTGCCAGTAGTTGAAGGTTATCCGAAAGATGATGAAATACTCAGTGCAGATGTTGTTATAGATGCAATATTTGGCACAGGACTTAAAAGAGCAATTGAAGGTGAACTTGCTCAATTTATTGAAAAACTTAATTCTTTTCAAAAATTTATTGTGGCTGTTGATATTCCATCAGGAGTATCTTCAGATACAGGAGAAGTTCTTGGAGTTGCTTTAAAAGCAAACACAACACTAACATTCGGGCTTCCAAAAAGAGGGCATCTCCTTTTTCCTGGCAGAGGCTGCACAGGTGAGTTATTTGTTGAAGATATAGGCTTTCCACAGGAATTAACAGAATCTGAAAATTTAAAGATTTGTACAATTGAACCCTCTTTTGCTCGCTTACTTATTCCTCCAAGACCAAAGTATTCCCATAAAACAAAATACGGGCATGTTCTTGTAATTGCAGGCTCTACAGGGAAAACAGGAGCAGCTTTAATGACATCAAAGGCAGCATTAAGGACAGGTTCTGGCCTTGTAACAATGGCAGTTCCTGCAGCACTCAAGGTTGTTTTTCAAAGTAAGGTTCTTGAAGAAATGCTTCTTCCACTTGCATGCACAACAAATACTCTTTCAAAGCAGGCTTTACCTGAAATTCTTGATTTTATAAACGAAAGGGCAAATGTTGTTGCTTTTGGTCCTGGAGTAGGAGTAAATGAGGATATTGAAGTTATTTTAAAAGCTCTTATTGAACAATGTCCCTGTCCCATAGTGATTGATGCTGACGGAATTACAGTTCTTGGAAGAATTATAAATATTTTGGAAAAAGCTACTTCTCAGATTGTTCTTACACCTCATCCAGGTGAGTTAAGCAGGCTCATAAATATTTCAGTAAAGGAAATTGAAAAACAAAGAATTGATATTGCTCAAAAGGTAGCGAAACAATTAAATGTTGTGCTTGTTTTAAAGGGAGTGCCTACAGTGGTTGCAGAGCCTCAGGGCTGGGTTTATTTAAATACAACAGGAAATCCTGGGATGGCAACAGGAGGTTCTGGAGATGTTCTTACAGGCATAATTGCTTCACTTATTGGTCAAGGATTGGCTCCTTTTTATGCATCTGTGCTTGGTGTTTATCTTCACGGATTAAGTGGAGACATAGCTGCCAGAGCAAAGGGCTATCATGGACTTATTGCAGGAGATATCATAGAAAGCATTCCTGAAGCATTTATTGAGCTAACTAAATGAAATGGATTCAAAGCATTGAAAATCCTTTTATCAAAGAAATAAGAAGGATCAAAAAACAACCCAATGAAAAAATTTTTATTGAAGGAATAAATCTGATTGAGTCAGCTTTAGAGTCTTGTTTTGTTCGGATTGAAAAAGTGCTTGTTACAAAGCAATTTATGGAGAAATATGGCGAAAAATTTTTCCAAGACAAAGAACTTGAAATTGTGGGAATCTCGGAAGAGATCTCAAAGAAAATCTCTGATACAGTTACGCCACAGGGTATTTTTTCAGTGGCAAGCTTTAAAATGAAAAATCTCAACGAAGTTAAAAATCCGACACTTATCACTATTGTAGACAAAGTTCAAGATCCTGGAAATCTTGGAACAATCATTCGTGCTTCTGAGGCTCTTGGTGCAGATGCTGTTTTAATTATACCTGGAACGTGTAATCCTTTGTCAGGCAAGGTTTTAAGAGCTTCAGCTGGAAGCATATTTTTTATCCCTGTGATAAAAGCCTCTGTTAGGGAAACTGAAGAATTCATTGCTCAGTGCAGGCTTACTCTTGTAATAACGGACTTAAAGGCAAAACTACTTTGCTTTGATATGGATTATACTCAGCCGATAGCAGTTGCTTTTGGAAATGAATCTCATGGAGTAAGTGAGGAGCTAAGAAAAATAAGCCATATAAACTGTAGAATCCCTCATAAAGGGAAAACAGAGAGTCTTAATGTTGCTATGGCTGCTACTGTGCTTCTTTATGAGGTCCTTCGTCAACGATTTAAAGCTTTTTAAATTTTTACTTTTTTATGTGATTTCAAGCAGTTAAGTAATTTTTTTCTTATTCCGAGCACCTCGACGGTGCAAGGAATCTCTGACTCTTTTTCCTGAACTGATTAAATAATAATTTGAATTATTGAGCACATCCTTGAAAATCCTACAATTACTCAGAAAGGTCTAGGAATTCAGAATTCAGAGTATTTGTTACAGGTGAATTATGCGGCTTTAGAATCTCTTATTGCAAGACAAAACAGCATGGAAAACGAAATTAAAGAACTCAGAAAAATGATTTATGAAACGAACAAACGTATTGACGAGACCAACAAAAGAATTGATGATACTAAAACCAGTATTATAAAAAAAGATTGTTAATCAAATAAGACAAAGGTTTGTGAAGAATATCTTATCTTTAGAACAAGCTGGGTATATGGAGAAGGTAATCAGAATTTTCTTTATAAACTTGAAAAGTGGGCTCAGAATCAGGAGCATTTGAAGATTGCAATTGATGAGTTTTCTGTTCCTACATCTAAGAGGACAATTGTTGAGGTGACGCTAAAGGTGATTAATGCTGGCCTTGTAGGGCTTTATCATCTTGTAAACAATGGCTATGCTTCCCGTTACATGGACAGAAGAGTTAAAAGAGCTTTTACATTCCATCATTGTTAGGCAGAGTTGAGAAGCGATTATTTTTAAGCCCTGTTTGCCTTAGCACAGTAGATTGTATGCTACTCAGGTTATTAGAGCTACCTACAGGCTTCTTCCGAACTGGGTGGTGTTGTAGTGTATGCAATTGAATTTTTTTGTATTAAATGTTTAAAGTTTCAATATGGATATGAAAACTCCAGCTATAGCAGTTGTATTGAATGACCGAGATGTTTTATCTCTAAATAAAAATTTATTGAAAGAGGTAGACCTGATTGAGCTTAGAGTTGATATGTTTGAAAACATTGACAGAGTTGAAGAGATTTTTGCCATTGCAAAAGAAAAATTTGGGGTACCATTACTTTGCACTGTAAGAGCTCCAGAGGAAGGCGGTAAAAAGAAATTTGATAATAGATTAAATATTTACGAAAAGGTTATTCCATACTGTGATTTTTTTGATATAGAAATTTTTGCTGAGGAAGCAAAAGCTTTAAGGCAACTAAGCAAACAGAATAATATAAAATTGATTCTTTCATATCATAGATTTGATTTAACTCCTTCAGAGCATGAACTTGAGGGGATTTTTGAAATAGGAAAAAAACTTAATGGAGACATTATAAAAATTGCAACGATGATTAATACAAAAGAGGATGTAGAAACACTCACATTTTTTTTATTAAGGCATAAAAATGACAAAGTGATTGTTATAGGGATGGGTGAAAATGGAAAGATTACTCGTATATTATTCCCATTTTTTGGCTCATTGATTACTTATGCGAGCTTAAACTTATCCTCTGCTCCTGGGCAGATTGCTTTACAGGATATGATAAATATTTTCAAGAAAATTGGCTTAACAGATAAAAAAAGATAGCCCGAAGAAATTCTCTTCGGGCTTAAGAAATGCTAAGTTTACTTTATATATGTTTTCCAGTATGCTCTTATATTGTCTTTAACAGACTTAGGTAAAGGAACATAATCAAGTTTTTTAGCAGTGCTATCACCATTTTGGAAAGCCCAATCAAAGAATTTTATGACGGACTTATTTACATCTGTTTTTTCTCTTGCAAGAAGAATATAGGTTGCTCCAGTTATGGGCCAGGCTTTTTTACCAGGTGCATTTGTTATCCAAGTATAAAAATGTTTTTCTGGATTAAGATCTGCGGTAGCTGCAGCTTCAGCAAAGCTTTCAAAAACAGGAGCAACGACCTGTCCTGCTTTATTTTTAAGTTTTACTGTAGAAAGTTTATTTTGTTTTGCATATGCAAACTCTACATATCCAATGGAATAAGGAGTTCTTTTCACATAGTTAGCAACTCCTTCATTACCTTTACCCCCAAGTCCTGTTTTCCAGTTTACAGAAGTTCCGTAGCCGACAGAGTTTTCCCATTTTTTACATACTTCACTTAGATAGTGTGTGAATATGGCAGTTGTTCCAGAACCATCAGAGCGATGAACCACTGTGATTGGTTTTGCTGGAAGATTTAGATTTGGATTGAGGGCTTTAATTTTTGGATCATTCCATTGCTTAATCTCACCAAGAAATATTTCACACATGGTGGTTCCATCAAGAACCAATGTGTTAGACGGAATTTCCGGCATATTAACAATAGGAACAACACCACCGATTACAGCAGGAAATTGAAGAAGTTTAGATTTTTCAAGCTCCTCAGGTTTAAGTGCCATATCAGAGGCACCGAAATGCACTGTTCTCTCTGTAATCTGTCTGATTCCTCCACCAGAGCCAATTGACTGATAGTTAATTTTAATTCCTGTTACTTTGTGATAATCTGCTGCCCAGCTTGAATAAAGTGGATAAGGGAAAGTAGCTCCTGCTCCATTGATCATCTCAGCAGAATGCGCGAGCGTGACAGTAAACATCAACACAACAGCACAAACAAAAAATAAATACCTCATAGAAATACCTCCTTTTCAGGATTTTTTCAGGACAATGTCCTTTTTTTGCCATTCCGGGCATTCTCAGTTGCCTTATTTAGATAATATCACAGGTTATGTTAAAACAAAGTTACAGCAATATTAAATTTTTGTTAAATACCTACCATTTAAGGGGCAAAAATTGTTAAAATGCTTTAAGTTACTACCATAAGGAGGTATAGATGGGAATTTTGGATAATGAGTTAAGAAAATTGAAGGAAAAAATACTTATACTTGGTTGCCTTGTTGAGGAAGGAATTAGAAAATCGGTTAAGGCATTGATTGATAGAGAGATTGACCTTGCAAAACAGGTTATTTCAAGGGACAATCTAATTAATGGACTTGAAGTTGAGATAAATGAAGATTGCATAAAGCTTATTGCATTGAGACAACCAATGGCAAAGGATTTAAGATTTATCACCACTGCTATGAAAATAATCACAGATCTTGAGCGAATGGGAGATTTTGCAGTCAACATAGCTGAAAGAGCAATAGAGCTCGCACAGGAGCCTTTTTTAAAACCTTTTGTAAATATTCCAAAAATGGCTGAAATTGCAGAAAGCATGGTTGAGGATGCAATAAATGCCTTTGTTAAGGAAGATGTAGATTTGTGCTATGATGTGATAAAAAGAGATGATCAGGTTGATGAGCTTTTAAAAACAAATCATAATGAATTAATTGGTCTTATGATTAAAAATCCAGATATTATTTCTCTCGCTTTAAAAAGAATGTTTATTGCTAAATACCTTGAAAGAATTGCAGACCATGCCACAAATATAGCTGAGATGGTTATTTACATGGTGGAGGGCAAAATGATAAGAGGAAGTTTTGTTACAGAGGAAATTCACAAACTTTGTCTGGAAGACTTCATGTCAAGGCAGAAATAGATTTATTTCATATATGCCGATGCTTACTTTCTCAGCGAGCCCTTCTTTCCATAGAGTCTCTGTTATTTTTAGCTTTTCTTCCTTTGGAACAATAATAATCATTTTGTTCCCCTTTGAAAGCAATTCCTTCCATTTAGCTATTCTATCAGCACTTATTTCTTTTTCTGTGATGATATCAATATATCCGATAACCATTCCATAGCTTATAATTTTTAAATCTGGTGGAGTCTCTGTTACCGGCTCTAATTCCTGTTGAATTCTGCCCAGCCTTTGTTTAAGTTGCTGAATTAAAAGCTCTTTCAGATATTTTTCTGTGCTCATTTTTTCTTCCTCAATTTTGTAATATCTACAACTTTTCCTTTATCTTGCATGTCGCTCTGCTTAGAAGACTCTTTTATTTGTTCTTCTTTGTTGATTTTTCTCACTACAGGCACTGAAAGCTGAACTCTCAGATCAGGGGAGAAAACTACAGCAATAGCATTTACAGGTATGTAGCATTTCTCAGGTGTGCTACCAAATACAAGCGTGGCAGTAATTGCATCATTTTCCCAGCTGAATTTCATTCTACTGTTAAAGACCAGAACAAGGCCTCTTTCCTTTTCCTCAGGAAGAAATCCTCTTTTACCTATTACCACGCTTTCATCATAATCAACAATGATAAAGACTCTGCCAGCAAGTTCAAGCAAATCAAAAAAGGTTTGTTTTTTCAATTCATTGAGCTTTTTGATTAACTCATCTGTAAACTCAATCATTTTCTAACCCTGTAAAGGAATAAACCCAGACCTGCTAATATCATAATACTGCATAAAACCTGTCCCATTGTGAATATGCCGAGAATGTATCCAATCTGAGGGTCTGGCTCTCGGAAAAACTCTACAAAAAAGCGAAAAACTCCATAAAGAATTAAAAATAACGATGAAACAATACCAGAGCGGTTAAATTTATCCTTTAAAAACCAGAGACTTACAAAAAGAACAACACCCTCCAGTGCAGCTTCATAAAGCTGACTTGGATGTCTTGGAAGAGGTCCTCCTTCAGGGAAAATCATAGCCCAGGGAACATCAGTTATTCTTCCAAAGAGTTCTCCATTAATGAAGTTACCGATTCTGCCAAGTCCGAGCCCAATTGGTGCAGTAAGAACGAGCATATCAGTGAGTGTGAAAAAGTCAAACTTTTTCGCCCTTGTAAAAAGCCATGCTGAAACTATGACACCAATAACTCCACCATGAAAAGACATTCCACCTTGCCAGATTGCAAAAATATTGAGAGGATGTTCAATGTAGTAGTGAAGATTATAAAATATCACATATCCAAGCCGTGCACCTAAAAGAAGCCCTAATATCAGGTAAAAATATAGATTCTCAAGAAAGTCCTTTTCAACCCTGAAACCTCTTTTTTTAATTTCCCTTCTTACAATGAGATAGGAGCATATAAAACCGATAAGATACATCAGTCCATACCATCGGATTGAAAGAGGACCTATTTTTACAATTTCAGGACTTATGTTTGGATAGGGAATCATAGTTTAGTTTATCTTTTCTCAATAAAAGAAGCTGATTGAAAATTTTCAACATTTCTGCAGATAGAATTCCTGGCTTAATAAAATGAAGGGAAAAAGTTGTTTTTGCTCCTTCATTGAAATCACCCCTTACCATTGAACCAAAGGCTGTAACTGATATGAGCTCATGTCCAAGTGCTTTTTTGAGCCTGGCAGTAATTTTTTTAAGCGCTTTCTTTTCCTCTGAAAACATAATTTATTTTATCATAATTAATTTTTCTTTCCCACATAGATGTATACGCAACCGAAACTTAATGAAATAGTTTTTATATTACTAAAGCCGCAATTTTCAAGAAGTTTTATAAATTCATGGGGCTTATAAAATCCATCAATTGATGAGCCAAGATATTCATAAGCAGAACGAACTGAAAAAAAAGATGCAATAAATGGAACAATTTTTTTTAAGTACAAAAGATAGAGGTTTCTAAAAAATCCTTCTGGAAGGGAAAACTCAAGTATAACAATTTTGCCCCCTTTTTTCATAACTCTGTAAATCTCCTTCATTGCAGACTCTGTGTCATGCATATTTCTTATACCAAAAGCACAGGTCACAGCATCAAAGCACTCATTTCTGAAAGGAAGTTTATAGCCAGAGGCAACAATTGGAGAAAAAATAGCATTTTTAATGTTTTTTTTAATTTTTTTATTTCCAGCCCTTAACATTTCAAAACTTATATCAACACCGACAACTCTTGCCCCGCTTTTTAATAATGCTGTGGCAGAATCTCCGGTTCCTGTGGCAAGGTCTAAAACAATTGGTGTACTGTCATTTATTGCTTGTTCTGCCATTTTTTTTCTCCAGAAAAAGTCTTGTCCAAAGGAAAGCAGATGATTGAGAAAATCATATCTGCGCACAATCCTGTCAAACATAGATTTAATCTGTTGAGTTTCTTTCATATAATGAATTATAGCATATTCTTCAATACCGTATTGCCTCACATAAAAATCTATTCGAAATTGATTTCATTGCCTCATATAAAATTTTATCCCTCTTACAGCAGTTGCTAATTTAAAAAGTTTGTCTTGAAGCTGTAAAATCCTTTTTCTTAACTCTGTAGGATTTAATTTTTCATAAATCTCCTTTAATTCCTCTTTTATTTCCATGGCTATATCCTCTTGTTCAAGAACTCTCTCAAAAGGAGTTTTTACCTTTTTTTGACACCTTGTTGTCCTTGCATCCCTTGTGGGTACGAAAAGGAATCTGTTTAGAAGAAAGCAAGCATATGAGCGATTATTAAGATATTCCATTTTGAGTAGATTTTTATATGAGGCAACGAAAATTTCAAATAGATTTTTAATGAGGCAATTTAGTATTATAAATCAGTATTACAAAGCAGGAGGAAAGCAAATGAAAAAAGTGTTTTTATCTTTTTTCATTTTTTTACTTTTAACAGGCATATCCCATGCCCAGATGGAAATTAAAAATTGTTTTAACTACTTCAATGCAGGCGATTATAAGAGGGCTATTGAATCAGGTAAAAGGGCAGTAAAACTTTATCCAAGAAGCGTGGGTGCTTATTTTTGCTTGGGAGCGGCTTATTCTAAAACTGGACAGATAGACCTTGCTATTGAGAGCCTTAAGAAGGCAGAGGCTTATACAACAAGAGATGATGATTTAATGTCTATCTACGGCTGGCTTGGAAGTAATTATCTCGACAAAGGTGATTTAGACAATGCCCTTTTCTATCACAACAAAAGCCTTGATTTAGCAAAAAAACTGGGAGACAGAAAAGGAGAGGCAGCTGAACTTAATAACATAGCATTGATTTTTCGTAAAAAAGGGGAATTTGATAAGGCATTAGAATATTACGAAGAATCCTTGAGATTAGAGACAAATAAAAAAGAAAAAGCCGCTATATACCACAATATAGCAGTTATCTACGAGGATAAAGGGGATTATAACAGAGCCATTGAATACTTTAAGAAAGCGATTGAAATATCTGAGAGATATGGAGATTATCACGGCAGTGGTAAGATGATGCTTAACCTTGGGGATACTTATAGAAAAATCAAAGATTTTGAAAAGGCATACTTTTACCTTGATGAGGGCCTCAAAAGGGTTAAAAAGGTTGGAGATAAATACTGGGAAGGAGGTGGGTTAAAATGCTTTGGCTGGTATTTCAGAGATAAGGGAGACATAAAACTTGCAAGGGAATACCTAAACAGGGCATATGAGATTTTTAAGTCCATTGGAGCTGAAGGAGATGCTTTAGAGGTATTATCTTCGCTTGCCTTACTTGAACAGAAAAAGAAAACAGCCTATGGAGGGATAGAGATAGGTTCAAAGGGTGTAAAGGCTATGGTGCTTCAGCTTTCTCCAGCAGATGAAGAGGGTTTTTACAATGTGGAGGAAAAATTTAGAAGAAGCATAAACACAGGGATTATTACAGGGGTCAAAGAAACAGGGCTTTTTGCTGAAGATGCCATAAAAGAGACTGCTGAGGCTGTGAAAGAGCTTTTCAACACTATTAAAGACAAATATGGAGTTAATGAAAATAATATATTCATCGCAGGAAGCAGTGCTCTTGTAAATGTAAAAAACAGGGATGAGTTATCAAAAAGGATAAAGGAACTAACAGGCAAGGGCACTGTCTTTATCACCAAGGAAGAGGAGGTTTTTTACAACATCATCGGCGCTGTTCCTGATAAATATCGGTCAAAAGCAATAGTGATAGACATAGGCAGTGGCAATACAAAGATTGGCTATCTTGAAGGCTCAGATGGAAATACGAGAACCGTATCAGTAGAGATACCTTATGGCGCTGTCTCTTTCACAGACCTGATACAGAAAAATGTAGGGACTCAAAAAGAGTTTCCTATTGTAGCAGAAAAACTGAGTCAGACAGAGGTAGCACAGGCTTTACAGAAAGAAAGCCAGAGAAAGCCAGCCCTTAAAAATAGAAATCCAGTTTTTATGCTTGGTGGCACAGTATGGGCAATGGTAACCTTGCTTTATCCTGAAAAACAGGATGCTTTTGTAAAGCTCACTCAGGCAGATATAGAGAAATTTTACAGGGAGATTAAAAGTGCTCCAGATAAGCTTCTAAATCCAGATCTTTCAAAGATAAAGGACGAAGATAAAAGAAAGTGGGCAACAAAACAGATACAAGCTGTAAAAGATACTTTTAGTCAGGAAAATCTTCTTGCTGGTGCTGTTCTTATGAAAAGAATAGCTGATACCTTAGAGTTAAAAAACAAGAAGATATACTTTTCTCGTTATGGGAGCTGGCTATGGGGTTATATTGCCTCAGCAGGTGTCTTTTTTGAAGAAGAGAAAAAATCAATACAGAAATAAGGAGGAAGGATATGTTAAAAACAATAGTTTATGGCTTGCTAAGCACTTCTTTACTTGTTTCTTTAACGAACATTGCCTTTGCAGAGGATGATACATATGTCAAGATTCAGGAAATGGTCAATGACCTCGGCAGTCCACCTGAAAGAGCAAAGAATAATGGTAAATGGCAGAAGTGTGTTGATGGCGGTAGAAAAAAGATAACCATAAAGAGAACTAAAGGTGGAACGACCTATGAAGGCATATATGAAAATTGCAAAGAATGGGGCAGGTTAAGAAATGGACATGTGATAATAACTACTCGGTGAATAGAGTATATCGCGTAGAAATCCATCATTCCTTCCAGTGTTAAAATTAAATTATGAATAATCAAGAACTGGCAGTCAGTTTAATTGACTATTACATAGCTTTTTTATCTCATGAGAAAACCAAATTTATTATATCCGATGACCCTGAAAACTTAGTTTTTTTGAGTGAGAATTATATTGCTGAGATAGTAAAGAGTATCAAACAAAAGGGTTATCGCAATTTTGATTTATTTCAAATAATAAAAGATGAAGAAGTAGTTGCGAGAATTAAAGAACTTATTGAAAAAACTCAATCAGAAATAGAGAAAAGCTTCAAATTAGCCTTTGCCTTTCCTGTTTTTAAAGATAAAGAAAAGAGTGCTTATTGTGCTTTATCAAAATATGATCTCGACTTGAAGAAAGATGGGAAACTGGTTATTTGTCCAGAAGAAATTAACAAAAAATTCATTGAAAAACTAAAAGAAATAGACCCACAAAATAAAAAAATTCAAGAATTAGAAATTCTAACACAGAGAGAAGATCACACTAAAGATTTTGAATTTTATTTAACCTTTTTAGAAATCTTTGCAGGATTAAGTCATATTCATTTATTACCACTTCCCGAACCGCTCTCCTCCTGTGCAGTAGGCTTCACTTTATTGAATAACTTCAAAAAACTCAAAGATCGCTTAATTTTAAAAAACAAGGATTATGAAACAACTTATAAAGATAAAACAACCTCTAATGAGAAGCTTGTAGACCTGAATGAAGAGCAGTTGGGCTTTATTTATATTTATCCAGACTCGTATTATACAAAAAATCTTTGTTCAGATTTGAAGAAGATAAAAAACAAAATAAAAAGCGATAGGCAGATGGAAAAGAAGATTTGCCAACTATGGGACTATAAAACTAAAACATTCAATAGGAATAATCAATACAGATATGCTTTTTTAGAGAATGAATTAACTCGCTCCCAGCAAGAGGCATATAACACTATAATAAACAATTTCCTATCTCTTATTGAGGGACCTCCTGGTACAGGGAAAACTCAGTTGATCGTTACTTTTGCTGCTGATATGATGTTAGCTAATAAAAAAGTAGTAATAACAAGTACAAATAATAAGGCTGTGGATAATGTATATCAAAAATTAAAAGAGTTTGATGAAAAAAACAAAAGTCATTTTAAAACAGGCAAAATTCTTCGTGGATATTCAAGACTTGGTAGCGAGAGTTATATAAAAGAGTTTGCTAAGGAGTTAAAGGAATTTATTGATGAAGTAAAACAAATCCCGGATGAGAAAATTGAAGAAAACATTAACTCACTCACAAACGAAGTAAACATTTTGAGAGACTTTATAGATAAATATTATCAAATTAAACAAATTTCTTATGATGAATACAAAGAATATTTTAAAGATTCCCAATTAATGGAAGATTTTGTTAGAGAACAACTCAAAACATTGAAATATTTAATTGAAAGACTCAATAAATGGTATTTAAATTTATTTCCAATTAACTTATTAATAGGCAAAAAATACAAAGAAGATCTGGCAAAATTCTGTGATGAAAAGGGTCTTTGTTTACCATCACTTAGAGATAGAAAATATCTCTCCTGTAAAGAAATCTACAATAGGGAAAAGGATACATTAGATTTACTGGATAAATTATGTGAATTAAATTTGATTAAAAAAGAATTTAAAAACCTTACTGAAAAAGTAAAAATTCTTATTAATGAAAATGAGGAGGATATAGATAAGCTTTTTGAACTTGCCCGAAAATTTTACTACATAAGAAAAAAAGAATTAAATTACTGGCAATTGGCAAATGACAAAGATTGGATTAGCAAAATAAAAGATTGGATTAGCAAAATAGATTCTAATAAAATAAAAATAAATAAGGGGCAGCTTTGGGGATTGGAAGACTACATTTTCAAATACGCTCCTGTCCTCATTACTACAGCTCTTAGTTCTCCTGTAATTTGTAAACCAGCCGTAGACCTAATTGATTATGTCATTGTAGATGAAGCAGCTCAGACCCTCTTTTGTTATACATTCTCACTATTTATAAGAGGAAAACAATTTGTAGCTATTGGAGATAATAATCAACTTGGTCCTGTTGTGACAAAGAAAGACTATATTTCTCTTCCTCAGAATATCAAGCCATATTTGTCCTGTGATAAAAGCGTATATGATGTTATAGAAGCAATAACCAACAAAACCTCCTTTATAAGATTAAAAGAACATTTCAGATGTGCCAGACCAATAATAGAGTTCTGTGATAAGCTAATAAAATATGATTTAGAAATAAAAACAGAGGCAGAGAAGCTGGAAATTAAAAATTCCAGAATATCCCATTTATTTAAACAGCACTTAGCTTTTATAGATGTTAAGGGAAGATCAAGAGGTAACAAAAGCAAATACAACGAAGAAGAAATCAAAGTAATTGTTGATTTGATTTCGGAGCTTAGTAACGAAATAAAGTTAGAGCAAGTGGGGGTTATAGCACCTTTCAGATTGCAGATTGAGAAATTAAAAGAAAGAATGAAAGATTTTAAGGAGTTAGCTCTTGGCACAATCCATACATTTCAAGGAGAGGAAAAAGATATCATTATTTTAAGTTGTGTTTGCGGGAATGCGAAAGAATTTCAAAATAGTAGACTTCTACCAGATAAAAGACTGATGAATGTAGCAGTTTCAAGGGCAAGAAAACATCTCATTGTTGTAGGCAACAAAGAGGCTATAGAACATATACCTGATGATGGCATAAGAAAATCTCCTATAAAAGAGCTTTTGAATCACATTTCAAAAGAAGGGATAGTAGTGAATGGAGATATTTTTAAGTGAAAGGCATTATAAGGAATCCACTCATGGCAGAAGACATCAAGAACTCTCTCAAAAGGAGTTTTTACCTTTTTCTTGACACCGTGTTGTCCTTGCATCCCTTGTGGGTACGAAAAGGAATCTGTTTAGAAGAAAGCAAGCATATGAGCGATTACTAAGATATTCCATTTTGAGTAGATTTTTATATGAGGCAATGAAAATTTCAAATAGATTTTTAATGAGGCAATTCGAATACTTGAGATTTTTTGCTTAAGCTTGCTACTATAAAAAGATTTAAAAATTTTGGAGGTGGATTATGAACTTTTTAAATTTAATATCAGAGGCATATGCAATGGGCCCCACACCACAAGGTGCAGCACAGGGTGATCCCATTATGAGCCTTATTTTAAGCGTTTTACCCCTGGTTTTAATCATTGTTGTTTTTTATTTTCTCCTTATCAGGCCTCAGCAGAAAAGAGCAAAAGAACACAGGCAGATGCTTGAAAATCTTAAAAGAGGCGACAAGGTAATCACAGTGGGTGGAATATATGGAGTTGTTGAGTCTGTAAATCCTAATACAGTGGTTTTAAAAATTGCAGAAAATGTAAAAGTTAAATTTTCAAAGCAGGCTGTTGCTTCATTGAGACCTTCAACTGATGAGGATTAGTAAACAAGAATGAGAAAAGGCATTTATCTGAGAATTGCACTAATACTGGCAACTGTTGTTTTAGCATTTATTTTCTTTTTGCCAAATACTCCTCTTTTTGATTACATGCCTCAGTGGTGGAAAAAAAATATGCCTCACAAAGGAATCGTTCTTGGGCTTGACTTAAGAGGAGGTTCTCATCTTGTTTTTGAAGTTGACATTAAAAGGGCAAGACAAATAACAGTTGAAAGAATAGGCATGCATCTTCAGAGCCTTCTTGAGAAAAAGGGGATAAAAGCTTCAGTAAAAATCTCAGATGAAAAAATAATTATCCAGCCAGTAAACGATGAAGCGAAAAAGCTGGTAAAAGAAAACTATCCTGATCTTTCTATTTCCGTTCAGGGTAATAATCTTTTATGCGAACTTCCAGAAAGTGCATTCAAAAGAATAGAGACAACGTCTGTTGAACAAGCAATAGAAGTAATTCGTAACAGGGTTGATCAGCTTGGAGTTGCTGAACCAATAATACACCGTCAGGGTGAAAATGAAATAGTTGTCCAGCTTCCCGGAGTAAAGGATCCGAAAAAAGCTCTTGAAATTATTGGCAAAACTGCTCAACTTGAGTTTAAGCTTCTTGATGAAGAAACTCCTCTGTGGAAAGAGCTTCCTTCACTTATTAAAGCAGGTGAGGAAGAAAGCTTTCTCAATAAATGGAAAAGTAAACTTCCAGAGGGTGATGAACTTGTCTTTCAAAAAATTGTAAATAAAGAAACTGGAGAGGTTTATAAAAGACCCTATATTGTAAAAAAAGATGTTTTACTTACAGGAGACCTTCTTGCTGAAGCCCATGTAAGCATTGATCAAAGATTTAACGAACCTTATGTATCTTTGCGTTTCAACGATGCAGGAGCAAAGATCTTTGAAGAGATTACAGCAAAGTATGTAAAACACAGACTTGCCATAATTCTTGATGGGAATCTCTATTCAGCTCCTGTAATTCAGGAAAGAATTGAAGGTGGAAATGCTCAGATTACAGGAAATTTTTCTATGGAAGAAGCGAAAGACCTTGCTATTGTTCTCAGAGCAGGTGCACTACCTGCACCTGTAAAGCTTATTCAAAATGTTACTGTGGGTCCAACTCTTGGTAGAGATTCTATTGAAGCTGGCAAAATGGCTGTTATTTTTGCAGCAGTGTTTGTTTCACTGTTTATGGTTTTTTACTATAGACTAAGTGGTGTAATTGCAGATTTTGCTTTGATACTTAATATTATTCTTCTTATCGGAGCACTGGCTGCTTTAAATGCAACGCTTACGCTTCCAGGAATTGCAGGAATTGCTCTTGCAATTGGAATGGCAGTGGATTCTAATGTTCTTATGTTTGAAAGAATAAGAGAAGAACTCAGAGTCGGAAAAACTCCAAAAGCAGCGATTGAATCAGGATATAAAAAAGCATTCTGGACAATTTTTGACTCCCATGTAACAACTCTTATAACAGCAGCAGTTCTTTTCCATTTTGGTTCAGGACCTATAAAGGGATTTGCAGTTACTCTTTCACTTGGAGTGGCTATCAACTTGTTTACTGCTTTAATAGGCACAAAAACAGTTTTTGACTTTATATACATTGGAAAGGAGCGAAAGAGCCTGAGCATATGATCCAGATACTTGGCAAAACAAACATTGATTTCTTAGGAAAAAAATACTTTGCCCTCGGACTTTCCTGTTTAATGATAATTGTTGGAATTTTTGCAATTTTTCAGATTCATGCTGGCAGGGCAAATCTTGGTGTTGATTTTGCTGGAGGATTAAGTCTTCAGGTGAAATTTTCTCAGCCTATAACACTTGCAGAGGTAAGAGCAGCGCTTGATAAGGCAGGGATAAAAGATGCTGATATACAGGAGCTTCCAACAGAAAAGAAAATTCTCATAAAGCTGAAAAAACAAAAAGAAAATGCCTACGAGGCAGTTGAAAATGCTATTAAAGAAAACCTTTCCAATAAAGAGCCTGTGGTTGAATCAATAACTGAAATTGGTCCAAAAATTGGAGAACGAACGAAAAGGGATGCTACTGTGGCAATTGCTGTTGCTACATTGGGAATACTTTTATACATTGCAATAAGATTCAGATTCCATTTTGCAGTCGGTGCTACTTTTGCAACCTTTCATGATGTTATGGCTTTACTGGGAATCTTTTATATTCTTGATAAGGAAATAAATCTGATTTTTATAAGTGCTCTTTTGACAATAGCTGGATACTCTCTCACTGACACAGTTGTTGTGTTTGATAGAATTCGTGAAAATCTTGGCAAAGTGGCAAAAGGAACAATGACCCTTGAGGCATTGATGAACAAAAGCATAAATGAAGTTTTATCAAGAACAATTATAACATCTTTTACAACATTCATTTCATCATTTGCTTTATTTTTATTCGGAGGAGAAGTCTTGCACGACTTTGCCCTTGCAATGATGATTGGAATAGTTATTGGAACCTATTCCTCCATATTTGTAGCAAGCCCTATTGTGCTACTACTTGGCAAAAATTCTCTGTTAAAGAAATAAGATGCAATACAGCGAATGGGTGGTTGTTAAGACAAATCAGGAATATCTTGAGTATCTGTCGAGGTTTTTGAATATATCAATTCCTGTGGTACAGGTTCTTGTTTCAAGGGGTCTAAAAGATGTAAATGAAATTTACTCCTTCCTAAATCCTTCAATGGATTTAATTGATCCCTTCAGTATTTCAGGAGTTTATGAAACTGTACGAATAATAAAGGAAGCTGTAAAATCAGGCATAAGGATTTTTATAAATGGAGATTATGATGCTGATGGATTAACAGCTACTGCAATTCTTTATGACATTTTGAAAAAGATGAAGGCTCAGGTTTTTTATCATATTCCCCATAGAATTCATCATGGATATGGTTTAACTCAAACAAGTATTGAAGAGGCAAAAAAAGTAGGGGCAAAGCTCATTATAACTGTTGATTGTGGAATAAGAGACTTTGAAATGGTTCAATACGCAAAAAAACAAGGAATACAGACAATCATTACAGACCATCATGAACCATTGACAGTAGACGGTAAGCTTGTTCTTCCCGATGCTCTAATCATAATCAATCCTAAAGTTGATGAAAACTCACCATATACATCTCTGGCAGGTGTCGGAGTTGCTTTCATGCTTGCTATGGCTTTAAATTCTGAAGAAGCCATGCAGTATCTTGACCTTGTAACACTTGGAACTTATGCTGATATGGTTCCTCTTAATACTGTTAACAGAGCATTAATAAAGCAAGGATGGCAGCTTATAGAAAATCCATGTAGAGTATCAATCAAGACATTAAAAGATATTGCATCAGTTTCTGGCAACATTAAAAAATTTCACATGAGCTATTGTCTTATACCGAAAATTAACGCACCTGGAAGAGTTGATCATGCAGCAGATGTGGTGAAATTCTTCGTTTCAGAGAATTTTGAAGAGATTGAAACTATTGGCAAGTGGATAAATCAGATGAATTCTTTAAGACAGAAAACAGAAGAAAAAATTATGGAAGAAATTGAAAAAAAGCTTGAAACAGAGTTTAATGACGAACCAGTTATTGTTTTATGGGGAGACTGGCATATTGGAGTTGTTGGCACAGTGGCAAGCAAACTTCTTGATAGATTTAACAGACCTGTATTCATAATGGCAATAGACGAAAACAAAGCAAAGGGTTCTGCAAGAGCTCCCAATGGTGTAGATTTACAGAAAATGCTTGGCAGTTGTAAAGACCTGCTTATACGCTTTGGAGGTCACAAGCAGGCAGCAGGAGTAATGCTTTATAAAGAAAAGCTTAATGAATTCAAAGAAAGGCTTTGCAAATTAGCAGGAAGCATGGACATGGAACCCCAAAATGTGCTTCAGCTGGATGCTCAGGTCAGTCTATCAGAGGTCAATGAAAAAGTAACAGAAGAGATAAAGCTTCTTGAACCTTTTGGAGAGGGGAATCGTGAACCTCTATTTGGAGCAAAGGAGCTTACTGTGGTAAATTTAAGAAAGGTGGGCAGTAATCATCTTAAAATGTCTTTAAGGCAAAATGGGAAATATATTCCTGCAATAGGTTTTGACATGGCAAAAGAACCAATACTTGAGGGATGCCTTATTGATGCAGCATTCACTCCAGTGATAAATGAGTGGGAGGGAGTAAGAAGCCTTCAACTTCAACTTAAGGCAATTAGAAGGACACAACAATGAGATTTACAGTAACAGATTTATTAAATAAAAAAAAGCAAAAGCAGAAAATTACCATGCTTACAGCCTATGACTACATGACTGCTCATCTTGTTGATGAAGCGGGAATAGATATGATTCTTGTGGGGGATTCTCTTTCAATGGTTATTCAGGGAAATGATACAACCCTGCCTGTAACAATGGAAGAGATGCTGTATCATACAAAGATTGTTGTAAAATCAACGAAAAGAGCAATGGTTGTGGCTGACATGCCTTTTATGTCTTATCAGGTAAGTGTTGAAGAAGCAGTAAGAAACGCAGGAAGATTTATCAAGGAAGCTGGTGCACAGGCTGTTAAACTTGAAGGTGGAAGGGAAATTCTTTTTCAGGTAAAAGCTATTACAGAAGCAGAGATTCCTGTTATTGGACATCTTGGTCTTACACCTCAGGCAGTGCTCAGAATGGGAGGATACAGACTTCAGGGTAAAACAGAAGAGCAAGCAAGAAGAATAAAAGAAGATGCTTTAAGACTTCAGGACAAGGGTGCTGTGGCAATAGTTCTTGAAGTAATTCCAAAGGAGCTTGCTCAGGAGATAACTGAAAGCCTTGAAATTCCAACAATAGGGATTGGAGCAGGTCCTTATTGTGATGGACAGGTTCTTGTAATTCATGACTTGTTAGGACTGTTTGAAAAATTTACACCAAAATTTGTAAAAAAATATGCGAATTTAAGAGAGGAAATTTTGAAAGCAATAAGACAATACAAAGAAGAAGTTGAAAAAGGCGAGTTCCCTGCCGAAGAACATTCTTTTTAGGTTGAAGGAGTTAGAGATGCTACAGCCTGAAAAACAATTTGAAATTATAAAAAGAGGAAGCGTTGAAATAATTCTTGAAGAAGATCTAAAAAGAAAACTTGAAAGAGCTTACAAAGAAAAAAAACCCTTACGAGTAAAAGCAGGTTTTGATCCAACTGCTCCAGACATTCATCTTGGACATACTGTTCTTCTTGAAAAAATGAGACAGTTTCAGGAGCTGGGGCATGAGGTAATCTTTTTAATTGGTGATTTTACAGGAATGATAGGAGATCCCTCTGGCAAAACAGAGACAAGAAAACCTCTTACGAGAGAGGAAGTGCTGAAAAATGCTGAAACATATAAGGAACAGGTTTTTAAAATTCTTGATCCTGAAAAAACCATTGTCCGATTCAACAGTGAATGGTTTGGCTGTATGTCAGCCCTTGATATGTGTAGGCTTGCAGGTGCTGAGACAGTTGCAAGAATGCTTGAAAGAGAAGACTTTAAAAAACGCTTTACAGAAGGCAAGCCAATAAGTATTCTTGAGTTTCTTTATCCGCTGCTTCAGGCTTATGACTCTGTTTATTTAAAAGCAGATGTAGAGCTCGGTGGCACTGATCAGAAGTTCAATCTCTTAATGGGAAGACAGTTGATGAAAATGTATGGAATAGAAGAACAGGTTATAATCACAATGCCTCTTCTTGAAGGGCTTGACGGTGTGCAGAAGATGTCTAAAAGTCTTGGTAACTATATTGGAATAAACGAACCTCCTGATGAAATGTTTGGAAAAATAATGTCAATAAGTGATGAGCTGATGCTCAAGTATTACGAACTTTTAAGCCACATATCAATTGAAGAGCTTAATGAATTGAAAAATGGTATAAAGGAAGGCAGAATTAATCCAAGAGATGCAAAAGAGGCTCTGGCAGTTGAGCTTGTCAGTATATATCATGGCAGTGTAGCAGCAGAAAAAGCAAGGCAGAGATTTATTAAACTTTTCAAACAGAAAGAGATTCCCGAAGACATTCAAACTGTAAAAGTAAAGGATGAAGGATATGGAGTATGGCTTCCAAAAATCCTTAAAGAACACGGTGTTACAAAAAGCACATCAGAGTCAATAAGGCTTATTGAGCAGGGCGCAGTCAGGGTTAACAATGAGCAAATCATGAACTCTGACATAAAACTTAAAGCTGGCGAGTATATTGTAAAAGTAGGCAAAAGAAGATTTATCAAAATAATAGTGAACTGAATATAAATCAATTCAAAAAATTCACATAATCTCCTACCCCCTATCTTACAATGTTCATTAATTCATTTAGTATATTGTCAGTTGTTGTAATTACTCTTACATTTGCCTGATAGGCTCTTTGAGCTGCGATCATTCGGATAAATTCCTCTGCAAGATCTACATTGCTTGATTCAAGAGAGTTTGCATATACAGAGCCAACTCCAACTGTTCCAGGTGCACCGTAGGTTGGTCCACCAGAACCATAGGATTCAAGAAATAGATTTTTCCCAACTTTTGTGAGATTATGAGCTGCAACAAACTTTGCCAGAACAACCTGGGCAACTTTTTTAACCTGACCGTTTGTAAATACACCTGATATAACTCCATTTTGATCAACTGTTATTGCGATAAGATTTCCAGCAGTGTATCCATTCTGATTTTGAAATACCACAGCATTGGGTGAACCATACTGAGTTGAGTCTGTAAAATCAAAGGTAATATTCTGCGGATTAGTAGCTCCCCAGGCTGAAAAATCAAAGCTTGCCTGAGGATTGGTTGGTGAAACTGTAGTAAGTTTTCCATCCGAACTAAATGTTAAGGTTATAGGCTGTGTTCCTGGTGTGCCAGAGTCAAAGTCTATTTCTTGATAGTTTGGGGTTCCTGTTGCACTACTGTTGTATATAACATGTGCCTCCCATGTGTTTGCTGCAGTTTTTACAAAATATGTATAAACAAGATGGGGATTGCCAAGACTATCATAGACTGTTATTGCTGTTGAAAAATTATATACTGACGAATTTGGTAGATTTGCTCCTGGAGTAAAACTCCATGTTTTAATATCATCTCTTGAGTCAAGATTTACCTGAGTATTTATTTTATTAGTTGCAGAGGGTTCGCTCATCAATCCTGCAAGATATACATCATTAATTTCACCTGTTACATTTCCAGTTGCATCCATTTTGTATGCTTGAAGCCTGTATCCATTGGGATCAACGATATAGCCATCTTTGTCAAGTCTGAACTGACCTGCACGGGTGTAGTAGGTTGGACCATTCAGTTGCCTTACAACAAAAAATCCATCTCCTTCTATTGCTAAATCAAGAGGATTTGCAGTTGTTTCAAGAGTTCCCTGGGTAAACATTTTTTGAATATCTATAATCATTGTTCCACGGCCAACCTGCATTGCAGAGGCTCCACCAAGAGTCTGGCTCAGGATATCTCCAAAATTAGCCCTGCTTGCTTTAAAACCAACAGTGTTTGCATTGGCAATGTTATCTCCTATTACTGAAAGGGCAAGTCCGTTTGCATTCAGTCCACTTATTCCTGTAAAAAGTGATGTTAACATACTATCACCTCCCTTAGGATTTTATTCCCTGAATTTCATCAAGAGATATGGTCTTGCTTCCCACATCAATTTTGAGTTTTCCATCTTGATAGCTTATTCCTTTTACTGTGAATTCTTCTGAAGAGGTTGTTGTAATTGTTTTATCAATTAGAGTTGCTCCAACCAATAAAGCATCTTCTTTTGTTTTTGTAGATATAAAACTATTTAGTGTGTCTCCGATATTAATAATCTGTTCAAGAGCTGAAAACGTTGCAAGCTGTCCTACAAATTGAGTATTATCCAATGGATTTAATGGATCCTGATACTTAAGCTGTGCTGTAAGAAGCTTTAAAAATGCTTCTTTATCAATTTTGTTGTTGCCAGTACCTGTTGTTTTTGGTTGCACTGTGTAAAGAGGATTATTAAATATGCTTGTTACATCTGCCATTTTTTATTCCTCCTTATACGAAATATTCAAAAAATTTTTGATTGCCTCTGTATTTTCTCTGTCCCTGACCATTGTAGGAATCAGAATATCCGCGATAATCCTTCATCAAATCAAGCAAGAAATCAGAGACTTTTATGCCTGAAGACTGAAGATTGCTTTTAATTTCCGGGATAAGAGCTGTAAGTGCCTCCTTTACATGGGGATAATCAACTTTCATATCAGCCCTGAGACCTGCATTGTCCATAGAAAGCTTAATCAGTATTTTACCAAGCTCTGGTGGTTCAAGCTGAACTACAACTGTTTTTTGAGAACTGGATACAGCCTTAAAAACTATATCTGAGACTTCACTTATCCGTGTAAAGGGAAGTTCAATTTTTTGCTCAAAATTTTTAATTTCATTGGTTCTGTCCTGAATATTGTGAAAAATATTTAATTGTGATGATAGCTCTTTGTTATTGAGGGTTTTTTTCATGATATAAGCATTTGGAAATTCTGAGTTATCACTGTCGCTTCCTGAATAGGTCTTAACAGCATTTAAGAGGAAAGTTGAAGGAGTTTCTTCGTGTAGTTTACCCTGACAGGAAGATGTTGGATTAAAAAGAAATTGCTCAGAATTATCCTTGTCTGAGTAATTTTGAACCGTGTTTGATAATTTTGGACTGTATATGTGTTGATTTTCTTTGTTTAAAAGGATTTTATTATCAAAATTTTCAAGTAAACTCTGAATTTCAGAGTTGTTATTCTGGGATTTAAGATTTTGCAAAAGACTGTTCAATTCTTTTATTTCTATCTGACCTGACTGAAGAAGTCTGACATAGGCTTTTAATTCAGAAGAAAACTCTAAAGACTGAAAGAGTTCCTGAAAGTTTTTGATATCCTGCAATAGAAAGTTGTGAAAAGAGGCAAATGGAAAAATAAATGGATTGTTATTTATTGAAGCTTTGGTTGAGAGGTCTTTGTTTTCAAAGAAAAGCTGTAGTAGTTCATTGAAAATCTCGTCAAATCCTGTAGATTTACTTTTTGCTACTGCCTGATTTTTAATTATATTTAATAGCTCCAGATTTATGTTTTCTGTTAACATCATACCAAAAAACAATTCAATCTTTATGCCAGTTTTAGTTTATTGATTTTAAAAGGTTTTTTATATTGAAAACGCAGATTATGAAGAGAAAAATTTTCCTACCTGGATGACTTTTCCTTTATTGAAACGATTTTCTTAGAAAGAATAGCTGCTTTTTCTGGATTTATATTGGCAAGAATTTTCCCTGCCTGACGTGGTTTTATTGCAAGAAGCAAAGCTACTGCAGTGTCTTCATCAAGTTTTTCAATTCTTGAAGCAGCCTCTTCAGGAGGCATTGCTTCGTATATTTTTGCAAGTCTCTGATAGTTTTCCTGCTGAGATTTTTCAAGCTGAGCTTTAAGTTCCTCCTGCTGCTTAATCTTTGCTTCAATCTCGCTCTTAAGTTTTTTCAACTCCTCGGTCTTTTTAGCAATATCTTCCTGAAGAATCTTCAATCTGTCTTCTTCTATGGATGTAGTTTGTTTATTTGATGTCTGCTGACCGATTAAAGTGCCTGCTGCCAATCCTAAAACAAGAATTAATATGGAAAGAATAATTGCTCTTTTAAACATCATTTACTCCTTACCTGACTTAAAAATACATCGGAAATTAGTTTCTCTTCAAGTTTTTCCAGATGTATTTTTATTCTGCTAATGAGTTTATCATAAAGCTGCTCAATTTTTTTTCTTTCTTTGAAAGCTTCTTCATAAACCTGCCTCTGGGCTTCCAGTTCATCATCTATTTTTTTTATGATTTCTCGAGTTTCCTTTAACTGTGTCAAAAGATACTGCATTTCATCATAAATTGAAAGGAGTTCCACTGAAGTTGCTTCCTTAAGAAAATCTAAAGAGCTGAATCTTTCCTCAAGCATTCTTAAGTATTCCTCCAGTTTTTGCCTTTCCGATAGGATGTTTATAAACTTCTGTTTTTCAAGCTCTTCTTCCCACTCTTTTAATCTGAGTATCATATTTAATGTATTTACATTCATTGCCCTTCAAATAAACTATAAAGCTGATTAAGACTTTCCTGAAAGCTTACTCTTTCATTTATATCCTGCCTTAAAAAATTGTTTATTTTATTCATCATCTTAATGGCAAAATCAACCTGTGGATTTGTTCCTTCTTTGTATGCACCTATGTTTATGATGTCTTCATATCTTGAATAGATTGCAAGAAGCTCAAGAAGCCTTTGAGCATACTCAAGATGTTTTTTATCTACCACATCTTTCATCAACCTGCTTATGCTTTTCAGTGGATCAATTGCTGGATAGTGATTTCTATTTGCAAGCTCTCTACTTAAGACTATATGCCCATCAAGAATTGCTCTTGATGCATCTGCAACAGGATCTGTAAGATCATCTCCTTCAACAAGTACTGTGTATATTCCTGTTATGGAGCCACCATTTTTCGTAACTCCCACTCTTTCAAGAAGCTTGGGCATTAAGTTGAAAACACTTGGCGGATATCCTTTCATTGTGGGAGGCTCACCTGCTGCAAGCCCGATTTCTCTCTGAGCCATTGCAAAACGGGTAAGGGAATCCATAAGTAAAAGTACATGTTTACCCTGCTGTCTGAAATACTCTGCTATGGCAGTTGCTAAAAAAGCACCTCTAATACGCGCAAGTGCTGGAGTGTCAGAGGTTGAAACAACAACAACTGATTTTTTTAATCCATCAGCAAGATCATTTTCAATAAATTCTCTTACCTCTCTGCCACGTTCGCCAATCAGTGCTATTACATTTATATCAGCTGATGTGTATCTTGCAATCATTCCAAGAAGAACACTTTTACCAACTCCGCTTCCTGCCATAATTCCTATTTTTTGTCCTTTTGCACAGGTGACAATAGCATTTATAGCTCTTATCCCAAGATCAAGGGGCTCTCTAATTATTTCTCTTTCAAGGGGGTTAATGGCCTCTTTATATATTGGAAAAGGCTTTCCTTTTAATGGCTCTTTACCATCAATTGGCTTTCCTGTTCCATCAATTACTCTTCCAAGAATATCATCACTCAGAGGGATGTAGCTCTGTTTTCCATTTACAGCAATTTTTGCTCCTGTTTTTATTCCATAAATCTCACCAAGAGGAGAAAGTAAAACTGTACCATTTTTAAAACCTACGACTTCAGCTTCAATCCGATTATCTTCACTAATAATTTCACAGATGTCTCCAATACTTGCATTTATTCCAACACTTTCAACAATGAGTCCAACAGCCTTTGTTACTTTACCATAAACTTTTATTGGATTTAGTTGTTCCAGAGCCTTGTGAGCTTCATTGAGAAAGGATTGAATTGAGAGCATTTTCTATCTCCTTAAGTCTTTGCTCAACTGTTGAAACAATATGTTGAGATTGAGTTTCAATTGAACAGCCTCCTTTAATCTCATCTGAAGGCTCTATCTGAATGCTTGCTCTGTCAATTTCAAGTTCATCAATTTTTTGAGAGATATAATCATAATCCTCTGGACTAATTTTTATAATGATTTTTTCCTCACTTAAAGGGATGGTTTTCAATGCTTCTTTAACAATTGAAAGAGTTGCTTCTTTATCAAGAGAAATTTTTGTAGCTACAACTTTTTCTGCTATCTGAAAGGCGAGTTTTAAAATCTGTGGCAGAAGAGATTCTATCTGCTTATGTTTAAATTCTCGGAGCTCCTTTATTAAGTTTTTAAAAACTTCCGTAGTTTTTGAAAGTTCATCAGATTTTTCTTTTATCTCCTTTTGGCCTTTGTTAAAACCTTCTTCGTAGCCTTTTTTAACTCCTTCATTAACTCCTTCTTTATAGCCTTTGTTAAAACCTTCTTCGTAGCCTTTTTTTATAATTTCTTCATTAATTTTACTTTCCTGTGGAGTCTTTTTATTTTCATCAAAGGAAAGTGGCACATAGGGTCTAACTTTTCTATGTAACAATTGCCTCTCCTCCTCTTTTGCCAACAACAATTTTGCCTTCTTCTTCAAGTTTTCTTGCAACCCTCACAATGTTCATCTGCGCCTTTTCAACATCGCTGACACGAACAGGTCCTTTTGCTTCCATTTCTTCTTTAAGTATTTCAACTGCTCTCTGAGACATATTCCTGAAAATCTTTTCCTTTAATTCTTCAGAAGCCATTTTAAGAGCAAGGGCAAGGTCATCAGTTGAAATCTCTTTAAGAATTGTTTGAATTCCTCTATCATCAACATATAAAAGATCTTCAAAGGTAAACATAAGCTTTCTTATTTCATCAGCTAAAATTGGATCTTTTTCTTCAATATTTTTAAGAATTAACTCTTCACTGGTTCTGTCCATCTGATTGAGAATTTCAGCAACTGTTTTTATTCCACCAATTCTTCTTGATTGCGTGTATGAGCGAAGCTGACTCTGCAAAACATCTTCAAGTTCAGTTAAAATTGTGGGAGAAATCTGGTCAAGATTTGCAATTCTTTGAGAAACCTCTATTTTAAGCTGCTCAGGGAATCTGCTTAAAACTTCTGCTGCCTGTGTTGGCTCTAAATGGGCAAGCACAATTGCTATTGTCTGAGGATGCTCTCTTTGAAGCATTGTTGCTATGCTCTGAGAATCAAGCCATCTAAGAATATCAAAGGCACTTGCTCCACTTTCAATCTTACTTATGAGCTTTGCGGCCTGCTCCTCGCCAAAAGCCTTTGTAAGTATTGTTTTTATGTATTCCTCATCAACCATAACAGGAGCAGCTCCAATTTTTTCAGCAAACTCTTTAAGCACTGCTTCAGCTTCCTCAGGAGTAAGTTTTATTCTTGACATCATTGGAATAATTCGAGCAAGTTCAATGGGATCAAAATGTTTGAAAAGCTCTGTTGCTGCATCTTCACCAATTAAAGAAAGAAGTGCTGCAACTTTTTCTATGCCTGAAAACTTTCTCATTTACTCGCTTATCCACTCTCTTAGAATGGCAACAACTTTTTTGGGATTTGTTTTTGCTATTTGCCTTATTTCCTCTTTTATATCTCTTTCTACCGGAGGAGGCACTGCTTCTTCAGATATAACAATTTCTTTTTTGACTTTTTCTTCAACAGGCTTTTTAAGTAACTCAATGAGTGGTTTTACAACAAAAAGAATTATAAGTGCAACAATAATCAGAGGTATCAGATATTTAAGAACTGTTTTTGCTATGCCTATATAATCAATCCCTGGTTTTTCTTCCGGTATGACTTCAAAGGGCATGCTTTCCACTATCACATAATCACCTCTTTCTTTATTATATCCTATGGCTGCCTGAACAAGCTCCTGATATTTTTTTATCTCTTCTTCACTTCTTGGAACATAAACTTTTTTACCCTTTTCTTCTCTATAAGTTCCATCAACCAGAACAGCTACAGATATCTTTTTTATCTGACCTGTGGATTGCAAAATTTTGCTTATACTTTTGCTTACTTCATAATTTATGCTTTCCTGCTGTTTTTGAGATTGCACAGCCTGAGTAGTAGCACCTGGAGCCTGCCCGGGTTGATTTGACAGCACTCCAGGAATTCCTCCTGGTTGAGGAGACATTGTCTTTTCCTGTGAACGCTGTTCCTGCCTTATTGCAATTGTATCTGGATCGTATTTTTCTTCAACCTTTTCAACCTTTGAAAAATCTATATCTGCAGAAACCCTGACTATTGCTTTTCCTTTTCCAACAATGTTTTCAAGCATGCTCTGAAGATTTTTTTCATAGGTTTTTTCAATGTTTCTTTTGTATTCAATCTGAGAAGCCTCAACAAGCTGTGTTGGGTCTTTTGGTGCGGAAAGAAGATTGCCATACTGGTCAATAACAGTTACATACTGAGGAGAAAGTCCTTCTACACTGCTTGATACGAGATGAACTATGCTTGAAACCTGCTCCTTTGTAAGGGTTCTTCCTGGCTTAAGTTTAAGCACAACAGAGGCTGTTGGATGGTCTTCCTTTTCTGTAAATATTGTTTTTTCTGGAATTGCTATGTGAACTCTTGCCTCGGAAACTTCCTGAAGCTGTTTTATTGTTCTTTGAAGCTCACCTTGCAAAGCCCTTATATAGTTTATACGCTGAGAAAACTCTGTAAGTCCTATCTGAGTTTTATCAAATATTTCAAAGCCAACTCCACCTCCTGAAGGAATCCCATGGGCAGCCAGTTCAAGCCTCAATTCGTAAACTTTATCAGAAGGCACATATATTGCATTATCTTTTACTTGATATGGAACTTTTTTCTCCTTAAGCTTATTTATTACATTTCCTGCATCCTCTGCAGAGAGATTGCTATACAAAACTTGATAATCCTGCTTTGGTAGCCATAAAATTAATGTGAAGACAATAGCAAAAACAATTACAGCAACTCCTGCAAGAGCCAGCTTTCTGCTTGCTGGCATATTTTTAATATTTTCTAAAGCTGTTTTAATTCTATCAATGGCTGGCATTTTTTATTAAACCTGCATGCGAGAGATCTCTTCGTATGCTGTTATTACTTTGTTTCTGACCTGAATGAGTGTTTGAAGGCTGATATCAGCCTTTTGCATTGCCAGCACAACTTGATGAATACTTAATTCACCTTTTGCAAAAGCTTCAATTGCATTTTGAGCCTCCTGCTCTACCTGAGATGCCTCTTTTATAGCATCCTTTAGAACCTGTTCAAAGGATTCTTTCTGCGTTCCCTGTAAATTCTGTAATTCCTGCAATGTCTTATTTAGAGTTTCACTTATGTTTTTTATCTCTGTCACAGCTGCCCTCCTAAATTCTTAATAAATCAATTGTTCTCATAAACATATCCTTATATGAGTTAATCATCGTAAGATTTGCTTCATAGGCACGGGAAGCAGAAATAAGATTAATCATTTCTTCCATTGGATTTACATTTGGATATCTTACATATCCATCTTTATCTGCATCAGGATGCCTGGGGTCATAAACAATTCTCGGAGGTCTCTGGTCTTGTACTATTTTAACCACATCAACACCCTGAGAAATCTGGTCATACATGTATGTCATAAAAACAACATCCTTTCTTCTATAGGGACCTCCTTCCGGAGTTCTTGTTGAGTTTATGTTTGCAAGGTTTGAAGCAATTACATTGAGCCTTATTTTCTGGGCTTCAAGCCCAGTTGCTGCCACCTTGAGAGGTAAAAATATATCCTTCATTATCTACCTCCTTTGATTGCATCTTTAATCATGCGAATTCTTGCTGAAAGAAGCTGAGTTGCAGTATTATACATGAGCATTGTCTCTGCAAATTTTGTCATCTCTACTTCTATATTAACAGTATTTCCATCTCTGTTTGGCATAGTTGTTTTAGCTTCAATTACTTTATAACTCCCTGTATCGTTTTCAACTGCTCTTTTTAATTCTTCCTGAAAATTTATGTCCTTTGCTTTATAACCTGGTGTATCAGCATTTGCTATATTTGAAGCAAGAATTTTTTGCCTGTAGGCACATATATCCATTATTTTCTCAAGAATTTTTATTGAACTGTCCATTTTTTACACCTCTACCTTTAGAGATTTCTTAACCAGATATAAGCAAAATTCGTGCCTGAATTATAAATCTTTGAGTCCGTATTCATTTATTTTGTTTCTCAATGTTCTCACACTTATTCCAAGAATTTTTGCAGCCTTTGTTCTATTTCCCTGAGTTTTCTTAAGAGCGTCAATTATTAAATCCTTTTCTGCATCTTTTATTTTGCCAATTTTTATTGATTTTTTTCCCTCAAAAAAAATCTCATCCTCAGGAACCCTTAATTGTCCATCTGGACTCAGGACAGCAGTCCTGTAAATGAAATTTTCAAGTTCTCGGACATTGCCCTGCCAGGAATTTTCAAGTAAGTATTTTTTCATCTCCTCTGTAATGATGAAATTTTTTGACATCTTATTTGAAAGCCTCTTTAAAAAAAACTCAGCAAGAGGAATAATATCTTCAGTTCTTTCTCTAAGTGGAGGAATTCTTAATGGAAATACATTTATTCTATAAAAGAGATCTTCTCTGAAATTGCCTTTTTTTACCTCCTCCCAAAGGTCTTTGTTTGTTGTAGCAATTATTCTTACATCTACACGAACAGGTTTTGTACCACCAACTCTGTCAACTTCCTTTTCCTGAATAACCCTTAAGAGCTTTGCCTGAAGTCTATATGCCATCTCACTTATCTCATCAAGAAGAATTGTTCCTCTATTGGCAAGCTCAAATTTACCTAACTTTCTTTCAGTAGCTCCAGTAAAGGCTCCTTTTTCATGTCCAAAAAGCTCTGCCTCAAGAAGTGTTTCAGTAATGGCTGCACAATTTATTGCAACAAAAGGCTGATTTGCTCTCGGGCTATGCTTGTGAATGTATCTTGCAATAACTTCTTTACCAACCCCGCTTTCTCCTGTTAGCAGGACTGTAATGTCTGTTTTTGCTATTTCTCTTGCAATTTCAAGGATTCTTCTCATTTGTGGAGCCTCTGCAACAATTTCATCCTCTTCAGGGATAAGCCTGAAGACAAGAGATTTCAGAGTATCCATTGAAAAAGGTTTCATAATATAGTCCACTGCACCAAGCTTCATTGCTTTCACAGCATCTTCAACAGAGCCATATCCTGTAATCACGATTACAGGAGTAAAAATTCCTCTTTTTCTTATCTCAGCAAGAAACTCAAGACCACTCATTCTGGGCATTTTTACATCAGTTATGATCAAAGAGAAATCACTCAGGTTAACTGATGAAAGAACATAGGAAGGGTCTCTGTAATAATGAGAAGCAAAGCCAAAACGAGACATTGCCTCTTTTAGGGCAAAGCCCATGTCAGGTTCATCATCTATTATAAGAACAGATTTCATTTCAATGGTAAATAAATTGCAAATTCTGTGCCTTCATTAATTCTACTTTTTACTTCAATTCTTCCCTGGTGAGCAGAAATTATACTTGCTGTAATACTAAGCCCAAGTCCTGTGCCTCTGTCTTTTGTGGAGAAAAAGGGATCAAAGATTTTATCAACTATTTCACTGTCAATTCCATGACCAGTGTCTTTAATGGTAAGCCTGACAAAATCACCATCATTACATGCATCAATAGTAATTGTTCCACCCTCTGGCATTGCTTGATATGCATTAACAAACAGATTTATCAATGCCTGCCTCATAAGAGAAGAATCAAGGTGAAGAAAAATTATTTCTTTTATTCTGTTTTCAATTTCTATCCCAACTCTGCTAAAAAGTTCCTGAAACTCCTTTATTATTTCATCAATCAATTCATTGAGGCATATAAAAGTTTTTTTGGGAGTTATCCCCCTTGTAAAACTCAACATATTTTCAAGGGTATTTCTTAACATCTTTACAGAGCTTGAGATTCTCCTTGCATAATCTCCATGAATTCCTTCTTTGAGGTCTTCAGATATCATATTGGCAAAAAGCTCAATGCTTCCAAGAGGATTTCTTATTTCATGGGCTATTTTCATTACAAGAGAGCCCATTGCACTGAGCCTTCTGTTTCTTTCATTTTCTGCTTCAAGTTCCTTTATTCTCGTAATGTCTTTACAGAGAAAAACTCTGCCGATTTTATTTCCTTCTGAATCAACAACCTCTGATTCTGAGACTATTGCATAAAAAGGCTTTCCAAGGTCTGGATAAATCATGTCTGCCTGAATTTTTATCGGTAAATCTCTTTTGCCAATAACATTTTCTGCTTTAATATTAAAGAGATTTTCACCTGCTCGATTGATTAATCTTATGACACCTTCGCTGTCAAAAAATACAACAGCTATATCAATGCTTTCAATTATGCTACTAAGCAGTCTTTTTTTCTGTTCAACCTCCTCTGTAAGAAGTTTTACTTTTTCTTCAAGAAGGCTGTAATATTTAATTAAAGCTTCAGAGGCTGTGTTAAATTTTAATAGTGCTTCCTTTAAAAGTTTTTCCTGCATGGCTAATGAAGAAGCGCCTTTGCTGCTTCTGAAAGCTTTCCTCCCGAAGCAGCAACCTTTTCAAGATATTTTTTATCATGGGCAAGTTTGCCATACTGATAGTATGCCCACATGAGAGATTCACTGTCTTTAATTCCAAGCTCTATCGCTTTTTTGTAATAGTGAATTGCCTCTTTTGTTTTTTTAGAAAGATAAAAATAGTCAGCAGCTTTAAGTGATGCTTCTGCATTGCCAAGCTTTGATGCTTCAAGCCAGTAATGAATAGCTTTTTTTCTATCTCCATTTGAATATTCAAGATCTCCTAATAAAGTTAGAACCTCAGTGTCATTTATTGATTTTGATACTTTTCTTAAATAAGAAAGTGCGGTAAGTTTATCTCCTTCCTGAGCAAGAATCTGAGCATAAAGAGCAGTTGCTTGAAGATTTTTCTCTTTAAGAGGCTCAAGAAGTTTTTTAGCTTCTTTATATTTACCCTCTTTTATCAGAATCTTTGAATAGGGAATCACTGCTTCTGTCCTTCTTGGACCTGTTTGAATCTTCCTTAGTAGATTTTTAGCCTCATTGTATTTTCCCTGAGAAATGAGAAATTGAGCTGATTGAATTAGCAGAGATGAATCTACTGATAAAAAGGGATATATTTTAACAATATAATAAGCAGCTTTTTCCGGGCTTTCATGCATGATGATTTTTAAAAATTCTTCAATTTTTCTATTTTTAAGCTCCTTATCTCTGAATAAGAAAAGCATTCTCAATGCATCATCATAGTTCTTGTTGTTCATGTAGATTGAGTAAATCTTGAGTCTTACATCATCCGTGGGAATGTAAAAGTAAATCTCTTTTCCTATTTTTAAAGCTTCCTCAGTTCTTCCTTGAGAGAAATACATTTCAAAGAGCATTTTTTTTGCCCTGATTGTATCGGAAAGCCTAATAGATCTTTCAATGAATTTTTTCAGAACATTCTCTGCTTCTGTGAACTTATTTGCTTTTATCAAAACCTCTGCTCTGTCAAGGTCATAAAGGGATTTTCTCAGTTTCAGATTTTTATTAAACTCCTTTAAAGCCTCATCAGCCCTACCTGACATGGCAAGATATTTTATTCTCAATAAAGCATTATCTGGCTCATTAAAATCTTTCCTGTCAAGCCTGTCAAGCACCTGTTGGACTGTTTTTAAATCACCCCTGTAAAGTGCGATCCATCCTCTGCCAATCATTGCCTGCTTTTCAAAAGGTGGTTGAACTTTTTCAAGATAATACTCTGCTTCCCTGAGTCTTCCAATTTTGAAATTTGTTAATCCCATGTAGAGATTTGCTTCATTAACAGCAGGAGAGTTTTTAAAATCCCTCAAAATTCTCTTTAACGGAATTGTGGCTTCATAGTAATTTCCAAGGAAGTATTCTGCCTTTGCGAGACCTAAAAGTGCTTTATCTGCAAATTTTGGGTCTTCAGTAAACTTTTGAAAAAACTCCTTTGCCTGTAAATAATTCTCAGTTTTTAAAAAATCCTCACCCTTTTTAAGAGCATCATCTGCACAGGTAATGCTGAAAAATAAAATAATGGCAATGATACTAATCAGAGTTTTCATTGTCTTTAATGCCAAGTCTTTTCATTTTTTCAATAAGTGTTGTTCTGTTTATGTTAAGATACCTGGCTGCTCTACTTTTAATCCATCTATGCAGATTTAAGGCATGTAAAATTAGCTTTTTCTCGTACTCCTTTAAAACTTCATTAAGGTCTATTCCTGCACTGAAGGGATTTATATCGTCAGAAACTGTTTTTGGAAGTAAACTTTCCCCGAATTTTATTTTTTCAGGAAGGTCTTCCACAGTAATAACTCCACCATCATTTAAAACATAAAGTCTTTCAATTAAATTTTCAAGTTCACGGACATTTCCAGGCCAGTGATAGTTTAATAAAACTTCCATTGCCTCTTGCTTGATCTGCAGTGAATAGCCAAATTTTTTTGAAAACTTATCAATAAAATAATCGCAAAGAAGGGGTATATCTTCTTTTCTTTCTCTCAATGGAGGAATTACTACAGGAACAACATTCAGTCTCCAGAAAAGGTCTTCTCTGAATCTTCCTTCTTTTACTTCATTTTCTAAGTCTTTGTTTGTTGCTGCTATAATTCTCACATTTACATGAATAGACTTAGTTCCTCCTATTCTTTCAAAAGCTTTCTCCTGAAGGACCCTTAATATTTTTACCTGAAGATGAACGGGCATGTCACCTATTTCATCAAGAAAGATTGTTCCTTCATTTGCAACTTCAAATCTACCAAGACGCTGGGTATTTGCGCCAGTGAATGCTCCTTTTTCATATCCAAAGAGTTCTGATTCAAGAAGTTCGGAAGGTATGGCAGCACAGTTAACAGGAATAAAAGGCTTTTCTGCTCTCAGGCTTTTAAGATGAATCATCTTTGCAACAAGCTCCTTACCTGTTCCGCTCTCTCCCATTATCAAAGCAGTGGTATCAGTTCTTGAAAGCTTATCAATAAGTGTGAGAATTCTTTTAATTTGAACTGATTGCCCTACAATCACAATTTTATCCTTCATGTCATAAATATGACATATTAAAAAACAAAATTTCAATAAAAGTTGCAGATCTTATTGAAAATATGATTTAAATCATATTTTTTGCTGATTAAATAGAGTAAAATTAGTTATAAAAATACTTCTTAGGAGGTTTATCTATGTTTTGTAGACAATGTGAACAAACAGCAAATCAGGTAGCATGCACAAAACTGGGTGTATGTGGGAAACAGCCAGATACAGCGTATCTTCAAGATTTGTTAATCTACTGCCTTCAGGGACTTTCTACTTATGCAAAGGAAGCACTGAGGGAAAACAGGCTGGACAACAAAGTTAAAAGATTTACTGTTGAAGCTCTCTTTGCAACACTGACAAATGTTAATTTTGATTCTGAAGCAATAAGAAATTTTATCAATGAAGCAGTAAAAATCAGGGAAGAACTAAAAAAGAAAGGCTATAACGTTAAGGAAACAGATGCCTGTCGCATATTTCCTGTTGATTCAATGGAAGAACTGGTAAAGCAGGGCGAAGAGGCAAATAGAAAGTTATTCCAGAATTCTTCAGATGCTGACATCCAATCGCTTAAAGAGACTACTCTTTATGCAATAAAAGGAATCGCAGCCTATGCTGACCATGCAGCAATTCTTGGAAAAGAAGATGACTCTGTCTACGCCTTTATTTATGATGCCCTTGATGCCATGCAGAGAGACGGAGATATGAATTACTGGCTTAATATGGTTTTGAAAGCCGGAGAGGTTAATCTAAAAACAATGGAACTGCTTGATGCTGCCAACACTGGCAAATACGGACATCCTATTCCTACAGCAGTTCCACTGGGTTATAAAAAAGGCAAGGCAATTGTGGTCTCTGGTCATGACCTGAGAGACCTTGAGCTTCTTTTACAACAGACAGAAGGAAAAGGTATATATATTTATACCCACGGAGAGATGCTTCCCTGTCATGGATATCCTGAACTGAAGAAATATAAGCATTTTTATGGACATTACGGCACAGCATGGCAGAACCAGCAGAAGGAATTTGCTCAGTTTCCTGGAGCAATTTTAATGACCACTAATTGCATTATAAAGCCACAGGAGTCCTACAAAGATAGAATCTTCACAACAGGTGTTGTTGGCTGGCCAGGGGTAAAGCACATTGAAGATAAAGATTTTACTCCAGTAATTGAAAAGGCGCTTGAATTGCCAGGTTTTCCAGAAGACAGGGAAGGAAAAACCGTAATGGTAGGCTTTGCAAGAAATGCTGTTTTAAGCTTTGCTGAAAAGGTAATTGAGCTTGTTAAAGCTGGTAAAATAAGACATTTCTTCCTTGTTGGTGGTTGTGATGGTGCAAAACCAGGCAGAAGCTATTACACAGAGTTTGTTGAAAAATCTCCGAAAGACACCGTTATTCTTACTCTTGCCTGTGGTAAATTCAGATTTTTTGATAAAGAACTTGGTTCAATTGAAGGAATTCCAAGACTTCTTGATGTGGGTCAATGCAATGATGCCTATTCAGCAATTCAGATAGCTCTGGCACTTTCAAAGGCTTTCAATGTAAGTGTAAACGAGCTTCCACTTTCTTTAATCCTTTCTTGGTTTGAACAGAAAGCAGTTGCAATTCTTACAACACTGCTTTATCTCGGTATTAAAAATATTCGTCTTGGGCCAAGCCTTCCTGCCTTTGTAAGTCCTAATGTTTTGAAAGTTCTTGTTGATAATTTTAGTATAAAAACAATCAAAACAGCGGATGAAGACTTAAAAGAAATACTGGGATCATAAAAATGCGATAAAGGAAAAAACTGTCTTTCGCTTTTCCTTAGAGGTTGGTTTACAATTCTGCACTTGACCTTTTCTTCAAAAAGTCAAAGACTTTTTGGAGAAAAGGTCTCTGTTTTGTTGGCTGAGTATTGCTAAACTTTAAAAAATAGCTCTTTTATGAAATCCTTTACAGCAGGAATTTTGGTTTTAATAAGTTCTTCTTTATTGCCATCAAATACGATATATCCATCTTTAAGAAAAATAAATCTATTGCAGAGTTGCCATGCTATATAAACTACATGAGTTATTATCATGAAACCTATATTTTCTCTGTCTGCTAAATCTTTAATCAGCTGAATAATTCTTTCAGAATTGATGGGATCAAGTCCTGCGGTTGGCTCATCATATAAAAACATCTTTGTTTTTCCAACTGCCAGGGCACGGGCAATGGCTACTCTACGGTGCATACCTCCGCTGAGTTGTTCTGGCATAAGTTCCTCTGCATCTTCAACTCCTACGCGTTTGAGCAATTCCCTTACCCTGCGATAAATTTCTTTATCAGGAAGCTTTAAAAGTTCTCTCATGAAAAAAGCTACATTTTCCTTTACAGGTAAAGAATCAAAAAGAGCACCTTCCTGAAAAACAATGCTAAATTTTCTTCTTATGGGAATAAGTTCTTCTTCACTTAGTCTGGTTATATCAATGCCATCAATTATAATTTTTCCTTTATCTGGAGTGATTAAACCCAGAATTAATTTTAAAATGGTTGTTTTTCCCCCACCGCTTTCACCAAGAACAGCTATTCGCTCATCAAATTTTGCAGTAAAGCTTACACCTTTGAGCACTTCTCTGTCTCCGTAAGAGAACCATACATCATCAAAGATTATCATACAGTAAACCCCAGTGCATAGAGTAAAGTTCTTGTTAGTATAAAATCAGTTGCGATTACAACAACAATTGATGTAACAACTGCTTTTGTGGTTGACCTTCTTAATCCTTTTGCACCTCCTCGGGTTGTAAGCCCGTAAAAACAGCTTATACAAGAGATAAGATACCCGAATATAAAAGGTTTTATTGAACCGGAGAAGACATTTTGAAAATTTAATTCTCTGATAATGCTTGACCAGTAAAAGGAACCACTCTGATTACTGACAAAAACTGCTATGTAGTAGCCTCCAAAAAGACAGACGAGGTCTCCTATTATTGTAAGACATGGAAGCATTATAACTGAGGCAATTACTCTTGGAATCACAACTTTTCTAACTGGATCAATTCCGTAGACTCTTAAGGTGTCTATTTGATGCCCAAGAATCATTGAGCCAATTTCTGCAGTCTGCCCAGCACCAACTCTGCCTATAAAGACCAGTGCTGTTACAAGGGGACCAATTTCTCTTATCACTGCAATTCCTACAATTTTACCTGTATACATTTTTAATCCAAGCCTGCTGAGCTCTGCACTTAGTTGAAGACTTAGTGCCATTCCTACAAACAGACATACCAGAGATATAATAAAAACAGAAGCAGAGCCAGCATATTCCATCTGCTCAATTATTTCATCAAAATAAATAGGTTTTTTAAAAAGTTTTAAAATAGAATTTATGCAGACAAAATAGAAATCCTGCAAGTCTGCCAGTGTTTTTTTTACCTTGCTATCTTTTCTCATAAGGCGTAACAATATCTTAACATAAAGAGTTTATAATAGAATAAAACAAAATCAGAGGAGGTGTAGTATGTCTAAAAAAATTTTAATGATTGTTGGCGATTTTGTGGAAGACTATGAAGCAATGGTGCCGTTTCAGATGCTTAAGATGGTGGGACATACTGTTCATGCAGTTTGTCCAGGGAAAAAAGCAGGTGAGACTGTAAAAACTGCTGTGCATGATTTTGAAGGAGATCAGACATATACAGAAAAAAGAGGTCATAATTTTATGTTAAATGCTGATTTTGAGAAAATTAAACCTGAAAATTACGATGCCCTTGTAATTCCAGGTGGAAGAGCTCCTGAATATCTGAGGCTTAACGATAAAGTATTAGAAATAGTAAAACATTTTGTTGAATCTGATAAACCTGTAGCTGCTATATGTCATGGAATTCAGCTTTTGACTGCTGCCAATGTTATAAAAGGCAGAACTCTTACTGCCTATCCAGCAGTAAAAGCAGAAATTTTACTTGCCGGTGGAAAATGGTGTGAGGTGAATGCTACGTTTTCAAATGCCTGTGTAGACGGTAATATTGTAACTGCACCTGCCTGGCCAGCTCATCCAGAATGGATAAGAAAATTTCTTGAGCTTCTCGGCACAGAAATAAAAGCTTAAAAAAGACCTTTTTGCATTGGTCCGGTTCTGTCTGCCCGGACCTTTTTTATCTGTATGTATTCTGCTGGTATATCTTTAAGAAAAGAAGAAACAGACAGAGGTATTTTTTTGCCGTTGATAACTCTTTGCCTTGAATGAATAAGTATTAAATCATCCATTGCTCGGGTCATTCCAACATAAAAGAGTCTTCTTTCTTCCTCTATGTCAATATCAGGTGCCATAGTGTAAGGGATAAGACCTTCATCAAAACCTGCAATGAAGACAATGGGAAATTCAAGACCTTTTGAACTGTGCAGAGTAAGGAGGCTTACTGCATTAAGGTTTTCTGGAAAAAGATCAATAGGTGTCAGTGCTGAAATTTCATCAATGAATGCCTGAATCTGCTCTATGAGTTTGCCATTTTTATATGCTCTTGCAATGTTGCTCAACATAAAGATTTCTATGTCTGACAAATCTTCATAGCTTCCAGATGATTCAAGAAAGTCCTTTAATGGCATATTTGTAAAAAGTTTTTCCGATGAGTTAGTCATTGCTTCAGTAAGTTTTCTTATTATTGAAGATATCCAGTGATCTGCATCTTTCTTTATTGTTTTCACGGGGATTCCTTCTTTTTTTAAAAAATCCTTAATGATTTTCAGCTGATTATTTGTTCTTGTAAGAACTGCAAAACTTGAAAAACTATAAGATGTTTCTTCTTTATTTTTATAGAGTTCTGTAAAATCTGTTGCACCAAGCCTTGACTTTATTTCTTTAACAATGGTTTTGGCTTCCTCATATTCGTCCTCAACTTCAAAAAGGATTAGAGGAGATTTTATTTCTCTTGTAGCTTCAATTCTTTTAGAAAACCTTTTTGTATTAGCTGTGATAAACTTATTTGAAGCTTCTATTATATTTTTTTGCGAACGATAATTAAGAGATAGATTTATAAGAGTTAAATCTGGAAAATCTGAAGGTAATTTTAAAAAAAGTTCAATTTCTGAGCCTCTGAAAGAATAAATAGCCTGGTCAGGATCGCCAAATACTGCAAGACAGCCATCTTGCTTAAGAAGTCCTATTATAAGTTCATACTGAATCTTATTTATGTCCTGAAATTCATCAACAATTATATAAGAAAAGAGAGCTGGAATCTCTTTTTTATTGATTAATTCAAGAGTTTTTAGCAATAGGTCATCAAAATCAAGAAGATTAAGCTGTCTCTTTTTTTCTTCGTATTTTTCATAGACTGGTAAAATTTTTTCATCCAGAGGGACACCTGTATTTTTGAATTTTGTTATTTTTTCAATTGCTTTATCAGCATTTTTCCCATATAAATCAGAGATTATTTCTTTCTGTTTTGTCCTTGTGCATAATTGAAAATGCTTTTGTTTATCTGGTAAAAATTCCTTTAAAAGTTTTAGGCACAAAAGATGAAAGGTGCCAATAAAAGGTGTGTTTTCTTTTTGTCTCAAGCTATTTATAACTCTCTGCTTCATTTCAATGGCTGCTTTTTGTGTGAAAGTAAGGGCTGCAATTTCTTGAGGATTTATGCCCTGTTGCAATAGATTAATAATTTTTGCAGTAATTGTAAGGGTTTTTCCAGTTCCTGGACCTGCTAAAACACAGCAGATTTTGTCGTTAGTTTCTGCTGCTATTTTTTGATTTCTGTTAAGATTCATTTAAAAAAGGATTGCCTGCCCTTTAATTTCAGTTTCAATAGATTCACCGAAAACTTTTATTCTACCATATGCTCCATCATATCCAGCTTCTACATAAACTTTGCCTTCTCTCATTCTTTCAATTGCCTCTGCCAGTTTAGAATCAAATTTTTCAATTTCTTTTAAATCTTTGTGTAAAAGTATATTATATTCACTTCCGAGTTTATAAAGGGCTTTCATATATGTGTCAAATACTGATTTAGACTGGGTAGAACTATTTTTTATTTCAGCAATTATTTCAGATAAAGGGATTATAGATTTAAAAGGAAGTGCTTGTGGTGGTTTAAATCCTTCAGGCCTGTCTGAAAGAACTTCAACTCTGTGCATTACTCCAACAGTAACTTTTTTCCCGCATACAGGGCATAGATAGTTTCTTTTTATTGTCTCTTTTGGTGAAAGTCTTACTCCGCATGATCTGTGTCCATCATAATGATATTTCCCTTCTTCAGGGAAAAACTCTACAGTGCCAAGAAATCCCTTGCGTATCTTTATTGCTTCGGTAATCGCATTGTAGTTCATCTCAGTGTCAAAGATGTTTGCTTCTCTTCCAATTTTTGTAGGTGAATGGGCATCAGAATTTGAAACAAGAAGTACTCTGTCAAGCTCACTAAGACGCCAGTTCATTGGTGGATCTGAACTCAGGCCTGTTTCAATTGCATAGATGTAAGGAGTAAGTTCTTCAAAGCATTCACTGAGGCTGTCAAACCCTGACTGAGAACCAAACACGGAAAAATGAGGAGTCCATGCATGGGCTGGAATTATCATTGAAGATGGTGAAATGTCAATGATAATTTTCATTACTTCCTTCGCATCAACTCCAAGAATGGGTCTTCCATCTGAACCAAGACTTCCTATTTGAGATAAGGCATGATTTATTTTTGTAACATCCCTTAATGATGGTGATAAAATTAAAAGATGAATTTTCCTTAATTTATTATTTTTTTGATAAATGCAGCTTATTTCAGAGGAAAGGATAAAAAATATATCCTCTTTGCAGGAATCGGGTACATCAAGGCGATATTGTTTTTTCAGGGTAAAAAGTCCATTTCCTTCCTCATTTAATTTTTTTTCTATTTCCCTGAGCCATTCTGGATGGGTGAAATCACCTGTCCCAATTAGTTTTATACCTTTGAGCTGAGCCCACTGTTCAATTACTTCAGGAATCATTTCTTTGCTTGTTGCTCTGGAGAATCTGGAATGAATATGAAGATCAGCGTAGAACATTTATTAGAATAACATCCAGTTCTTGAGCTTTTTTTATGGCACCCTGTGTTTTTTCTTTGCAGACCACAACAGCTACTGTGTCAGTATCTGTAGCTTTTTTAAAAATCTGGGCTCTTCTATAAGCCCTTTCTACATCTCTTTTATCAGCTTTTACAGAGGCTTCAGCGATTAGAAAAACTTTTTTTGCTGGGTCTTCTGTTAAAACTCCTGTTGCAACAAGGTCAACATCAAGAGCATCCTGTCTTTCTTCGAAGGTAATTTTGTTTTCATCAAGGGCGTCATCTAAAATTTCTGCATACTTTTCAGCACTTAAGACCTTACATCTTCTTATAATATGACCAAAAAGTGACGGTGCCTTATCCTTTAATTTCATTTCAAACATGTCACCTTTAAGCATTCCAACATCATCCTTTAATACTTTTACATCCTGTTTAAGGACAGCCACATCCTGTTTAAGGACAGCCACATCTTCTTCTAATTTGTCTACTTTTTTCTTTAAAGGTTTAAATTCGTTTTCTATGAATTCCTCAAATTTTTTCGGTAGTTCAATGAGTTCAGTAGTTAAAATAAGTTGCCTCAGCTCTTCAAGCCATTCTGGATGAGTTTTGAGAACTCTGACAAGGTCGTGAAAAGTTTCAATTCTATCATTAGCTTTAACTTGCATGATCAATTATAACATTTTTTAAGAGAGTTTTCTATAAATTGAATGACCTGCATATGCTCCTTAAGTCCTTTATTTTCAACATAAAGGGGACTACCGATGAAAAAACACACAGGTTTTGAAGGATCAATTTTACCAAAGTCTTTAAAAATTTTGCCTATTCCCCATGCATCTGTTCTTAAAGCTATAGGCACAGCGGGAACGTGAGCTTTTTTTGCAAGCTTTATTCCAAGAGTGTTGAACTTTATTGGGTCAAAAATAATCTCACGGGTTGCTTGAGGAAAGACGATTACAGATATTCCTTCCTGAAGCCTTTTTAATCCTTCAGTTATGACTACTTTATAGTCTTCTCTGGGATTTTTTCTTGTAACAGGAATTGGATTCAGAGCAGACAAAATCTTTCCAAAAAAGGGATAGTTAAGCAAAGATTTCTTCACTACAAAAGTTACTCTGAATTCTTTCCCAATTACACCGGGAAGAACCAGTGTTTCAAGGGTGCTCATGTGATTTGCTATAAAAACACATGGAGATTTTAAATTTTTGAGGTTTTCTTTACCTGTAATGGTGATTTTACAACCTACATTTCTTATCATATCAAGAATTTTTAAACCATCAATTACCAATTCTTCATAGCTGTATTTACCTTTGTTTGCCTTGATTGCGCTTAGAATTATTTTTTTTATTACATTTGTATGTATTGTGAGTGTAATCATTTAAGCAAAGGATCTTTTATACCAGCTTCTTCAAAGGCTTTTAATCTAAACAAACAGCTTGGGCATTTAAGACATGGTTTTGGAGGATCACCCTGTGGATCATAGCAACTCCATGTAAGAGAATAATCAAGCCCGAGTTCAATTCCTTTTTTAATTATTTCTGCTTTTGTAAGATAAAGAAGAGGAGCATGAATTTTAAACTGCAATTTGCCTTCTACTGAGATTTTTGTTGCAAGATTTGCCATGCGTTCAAAAGCTTGAAGATATTCGGGTCTACAATCAGGATATCCAGAATAATCAACAACATTAGCACCTATAAAAATGAATGGTGCATTTAAAACTTCTGCCCATGCGAGGGCAAAACTCAGAAATATAGTATTACGGGCCGGAACATAGGTGACAGGAATTCCTTCCTGTGTTCCTGCTGGCACATCTATCTCTGATGTTAAAGCTGAACCTCCGATTTTTCTTAAATCAAAGGAAATGATTAAATGCTCTTTTACTCCTATATGTTTTGCCACCTTTTTAGCAAAATCAAGCTCTATTCGATGTCTTTGAGCATAATCAAAGGAAATCGCATAACATTCAAATCCTTCATTTTTTGCTATGGCAAGTGTGGTAGATGAATCAATTCCTCCGCTTAAAAGCACAACAGCTTTCATTTGTTTTCTCCGATTCTTGGTTCAGTTCCTTTAATCAACCTCTTTATATTTGAAATATGTCTTGAATAAATGAGAATTGTAAAGAGCCATGCAAAAATCAAAAACTCCTTGGGATAGTTTATAATGATTACATTCAAGGGAAGCAAAGCAAAGCAGACAAGTGCTCCAAGAGAAGAGATTTTGCTAATTTTAACAGTAATTATCCAGATAAAAACTGTAATAAACCCGGCTAAAGGCATATAGGCTAATAAAACTCCGATAGATGTAGCAACTCCTTTGCCTCCTTTAAACTTAAGAAAAGGCGTAAAACAGTGTCCAAGTACAGCTGAGATACCTGCCATCCCAAGCAAAACAGGATCTGAAGTGATGGCTATTTTAAAAATTAAGACAGGTATAAAACCTTTTGATATATCAAGCAATAAAGTAATTAATGCCTGTTTTTTGCCAATGACTCTCATTACATTTGTTGCACCAATATTTCCACTTCCAGTTTTTCTCAGATCAATTCCTTTTGCTTTACCAATAAGATAACCCCATGGAATAGAGCCAAACAAGAAGGCAATTATACATAAAAGTGCGCTCATTTTATGCTCCTCCAGAAGTGGAAAATATATTTAATTCCAGAAAATACAGCTACAAATGTAGCAATGTATATTAAAATAAGTCCTATATCGTAAAGGTCAACTCCGTATATTTCCTCTGCAATGAGAAGTAGTAAAATTGATATCATCTGAAGTACGGTTTTTGCCTTACCAGCAGTTTCAGCAGGAATAACAACTCCACGAGATAAAGCATAAAAACGCATTGTGGTGATTATAAATTCTCTTAAAACAATAACAGTGGCTATCCATGCAGGAACTCTTGCTATGTCAACAAGGATAATTAAGGCAGATATTACAAGAAGTTTGTCAGCAATAGGGTCTAATATAATTCCTAATTTTGTTATCTGACGAAATTTTCTTGCCAGATATCCATCAAGAAAATCTGTTAAAGAAGCAATAAAAAACAGTACAGCACCCAATTGCGGATTTGTTGGTGTTTCTATTATAAAAATCGGGATAATAAGTATGCGTATAATCGTTAATGTTGTTGGAAGATTAAAAATTTGAGTACTCATCTATGAATTTATCCCAAAGTCCCTTTGCTTTTAAGATTATATCACAGATTTCCCGCACAGCACCTTTTCCAGCTTTGTTTAAAGTTATATAATCAACTCTTTTTTTGACCTCTTCATGAGCATCTTCTGGTGCAAAGGAAAGCCCTGCTCTTGTAAGCATGGATAAATCAATTATATCATCACCCATCGCTGCTATTTCTTCTTTTTTTAATTCATATGTTTTAACTATTTCATTGAAAATTTTTAATTTTTCCCTTGTTCCTTGATAAATTTCTGTAATTCCGAGCTCTTTCATTCTTCGTTGTAGTGCCTTTGAATGCCTGCCAGTAATTACTGCAATATTTACACCTGCTTTATGAAGCATAACAAGCCCATGGCCATCTCTTACATTAAAGATTTTAAACTCGTTGTTTTCTTCATCAAGTATTATGTCTCCACGAGTTAAAACTCCATCAACATCAAGTATGAGAAATTTTAATTTTTTTGCTTTTTCAATGATTTCAGCTGGAGGCTGTGACTGTTGAGTTTTATATTTATTCAGAATTCTATTTATTATTTCAGTTGTAGAGACTCCCTCAAAATACGGAAGGCTGTAAACTTCTTTTACAATGTCTGCGCCTACAATATGTTCTACCTTCCAATCTCCGCCTTTAACAATAACATCAGGTTGAAGATATTTAATAAGATTGTATGGAGTATCTTCATCAAAAAAAGTGACAAAATCAACCATCTGAAGAGATGCAATCACTTCTGCTCTTTCATTTTCTGGATTAATTGGTCTTGAGGGTTTAATTCTTCCCACGGATTTATCAGTGTTTAAGGCAATAATAAGAATATCTCCCATTTTTTTTGCTTCTTTAAGATATCTTATATGCCCAACATGGATTATGTCAAAGCAACCATTTGTAAAAACAATTTTTTTCCCTTCTTTTTTTAATTTGTCTATTTCTTTTTTAAGTTTTTCAGGATTTAGTATTTTGCTCATAGATTTTCTCTATTGCTTTTTTCAAGATTTCTTTGTCAGTTTTATATGTAATTTTTTTCATTGCTTCTTCAGGACTGAACCACTCTGCGGAGTTGATTTCCCACTGAGGCATTATCTGTCCGCCTGTGTATTTTACAAGAAAATATTTTACGGTTTTAAAGTATTTTTTCCCATCCATGACAAACCAGTAAGAAGTTTCTCCAATTTCATCAACTATCTTACCACTTATGCCTGTTTCTTCTTTTATTTCTCTTAATGCAGTTTCATGAGGACTCTCTCCTTTTTCTATCAATCCCTTTGGTAAAGCCCATATTTTGCCTTCCTTTGTTGAAATCAGGAGTATTTTTAAATCATCGTTTTCAAATTTGTAAACAACTCCTCCAGCTGAAAATAGTCTTTTCATCGGAACATCTTCCCTGGATGTAAAAGTCTCAGAATGTCATTGTAAAAAGCAAGCATCATCAAGGCAACTAAAAGTGCTATTCCAATTTTTTGGGAAACTGCAATGAATTTTTCACTTACAGGTTTTCTTCTTACTGCTTCAATTAAGAAAAATAAAATATGCCCACCATCAAGTACTGGAATTGGCAAGAGATTGAGCACTCCAAGATTTATGCTAATTATTGCTGCAAAGCTTAAAAAACTTACCATGCCCTGCTCAGCAGTTTTACCTGCAGCCTGAAATATGAGGATAGGACCTCCTATGACCTCTGTTGAAACAACTCTTTGAAAGATTTTTACGATAGTAAGATAAGTAAGCTCTACAATTTCATAACACCTTTGGATAGATATTTTAAGAGCAGAAAGAGGATTTTCTTTTTTGATAAAGACTGCCTTTTCATCTGGTTTTATTCCGATTTGCCCAACAAAAACTTTTTCTCCAAAAATATTTTTAACTTCCTTTTCCTGAGGCGTTATCTGAAGTTGAATGATTTCACCGTTTCTTTCAATTTTGAAATTGAGATTTTTATTTGGATTCTGCTGGATGAACTGAGCCATATCAAACCAGTTTGAGATTTTTTGCCCTTCAATCTCTACAATTTTATCGCCAGTCTTTAATCCTGCCATGTAGGCAGGTGAATTTTTCATAACTTCTCCTATTACTGGTTTAATTACAGGAACTCCGTGAACAAATACAATCCAAAAAAGAATGACTGCACCAAGAATATTAAAAAAAGGACCTGCAAAAACAATGAAAATCTTTTTATAAACTGGCTGGTGCTTGAAAGATCGCGTTTCATCAATTACTTCATCTGTTGGTTCTTCCCCATACATCTTTACATATCCACCAAGAGGAACAGCACTCAGTAGATATTCTGTTTCTCCAATTTTTTTTCCTATCACTTTTGGTCCGAAACCAATTGAAAATTTAAGCACTCTTACTCCGCTTATCTTAGCAGCTAAAAAATGTCCAAATTCATGAATGAATATTAAAAAACCAAAAAGAATTATTGCATAAATAAAATTCATTTTTTTATCTCCTTCAATGCTTTTTTTCTTGCCCAGCTATCAACTTCAAGGATTTCTTCTATACTGTCAGGATTAAAAACCCTGTGGGCATCCATAACTTTTTTAATCAATTTGGGTATCTCATTAAATTTTAACTTTCCTGAAAGAAAAGCATCAACAGCAATCTCATCAGCTGCATTTAAAACCACTGGCATACTGCCTCCAATCCTGACTGCTTCATAAGCAAGACTGAGGCATGGGAAAACCTCTGTATCAGGTAATTCAAAGTTAAGCTCTCGTAAGGCTTTCCAGTCTATTGGAGAAATTATATCTGGAAGCCTCTCTGGAAGGGATAGTGCCAGTGCAATAGGTGCTTTCATATCAGGGTTGCTTATCTGGGCGAGATAGGTTCCGTCAATAAATTCAACAAGGCAATGCACAATACTTTGAGGATGAATCAATACTGCAATGTTTTCAACAGGTATGTCAAAGAGAAAATGTGCTTCAATAACCTCAAATCCTTTATTCATAAGGGTTGCTGAATCTATGGTAATTCTCTTCCCCATCTTCCATTTTGGATGATTTAGTGCTTCCTGAGGAGTTACATTTTCTATTTCACTGGTTTTTTTCCCTCTAAAAGGTCCTCCAGAGGCAGTAAGCCATATTTTTCTTATATAAGGTTTATTGCATCCATTAATGCACTGAAAAACAGCACTGTGTTCGCTATCAACAGGAATTATCTGAGCTCCGCTGTGGTTAGCTTGTTTTTTTATTAAGTCACCAGCCATTACAAGGCTCTCCTTATTTGCGAGTGCTACTACTTTGCCAGCCTTTACTGCTTCAAATGTGGGTAGAAGACCTTCTGCACCAACAATGGCTGAAAGAACAATGTCTGCTTCTTTAAGTCCTGCAATCTCGCATACTCCTTCAGTTCCGCAGAGTATATTTAATGATTGTATTTCTTTCTTTAACTTTTCACAGGCTTTTTTATCATAGACTGCTACATACTCTGGTTTAAACTCTTCAATCTGCTCTTTAAGAAGGTTAATGCTGCTTTTTACAGCAAGTCCCAGTACCTTAAATTTTTCAGGAAATTGCCTTATTACCTGAAGAGCATTTTTACCTATAGAGCCTGTGCTACCAAGTATTACAACTTTTTTCAATGCATTCTCCTACATAAGCCTCATAAAAAAATAAAGTAAAACTCCAGCAAAAAGCATACTATCTATTTTATCAAGAACTCCACCATGTTCTGGAAAAAGAAAGCTTGAATCCTTTACCTGAGCATCTCTTTTAAACATTGATTCAACAAGATCACCAAATATGCTGATAAAGCCAATTAAAAAACCTGCTATTAAAAGCTTGACAAAAGGCTTTGACAGTAAAAAATTTCCAAATAATAAAGAAGCAATTATTCCACCTACTATAGAACCATAAGCACCAGCCCATGTTTTTTTGGGGCTTACCTCTGGATAAAGCTTCTTTTTCCCGAATCCCTTTCCAATGTAATAGGCAAAAGAGTCTGCTGACCATACAACAGCATACAAATATATAATCCATTGCCATCCATGCTCTCTTAAGAACCAGTGAAAAACGAGTAACGAAGGAATATAAAGAAGTCCAATCATAACAGGAGAGATTTCAGAGAGCGCATACTGAGGCTCTTTTTTTGATATTAAACGAATGATAGTTATTACTGCAAAGGCTGTAGCATAATAATTCAGTGCAAACTGGGGATAAACACAGTTAAGTAAAAAAATGATCACAGAACAGAAAATTCCAAAACCAATCCAGAAACCATGAGTCTTATACATTTTTAAAAATTCCCACATTCCTGTAGCACAAACTGCTGTAAGGAATGCTAAAAAGAAGTAGGGCGGTAGCTTTACAATCAATAAAAGTAAAAGAGGAAGCGTTATTAATGCAACAAGAATTCTTTTTTTATGACCCTGCAAATTCACTTACTTTTCCAAATCTCCTCTGTCTTTTTTTAAAATCAAGAATTGCTTCTGTAAACTCCTCTTCAGTGAAATCTGGCCAGAGGGTTTGTGTAAAGTAAAACTCTGAATAGGCAGACTGCCATATTAAAAAATTGCTAAGTCTTTGTTCACCTGAAGTTCTTATTATAAGATCAGGCTCTGGAGACCCGGCTGTGTCAAGCATAGATGAGAATAAGCTTTCACTGAGTTCATCAGGTTTGATTTGATGTTCAATTATTTTTTTTACTGCTCTTAAAATTTCATCCCTTCCGCCATAACTTATGGCAAACTGTGCAGTAAGAGTACTACACTGTCCTGTTATTTGCTCTGTTTCCTCAATTATTTTAAGGACATCTGAAGGCATCATCTGACGATTCCCTATCATTTTGAACCTGACTCCCTGGGAAAGAAACAATTGAGTTTCTTTTTTTAGATGATTTTGTAATAACTCCATAATTATTTCAACTTCTTTTTTGGGTCTTTGCCAGTTTTCTATTGAAAAGGCATAAAAAGTAACAATATCAATATTCAATCTTATAGCAGCACGGATAATTTCTTTTACTTTTTCAACTCCTCTTTTATGTCCTTCATAACGAGGCAGTCCTCTCATCTGTGCCCATCTTCCATTTCCATCCATTATTATTCCAACATGCTTTATAAATCTGCCCATTTTTAATATTTGAAGGAAAGTATATGTAGAATTGTCTCAAAAGGATTCTCTCCCTGAAGAAGCCTCTTTGGATTGAAGCCAAAAGGAGGCTTGACAAGAACAAACAATTTATCTGATGAAACAGCATAGTCAAGTATTTCTCCTGACATCTCTTCTGTAACGGATGTATCTTCAATCCCGATTCCTGTCCATTGAAGAAGATGTAATGTAGAGCTTTTGTATCCCAAAGTTGAAACATTTACAAGCCCTAAAAGAGGTTTTTTCTCTATAACTATTACTCCATTACTTAAAGGTTTTATTCTGCTTTGAACTTTCCATTTTCCGAGGCTTAACATGGCAATTCCAGTTTGTTTTTCATACTGTAGCCCGTATCCAAGAGGTTGCTGTGAGCGCCAGAGAGAAACACCTTTTTTGTTGTATACTGCGAGAGAGCCATCATCTTCCCATTTAAACATAATATTGCCGAAAAGATAAAAATCATAGATATTTGCTTTAACTGGAAGTTTAAACACACCCTGAGACTGATACCTTGACTGTTGAGCTGTTATATAAAAAATCTCTCCATCAAAACCAGAGGAAGGAGAATACTTCTGAGCAATTAATTTTCCATCATAGATTCTTAAAAATACATCATTAAGTCTGGCAATTTCATTGAAACCATCGCTAACCCACTTAATTATTAGTGAAATAACTCTTTCATCCTTCTTTATTGTTATTACTATCTCGTCTTTGCTGTCTCTGTCAATATCACCTGTATCAAACCAGAGAATATCACCACCTACTGGAATTGAATAGTTACTCTTGAGTTTCAGGTCAACATCTATGGTGTAGAGGCTTATTTCACTGTCTGAGGCAATTAAAATTTGATTTTGACTTGTTCCGTCAAAATTGCCAACAGCTACCCTGTTAATGCTTCTTGAAAGTCTGAAGGAAAGAAGTGTGTGCCCTTCAGGGACTATTAATGAGGCATATTTCTTTCTTAACTCACTCAAAGCTACTTGATTGAGTTCAATTTCTGAGTGTGAAAAAAGTTTTTTATCCTTTATCCAGTAAAGCTCTTGAGAAATCTTCAGGTTTCCATTCTGTTTTGATTGTTTAAGGAAGAGTAAGACATCAGCGTTCCCAGACTGTTTTAAAACTTTTTCTATATCTGTTACATTTACAGGAGCATCAATAAGTTCAAATCTCTCAGTATCTTTCAGTTCCCTGTAATAGCCTTCACCGACTGCCCATTCAGTATCTCCTTGAGCATATAAAATTTTAATTTTTGATTTCGGTATTTTGAATAAAAGTGGTTCGCTGGAGGAAATATTTCCTTCTAAAACCTCAGCCACAGAAGAGTTTTCTTCAACGCTTATAACTTCAGCTAAACCAACTATTTTTTCTGATTTACCTATAACCTGTCTTGTTACAGGATGAATTAAAGGAACAGTCTCTTCAAAAATAACCACTCTCTGTCCTTTTCTTATTCCATCTTTAAAGCCTTTATCAAGAGAGAGTTTGTTTTCTTCCAGTTTTACAACTTTACCAGTAATTATAGGGAAGTAGGATAAAAGAGTTTCTTTAAAATTTTTAAAATAGTCAACTTCTGCATAACAAGGTTTTGCATAAATTAAACACAGCAGAAAAAATATCACTATTCCATTTTTTATAAAATGCATTTTAAAGTTTAAACTAAATTGCTCTTACAAGTCAAAAGTTTTCCTTAATCGCACGGGAAAGGTTTTTTATGGTATATTTAAACAGAGATGAAAAAACTGATTTTGATTTTTTCGAGTATATTTTTTGTGGTGATTTTGTTTGTAGTGTTTAATTATCTGGACAAAGAGCATCCTATTAAGGTAAAGGTTTCAATGGAAGGTTCTTTTTTTAGAGATGCTCAGTTTATTCAGAAAAAAGATGGGCAGTTGAAACTACAACTTTTTTCAAAAGAAGCTTTAATGAGTGATGATGGGAAGTTAATGGATTTACGGGAGCTTACAATGTTTTTCCCTGAAAAAAATCTTACTGTAAAAGCCAGAAAGGGATTTTACTGGATTGAATCCGGCGACCTTATTTTAAGTGAAGGAATAGAAGGATTTTCAAAGGACTATAAAATTTATGGCACAGAGGCTTACTGGAGTGCGAAGGATAAAACTCTTTATTCCGATAATCCACTTAAGATTGAAGGAAACAGGTTTATTATAGAAGGCAACTCTGGCAAAGCCAGTGAGAATTTGATAGAATTAAAGAAAGGGGTGAAAGCAATTGTCTATTCTAAGAAGTAGTTTTATATTTTTAGTAGCTTTGTTTCTTTTTATTAATCCAGTTTTGGCTCAGGACAAAAAGGAAATGCCAGAGCCTATAATAATAACCTCAAAAACGCTTATAAATGATAGTAAAACAAAAACAGCTACTTTTGAGGGAAATGTTGTTGCTAAAAGAGGAGAGGTTACATTGTATGCAAATAAAATGATTGTTTATTATGAAGATGAGCAAAAAGGTGGGAATATAAAAATGATAGAGGCAATAGGAGATGTAAAGCTTGTAAAGGCAGACAGAGTTATTACCTCCCATAAGGCAACATATCTTCCTGAGCCAGAAGAAAGAGTAATATTTACTGGAGAGCCAAGAGCAACAGAGGGTAAAAATCTTGTAACAGGTGAAAAGATAACATATTTCATGAAAGATGACAGATCAGTTGTGGAAAAAAGTAAGGTTTATTTAAAAGAGAAAAAATCAGGAAAATGAGCACTCTTAAGGTTGAAAATTTAAAAAAAAGCTTTGGTAAAAAGGAAGCTGTTAAGAGTATCAGCTTTAAAGTAGAAAGCGGAGAGGTTGTTGGTTTACTTGGTCCTAATGGTGCCGGGAAAACAACCACATTTTACATGATAACAGGAATAATAAAGCCTGACAGTGGCAGTATCTTTCTTGATGATAAGAACATTTCATCAATGCCAATTTATGAAAGAGCAAGACTTGGATTGGGATACCTTCCTCAAGAACCTTCTATATTTAGAAAGTTAACAGTTAGAGAGAATCTGAAGGCTGTTCTTGAAATTAAATACGACGATGATAAAAATGCTTTATCAAGAATTGACGAAGAGGTTAATGAAATTCTTAAAGAATTTAATTTAACAGAGTTTGCAGACAGAGAAGGATACAAACTTTCAGGTGGTGAACGTAGAAGAGCTGAGATTGCAAGGGCAATTGCATTAAAACCTATTTTTATGCTTTTTGATGAACCATTTGCAGGTATAGATCCTCTTGCTGTGGTTGAACTAAAAAAAACAATAAAGCATTTAAAAGACAGAGGAATTGGAGTAATAATAACAGACCATAATGTGAGAGAGACTCTTTCTATAACTGATAGAGCATTTATTATACACAGCGGTAAATTGCTTGCCGAGGGTGGCCCAGATACTTTGATTAATGATCCAGTGGTAAGAGAAGCTTATTTAGGGGAGGAGTTTAAACTATAATGGTACTTGAACAGAAAACTGAGTTAAGGCTTACGCAGAAACTGGCACTTACACCGCAGCTTCAGCTTCAGCTAAAGCTTTTACAGTTACCACAGCTTGAACTCAGTCAGTTTATTGAACTTCAGTTAATGGAAAATCCTATGCTTGAAATAGATGAAGAGACTGAAAACAATCATGAAAAAGAAATTTCAGAAGAAATTGAAGAACCCATAGCAGTTGATAAATTAGAAAAGATAATGATAGATGAATATTTTGCTGAAAGAGCTGATGATGGTAGAGATCTTGGCTATTTTACCCCAGGCATAGAGGAAAAGCCTTCCTTTGAACTTTTTTATTCAACGACCTCTGACCTCTGGGAATATCTCCTGTGGCAACTAAGATTAAGCAAGGCTTCAGATGAAATAAGAGCAGTGGCAGAGATAATTATTGGTAACATTGATGAAGACGGATATCTTAAGGCAACAGAGGAAGAAATAGCAAAAATTGCAGATACAAATATTGAGACTGTAAAGAAAGCAATTGAACTTGTTCAGGAATTTGATCCTCCAGGAGTTGGCGCAAGGGATATTAAAGAATGTTTAATCTTGCAGATAAAAGCACTTGATCTTGGAAATACTCTTGTTCAGTTTGTTGTTGAAGAGCATCTTGAAGATATAAGAAAGAAGAAATATGAAACCATAGCGAAGAAATTTAATGTCTCTATTGATGAAGTCATTAAAGCAGTAAAAATCATAGAGAAACTTGAACCAAGACCCGGTAGAAATTTTTCTAAAGCACAGGTGAACATTCCAGTTCCTGATGTTTATGTAAACAAAGTTGAAGGTGAATATCAGATTATATTGAATGACGAAGGAATTCCAAAGCTAAGGTTAAGCAAACTTTACAGGGAGCTTTTTACAGAAAAAGATTTATCTTCTGATGAAAAGAAATATCTGAAAGAAAAATTTAAAAATGCTATAGAGCTTTTAAGAAGCATAGAGCAGAGAAATAGAACAATTTACAGAGTAACTGAAAGTCTGATCAAATTTCAGAGAGAGTTTTTTGATAAAGGTGTTAGCTATTTAAAACCCCTCAATTTGAAGGATGTAGCGAGTGATCTCGGACTTCATGAAAGCACAATAAGCAGGGTAACCTCAAATAAGTATCTTGCCTGTGAACATGGTGTATTTAATTTCCGATTTTTTTTCAGCAATGCCTTGCCATCCAATCATGGAAGTGTTTCCACTACTTTTGTAAAGGAGCTAATTCAAAAAATTATAAACGAGGAAAATCCAGCAAATCCTCTTTCTGATCAGGAAATTTCAGATATGTTAAAAAAACAGGGTATAGATATTGCCAGAAGAACTGTTGCAAAATATAGAGAAGAGCTTAAAATTCCACCAAAATCTTTGAGAAAACTAAAAAATTATTAGGGAGGAGCAAGCATGAAGATAACAATCAGAGGGAAAAACATTGATGTCACAGAAGCATTAAAACAGTATATTGAGAAAAGAGTGAGTAAATTTGAAAGGTTTTTAAATGATGCTTCAGAGGCAATAGTAACAATAAGCACAGAAAAGTTTACTCACAAAATAGATGTTTTGTTAAAAGTAAATGGGCATTTAATACAGGCTGAAGGCAAAACAGAAGACCTTTATTCAGCAGTGGATCAGGTCGTGGAGAAGCTTGAAAAACAGGTTTTGAAGTATAAAGAGAAGATTCAAAATAAAAATAAAAAAGAAGCAGTTAAATATCCTACTACAGCTCCTCAAGAAATAGAACAGGTAAAGAGAATTGTTAAATATAAAAAATTTGATTTAAGACCGATGTCTCCAGAGGAAGCAGTTGACCAGATGGAACTTTTAGATAAAGATTTCTTTATTTTCCTTAACTCATTTACTGGAGATGTCAATGTGGTGTACAGAAGAAAAGATGGCAATTTTGGCTTAATTGAGCCAGCCAGATAAGTTGAATTCTGAAAAATTTATAGTAATAGTAACAGGACTTTCTGGCGCAGGTAAAACCGTAACTCTTAGAACGCTGGAAGATATAGGATTTTTTTGCGTAGATAATCTTCCACCTCCGGTTATACTGGAGTTTTTAAAGTTGCTTCAGAAGCACACAACTTTTAGAAATATTGCAATAGGAATTGACATTAGAGTTCAACAATTTTTTGAAGAAGCGATAAAACTTATTAAAAAAATAAAAAAATCATATAAAACAGAAGTTTTGTTTCTTGAAGCTGATGATGAGGCAATTCTTTTAAGATATAAAGAAACAAGAAGACCTCATCCCCTTTCAGGTTATGTCAGCGATTTAATTGAGGCAATCAAAAAGGAAAGAGCTATGCTTTATCCTCTCAGAAGCTTTTCTGAAAGAATAATTGATACATCACGATTTAATCCTCATCAGTTGAAGTCTTTAATTCGTTCAATTTATGCAGCAGAAGAAATACTGCCTTCAGTAATTGTTATTTCTTTTGGCTATAAAAAGGGTGTCCCTATGAATGCTGATCTTGTTTTTGACGCAAGATTCCTGCCCAATCCTTATTTTGTGCCTTCTTTAACAGAGTTAAGCGGCAAAGATAAACCAGTAAGAGATTTTGTATTGAAACAGAAGGAAACAATTGAATTTTTGAAGTATATCAAGAACTTTTTGAATTTTGCGGTTTCAGGGTATAAAAAAGAAGGAAGAGCTTATATAACAATAGCAATTGGATGTACTGGAGGCAGGCACAGGTCAGTGGTTTTAGCAGAAGAAATAGCTGAGTATATAAAAAGCCTTTCTCTTAATCCTGTGGTGATTCACAGAGATTTATAAGTAAATTTTAAGAAATCCATAAAAATTTAAAATTAACAATTTCTTGACAAAATAGACTTTCTATGGTATTCTTTTTTGCAGTTGTTTTTTTTAGCTGCAAAAATCTAACAGAAAGAAGGTGGGGTATGTTAGAGTTCAACAATTGGTTTTTTGTCTTAATGATTCAATTTTTTGTATTGATGTTTATTCTTAATGCTATTCTCTTTAAGCCAATGATGGAGCTTTTCAGGCAGAGAGAACAGACAATTAAAGGTGCTCTGGAAGAAGCTCAACTGATGAATGAAAAGAAGGAAAAAGCCATTGCTCAGATGAATGCAGATCTGGCTCAGGCAAAGGCTCAGGCAAAAAGTATTATCAATGCTTTAAGAGAGGAAGGGCTTTCTTATCAGAGAGAAGTTGTCTCTAATGCTGAAAAAGAAGCTGTTCAGATGATTGAAAAAGCAAGAGCAGAAATTAAAGCAGAAACAGAAAGAATAAGAGCAGCGCTCAGGCAGGAAGTTGAAAGACTTTCTGAAGAGATTGTGAATAAACTGATAAAGGTTTGATTGGAGGGAATATGAAAAAATCAATAATTTCAATACTAATGATAGTTATATTTGCTTCATCAGCAATGGCAGCAGGGGCAGAGCATGCTGGAGGGAGTTCAAAAAGCTGGATTTATCAGTTCATTAATTTTGCCATACTTGTCTTTCTTCTTGTTAAATTCTTAGGTAAGCCCCTTAAAAAGTTTTTTGCTCAGAGAAGAGAATTAATTGAGAAGAGTATAAAAGAATCACAGGAAGCCAAAGAGCTTGCTAAGAAAGCTCTTCAGGAAGTAGAGGAAAAACTTAAATTAAAGGATAAAGAAGTTCAGGATATTTTGGATACAGCCAAAAAAATTGGAGAGCAGGAAAAATTAAAGATTATAGAGGAAAGTGATAAATTAAAGGAAAAAATTCTTGAACAGGCTAAAACAAATATTGAATTTGAAGTTAAGATGGCAAAGGATGCACTAAGACTTGAGGCAGCGGAGCTTGCAATTCAGCTCAGTGAACAAAAATTAAAAGAGAAAATTACACCTGAAGAGCAAGAAAAGCTTCTTCAGGAATCAATAAAAATAATAGAGGGGCGGAAAAATTGAGAAAGGTAAGAGGAGCTAAGGCAAAAAAATATGCAAAACAATTTTTAAGCCTGGTTAATCTTGACCAGGTTCCTGAAATTGCAGGCAAATTAGAAACAATGGCTCTGCTTATGCAGAAAGAAAAGCAGTTCAGAAACATGCTTGCATCTCCCTCATTTAATGAGCAAGAAAGAGCTGGAGTGATTAACTATCTCTGTGAGAAATTGGCACTTCCTGAAGAAGCAAAGAAATTTCTCACTTTCCTCAGTATTGAAGGGGTGCTTGTTGGATTGGGAGAAATTGTAAAATATATCAATGCACTTTATCTGGAAGCCAAGAAAAAGGTTAAAGGCGTGGTTACATCTGCTGTGGAGCTTCCTGAAAGTATCAAGCAAAAGATTGTTGAATCTCTCAGAGCAATTACTGGCAGAGATATTGAATTGCAATATGAGATTGACCCTTCACTGCTTGGTGGAGTCAGGGTTAAAGTGGGTAGTACCATGTATGACTTGAGCATAAAAGGCCAGTTAGGTCTTTTAAGAGATAAGCTTATAAAGGGGTGAAAAACTATGGAACTTAAGATGGAAGAAATTAGTGAGTACCTTAAAAAGCAGATTGCTGACTTTGAGAAGAAGGCTGATGTCAGCGAAATCGGAATTGTTACTTCTGTTGGTGACGGTGTTGCAAGAATTTACGGATTGGATAACTGCATGGCTTCCGAAATGCTTGAGCTACCAAATGGTGTTTACGGAATGGCTCTCAATCTTGAAGAAGACAATGTAGGTGCAATTCTGTTTGGTGATGACAGACTGATAAAAGAAGGTGATATTGTTAAAAGAACTGGAAGGGTTATGGAAACACCAGTTGGAGAAGAGCTCATTGGAAGAGTTGTCAATGCAGTTGGAATGCCAATTGACGGTAAAGGTCCAATTAATGCAAAACACTTTAGAAAAGTTGATGTTATTGCACCTGGAATTATTAAAAGACAGCCTGTTAAGGAGCCTTTGCAGACAGGTATTAAGGCAATAGATGCAATGATTCCAATAGGAAGAGGACAGAGAGAGCTTGTTATTGGTGACCGTCAGACTGGTAAGACAGCAATTCTGCTTGATACAATCATTAATCAGAAGGGACAAAATTGTATATGTATATATGTTGCATGCGGGCAGAGACGTCAGAGTGTTGTTCAGGTTGTTGAGACTCTGAAAAAATATGGTGCAATGGATCATACAATTGTTGTTGCAGCCACTGCCTCAGAACCTGCTGCCATGCAGTATATTGCCCCATATGTTGGCTGTGCAATGGGTGAATACTTTAGAGATAAAGGCATGCATGCACTTGTATGTTATGATGACCTTACAAAGCAGGCTTATGCATACAGGCAGATTTCATTGATTCTTAGAAGACCACCAGGAAGAGAAGCATATCCTGGTGATGTATTTTATCTCCACTCCAGATTGCTTGAAAGAGCAGCTAAGCTCTCTGATGCAGAGGGTGGTGGTTCTCTTACAGCACTTCCAGTTATTGAAACACAGGCTGGTGACGTTTCTGGATATATTCCAACAAACGTTATTTCTATTACAGATGGTCAGATATATCTTGAACCTGAGCTTTTCTATGCCGGTGTCCGTCCTGCTATTAATGTGGGACTATCAGTTAGCCGTGTTGGTGGTTCAGCACAGATTAAAGCTATGAAACAGGTTGCAGGAATGTTAAGGCTTGACCTTGCACAATACAGAGAGCTTGCAGCATTTGCTCAGTTTGCTGCAGATCTTGATAAAGCTACAAGAGCATTACTTGAAAGAGGACAGAGAATGGTGGAACTTCTGAAACAGGACCAGTACGTTCCAATGCCTGTTGAAGATCAGATAATGCTCATTTTCGCAGGAACTCAGGGACATCTTGATGATTTACCTGTTTCTGCTATTAAAGCATTTGAACAGGGCTTCCTGAGCTTTATAAGAAGCCAGAAAGAAGACCTTAGAAAAGAAATCAGAGAAAAGAAAGAGCTTGATGATACATTAAAACAAAAAATTACAGATGCTATCTTAGAGTTTAAAAAGACATTTCAGCCTTAATTAAATAAAATCTGAAGGTAGGAGCAGTTAAATGCCAACATTAAGAGATATAAGAAAAAAAATAAAAGCAATACAGGGAACAAAAAAGATCACCTCTGCTATGAAAATGGTGGCAGCAGCCAAGCTCCGCAAGGTTCAGGATAGTATGCTCAGATACAGACCTTATGCTACAAAAATGCAACAGGTTCTTGCAGATCTGGCTGCAGCAGTCGAGACAAGAAGTGATCTTCCACCTCTGCTTTTAAGAAGACCTATTAAGACAGTAGAAGTACTGGTTATTACATCTGATAAAGGACTCTGCGGAGCCTTTAATACTAATATTTTAAGAGTTGCCACAAAAGAGATAGACAGGCTAAAGAAGGAAGGTTTAAATACTACAATTTCAGTGGTTGGGAGAAAAGCAAGAGATTATTTCAAAAGAAGAGAGATTCCCCTTAAAAATATATGGACGGGAATTTCTGGAAAACTTCAATACACTCACGCTCAAATGATAGCCCAGGAGATGATTAATGCTTATGTAACTGAAGCAGTTGATGAAGTGGTGATCATTTACAATGAATTTAAATCCGTGATATCTCAAAGGGTTGTAGTAAACAGAATTCTTCCAATTGGCAGAATAGAAACTGAACCTGTGGAGCAGCCTTTTTATCCATTTACCTATGAGCCAAGAGCACCTGAATTGTTTGCAATGTTACTGCCAATCTATATAGAAATTCAGATTTACAGAGCACTTTTGGAATCACAGGCAGCAGAAGAGGCAGCAAGAATGACAGCAATGGATAATGCCACGAAGAACTGTGATGAGTTAATTAAGAAGACAACTCTTATAGCAAACAAGGTAAGACAGGCATCAATCACAAAAGAGCTTATGGACATAGTTGGTGGTGTGGAAGCTTTAAAACAAAGTGAAGGATAAAAATTTAAAAAAAGAATAAAGGAGGTTTAAAAATTATGAACGTAGGCAAGGTAGTACAGGTTATTGGAACAGTGGTTGACTGTGAATTTGAAGGACAGTTGCCTGAAGTTTTAAATGCTCTAAGAATAGATGAACCTGGTGATCCTCAGAAGGGTATTCCAGAGATTCATCTAACCCTGGAAGTTGCTATGCATCTCGGTGAAAATAGAGTAAGAACAATAGCTATGGGTTCAACAGACGGACTTGTAAGAGGAATGAAGGTTGTTGACACGGGTGCACCAATTAAAGTTCCTGTTGGTAAGCCTGTTCTTGGAAGAATTATAAATGTTATTGGTGAACCTGTCGATGAAATAGGTCCAATTCAGGCTAATGAGTATTATCCAATTCATATTCCAGCTCCTGATTTTACAGCCCAGTCTCCAACAACCCAGCAGTTTGAAACAGGTGTTAAAGTTTTTGACCTTCTTGTCCCATTCGTCAGAGGCGGTAAAATGGGAATGTTTGGTGGTGCAGGAGTTGGTAAAACAGTCATCATTATGGAAATGATTCATAACATCGCAATGAAACACGGTGGTGTTTCAGTTTTTGCAGGTGTTGGTGAAAGAACCCGTGAAGGAAATGACCTTTATCTTGAAATGAAGCATTCTGGAGTTTTACCTCAGGTTGCCCTTGTTTACGGACAGATGAACGAGCCACCAGGAGTTAGAGCACGTGTTGCTCTTACAGCACTTACAGTTGCAGAATACTTCAGAGATCAGGGACAGGACGTTCTAATATTTATAGATAACATTTTCAGATACACTCTTGCAGGATCAGAAGTTTCTGCTCTCTTAGGAAGAATGCCATCAGCAGTTGGTTATCAACCAACACTTTCAACAGAAATGGGAGCGTTGCAGGAAAGAATTACAACAACAGCAAAAGGTTCAATTACATCCATGCAGGCAATATATGTTCCAGCAGACGACTTAACAGACCCAGCAGTTGCAGCAGTTTTTGCTCATCTTGATGGAACAGTTGTTCTTTCCCGTCAGATTGCAGAGCTTGGAATTTATCCAGCAGTGGATCCTCTGGATTCAACAAGCCGAATTCTTGATCCAAGAATAATTGGTGAGGAACATTATCAGGTTGCAAGAGGAGTTCAAGCAGTTCTTCAGAGATATAAAGAATTGCAGGACATCATAGCAATTCTTGGAATTGAAGAGCTTTCAGAAGATGATAAACTCACTGTTGCAAGAGCAAGAAAGCTTCAGAGATTCCTTAGCCAGCCATTCCATGTAGCAGAAACCTTTACAGGAACACCTGGAAGATATGTAAAGCTTGAGGATACAATAAAAGGCTTTAAAGCAATTCTTGATGGTAAATACGATGATCTTCCAGAGCAGGCATTCTACATGGTTGGTCCAATAGAAGAAGTGGAGGAAAAAGCCAAGAAAATGGGATATACAAGGCAGGTATAAATTAGAAGGAGTAGACAATGGCAGATAAATTGAAGTTAGAAGTTATAACTCCCTATGGAGAAGTAGTAAACGAAGAAGTGGATGAAGTCTATACTACAGGTGCAGAAGGAGATTTTGGAGTATTGCCAGGGCATTGTCCTTTTATGACAGCCATCAGAATTGGCTCTCTCTCATACAAAAAAGATGGACAGATGCATTATCTTTTCGTTAATAGGGGATATTGTGAAGTGTTGAATGATAGAGTTTTAGTGTTAGTTGGAAGTGCTGAGAGAGTTGAGGAAATTGATATTGAAAGAGCTAAAGCTGCATTAGCTCGTGCAGAGGAGAGAATTCGTAAAGCTCAGGCTGGTGAAACAGATATTGATCTTGCAAGAGCTCAGGCAGCCCTGGAAAGAGCAACCATAAGAATTCAACTTGCTACAAAGCTTATTCCAAGGTAGCATATAAAAAGAGGAGGATTTAAATTGTCCTCCTCTTTTCACTTCAATAGCGTTAACCATTCATTCAACACTCAGATTGCTGATAGAAAATTGTTTTTAACTTTTGTTAGGAGCTTTTTATCAAAAAATTTTTAACATCGCTCAAGACAAAATCATAATGGCAATTTTAAGCCCTTGAACATTTAAACTATTTTATAAGTGGATTGGATATTAGAGGCTCAGAGATTCCTCGTGCCATCGAGGTGTTCGGAATATATGATGATATACGAATTACTCAGTGCTCGGAAAAATAAAAAAAGGGTGGGAGGGCATTATCCCTCTCACACCCTTTCTTTTTTTATCCGTGGGATGCTGGAAAGAATGTGTAGCTTATCCAGACAAGCACAATCAATAAAACTATGCCAAGCCCTACACTCCATAAGATAAGTTTTTTCTCAATTGGAAGTAGTGGCTCAAACTCCATTTTTTCAAGTTCTTCTTTGAGTTTTGCTTCTTCTGTCATATTCCTACCTCCTTTATCCTGTTATTACCGGAGGTTTTACTCCGTGGAAGAATATATAGGATATCAACAAACCAATCCAGAGAATGAATCCAAAAAGACATATCAGATAGACAAGGGCAAGCTTTCCAATACCCTCTTCCCAGAGTTTTCTAAAGTCAGACATTACTCCGATTGTAAAGAATGTGATCAAGAAGAAAAGCACTCTCAAGGCATTTGTTCCTGCTGTTGATACAGATGTTTGAGAAATAATTTTCTTTGCGTCTTTTACACTTGCTTCTAAATCTTGAATTTGTTTTTTCTTTGCATCAATTTGTGCTGTTAAGGTTGCCTGTTGTGCTGGGTCCGTAACTTGAGTAAGCTGCTTTTCAATTGTTGTTATTTCCTTTTTGATTTTGTTTACCTTTCCTTCAACAGAGCCAACTTTTGGAGCATACGGAATAGCAATGACAAGAATAACTATAAAGGTAACAGCATATGCTATGACGAATTTTGGAAATCTTCTCCATATTTCTGTTGCAGAGACCCTTTCTCCAGGTCTGCATTCAATTTTTGCACACCATATATAGGCAAGTATGAATGCCCAGATACTGATAAATATATCAATAAAAAGCTTTGTCGTTGATGCTGCCATTAGCATCCATCCTGGCTCATACTTAATCCCGGCAGCAGTTTCTGCTTTTGCTCTTATAAGGGCATCAACAACTGCACCTGATGCAAAGGCTGCACCATCTGTCTTAACTGCAAGTCCCATCCATGCACCAGCAACCATTGGCTCTTTCCAGAGGAAAGCTTGAGCAAAGAAAGGAAGAATAATGAGCTCAACAACTGCAAATATAACAACCAGTGAGCTTACCATAATCGGAACAACAGGCCTTGCTTTAATTGCTCCACCTGTTGCAATTGCTGCAGAAACACCACAAATGGAGATTCCAGATGCAAGTGGAGCTGCCCATTCTTTACTGAACTTAAACCATTTTCTCGCAATCCAATAAACCAATGCCCAGTAAATGAGATAGGCTTCAATTATGGCGCAGAGTCCTCTGAAAAGTACTGCCTGTGCAAGTCCAAATGATTGAGCTGCTTTTAATCCAAGTAATGCGCCCATTAAACCAATTGCGGTTTTAATGTAAAACTCTGGTTTTAATGCTTCACCAATGAATTTTGCAAAACCTCTGAAGAAATTACCAACAATCAAGCCAAGTAACAGAGCAAATATAAAGCCACCTTCACCTGTAAGTTTCAATGACCATGGAATATTGAATTTTTTAGCATCGGTTGCTGCAAAATAAGCATAATGACCAATAAACCAGCACAGATAGCTCAACCAGAAAACAAAGAAGAATCCAATATTGAATTTTACTATATTAGCTCGCATGAGTGCTGCACCGATTGTGAAAACTACAGCCATGAAAATATAGGTAAGCACAAGAGATGCAAATCCTGAAAGCCCTTTCTTTTCATAGGTGTCACCAACTTTGTATTTTGTTGGATCAGAGACTGTTACAGTTTCTTCTTTCCCGTCAGGTTTCTTGATGGTTAGTTTGTTCCCATCAATTTTTGTAATTTCACCCTTCAGGCTTTGATAAACTTTTCCTGTTGGAGCAATTGCCTTGCTTGAGTCTGTCCACTCTTGTGTAGAGACAACCCATCCTAAGGGATCAATTCCTGTGTAAGCCAGCAGAGAAATTGCAAAAATCACAATAGCTAACCAAAAGGCTAACCAATCCTCACTAACACCTTTCTTTTTTTCTTCCATACTTCATCCTCCTTCTCTTAAAAATTTTAATAAAATAAAGTAAAGTGCATTTTCACCCCCTCTCTTCAGAAAGAAGATTCACTTTAATTTAAGCAAAATATATACCAGAATAAAAAGCAGGAAAAATCAAAAAATTTTTTCATTTATGTTACTTTGCAGTAACAATTTTTTATTTATATGTTACTTTATGGTAACAATTTTAATCATCAATTATAAGGTATAATTCTTTAGACTTAGGCAATGGGTTCAATTTTACACATAAAAAATTTTTACACTGCTCATAAAAATTGTTTGACAAAAAAATTTCTTTTGCTTTAATATATAAAGTTTACAGGGGCTTTGTCCCTGTTTTCATCTCTGTGGGAGGAGGTCGAAAAATTGTATGCTTTAGGGACCCATCTTTTAATTGAATTAAAAAATTGCAATCCCGAGATCCTCAAAGATCTCGAAAGCGTCCAAAAAATTCTTGTAGATGCTGCCAAAAAAGCAAATGCAACAATCATTAATGTAAATTTCCATGAATTTAATCCTTTTGGTATTAGTGGAGTAGTAGTTATTGCTGAGTCTCATCTGACGATTCATACATGGCCTGAGTATGGTTTTGCTGCAGTGGATGTATTTACCTGTGGAGATACTATAAAGCCAGAGATTGCAGCTCAATATATTATAGAAGCCTTTGAATGTGAATCTCCCTCAATTGTTGAAATGAAAAGAGGTATAATTTCTTACAAAAACGAGAAATTACCACATAAGGTATGTCATGAAGAATTGCAAATGGTATATTGAGCAGACATCAGAGGATGAGATTATACTTCATTCTCTGAAGGAGATTATATATTCTGAAATATCTCCTTATCAGAGAATTGAAGTCATTTGTTCGGGTAATCTTGGCAGATGTCTTCTTCTTGATGGTAAAATGCAGTCTGCTGAGGCTGATGAATTTATTTATCACGAAGCACTGGTTCATCCTGTTATGCTTTTAAGTGAATCTATAGAAAGGGTGCTTATTGCAGGTGGTGGAGAAGGAGCTACTTTGAGAGAGGTATTAAAATATCCTGTTAAGGAAGTTGTAATGGTTGAGCTTGATGAATTAGTTATTAAAACTGCTAAGAGATATCTTCCAGAATGGCATAATGGCGCTTTTGATGATCCAAGGGTCAGGTTAGTTATAGATGATGCAAGAGCTTATATTGAAAGAACGAAAAACTATTTTGATGTAATAATAATAGACTTGCCAGAACCAGCAGAAGGAGGACCTGCGTATCTTCTTTATACAAAAGAGTTTTATGAAAAAGTCAAAGAAGCTCTTACTGAAAAGGGAATGATGGTTACGCAGTCTGCCTCTGCATCTGTGAATAATTTAAGAGTTTTTGTCTCAATTGTTACCACTCTCAAGCAGGTATTCCCCTATGTGAAACCCTACATTGCTTATATTCCTTCCTTTTTTGCTCCATGGGGTTTTGCTCTTGTTTCCAAAAAAATAAATCCAGAAGGCTCAATGGCTAAAATAAATGAAAAAATTGTTTCCATTAAGGATAGTCTAAAGTTTTATGATATAGATGCACATACTGCAATGTTTTGTCTTCCAAAGCATATTAAAAAAGCTATTGAAACAGAAGGGGTAGTCATCCATGATGACTCCCCTCTTTCTTTTTATTAATCTCTCTTTTTAGAAGGCAGCACTGCAAGACCTGGCAGTTCTTTACCTTCCAGTAGTTGTAAAGCAGCACCGCCACCAGTTGATATAAAGGAGATAGCATCACTTACACCTGCTTTATGCACTGCGTAGTCTGTATCTCCACCGCCAACTATTGTAAAAGCATAAGAGTCCGCTACGGCATGAGCAATTGCAAAAGTTCCTCTTGAAAAGGCATCTATTTCAAAAACTCCCATTGGTCCATTCCAAAGAATAGTTTTCGCATCATGTAATGCTTCTGTAAAAAGTTTTACTGAAGCAGGACCAATATCAAGGCCACGCCATCCTGGTGGAATTTCCTGAATAGGAACGATTTTTGTTTCTGCTCCATGCTCTATACTTTGAGCAATAACAACATCAACGGGCAAATAAAATTTAACTTTATTTTTGTGAAGTTTTTCTATAATTTTAAGGGCAAAATCTATCATATCTGGTTCAACAAGACTGTCTCCCACTTCGTATCCCATGGCTTTTATAAATGTGAAAGCCATACCTCCACCAACTATAACTTTGTCTGCCTTATCTGCAAGATTTTCAAGCACTCCAATTTTACCTCCTACTTTTGCTCCGCCAAGTATTACAACAAAGGGTCTTATTGGAGATTCCACTGCACCTTTCAGGTATTCAATTTCCTTTTTAAGTAAAAAACCAGCAGCAGAGGGAATAAACTTAGGAATACCAACAATTGAAGCATGTGCTCTGTGTGAGGCACCAAAGGCATCATTCACATAAAAATCCGCTAAAGAGGCAAGAGCTTTAGCAAATTTTTCGTCATTTTTTTCTTCTTCAATGTGAAATCTTAGATTTTCAAGCAACACAACATCGCCTTCCTTCATTTTTGAGACAAGCTGTTCTACCTGTGGACCAATGCAATCGGGTGCAAAAATTACTTCTTTGTTGAGTAATCTCTGAAGTCTTCTCGCAACAGGAGCCAAAGAAAGCTTTGGATCAAGTTTTCCTTTTGGTCTGCCAAGATGGGAAGCTAAAATTACCTTAGCCCCTTCGTCAATTGCATAGTTTATAGTTGGCAGTGTAGAGCGAATTCTTCTGTCATCAGTTATCATCAGGTTTGCGTCAAGGGGAACATTAAAATCAGCTCTAATAAAAACTCTCTTACCTTTTATAGGTAAATCTTCAATTGTCATTTTGTCAAAGGAATTATTAAAGGGTGCCATTTTTGCCTCCTTAAATTTTTTCCATTAAATATAGCACAAGGTCTCTTACTCTACAACTATAACCATATTCATTATCATACCATGATATCACCTTTGCAAGTTTGCCTTCTAAAACTTTTGTAAGAAGTCCATCAACAATTGATGAGTAGGGTGAATGGTTGAAATCTACAGAAACAAGAGGTTCTTCAATATACATAATAATTCCTTTAAGATGCTCCTGAGAGGCTTTTTTTAATGCTTCGTTGATATCAGACTCCGTAACTTCTTTACTGAGTTGAGCTACAAAATCAACCATTGATACATTTGGAGTTGGAACTCTTACTGCCATTCCATCAAGTTTTCCTTTAAGTTCTGGAAAAACTTTTCCTACAGCCCGTGCAGCACCTGTTGTGGTAGGAATTATTGAAACAGCAGCAGCTCTTGCTCTTCTTAAGTCTTTGTGAGGCAGATCAAGAATTCTCTGGTCATTTGTATAAGCATGAACAGTTGTAGCAAAACCTCTTTCAATCCCAAAGTGTTCATGAAGGACTTTTGCTACAGGAGCAAGGCAGTTTGTGGTACACGAAGCATTTGAAATTATTTTATGCTGAGATGGATCAAGAAGATAATGATTAACTCCCATCACGACTGTGATATCTTCTTCCTTTGCAGGTGCTGTAATTATTACCCATTTTGCACCAGCCTGCAGATGCTTAGATGCACCAGCTCTGTCTGTAAATCTTCCTGTTGATTCAATCACAACATCAATGTTTAAATCTTGCCATGGAAGTTTTTGAGGGTCTGTTTCAGCAAAAACTTGAATTTGTCTTTCATCAACCACGATATTGTTTCCTTGAGCTTTTACAGTTCCTTTAAACTTCCCATGAACAGAGTCATACTGAAGCAAATGAGCAAGAGTATATGCATCTGTAAGATCATTAATTGCAACGATTTCAATTTCTGGATAACCGTAGGAAGCACGGAAGAAAAGCCTTCCAATTCTGCCAAAACCATTAATGGCGACTTTTAATGCCATATTACACCTCCATTAAATTTTCTCTCTAAAACTATTAATAACCATTCCTGTAAGAAGTTTCGGGTAGAAATATGTTGATTTGGGAGGCATTCTTAGACCTTTAAGTGCAACTCGTTCTATTTCTTCTACTTTTGTCGCTCTGAGAATAAAAATTGCATCACATTTTCCTTCTTCCACCATCTTTATACCTTTGTCAATATCTGTATCATAACAGACTTCTTTCTGAGGAAACATTTCCTTTAGAATTACCTCTTCAAGAATGGTAACATCAAGATCTCTCAACTCTTCAGGTAAATGTTCAAGAGATGAGCCTTTATATTGAAGGATATAGAATTTGTTATTTTTAAAATAAACTCCGATATTTTTACTCCCCATTCTTTCAATTGCTTCCTGAATATCCTCATTTTTGTTGAATTCAAGTAAACAAAAAAGATTATTATGTTTTTCAAGTTGTTGCTTGACAGGTAAAGGAGTGCTTAAAATTCTGTGAGTTGGCAGAATTAGATAACCGTCATCTTCAATATTGGCCAAAAACATTAGAACATAATTCCATGGCGGGTCTTCTCTGTCTGGATAAATTGCATTCATCATTGTTTTAAACTCAAGAGCAACCTCGTATCTATGATGACCATCAGCAATAAATATGGGTTTGTTTTTAAACTCTTCCGCTATTTTTTTTATTTGAGATTGCTCATTTATTTTAAATAGCCTGTGAATATTTCCATCTAAATCTTTTGCCTGGATATAAGGATTTTTAAGATTTTCAAGTATTTGAGAGGTTACTCTCTCTTTTGAACGATAAATAGAAAATATCAAAGAAGTATTTGCCATGCAGGCTTTCATGAGATTTAATCTATCTGTCTTAGGTTTTGAATATGTTTGCTCATGAGGATAAATTCCTCTGCCAAGTTCTTCAAGTCTTACAGTGCCTATGATTCCTCTTAGTGTTTTCTTTTTATTTTTATATACATATTCAACTTCATAACCGTAAAAACAAGGCTCTTTTTCTTGAATAAGAATTCCTTCCCTAAGCCATCTCTCCATATACTCTTTTGCAAGAACATATTTATCTACTCCTGCTGAATTTTTCCCGTAATCAATTCTTATTATATTATAAGGGCTTTTATCATAGAGAATATCTTTAAGTTCATTGGAGATGATATCATAGGGAGGGCACATGACATCATCTCCAATGATTTTTTCAGGATTGTAAACAATTCCCTTAAAAGGTTTGATTACAGTCATATAGGTTCTATGATAACATTTAAAGTTATTGTAGCTCAACACTGATAAAATATGTTATATTGTTTTTCATGAATCTGATTACGAAAACAGTTCTTCTTCCAAAGATTGGAAAAACAAGAATAACATTTTACCGTGAAAGGAGAAAAATCACAAAGGATAAAACAACAATTTCTCTTCCCTTTGATCTTCAATTGAATGAAAAACTTGCTTATGGAGAGATAATTTACAGTCCTGTATTCAGGTCCTGTAGAATCATGTGGAGTGATGCTCCAGAGGACATGCAGATAAAAGAAGAGGCAGAAAATTTTATTAAAGAATTTTTATTTGGTACTTTGATTGCTACAACAGAACCAATAGAGGATGAGGAAGCTGAAAAGATTTTTAATGATTTTATAGAATTTTTTGCCTCCTCTGTGCAATACAGGATAACAGCTGAAGGTGCTTGCGTTCTGACTATTCCAATTGCTAAGAAGGAAGCAAAAGTAATTAAAGTAATATTAAGGAAAAAAGAAACAGGAGATTATTTTTTCAGTGATGATGGATTAATACTCAGAAGTTTTCGTCCCCATGAAAGAGGTCAGAGAGAAAGAGTTATTTTTGCTGCAAAAAAATTGGGCATAGAAATTAAAGAAGAAGAGTTGTTTCTTGAATCCTCTCGAGAAGAACTCTCTCAAAATTTTTACAAGTTTATACAGTTTGTCTCTGCAGTATATTTGTTTTACTTGATTTAATATTCCTTCTGGTTGACACAAAACAGGCAAAAAAATTAATATTGATTTTAGAAACTAAAAATTTTTACAGGAGCATTAAAATGTTTGAGAAGTTTACAGAAAAGGGTCGTAAAATAATTCTCTATGCCAGAGAAGAAGCAGAAAAAAGAAATAGCGAGTTTCTTGATACAGAACATTTACTTCTTGCAATTTTAAGAGAAGAAGATTCCATTCCAGTGGCTATACTAAGAAAAATCGGAATTTCTCCTGAAAATGTAAGATATGAAATTGAAAAAAGAATAAACACAGAGGGTAATCTTCTTACTTATGGAGAAATACCTTTTTCTCCAAGAGCTAAAAAGGTTCTTGAAAATGCAGTGGAAGAGGCAAGACTTTTAGGACATCCCTATATCGGGAGTGAACATCTCTTTCTTGGTTTAATTAAAGAGGAAGAAGGAATCGCAGGTAAAATTCTGAGAAGTTTTGGAATTAATCTTTTAGGCGCAAGACAATTGACTATTAACTTTTCAATAAGACCTCATTTCCAGAGTACACCTCAAAAAGAAAAAAGAAAAACAAATACTCCAGCTCTTGATGAATTTGGAAGAGATCTCACTTTGTTTGCTATTGAAGGCAAACTTGATCCTGTAATCGGAAGAGAAGATGAGATAGAAAGAGTCATTCAGATTCTTGGAAGAAGAATTAAAAATAATCCTGTTATAATTGGTGAGCCAGGGGTTGGCAAAACAGCAATAGTAGAAGGGCTTGCTCAAAAAATTATTGAAGGAGATGTGCCTGATATTTTACTTGGCAAAAGAATTATTGCCCTTGACTTGGGAGCATTAATTGCAGGAACAAAATACAGAGGCCAGTTTGAAGAGCGACTCAAAGCAGTAATAAGAGAGGCAACTCAATCAGACAATATTATTTTATTCATTGATGAGCTTCACACAATAATTGGAGCAGGTGCAGCAGAAGGCTCTGTTGATGCTTCAAACATGTTAAAACCTGCTCTGGCGCGTGGAGAAATGCAGTGTATTGGTGCGACAACTCCACAAGAATACAGAAAATATATAGAAAAAGATGGAGCTTTGGAAAGAAGATTTCAACCTGTATACATTCAACCAACAACTGTGGAAGTAACAATCGAGATTTTAAAAGGAATAAGAGAAAAATACGAATCCCATCATAGGGTAAAAATTACAGATGAAGCAATAGAAGCTGCTGTAAAGCTTTCAGATAGATACATTGCAGACAGATTTTTACCAGACAAAGCAATAGATGTTATTGATGAGACTGCTTCAAGAATTAAGCTTAGAAGATCTGTGATGCCTCAGGAACTTAAAGACCTTGAGTTTGAGCTTGCTAGAATTACCAAAGAAAAGTCTTTATACATAAAGCTTCACGATCTTCCTGCAGCGCAGAAGGCAAAATACGAAGAGGAAAAATTAAAAAGAATTTATGAAACTAATTACAAAAAATGGAAAGACTCAATGCACAAGGAAGTTCCTCTTGTTACAGCAGAGGATGTCTCATATACTGTTTCCAAGATGACAGGTATCCCACTTTATAAACTTGAACAGACAGAGTCTGAAAAACTGCTTCATATGGAGGAAATTCTACATCAAAGAATTGTAGGACAGGATGAGGCAATAAAGAGTGTCTGCAAGGCAATAAGACGCTCTCGTGCAGGATTGAAAACAAAAAACAGACCAATTGGTTCATTTTTCTTTTTAGGTCCTACAGGAGTTGGCAAAACAGAACTTGCAAGGGTCCTTGCAGAGTTCATGTTCAATGATGAGACTGCTTTAGTAAAATTTGACATGTCCGAGTATATGGAAAAATTCAATGTATCAAAGCTAATAGGCGCACCTCCTGGGTATGTTGGTTATGAAGAAGGAGGGCAGCTTACAGAAAGAATTCGTAAACGACCTTATTCTGTTGTTTTATTTGATGAGATTGAAAAAGCTCATCCTGATGTATTTAATCTGTTGCTCCAGATACTTGATGAAGGCGTTCTTACAGATAGTTTTGGTAGAAAAGTGGATTTCAGAAATACGATTATAATAATGACATCAAACATAGGAGCAAGATTGATTGAAAAATCAACACCTCTTGGTTTTCACAAGCCTCAGTCCACTGATATATACCAGAAAATCAAAGACAGCGTGTTTGATGAACTTAAAAAGACCTTTAATCCTGAATTTCTGAACCGAGTTGATGATATTGTGGTATTCCATCCTCTTGAAGAATCCCATTTACTTGCTATTATTGATCTTTTAATTGCTGAAACAAATAAAAAACTTGCAGAATACGGATTTGTTATTGCTGTATCCGATGCAGTTAAACATTGGATTCTCAGTAAATACTATCAGCCAGCTTATGGTGCAAGACCTATGAGACGAGCTATTGCAAAAGAAATAGAAGACCCACTTTCAGAAGAAATTCTGAAGGGTAACTTTAAAGGAGCGAGCCTTATAAAAGTTGAGCTAAATAACAATCAGATAGAGTTTAAAGAAGTTGCTGAAGAAGTAACAGCATCTGTTAATTGAGGTGAGTGATGAAAAAAAATGTATTTTTAATTTTATTTGTTTTACTTGCCCTGATTGTTACAGGAAGTATTTTATTAAAAAAAGGCAAGACTTCTATAAAAGAAAATGCACAGATTGGACTCCCTGCTCCTGATTTTGAACTTAAAGATATTAATGGTAAAAAATGGAGTCTCAAAGACTTAAAAGGTAAAATTGTTATTCTCAACTTCTGGGCATCATGGTGCAATGACTGTAAAGTAGAGAAAAAGTCAATACAGGCTTATTTAAATAAAAATGGAGCTTCCGATGACTTTGTATTTCTTACAGTTCTTTACAAAGATAATCCCCTAACTGCCACTGAAATAGCAAAAAAAGAGGGTTTTACTTTCCCTGTGCTTATTGATGACAGAGTTACATCAACAATTTATGGAATAAAGGGAGTTCCTGAAACATTTCTCATAGATAAAAAAGGAATATTAAGGCACAAGATCGTTGGTCCTGTTGACTGGAGTAATCCTCATATAGTTCCTCATCTAAGACAAGTATTATCTTAATGGGTAAACCCGCTCAGCCAAAAAAGGTTTTGCTATTTATTGGAACACTTTTCAAGGATAAAGAGGTATACTATAGGGCAAGACAAATCCTGGAGAAATTTTTCGGCGAAATAATTTTAGAGTCAAGTCCGAAACAATGGAATTATTCAGATTACTATACTGCAGAACTTGGTAGCCCAATACTGAGAAGATTCATGTTTTTTAAAAATTTGATTTCTGAAGGGGATATTGCCCAGATAAAAATTCAAACAAATCAGATTGAAGAGGAACTTTCTAAGGATGGAAAACGAACTATAAATCTTGATCCAGGTTATATAGGGCTTGCAAAGCTTATTCTTGCTACAACAAAGGATTACTCTCACAGAATTTATCTTAAAGATGGAATTTATGCAGAGGTTACATTGATTTTCAGGGATAATTCCTTCAGACCCTATATAAACACTTACAGAGATTATGCAGAAGATGAATATATAAAACTTTTTAATCTTGCAAGAGCTATTTATAAGGATTTGTTACTCAAGTAAAAATTGACAAAAATTCTATCTGACTTTTAAACTTAAAATAAATCATACTGAGGGAGGGAATGTGTTAAAAGGAATCGAAGAAATCTCAACGACCAAAAAAAGATTGAAATTTGAAATACCAGCAGATGTAGTTGAAGAAGAAATTCAGAGAGCATTAAAAGAAATTCAAAAGAAAGCAAAAATCCCTGGTTTCAGACCTGGAAAAGCTCCTCTTGCAATAATCGAAAAAAAATTTGGTCAAGAAGCTATTTCCGATGTTCTGGAAAAACTGGTTTCAGAGTCTTACAGGAAAGCAGTTAAAGAGGCTAATTTAAAACCTCTTGTTCCTCCAATAGCTGAAGATGCCATTGATATAAAGAGGAAGGAGCCTCTTTCTTTTGAATTAGTTGTTGAAGTAAGGCCAGAGATTGAAAATCTTAGCTATGAAAATATAGAGGTAGAAGAGATTGAAACAGAAGTAAAAGATGAAGAAATTGAAGAAGTCATTAAAAGATTGTGCGAAGAAAGAGGTAGTTATGAACCAACAGATGAGCCTACCCGGGCTGGAGATCTTGTAGTTATTGATTATAAAACAGACATTGGAAAAGAAGCAAAGGACTTTGTCTATAAGCTTGGTGCTGGACCATTTCCAGAGGATTTTTCAAAGGCAATAGAAGGCAAGAAAAAAGGAGAAAGTTTTAATGTAACAATTGATTTTACGGAAGACTCTATTGCTGATTTTGCAGGCAAAAAAGTTAATTTTGAGATTACTTTAAAAGAAGTAAAAAGAAAACAAACAGTTCCTTATGAAGAAATTTATAAAGAGCTTGGTTTTGAAAGTATGGAAGAGTTTAAAGATTACATAAGAAAAAATCTTGAAAACGCTAAAAAACAACAAGCTATTGAACAGCAGAAAATTGATATACTTAAAAAACTTCTTGATACTCATGAATTTGAACTTCCAGAAGGGCTTGTTGAGATGGAAATAAAACGAATCACTGAAGAATATGAATCATTAGGACTTGATATAACACAAAATATGGATAAAATCTCAGAAAGAGCAAAAAGGAATGTTAAAGCATATATTCTTCTTGAAGCCATAGGAGAAAAGGAAGGAGTTACTGTTTCAGAGGAAGAGCTTAAACAGGAAATTATGGATATTGCAAGAAGATACAGCATAACTCCACAGGGAGTTATACAGTATTACATGTCAAGGGATGGCTCCTTAGAGGCACTACAAAATAGTGTATTTGAAAGAAAGGTATTTGACATACTTCTAAGTAAATCAAATAAGATTAAAAAACAGGAGGCAGTATGAGCATTGTTCCAATAGTAATAGAACAAACAGGAAGAACAGAAAGAGTTTATGACATATACTCAAGACTGCTAAAGGATAGGATTATTTTTATTGGCACAGAAATAAATGATCAGGTTGCCAATGTTGTAATAGCTCAGTTGCTTTTTCTTCAAACTGAAGATCCTGACAAAGACATTCATATTTACATAAACTCACCAGGAGGTATGGTATCAAGCGGACTTGCAATATATGATACAATGCAGTATGTAAAACCTGATATTGCCACATACTGTATCGGACAGGCTTCTTCAATGGCTTGTGTTCTTCTTGCAGCTGGAACAAAAGGAAAAAGATTTGCGCTACCTCATTCAAGGGTAATGATTCACCAGCCAATTGGTGGTTTTTATGGACAGGCAACGGATGTGGAGATTCATGCAAGAGAAATCTTAAAAATGAAAGATTTGCTCAATAAAATTCTTGCAAAACACACAGGACAGCCAATTGAAAAAATTCAGAAGGATACAGAAAGAGACTTTTTTATGTCAGCAGAAGAAGCAAAAGAATATGGAATTGTTGATGAAGTTATCACATCAATAAAAAAATAAGGTGGTAGTATGGCAAAGAAAAATGAAGAAACTTTAAAATGTTCCTTTTGCGGAAAGTCACAGAAAGAAGTAAAAAAACTTATTGCAGGAAACGGCGTTTATATATGTGATGAATGTATTGCCCTGTGTAACGAGATTCTTGAAGAAGAAAGATTTAATAGCCTTGAGGGTATAAAGACAGATTTGCCAACTCCACAGGAAATTCACAGGTTTTTAAATGACTATGTTATAGGACAGGAAAGGGCAAAAAAAATACTTTCAGTGGCTGTTTACAATCATTACAAAAGAATTTTTAAAGGCACTTCCTCTGATGAAATTCAAAAAAGTAATATAATGCTTATAGGACCTACAGGCACAGGTAAAACCCTTTTAGCGCAAACTCTGGCAAAATTCCTTGATGTTCCCTTTGCAATTGCTGATGCCACAACACTTACAGAAGCTGGATATGTTGGCGAGGATGTGGAAAACATTCTTCTTAAACTACTCCAGAATGCCAATTATGACCTCCAGCGTGCTCAAATAGGAATAATTTACATTGATGAAATTGATAAAATAAGTAGAAAATCAGATAGCCCCTCCATTACTCGTGATGTATCAGGGGAGGGAGTTCAACAGGCACTTTTAAAAATAGTTGAAGGAACACTGGCAAACATACCACCTCAGGGAGGAAGAAAACATCCTCAACAGGATTATATTCAGATGGATACCACAAACATACTTTTTATATGTGGTGGCGCTTTTGTCGGGCTTGAAGAAATTATAAAAAAGAGAATCGGGAAAAGAACAATTGGTTTTCTTTCAGAAACACCGAAAGTGGATAAAGAAAATGTATTAGACTATGTTGAACCAGAGGATTTGATAAAATACGGGATGATTCCAGAATTTGTTGGAAGATTTCCTGTTGTAGCAACTCTGAATGAACTTGATGAAAATGCACTTGTAGAGATACTTACCAAACCAAAAAATGCCCTTGTAAAGCAATATCAGAAACTATTCAGCATTGATGGAGTAAAACTCACATTTACTGAAGATGCTTTACGGGCAATTGCTAAAAAAGCAATTGAAAGAAAAACAGGTGCAAGAGCATTAAGAAGCATACTTGAAGACATAATGCTTGATGTTATGTATCTCATTCCTTCTGAAAAGGGAATTTCAGAGTGCATTATAAACGAAGATGTGGTAAATAAAAAGACATCTCCTCTTTTGATTTATAAAGAAAAAAGAGCAAAACATGCATGAATACAAAAGTCAGATTAATTATTGACGGAAGACAAATAAGAGCAGAATTATATGATACGGAATGTGCAAAAAAAATTCTTGAGGCACTTCCAATAGAAAGCAAAATTAATGAATGGGGAGATGAATTCTACTTTTCAATAGGGATAAGCATGCCTCTTGACAGCACAGCAACGACTTGTGTAGCAGTAGGAGACATTGGTTATTGGCCAGCTGGTGAGGCTATGGCAGTATTTTTTGGAAAAACTCCTTTAAGCACCGGAGAGGATCCTGTGCCAGCCAGTGAAGTAAATATAGTTGGCAGAATTATTGATGATCCAGCCATTTTAAAAACTCTAAAAGGAGCAAGAAAAATTAGAATTGAAAAAGAATAAACTAAGGCTCAGTTTTCCTGAAGATGAAAAAATGCATAGCTGGCTACCAGTACTTCTTAATGCTTATGCAATAATGGATGAAGGAGTTAAAAGGGATATTAAAAAATATGAAAAATTAGGTCGTCGCCTGGCATGTCGTCGTGGATGTAGCTCCTGCTGTAAAACCCATCGTGACATTCCCGTTTATCCAATTGAAATTGTAGGAATTTACTGGTATGTAATTGAGAAGGTAAAAGAACCTCTGCGAGCAAAAATAAAAGCCTCACTCATATCACACAACCGAGGTGATTTCTGTCCTTTTTTAATTGATGAAGTATGTTCAATTTATCCAGTGAGGCCCCTTGCATGCAGACAGTTCAATGTATTTAATAGGCCCTGCAGTGCAGGGGAGGACCCTTTTTATACAAGACCTGAAGATGTTTTAAAGCCTTCAGAGCACTATCTTGGCAAAGCCCTCTATGAGACAACGCCATTTTACAATGTTTATACTGATGAAGAAAGAGTTGATTTTATAAACTCTGGCAGACTTAATTCACTTGTCAGAGTTCTTCAAAACTATCCATGGATTGAACTGGCACGAAGAATTGATAATGTGAAGAAAGCCCATAAATAGTAAATTTTATTGGAGGAGGAAGGTTTATGGAATGCAAAATTGAGAGAAATAAAAAAATCTGTAACTGCAGTTATGAGCCATGTGAAAAAAAGGGAATTTGTTGTGAATGCCTGCATTATCACAGAAAAAGAGGGGAACTACCAGCATGTTATTTTACTCCAGAAGTGGAAGCTACCTATGACAGAAGTATAAAAAGATTTATCTCAATGTATCAAGGGAAAAAGTAAGGTTTTCTAACTCAACATCTGTTGCATCTTTGATTTTTTTGGATAAATCAACTTTTGCTACAGTTATACCTGCTCTGAAGGCATATCTACGGCAGGTAAATACAGTTATGCATTTATTTGAATAGATGCGCTTACCTGCTACATTGTAGTCATGTCCTCTTATAAAACATGATGCATTGATTGAATTTAAAAACTCAATAAGTTGTTTTTCTGTGAACTTAGGAATTCCATATCCTCTAAACATGGGAGAACACTCAGGGTCTGCCCATAATATATCTATAATCAAATCCGTACTAGATTTGTCATCAATTTTTTGATCTTTTAAAGGAAACCCACCATGCGCGGCTACTACTCCATTTTTTGTTTGTATCATTAAAGGCATTTCCTGAAAAACAGATACTGCAGCATCATGCATTTTTACTCCTGTTTTTCCAAATAAATTTCCAAGCTCTTCATTAAATTCATAGGGAAAACATTGCACTGCATAGTTCGCCTCATGGTTACCCTTTAAGAGAAAAACTCTGTCTGGAAAGTTTATTTTAAGCAGGCAAAGATAAACGAGGTTCCAGACAGACCCCTCAGGTTCAGGCTCTCTATCCACATAATCTCCAAGAAATATCAGATTTTGTTTGTCTGAGTTATGTAAAAATCTTTTCACAATATATTTCGTGGTTGAAAAATCTCCATGAGTATCTCCTACAAACACTGCTTCACCTGCTTTAAGATCTGGTTTTACAAAAGCAGGCTCTTTAGCCAGAACCTCAGCTGTATTTTTGAAAATATCAATTATATCTTCTGGCTCGAAGTTATTTAATAATTCAGGATTATAAAGCACCTCCGAAAGCATTTAATAACTCTTTATGGTTTCCGTCAGAAGCTATTTCCTTTATAAAATTAACTGCCTCTGGTGTTCCTATTGATTTTAATGCACTTACAATTGCTATTCTCACTGCAAGAGTTTTTTCTGATAAAAAGGCTTCTTTTAAATATTTAACTGCTTCAGCCATCTTAATTCTACCCAGTGATTTTGCTGTAGCTTCCCTTACAAGAGTTTCTGGGTCATTTAAGCCTTCTTTCAGAATCTCAAGAAGCCTTATACTTGGTTTAAAGTCTCCTAAAGCATCAGCTACATAGGATTTTAACGAAGGACACTCATGATGAAAAAAAGGATCCTGAAACATTCCCAGTAAAGCTTCCTCAGCCTGAGGGCTGCCAATGCTTCCAAGAAGTTTTATTGCACGGATTCTGTATCTCCAGTCATAACCCCTTGCGTCAGCAAGTTTAATAACTGTGGAGAGCATATCAGGATTTTTAAATTTTTCTACAAAAGCTGGATTTGAAACCTTTTCTCTCCATTGAGGTGTATCAAGCTCTTTAAGAAGTTCATCAATTGTAAGGCTGTAAACACTGGTAAAAGGGAAAAGCAGAAATATTAAAATCAGAAATTTCAAAAAAATTTTCATAAAAAACCTCCGTAACAGTTTTTATGTTTTATAATAAAACTATGCAATGGAAAAAAGAAAGAGAAGAAATTGTGAAGATAGCAAAAAGGATTTATAAAAAAGGGCTTGTTACTGGATGTAGTGGTAACATTAGCATGAGGCTTAAAGAAAATCTTATTGCCATTACAGCAAAATCCAAATCTTACAATGGACTTAAAGCATCAGATGTGGTCATTATTGATTTTAATGAGAATGTCATAGAAGGAGACAGCGAACCATCATCAGAAAGAAAGCTTCATATAGAAATTTATAAGGCAAGAAAAGATGTAAATGCGGTGATCCACACACATTCTACTTTTGCATGCACAATGGCAGCTTTGAATCTTTCTCTCCCTTCAATTCTTGATGAACAGACTGATGTTCTTGGTGGGCCCATAAATGTTACAGAATACGCTCCTTCAGGGACAAAGGAGCTTGCCGAGAAGGCTGTAAAAGCTTTAGGGGATAAAAAAGCTGTTTTTTTATCAAGGCACGGAGCTGTAAGTGTAGGAGACTCCATGGAAGAAGCTTTTTCAGTTTGCGAACTTCTTGAAAAACTCTCTCAGATTTATCTTTTTATGAGATTAATTCAGAAATAAATTAGCATTTTTCAAGATAGTTAACAACATAATCTTTTATCCCTTCTTCAAGAGATACAGCGGATTTATTGTAGCCAGCTTTTTTAAGTTTACCCATATCAGCTTTTGTAAAATATTGATATTTTCCTTTGATTTCTTCAGGCATGTCAATGTATTCTATCTGTGGTTCAAGCTCTAATGCTGAAAAAACCGCTTTTGCTAAGTCATTCCATGAACGGGGTATGCCTGTGCCTGCATTGAAAATTCCATTTATTTCAGGTTTTTCAAGGAAAAATATAGTCATTTCTACCGCATCTTTTACATAAATGAAATCTCTAAGTTGTTCACCATCTCTGTAATCCGGGTGATAGGATTTAAAGAGTCTTATTTTGCCATCTCTCTTAATTTGCTCATAGGCTTTCAAAACCATACTTCTCATCTCACCTTTATGAGCTTCTCCTGGTCCGTAAACATTGAAGTATTTTAAGCCAACTATTTTATCAAGAATTCCATTTTTTAATGCCCAGAGGTCAAATATCTGCTTTGAATAACCATAGGCATTTAAAGGTCTTAAAAAAGGTATTAAGCTATGCTCATCAGAAAATCCCTTAGAGCCATCTCCATAGGTAGCTGCAGTTGATGCATATATGAATCTGACATTGTTTTGTAATGACCATTTTGCCAGTTTTTTAGTGTATTCATAGTTGTTTTTCATAAGAAAATCAACATCCTTTTCAGTAGTGCTACTTCTTGCACCAAGATGGATTATTGCTTTAGTTGAATTTTTAAATTCTTCTATTTTTTCAATAAACTCATCTTTGTGAATGTAATCTTCAAAATTGAGTTCCACAAGATTTTTCCACTTTTCCGAGGTATTTAAATTATCAACTATGAGGATTTTTTCCTCTCCCAGTTCATTAAGCCTTTTTACCACATTTGAGCCGATAAATCCAGCTCCTCCAGTGACAATCAGGTAGTTCAATTTTACCTCCAGAACAGTTTAATTTTTTATTTTACCAGAAATCTGCTCTATTCTGTAACCAGAAGGACTTAAATTTTCCATTAGGAAGTTAGTGTTTTGTTTAGAATGTTGACAAACATATAAAAATTTTTTTATACTTTTTGTATGGAAAACTTGAAAACATCTGAGTTGACAAAGGTGTTTCATGCATTGTCTGATGAAACGAGGCTTAAAATTCTCAAGCTTCTTGAAAAAGGTGAACTTTGCGTATGCGAAATAGTTAATGCTCTTGATATGATTCAGCCAAAGGTTTCCTTTCATCTCGGGGTTTTAAAGGAGGCAGGGCTGGTAAAGATAAAAAGAAAGGGAAAATGGATTCTCTATAGCCTTGATGACACTGATCTGTTTAAGAGATTTTTAATTCTTTCTGTGCTGGAAAAGATTTCAAATGAGGAGATTAAAAAAGAGCTTGAAAATTTAAAAAATTTTAAAGATAGCCAGGACCCTCGCTATTGTAAAACTTAATTAAAATTCAAAAGGATAAAATTGAAGGAAATAACTAAGCAATGGGCATATATCAAAGTTGTTGTGGGTATGGTTTTTGGTGCAATTGTTGATTAACCTTAGCATAGATTAAATATTCAATGTTGCCCTTTTGTCCTTTAATTGGAGACTCTATAATTCCAATTACTCTGAGCTTTATAGTTTCAAAGAATTTTTTGATTTCCTCTACTGCTTCTCTTCTCCTTTCTGCGGATTTTACAATTCCTCCTTTTTCAACATCACCACGACCAACCTCAAACTGTGGCTTAATTAGCGCTATAATTTCACCTTCTGGTTTCAGGAACTCTATGACTTTCGGAATAACAAGCTTTAAAGATATGAATGATACATCAACTGTTACTATATCAATATCCTCTGGAATGCTATCTTTATTCATGTATCTTATATTTGTTCTTTCTACTGGAATAACTCTCGGGTCTGTTCTCAATTTCCATGCAAGCTGACCATATCCAACATCCACCGCATAAACACGCTTTGCACCATGCTGAATTAGACAGTCAGTAAATCCTCCTGTGCTTGCACCAACATCCATTGCAATTTTGTCTTTAACATCTATTGAAAAAGCTTTTAATGCTGCCTCAAGCTTTAATCCACCTCTGCTCACATAGGAAAGAGGCTGTCCACATATAGTAATTTCAACATTTTCATCAACCATTGTGCCAGGTTTTTCAATTTTCTGTCCGTTTACAATAACTTTTCCTTCAAGAATTAAAGCACGGGCTTTTTCTCTGCTTTCTGTGATACCCTTTTTATAAAGTAATTGATCAAGGCGAAGCTTCACGATGTGCGTTTTATTATGTATTTTGCAATCTCTCTTAAAGGCTCTGCCTTTTCATCAAATGTTTCAAGAGCATTCAGGGCTTCATCAATCAGCTGTTTTGCCTTTTTTCTTGATTGAGTAATTCCATACACTCTTGGATAGGTCATTTTTCCTTTTTCAATATCAGAGCCTTTTGGTTTTCCAATCTCCTCAGTACTACCTTCTATGTCAAGGATGTCATCAATTATTTGAAAGGCAAGTCCAATGCTTAACCCATAGGTTTCAATTTTTTTCATTTGCTCATCATCAGCACTTGCAAGTATTGCTCCTGATTTAACAGAGGCAGAAATAAGCTTAGCAGTTTTATTTAAATGAATGAATTCAACGCTTTCTTTGTCAGGCTCTTTTCTCTCTGATATTAAATCCATTGCCTGACCCCCTACCATTCCGTAAACACCTGCTGAACTGCTTAATTCATGAATTACTTTTATGAGATTTAATGGCTCAACATCTGTATAAGCAGGATTGGATAGGATTCTAAAAGCCTCTGTCAGCAAACCATCACCTGCAAGAATAGCAATTGCTTCTCCAAATATTTTGTGATTTGTTGGTTTGCCGCGTCTGAGATCATCATTGTCCATTGCTGGAAGGTCATCGTGAATTAAAGAATAGGTATGGATGAACTCTATTGCAGTGGCATATGCAGTTATGTCTTCCTTTCCTCCGCAGGCTTCATAAGCAGATATGCATAAAATTGGCCTTAATCTTTTCCCTCCAGCTGTTAAAGAGTAAAGAACAGATTCATGAAGAATGGGAGGAACAATTGCTGGATTAAAGTAGGATTTGATAAATTCTTCAATTTTGGCTCTTTTTTCGGCAATGTATTTTTTTAAATCAAACATATTTACTCCCACTCAATGGTTCCTGGAGGCTTTGATGTTATGTCATAAACAACCCTGTTTACTCCCTTTACTTCATTGATTATTCTATTTGAGATTCTCTCAAGTAATTCATAGGGAAGCCTTACCCAGTCTGCTGTCATTCCATCAACACTGTGAACTGCTCTCACAGCTATTACATGCTCATATGTTCTTTCATCTCCCATAACTCCAACAGTTTTTATTGGAAGCAAAACAGCAAAGGATTGCCACACCTTTTTATACCATCCTGAATTTTTAATTTCTTCAAGAACAATCATGTCAGCCTGCCTCAGTATTTCAAGCCTTTCACGTGTAACCTCTCCAACGCATCTTATAGCAAGACCAGGTCCTGGAAAAGGATGCCTGTATAAGATTTCATCAGGTATTCCAAGTTCCTGCCCAAGCTGTCTTACCTCATCCTTAAAAAGCTCTCTTAATGGTTCAATAAGTTTAAGTTTCATTCTTTTAAGAAGTCCGCCTACATTATGATGGCTCTTTATGGTTGCAGAGGGTCCTTTAAAGGAAATGCTTTCTATAACATCTGGATAAAGAGTTCCTTGTGCAAGAAATTTCACTCCTTCAATTTTCTTAGCTTCTTCTTCAAATATTTTTATAAACTCTCCACCAATTATTTTTCTTTTTCTCTCAGGGTCACGCACTCCTTTAAGTCTTCTAAGGAATCTCTCTGATGCATCCACAACCTTTAAATTTATGTGAAAATTATTTCTTAGCATCTCTTCAACTTTTTGTCTCTCTCCTGCCCTTAAAAGTCCGTTATCCACAAAAATGCAGGTTAAGCTCTCTCCTACAGCCCGATGAACAAGCACAGCTGTAACAGTAGAGTCAACTCCTCCACTTAAAGCACAAACAACTTTATATGAACCAACTTTTTTTCTTATTTCCTCTATCTGTTTTTCAACAAAGGAATGCATATTCCAGGAAGGGCTACATCCACATACTTTGAATATAAAATTATTGAGTATCTTTTTGCCTTCTTCTGTGTGTACCACTTCAGGATGAAACTGTAAAGCATAGATTTTTTTCTTTTTGTCAGCCATTGCAGCATAAGGAGAGTTTTCTGTATGGGCAAGCCGTATAAAGCCTTCAGGCATCTCTGTAATTTTATCAGCATGACTCATCCAGACTACTGTTTCCCGAGAAACATCACTGAAAATATCAGAAAAATCCTCAATTCTTAAAATTGCTTTACCATACTCTTTTTTTTCAGCTTTAGAGACCTTCCCACCAAGAAGATGGGTAATGAGCTGCATTCCGTAGCATATTCCAAGAATCGGTATCCCAAGGTTGAATATTTCTTTATCTATCGTAGGTGCACCATCTTCATAAACACTTGAAGGTCCACCAGAAAGAATAATTCCTGCGGGTTTTCTTTTTTTTATCTCATTAAAAGGTGCGTTACAGGGAATTATTTCAGAGTAAACATTAAACTCTCTTATTCTTCGTGCTATAAGCTGAGTGTATTGGGAACCAAAGTCAATTACTATAATTTCTTCCATATCAGTCTTCAATCCAGTAATTTGGTGCTTCTCTTGTTATTGTTACATCGTGAACATGGCTTTCTCTTAATCCAGCATTTGTAATTTTGATGAATTTTGCTTTAGTTCTTAATTCCTCAAGGGTTCTACAACCGCAGTATCCCATTCCGGATTTAAGCCCTCCAACTAATTGATGAACACTTTTTGAAAGAGGTCCTCTATAGGGGACTCTTCCTTCAACTCCTTCAGGAACGAGCTTTTCAGGAGTTAATCCTTGCTGACTATATCTATCAGAAGAACCACTCTGCATTGCACCAATAGAACCCATGCCTCTGTACGTTTTATAACTTCTTCCCTGATAAAGTATAATTTCACCTGGAGCCTCATCTGTACCTGCAAAAAGACTTCCAATCATAACACAGTGTGCTCCTGCTGCAAGAGCCTTTGTTATATCTCCTGAATATTTAATTCCGCCATCAGCTATCAAAGGAATTTTATATTTTGATGTAACCCTGTAACAATTCATAATTGCTGTAAGCTGTGGAACTCCTGCACCAGCAACAATACGGGTTGTGCATATGGAGCCCGGTCCAATTCCTACTTTTACTGCATCAGCACCTGCCTGAATAAGTTCTTCCGTAGCTTCAGCTGTTGCTATGTTTCCAGCAACCACATCTATGTCAAATCTTCTTTTAAGCTCTTTTAATGTTTCAATAACAGCTTTACTGTGTCCATGAGCAGTGTCAATTACAATTGCATCTACACCTGCTTTCACAAGTAATTCTGCTCTGTAAATTGCTGGTTCTCCAACTCCCACAGCTGCTGCAACACGAAGTCTTCCAATATGGTCTTTACAGGCATTGGGATATTTTTTTCTTTTTTCAATATCCTTTATTGTTATTAAACCTTTGAGATTGAAGTTTTCATCAACAATTGGAAGTTTCTCTATTTTGTATTTATGAAGGATTTCCTGGGCTTCCTCAAGTGTAATCCCCACGCCTGCAGTAATAAGTCTTTCTTTGGTCATTACTTCTTCTACTTTTTTTGTAAAATCTCTTTCAAATTTAAGATCTCTATTTGTAATGATTCCAACGAGCTTTCCATTTACTGTAACAGGAACACCAGATATTCTATATTTTTCCATCAAAGCTAAGGCTTCTGATATCGGTGCATCTGGTCCAATTGTAATTGGATCAACAATCATTCCACTTTCTGATTTTTTTACCTTGTCTACTTCCATTGCCTGTTTTTCAGGAGGCATATTTCTGTGAATTACTCCAATGCCTCCTTCTCTTGCAATTGCAATTGCAAGATTTGCCTCTGTAACTGTGTCCATTGCAGCGCTCACAATGGGAATATTGAGTTTTATATTGGGAGTAAAATAAGTTGTTACATCAACCTCAGCAGGAACAACATCTGAGCGGGAAGGTACAAGTAGCACATCATCAAAGGTTAATCCTAAAGGTATTTCATTTTCTCTCATCTGATAACTCCTTTTTGTTATAATTTATTTAAGCGCCTGTAGCTCAGTGGACAGAGCGTGGGGCTCCGGACCCCAAGGTCGGAGGTTCAAATCCTCTCAGGCGCATTATACTTTTGTTAATATGTGTCCAAGCTTTTCCTTCTTTGTTTTTAAATAGCATCTGTTATTTTCATTTGGTTTAATTTCAATTGGGACTCTTTCAACCACCTTAAGTCCGTAACCTTCCAATCCTACAATTTTGCGGGGATTGTTTGTCATTAGCCTCATTTTTCTAACTCCGAGGTCAACTAAAATCTGAGCTCCTATTCCATAATCTCTTAAGTCTGGTTTAAAACCGAGTTTTAAGTTAGCTTCAACTGTATCATAACCTTTTTCCTGAAGTTCATAGGCTTTTAACTTGTTAAGGAGTCCTATTCCCCTTCCTTCCTGTCTCATGTAAAGAAGCACTCCTTTGCCTGCCTCTTCAATCATCTGCAAAGCTCTGTGAAGCTGTGAGCCGCAGTCACATCTTTTTGAAAGAAAAACATCACCAGTTAAACATTCTGAGTGAACTCTTACAAGGACTTCATCACCTGGCTTAATGTCTCCTTTAACCAGTGCAAGATGGACCTTGTCATCAATCAAAGTAGTGTATGCTATTGCTTTGAACTCTCCATAATCTGTTGGAAGATGAACAGTGGCAACTTTTTTAATAAGGGTTTCATTTCTCATGCGATATCTGATTAGATCTTTGATTGTAGTAATCTTAAGTCCGTGTTTTCTTGCAAATTCCATTAATTGGGGAACTCTTGCCATTGTTCCGTCTTCGTTCATAATCTCGCATATAACACCTGCTGGATACAGTCCTGCAAGACGGGCAAGATCAACAGCTCCTTCTGTATGACCTGCTCTTTTAAGAACTCCTCCTTTTTGTGCTCTTAAAGGGAAAACATGCCCTGGTTTAACAAGATCTTCGGGTTTTGTTTTCGGGTCAATTGCAGTAAGAATTGTATGAGCTCTGTCATGAGCTGAAATTCCTGTAGTTACACCTTTTCTTGCTTCAATTGATACAGTAAAGGCTGTCTGATGGGGTGATTCATTTAAATCTACCATCATGGGAAGTTTCAGTTCTTCAACCCTCTCAGGAGTTAAAGCCAGACATATTAAGCCTCTGGCATACTTTGCCATAAAGTTTATCGCTTCAGGTGTGACTTTTTCTGCTGCTATAAAGAGATCTCCCTCATTTTCTCTATCTTCATCATCAACGAGTATAATCATTTTTCCCTGAACCACATCCTCAAGAACTTCTTCTATTGTATTAAATTTGAATGTCTCTTTTTTTATTGTCATTTCTATGACCTCCTTTAATGATTAATTTTTAATATATCAAAATTTGAAAGGTTTTTGCGAGATTTAAATGAAAAACATGAAAAATTTTGAGCATTTTGAAGTTTATGTTATAATTTTTAATAATGAAAAAAGCCTATTTGAGTATAGAGGGAAATATTGTAAAAGCTATTATACCTAAAAAAGACATTGAAGATGCTGAATTTTCAGAATTTTCTCGGGATGAAATCTTTGGATTCATTAAAGAGTATTCAATAAAAGAGCTGTATATTTCAGTCTTCTTCTCAGATCTATACACATTTAAATTTTCTCTGCCTTTTCAAATTCCTGAAAAGAAAAAAATTCTTGAAAAACTTGTATTTAATGAAATAAGAAAAAGATCTCCATCTTTGCAGCAGTTTTCATTCATCTATGAAAAATACACAACTGAGGCAAGAACCTGGATAAGATGTTATGTGGTGCCTGAGTCTTCCTATCAATTTATTGAGGAACTTATCGAAGCAAAAATTAATATAAAAGCTCTTTATCCAATGCATATTCCTTTAATTTTTTTTATAAACTCTGATTCAGAACTCGCAGAAAAAAACAAAATAGTGTGTTTTGTTTCTGGAACATCAAGATTTTTATTCATTTTTGAAAAATCAGAGATGCTTATTATGAGAGAGTTTGAAGGGAGAGAGAGTTTAACCGATGAAGATACAGTTAATATCAATATGACAGTGAACTATTCAATACAGAATCTAAGAGTAACTCCTGAAGAGATTATTTTTATTGGCACAAAACATAAGGAAGTTTCAGGACTTATTCTTCCACACAGGTTTCTGTCAGTATTGCCAGAAAATGAGAAATATGCCATTCCGCTGAGCATGGTATTGTTTGAAGAGAATCTAAAAAAGAGAAGCATCCTACCACAGTCATACAGAAAATTTAAAAAAACAATGAAATACTTAAACTATGCAAGTTTAGTATTATTGATGGCTGCTGTAGTTTTATTTGGATACAATATAGTGTATCTTTATGATTTAAACTCCCTTTACCATTCGCTTAATTCCCAAAAACAATATATATTACAGCATAAACAAGAATTTATTAATCTTCAACAAAGCATTAAAAAATATGAAACTGAGTTAAAACCTTTTCAGGATTTACGAAACAAAAGAAATTCTATTATTGATACAAGAGCTCTTCTTATGAAACTTATTCAGGCTAAAACAGAATTAATTTATCTGGACTCTATAGAAATTGATCCTGAGAAATTGGAAATAAAAATAAAGGGTAAAAGCACAGGTAAAAATTTTTCCGAAAGACAGATTTCTTACTTAAAATTTAAGGAACTTCTTTCTCAAAGGGGATTTAAAATTACAAATGAAAAATTGGATATTACAAAAGGAGACCTTAGCATAGATGCAGTTTATGAGTATTCAGGAATTTTACAATAAAAAAATAGGCAGAAAACTTCTCTTTGTAACCATTGTTTATGCTATTGTTATGGTTCTTCTTTATGTTTTTATTTATCTTAACAAAACAGAGCAAGCCCTGAAGGAAGATTATGCCTTGATAACAAAATTAGACAACAAGATAACTCAGGGCATTAGATTTAAAAGAATACTTGAAAATATAACAGTACCTGAAAGAAAAGATTCAGAAATTTTAGCAGCCCAATTTCTTGATAATCTGAAATCAAGATTTCCTGAAATTAACATAGAAATATCGAATATACAAAAAGAACAAAAACAATTAAGCTATGATATAACTTTGAAAGCTGAAACTTTATGGAATAGAGTTGTTGATATTTTAAGCTTTCTTGAAGAGACAGAATATCCCTTGATTTTCATTAAATCAGTAGCTCTTTCTTCTAAGGGCAATACAACAGGTATTGATATCAAAGCTCATTTAAAGTTATTTTATCAAGAAAGTGAGAAAAGAACTTAAAATATCAATTGCTATTTTTATAATCTCCCTTTTAGGCTTAGGAGTTTCTTTGAAGATAAAACCTTTGAGCGTTGTCTCTCCAAATGAAAAAAACATGTTAGAGTATGCTTTTCCAGAGATAACAATTAAGGAGAGAGTCCGTATTTCTTATAGTAGTTTACAAAATCCCTTTGAAACCTCAAAAATAGTAGAAGCTAAAAAAAACCCTAAAGAGTCGGTTGTTAAAGAAGCTCCTTTACCTGTGCTGTCATTTATCTATGAAGGCAGGAATAAGTATGCTGTAATAGGAGATTCAATTGTCAGAGAGGGAGACTCAATCAATGGATACCAAGTAAAAGCCATATTTAAAGATAAAGTTTTAATTAAAAATAAACAGGGAGAAACAAAATGGCTAAAGTTAGAAAATTATTAATATTGCTTCTTTTATTATTCATGTATGCCTGCAGTAGCACTCAAATGAAAGGAGAAATAAAGATTCCTCAGATTGAGCTTCCTAAAAAAGAAGAAACAGTAAAAAAAGAAGTTTTCCCAGACTTCAGAATAGAGCAAGAGGATATAACCCCACTTAAGATGAAAAGGGTTTCTGTAAATGCAAGACAAAGTTCTTTAAGGGATATATTGATTGTTTTGTGTAGAGATGCTGGTTTAAATCTTGTTATTGAAAAAGGGGTAGATCCAAATGTCCCAGTAACAGTAGTTTTAAACAATGTTACATTAAAAGATGCTCTTGAGGCAGTTTTTTCCTCAACTGATTATTTTTATAAAATTGAAAGAAATGTGCTTACAGTAAAAGATACTGATACAAAAATATTTCACCTTAGCACAATTCCAATTCAACAAAATTATTCAACAGATGTTGGTGGAGACATTCTTGGTGGTGTAACAGGCCAGCTACCAGGTATAACTACAGGCACTACAGGAGGAACTACAGGAGGAACTACAGGAGGCACAGCAACTACAATACTTAAAGGGAATGTATCAAAATCTGAAAAAACAGATGATACAGCATATAAATTCTGGGATTCAATTGAGAAAGCACTTTCTACAATTCTTGGAGTATCAGATACTAAAACAATTCCACAGCAAGTAGCTTCATTGCAATTAGGTACTTCAATGCCTCGTGAAAACTATGTAATAAATAGAATGACAGGAACAGTGATGGTTACAGCAACAAAGAAAAATATAAAAAAAGTTGAAGAGTATATTGAAACAGTGAAAAAGGTTATGGCAAGACAGGTCCTTATAGAAGCCAAAGTCATAGAGGTTGCACTTTCAAAATCTTTAAAATACGGAATTGATTGGTCTTTTTTAAGAGAGTGGAGTCATGGCACACATAACTGGAGCATTGGTGGGAGCACATCAGGCTTTACAAATGTAATAGGTGGTGATAGCCCATACTCTTTGGGTAAATTTTCATTGACAACAACTGCTATAAAAGATTTTTCAGCTTTAATAAAAGCTCTTGGACAATTTGGAGATGTAAGAACCCTGTCAAATCCTCGTGTAAGTATAATGAATGGACAGACTTCGCTTTTTACAGTTGGAAGAAATTACTCGTTTATATCAAAGGTTCAGAGCAATGTTACAACATCCGGAACAGGTTCTCCGATAATAACTTATACAGTAGAAACAGGCAATCTTCTTTCAGGACTTATTATTGGAATAGTTCCTTACATTGATGAAAATGGAGAAATTTCTCTCACAATTACTCCAATAGTCTCTAAGCTTATAGATATGAAAACAGCAACTTTTGGTTCTTCAGGTAGTGAAACAGTAATCCAGCTTCCAAATGTTGATTTAAGAGAACTAAGCACAACAGTAAAGGTAAAAGATGGTGAAATTATAATAATTGGTGGAATGATTAAAAAGGAGGAAACTCTATCAGAAAATAAAGTGCCACTCTTAGGAGATATTCCTATGGTTGGTGAGCTTTTTAAAAGTAAAGATAAGGAAGAGATAAATACTGAGCTTGTAATACTTCTGCAGCCAAGGATTATTTCACAATGAGACTTGGTGACCTTTTATTAGAAAAAAAATTAATAACTCCTGATGAACTTAACATAGCTCTTAATGTTCAGAAAATTACAGGTCAGGTTCTCGGAAAATGTTTAATATCACTTGGATTTATTACATCTTCAGAGCTTGCAGAAGTTCTTGCAGTTCAGCATGGGCTTGAATACATAAATCTCAGAGACTATCCAATTGAAACAGAACTTCTTAAAGCTTTTCCCAAAGATGTTACTGAGTCAGCAAGATTTCTTCCAATTGAAGAAAAAGAGGAAGTTATTAAGATTGCAGTTACTGATCCAAGCAATATTGTTGCTTTAGATAAAGTAAAATCAATAACAGGCAAAAGGGCAAAGGCCTGTCTTACAGATGAAGAAGGTTTTATAGATACTCTTGAAAAAGCTTACTATTTCCTGGAAAATCCTACAGAAAAAATCATAGAAAATGCAATAAATGCAACCTTAGGGACAGGTGCAGCACCTCCTGAAATTTTTCCTAAGATTGTTGATGCAATTTTAGCAGAAGGAATAAGAAGAGGAGCTACAGATATACACATAAACATAAATGCTGGAGTTGTAACAATCTTTTATAGAGTTGATGGTATATTAAATGAAGGTTATTTCCTTCCAAGACTGCTACATACAGGAGTTGTATCAAGAATAAAAATTCTTTCAAGGCTTGATATAGCAGAGCAAAGACTTCCTCAGGATGGTTCATTTATTTTTACACTTGCAGGCAAAAAATATGAGGTAAGAGTATCAACTATTCCTACAGTAGAAGGAGAAAGCGTTGTAATGAGGCTACTTTTCGGTGCTTCAGAGGAGTTCTACAGTCTAACCAAGCTTGGTTTTAGTGAATCACTTGCTTTAAGATTAAAAGAGATTATAAAAAAACCAAACGGTATAATTCTTGTTGTTGGACCTACAGGTTCTGGAAAAAGCACAACTCTTTATGCATTAATAAGAGAAATTAATAGACTTCAAAGGTCTGTTATAACAATTGAAGATCCTGTTGAGTATAGAATTAGTTTTGTAAAGCAAAGCGAAGTAAATGAAAGGATTGGATATAACTTTGCACTTGCTGGAAGAAACTTTATGAGACATGACCCTGATATAATTCTTCTTGGTGAGATTCGTGATGAAGAAACAACACGCATTGCAATAAGAGCATCAATTACAGGACATCTTGTTTTGAGCACTCTTCATACTTCGGATGCGGTAAGTGCTGTTCCAAGGCTTTATGATCTTGGTGCAGACAGATTTCTTCTGAGTTCATCTTTGACTGCTGTGCTAAGTCAAAGACTTTTAAGAAAAATATGCCCCTTTTGTAAAACTTCAAGAGATTTAAATGAAAGAGAAAAAGAAATTTTTGCTTCTTCAGGAATAAAGCTGGATAAGATTTATTATGCTAAAGGATGCAAGATGTGTAGGAATACTGGATACTTAGGAAGAGTAGCAATAGGAGAACTGATGACAGTAAATGAAAAAATAAGGGAGATGATTTATGAAGGAGCTTCTTTTAACTCTCTTACAAAAGCTGCAGCTGAAGGAGGAATGCTCCCAATTAGGATTGATGGATTGAGGAAAGTTGCAGAAGGAATTTCAACACTTGAGGAGGTTGAAAGGGTTTTAGGATGAATATTTTCATGTACAGAGCTGTTACCGAAGAAGGAAAAGTTTTTAGAAGTTTTATAAAGGCAAACAATTATGAAGAAGCAATGCAGCTTCTGACAATGAAAAACATTTATGTTTTATCAATGTTAGAAATACCAAAGATTTTATCCCCTTTTATCAGCTTTTTCTCAGGCAAAATAAAAAATATTCATTTAATTGAATTTTCAAAAAATCTCTCAATAATGCTTAAAGCAGGAGTGCCTCTCACAGCAGCCCTTGCAGATATCGCTGAAAACATGACAAACCAGAGATTCAAAAGAATAATTTTAGATATAAAAGACATGATTGAAAAAGGAATGCCCTTTAATGAAGCAATATCAATGCAAAAAGATGTTTTTCCTCGAGTTGTTCAATATCTTATAAAAGTCGGAGAAGAAACAGGTCGTCTTGACAGAAGCCTTAGTGAGATAGCGGATTATTTTCAAAGAATTGAGGATTTAAGAACAGCCATAAAAAGAGCTCTTATTTATCCTATTTTTGCTACAGTGGTTTCTTTTGGTGCTGTTTGTTTCTGGCTTATTTATGTTCTGCCAAAAATTGTAAATGCAATGCAGGGCATGGGAGTAAAGATTCCTTTTATTACACAAATTATGGTTCAAATCGGTGCCCTACTGGCAAAGTTTTTTTATCTTTTGCCTGTCATACCTTTAATTTTTGTTCTTTCAATGCCTTTAATCAAAAAAAATAAAAAATTGAAATGGATAAAAGACTTCCTTTCGTTTAAATTGCCCATAATAAAAGAAATATTTTATAATAGAGCAGTTGCTCTCTTTACAGAGCAGTTTCGCATTCTCACTGTAGCAGGTATTCCAATAGACAATGCTCTTGACATGACAGCAGAAGTTGTTAACAATGAAATAATGAAAAAAGCAATAAATAATGCAAAAGAGAGAATTACTATAGGAGAAAGAATTTCACAATCTCTTAAAGACCAGAAAATTTTCCCGCCTATGGTAATCAGGCTTATAAACATAGGTGAAACTTCAGGAAATCTTGACGAACAGCTTGGATTTTTAACTAATTATTACACTTCAAAACTTCAGGAATACTCTGTGAGGCTTGGCAAAATCATAGAGCCTGTAATGATTTTATTTATCGGTTTATTTTTTGCAATAATTTTAATCAGTCTTTTAAGTCCTCTTTATGATTTAATTTCAAAACTTGGAGGACAGTAGTGGAATATTATGAGTTCTATAAATTTAAAGAAGACCCCTTTGGGATAACTCCTGATCCAGATTTCTTTTATCCTTCAAAAACCCATATGGAAGCTTTTGAATCTATCCGATATCTTATTCAGAAGGGTGAAGGATTTATGCTTGTTACAGGAAATCCTGGAACAGGGAAAACAACGCTTATAAGAAAATTCTTAAGAAACTTTAAAGAAGAAAATATCTTACCAATTGTTATCTACAATTCCTCTCTTACTCCTGAGGAGTTGCTCAAAGGAATAATTGAGAAATTAAGTAAAAACGACAATCAGATTGATTTAAACAAATTTCAAAGCAAGTTATCAATGATTGAATTTCTATCAGAGTATCTCAAAAATAAAAAACTCTCAGGTTATAAAAATATTCTTATAATTGATGAAGCCCAGGACATGCCTGAGGAAACTCTCACTGAAATAAAACATCTTTCAAATATTGAAACAGAAAAGGAAAAACTTTTTCAGATTATTCTATTTGCTCAGCCTTATTTTGAAGACCTTCTTGCAAAACCTAAATATTCACAAATAAACCAGAGAATAAGCCTTAAAGTAAGGCTTTATCCTTTAAGTAAGGAAGAAGTCGGAGAGTATGTAAAATTCAGACTCCAGACAGTAGCAGAAACACCTGTGTATTTTAAGAAATCAGCTATAAGAAAAATATACAAGGCATCAAAAGGAATTCCAAGACTTATAAATCTTATATGTTCCAGAGCCTTAATGGTTGGATATATTAAGAATTCGTATAAAATAAAAAAATCCTATGTAAAACTTGCTGTAAAGCATCTTCATTTGTAAAATGGAAAAAATTACTCTAATTAACAAAGTAGAACTTTTATGGGATAACATTGATGAGCTAAGAAAGCTTGTTGAAAGGATAGATTCAATTTTTAAAAATTTCCCTGAAGTTTTTAAAGAAACGATGTTACTGGCAACACAGGTAAAAGAACTAATCATAAAAATTGATCCCTTTGTTGATATTTATTCTAAGAAAGTTTGCGCCACATGCAGTAATATCTGCTGTTTAAACAAAAACAGTCGCTATGAATATGACGATTTAATTTATGTTTTAGCATTAAGAGAAAAATTTCCTCTGCCTCCGAGAAATCTTAAAGAAAAACAACCATGTTATCTTCTTACAAAAAAGGGATGTAAAATTCCACGATATCTTCGTCCTCTTAGATGTAATTGGTATTTCTGTAAAGATCTCTTAGAAGAAATGCAGACTGCACATGCCCGTGTTTTCAGAGAATTTTCAAACACTTTTAATAAAATGCTTTATTTAAGGCAGCAGATGCTTAACTCTTTCTTCCAATTACTATCCAATCTTAAGAGTGACATATAAGACTCTACCGTTTCTGTAAAACCATACAACAGCTTCATTTTTGATATTTTTTGCTATTTTTGAAAAGTCTTTTACATTGTTAATTTTTTCATTATTAATTTCTATAATCACATCTCCTTGTGAAAGTATTCCTTCAGCAGGGCAGCCTGGCTCAATTGATACTACAACAACTCCTTTAATTTTTTTAGGAATGTTTAATTCATTTCTTATTTTGTCTGTTAGATTATCAACATGAATACCTGCCAGAACATTGTCTGTCTGAGAAAGCTGCTTTTCGCTGGGAAGTTCACCTATGGTAGCAGTTATTGTATAATGTTTTCCATTTCTTATTATCTCCATCTGAACTGTTTTTCCAGGAGGACTACTTACTACCATGTTTCTGAGATGAGCAGAATCCTCTACTTCTTTACCATCAAAGCTGATGATAATGTCCTTTCTCATAAGTCCTGCTTTTTCAGCAGGGCTGCCTTCATCAACATCTGTAACAACAGCGCCTTTTAGTTCTTTCAATTTTGCCATTTTTGCCATTTCGGGATCTATATCTTGAACAGTTACACCAAGCCATCCACGAATTACTTTCTTATACTTGATAAGACTTTCCATTACAGTCTTTGCCATGTTGCTTGGAATTGCAAAACCAATTCCCTGATATCCTCCTGTTGTGCTAAATATCGCTGTATTTATTCCAACAAGTTCTCCACGAACATTCACAAGAGGACCACCTGAATTTCCTGGATTAATTGCTGCATCTGTCTGAATAAAGTCTTCATAATCAGAGATTCCTACATTTGCTCTACCAGTAGCACTAACAATACCACTTGTTACAGTAAGGCTTAATCCATAGGGATTTCCAATTGCTATTACTGTTTCTCCAACCTTTAGTTTGTCCGAATCACCCAATTTAATTGGATGTAATCCTTCTGCTTTTATTTTTATCACTGCAATATCAGTTTTTGCATCATAACCAATTACAGTTCCATCATAAACCCTTTTGTCATAAAGCTTTACTTTAATCTCATCAGCACCTTTAATTACATGATAGTTTGTGAGAATATATCCTGAAGAATCAACAATCACTCCTGAACCAAGTGATGTTTGCGTATATTCTCTTTGTTTGAAAAATTCTCCAAATTCCTCATCAAAAAATCTTCTGAAAAAAGGATCACTGAAAGGAAAAGGAATTCCTGGTCTTTTAATCTTTTTTGTAGTGTAAATGTTTACTACTGACGGTCTTACAGCCTGAATAACCTCTGCCATGGCATTGCTTATTTTTGACAAAATTTCTTGAGACTCCTTAGAAATCTTATAATCCTCTGAAAATCCCTTGTTCTGAATATCAAATTTTGAAGCAATTATAAGCCCTACTGTAATACCTATAACAAGAAAAATGATACCTGAAAGAAGAATTTTTTTACTTTTTATCATCTTCTTCCTCCTTTATTTTTTAATTTTTTCCCAATCTTTAAGAAATCTTTCAATGCCAATATCTGTTAAAGGATGCTTGATTAACTGTTTGATTACTGAATAAGGGATTGTTGCAATGTGTGCACCAATTCTTGCTGCTTCAAGCACATGCAAAGGATTTCGAATACTTGCCACAATTACTTGAGTTTCAAAATCATAGTTTTCAAAAATAATCTGGATGTCTCTTACAAGTTCTATTCCAAAGTGGCTTATGTCATCAAGTCTTCCAACAAAGGGACTTACATATGTAGCACCTGCCTTTGCAGCTAAAAGAGCCTGTAGTGGAGAAAAAACAAGAGTTACATTGGTTTTTATCCCTTCCTGAGAAAGTTTCTTAACTGCCTTCAATCCATCCTCAGTCATTGGAATTTTAACAACAATATTTGGATGAATTTTACTTAACTGATAAGCCTCTTTCACCATATCATCAAAATTAAGAGATACTGCTTCAGCGCTCACAGGACCATCTACTATCTGGCATATTTCTTTAAGAAGAGACAGTGGTTGTTGCTTTTCCTTTGCAATAAGCGAAGGATTTGTTGTCACTCCATCAATAACTCCAGCTTCCCATGCTTTCTTAATCTCTTCAACATTCGCTGTGTCAATAAAGAATTTCATTGTTCAGCCTCCTTCATAACTTTAATCAGAAAGTTTTCTCCTTCTTTCTCTATTAAAACTCCATAAAGAGGAGCAATTTCCATCAAAGACCTACCAAAAAGCAAAGGCAGAACATCATCCTGAATCTCCAGTTTTTTCTTTGCCCAATCCCTTATTGTAGAGTCAAATAAAATCATCTCAACAATTTTTTCAAAAATTTCTTCTTTGCCAGAGACAAATTCTTCCACAATATCATTGAATTTATAAAGAGAGCATTTTTCTTCGTGTTTATTTATAGCCTCTTTAACAATGTCAATACTGCCGAAAAGGTCATTTCTTGTTAGTCTTCTTTCCTCAAGACCTGTAATTGTAATGTTTTGACTCCAGCATTCAAATTCTCTGCATACAGTGGGTCTCATCTCATAGATTGTGCAACCTACTTCAGGGTCATAAAAAAGACATGTAGAGCTTGCAAAGATAGGACGGAGTTTTATCAATTCCATTGACGAATAATAGGTATCACCATCAATAAAAGAGCGAATTTTTTCACCCTCTCTTATTGTATAAATGTCCTTTTCAGATATAACACCCTTTTTCAATAGGATGATATCTTCTTTAAGAATTACTGGAGTATCCCTTTTACAACACTCTCCACATCGCTGGCATTCTGTTTTCATAGAAAACTTCATTTTCTTCGGCTTTCCATCTGGATCATAACCCTGAACAACTGATTCCTTTTCAGGTTTATAAACTGTTCCGTCAGGTAAGATTATTTCAAATGACTTTTCCATTTTTTTCTCCTTTCAGCAAAATTTTTTTAATTACCTCTACATAGTGAAGTATTTTTTTATCTTTCATAGCTGATTTTAACTGAATTATGCAATTTGGACAAGAGCTTATTATCATATCTGCTTTTTCATATTCTAAAACTTTTTTCTTAAGAATATCCATAGATTGTTTTTCAAATAAAAAAGAAAAGATTCCTCCAAAACCGCAGCATCCTGTTTTTTTGCTGGCATCAATTCCAAATTTTTTTAGCAATTTCAATATGTTATCAGCATCTTTAACATAGTTAAAAGTATGGCAGGAAACATGGAAAAACACATGACCATTGCTGTCTCCTTTGAACTCCTCCAGAGTGTTTTCAAATAAATCTGCAAGTCTCAATACATTGAGCCCCTGTCCGATAATTTCTTTATACACATCTTCAATAAAATGAGCACAGGTTGGGCATGGAGTAACTACACCATCAATATTGAAGGATTTATAAATTTCCACATTTTTTTTGGCGAGCTTTACTGCTTCTTTTTTAAATCCTGCAGCAAGCAGTGGTGCTGCACAGCAGTGCTGTTTTGGCACAATAACTTCATAGTTCAACCAGTTTAAAATATAAATTAAAGATTCAGTGATTGAAGGCATCAAATAATTTGATGAGCATCCTGAAAAAATTGCTATTCTTCCTTTGGGTTTTAATCTGCTGTAAACCTGAAGAAAGTTGGCTTGCCGTTTAATATTCGGTGAGGGAAATCTGTTGAAGTATGGTAGATTTTTGATGTTTAAAGAGTTTTTAATATGATTTAAAATGGAAAAAATTGAGAAAAATATCTCTGGATAAAAAGAGAAATACTTGAACAGGTATTGAAAAACCCCTTTTTTCATTTTTGTTCTTGTTTCATAAATGAGAGTTGTTACATCTATATTTAAAGGACAGCAGCTTTCGCAACTTCCACAAAGAAGACAGCTAAAAATTCTATTTTTAAAGGATTTCTCACAGGTTATTTCGTTCTCCTGCAGAGCTTTAATAAGCCTCAGCCTTCCTCTTGGACAGAAGGATTCATTAAGAAAAATCTGATAACTGGGGCATGTTTCTTTACATTTTCCACATTTATTGCATTCTGCAAGTAGATTCATTCTTATGGCATGTTTTTATGAATTGAGTAATTTTCCTGATGTAGCATCATATCTTTTTTAATTGTAATTCTTATTTTTTTTGTATTTTCAATTTCTTCTATTGAGTCTCTTTCTTCATCAGTAAGCAAATCTGCAACTGAGGAATTGGCAACTACTGTAAGCTCTGTTCCTTGAGGAACTGTCATGAATCTTAGCTTCCTTAAGATTTCATAGGCTACAGTTTTTATGCTTTTTACTCTTCCTTTGCCCTCACAATAAGGACAGCTGTCACATAATATGTGTTCAAGGCTTTCTCTTGTTCTCTTACGGGTCATTTGAACTATTCCTAATTCTGTAATGTTGTAAATTGTTGTTTTTGCTCTGTCTTTTTTCATCGCCTCTGTCATGGCATTTATGATTTTTTGTTTGTTTTCCTCCTTTTCCATGTCTATAAAGTCAATTAATATAATTCCACCGAGATTTCTCAGCCTTATCTGATAGGCAATTTCTTTGACTGCTTCAAGATTTGTTCTGAGAATTGTGTCTTCAAGATTCTCCTTGCCAACATACTTACCAGTGTTTACATCTATAACAGTCATTGCTTCTGTCTGATCAATAACAATGTATCCTCCAGATTTAAGCCATATCTTACGATGAAGTGCTCTTTCAAGGTCAACCTCTATGCCGAAGGCATCAAATATTGGTTCTTCTCCTTCATATAGTTCAATCTTATCGGCAAGTCTTGGAAAATAAACCTGAGCAAATTCCTTAAGCCTTTGCCATTCAATATAATTGTCAATAATCATACGATCTACATCCTGAGTCATAAAATCTCTCAGACTTCTCAGGACAAGGTCAAACTCACTGTGAATAAGAGATGGAGCATGAGCTTTATCTTTTTTCTTCTGAATGTTATCCCATAGGAGAAAAAGAAAATCAATATCCTTCTGAATCTCCTCTTGTGTTGCATCTTCACTAACTGTTCTCATAATTAAACCAAATCCTGGTGGTTTGATTTTACTGGCAAGCTCTTTCAGTTGCTTTCTTTTTTCTTCATTTTCTATTTTTCTTGATACACCAATGTGTTCCACCCCTGGCATAAGAACAACATATCTACCAGGAAGTGTAATTCTTGATGTAACCCTTGCTCCTTTTGTTCCCATTGGATCTTTTGCAACCTGAACAAGTATTTCCTGTCCTTCCTGGACAAGCTCTTCTATAGAAGCATCTTTGAAATCAATTTTTGGGAGGATATCTGTTCCCTCATCTGCTTCCAGAAAGGGATAAACCTCTTTAATTCCACCCCTTATGTCATCAACATAAAGAAATGCTGCCTTATCAAGTCCTATATCAACAAAGCAAGCTTGCATACCTTTTAAAACCTTAACAACCCTGCCTTTATAAATATTTCCTACATAGCTTGAATCTCCTTTTCTTTCAATATAAAACTCAACAACCTGCCCACCTTCTAAGAGAGCAACTCTGCATTCCTGTTTTGTTACATTTATTAAAAGTTCATTACTCAAGGTTCTACTTCTCCTTGCTGGGCATACATAGCTACTCTTTTGATTTTCAAGTCATGTAGCTTTTTACCAAAGATAACCTCTACAATTTTAGAAATTCTTGCTTTATGAACACTGTCTTTTACTATTATACATGCTTGATTACCATTTATTTGAATTTCTTCTAAAAAATCCTTGAGATAAAGCATTTTTTCATCTCTTTTTATGGTCATAAGGCTTATGGCATTATTGTCAAGCATAAATTCTTCTTCCAGTTCAACAATATACTTATATCGCTGAATAAAAGAATTAAGGGAAGGACTTTCATGAGGAATTTTTTTTGTTTCAATAATTTTTAAGCCTTCAGGCAAAATGTGATTTAATCTTTCAATGTCCTGATGATTAAGCTCACCGTAAATCTTCAAATCAAAATACTCTCTTTCACTTTCAATTCCCACAGGTAAAGAAGGACCAAAAGAAATCTCTGGTTTTGGATGAAACCCCTTTGAAACTACAAATGGTATATCTGCCATTCTTAATGCTCTTGTAATGAGATTGTTTAATTCAAGCTGAGAAAGATATTTCATCACTCCTGTTTTTTTATGGCAAAATCTTATTCTGGCTTCTTGACTTCTTAAATCATTTAATTCATTTTTTATCATGACAAGCTGAGGCTTTGCATCCTTGATATGGTTCGGAATAATCGATTGGCATCTCAATCCGCATGCTTCACATTTATCAGTGCATTCTTTTGAGCATTCACGGTTCATAGCCTTTTTAAATTCAGTTTTAAGAAAATCTTTTTTTACTCCTGTATCAATAAAATCCCATGGCAGAGGTTCATCCAGAGAAAGCTGTCTATTTGCATAGTTAAATAAATCAATTCCTGTTTCATCCATAGCTTTGAACCATCTATTAAACTCGAATAAATCAGACCATGCACTAAGTGTTTCTCCATTAAGCCATACTCTTAATAAAAGTTCTGATAATTTTTCATCTCCTCTTGATAAAGCAGCTTCAAGAAGGCTCATCTCTGGATTATGTCCTTTATAGTGAATTTTACTTTTTTTAAAGGCTTCTCTTAAAAAATTAAGTTTCTCAACCATTTCATTAAAATTAATCTGTCCAAGCCACTGAAATGGAGTGTGGGGTTTAGGAACAAAGGGAGAGACAGTAACATTTATTTCAACAAATTTTTTAGTGTATTTTTTCGCAATTTTTATTATTTTTCTTGAAAAATTAGCAATTTCTTCTATATCTTCTGCTGTCTCTGTTGGCAGTCCTATCATAAAATAAAGCTTTATACTCTGCCAGCCTTCCTCAAACAAAACGCTGCAAGCTCTTTCAATATCTTCATCTGAAATATTTTTATTAATAACATTGCGAAGCCTCTCTGTGGCTGCTTCAGGTGCGATTGTAAATCCTGTTTTTCTTGCTGATTTTATTGCCTGAAGAAGTTGTTTTGTTACTCTGTCAGCTCTTATTGAAGGAAGAGAAACAGCAACTGCCTTTTCTGCAAAATATTGATTTAAAGCTTTAACAAGTTCAACTAAATAGGGATAATGGCCTATGCTAAAGGAAAGTAAAGAAAGCTCTTCATAACCAGTGTTTTTTATTAGATTTTTTGCAATTTCAAATACCTTCCCTGGGCTTCTAAATCTTAAAGGTCTGTAAATAAAACCTGCTTGACAGAATCTGCATCCTGAAGGACATCCACGGGATACTTCTACGGAGACTCTATCATGAACAATCTTTGCATAAGGAACCACAGGAGCCTGTGGGAAAGGAGCATTTTCCAAATCATTTATAAATCTTCTTTTAACAGTTTTTTTACCAGCATAAGGAACATAAAATCCTTCAATTTCTGAGATTGCCCTAAGAAGAGATTCCTTTGATGAATTGGATTTTTTCCATTCTTTGTATGTTTCAACAAGTTCCTTAACTGCCTCTTCTGCTTCTCCAATAAAAAAAGCATCAATAAAATCAGATACTGGCAGGGGATTAACAGTAGAGGGACCTCCAGCAATTACAAGAGGATGCTTACCAATCATTCTGTCCTGCCATTTTAGAGGGATACCGCCAAGCTCAAGCATGTTTAAAACTGCAGTATAGGAAAGTTCATATTGAAGGGAAAATCCTGCAATATCAAATTCATTGAGTGGAGTTTTTGTTTCAAGACTAAGTAGGGGAATTTTATGCTTTTTCATGTGCTCAGACATATCAATCCAGGGAGAGAATACTCTTTCAGCATAAACATAGGGGATACTGTTTAAGATATAATAAAGAATTTTCAAACCAAGATGAGACATTCCAATTTCATACACATCAGGAAAACATAGAGCAAATCTTATGAATTCTCCCTTTTTGTAAACAGCATTTATTTCGTGATTTATATATCTTGTAGGTTTTTCAAAATAGACAAGATTCATTATTTTATTATGTCACTTTCCACTGCTTTTTCTGAAAGTGGTTTTGAGAGGAAAAATCCTTGAAGCATGTCACAGCCAAGAACTCTCAAAATATCAAGATGTTGTTTATCTTCAACTCCTTCGGCAAGGGTTATATAGTCAAGTCTTTTTGCAAGCTCTATTATTGTTTGAACAATTGCAAAGGATTTTTTATCTTTAAGCATATCTCTTACAAAGGCAATATCAATTTTAATAATGTCTACAGCTAAGTCCTTAAGATAAACAAGGGAAGAGTATCCTGTGCCAAAATCATCAATTGCAATCTTCGGTGGATTTTTCAATTTCTTAATCATTGAAATTAATTCTATTGTCCTTTCAGGATTTTCAATAAATATTCTTTCTGTAATTTCTACTGTAATTTTATCTCTTATATTTTCATCAATCCAGGATAACTTTTTAATAAAATCAGGTTCATTAAAGGTTTTTCCTGAAATGTTTATGGAAATATTAATGTTCCATTTTTTTATTTTTTCCGTGACTTCTTTAATTAACCAATCTTCAAATTTGCTGAGATATTGACTGTTTTCTATATAGTCCATGAAAAAACCAGGATAATAAATTTTATCTCCCTGCACAATTCTAACTAAAGCTTCAAATCCTGCAACTTCTAAAGTATCAGTATGATAATAAGGTTGATAATAAAGAACAAACAGATCTTGCTCAAAGGCTTTCTTAACCAGATTAATCACATTCCATTGAGTTTCTATTTCTTTTTCTATCCCGGGGTCAAAAAACTTTATTATTCCTGGACCTTCCTTTTTAGCCTTTGTTAATGTTATGTCAGCTTTCTCATAAAGTGTCTTAAAGGTTTCTCCATCCTTAGGAAACAAAGCTAATCCAGCATTGATATAAAATAAAATGGATTTACTATCTATTTGAAAACTTAAGTCATTCAACTCGAATAGCCTGGAGTAGGTTTTGGATAACTCATATGAACCCTCTAAAGTTAAATATATGCCAAAGGTATCTGCACTGATTCTCGCTATGGCATCTGTTTCCTTAAAGGTTTCCTTTAATTTTTGGCTTAGAAATTTTAATAACCCATCTCCACCTGAAATCCCAAGAGTTTTGTTTATAGAAGTCATATTAAACACATCAATCAAAATAAGCACCCCTATGATTCCTCTATCTTTCGTTTCTTTTAATTTTAAGGGAACTTGAGCAGCAAAGCCATTCAAATTTAAAAGCCCTGTAAGTGCATCGTAGTTTTGTAAAATATTTATTCTTTCAGAAAGCATTATTTGTTCTGTAATGTCTTTTGCTACAGCAACAAATCTTAAAATATTTCCTGGAAGGCTGACAGGAACTATTTTCAGGTCAGCATGGAAAATTTCACCATTTTTCTTTCTATTTGGAGTTATGGCATTAAATATTTTTCCTGAAAGAATAGTATTCCACATCTGTTTATAAAATTCGGGTGGATTGAGCCCTGATTTAAATATTCTTGGATTTTTTCCAAGAAGTTCTTCCTTTGTGTATCCACTTATTTTTTCTACAGCTTCATTTACATAGATAATATCTCCCTTTTCATCAGTAACCAGTATCCATGTATCAGAATGTTTAAGTGCTTCTGCAATAATCATATTCTGTCTTATTCTTTCCACCCTTTCAACAGCAAAGGATAGATCTCTTTGGATTTCCCTAAGTAAATCAATAATTGATTCGTTGAAATAATCTGGAAATTCAGAGTATATGCTTAATATAGCCACAACCCTGTCGTGTTTCAGAATCGGTATTAAACATGAAGAAAGAATTCCTCTTTTTAAAAGCTCAGCTCTCAGAGGATTGTCTTCACCGTTTATTCTTAAATCAGGATTAACAATAACATTTTTTTCATTCAAAGCTTTTTCACATATATATTCAGTTTTTTCAAAAAATTCTATAATACCCTGATCCTCGCCAAAATGAAATTTTGGAATTCTTCTGCAAGACTCATCACAAATACCTATCCATACAAGTTTAAACTTAAAATTATCTACCAGGGCTTTACATATTCCACTGAAGATTTCTTCTTCTGTTAAGGAGGTTGTTATTGTTTTGTTTATTTGTTTTAAAATTTCCTTTATATTTTCCGCACATTTTTGCCTGGATATATCATAAAACAATATAAAATTTGAACATCTGCCTCTAAAAAGAATCGTTGATGCTAAACACTGAACTGGTATTATCTTACCATCCTTTCTTATAAAAGAAATCTCATAAATTGCTGAAAATTTTTCACCTCTGAGTCTTTTTTCCATATTTTCAATTACTTTTTCTCTGTCCTTACTGTAAACCAGATCTGTACAGCTCATTTCCAATATCTCATCTTCTCTATAACCAAGAATATTTAATGCGTATTCATTGATAAAGACGATTTTTTCTTGATAGACAATAATGCCAATTATAGGAGAAGACTTTAATGCCTCAACAATATCATTGTTAGCCCACTCTTCAAGTAATAGATCTAATTGACTGTATAGACTTTTAATATGTTCAATCTCGTCCTCTGAAGCTTTTTCAATATCTTCAATGTTAAGCAAAGCATCCTTATATTTTTCTAATGAAGGATGAATAAAAATAAAATGAGGACATGGGAAACAGAAGTCCTCTGAAATTTTTATATTTTTTCCATTCTTCAACTCTTCCAATGTCTTTGTATATATGAACCCAATATCTGCAGCAGAGCTTTGCACAAGTTCAAGTATTTCATCGTAATTTCTGGTAAAAATTAGCTGAAAATTTTTGTAAACTTTTTTATGAAATAAAAGAGGAAGAAAAGAAAATTTTCTGTTTATCAAAGCCACATTTATTATTTCTTTTTGAGGATAATAGGAAGAGGAAATAATGCTACAAATAGAATGGTTCTCGTTTTTTAATTTGCCAAGAAGGATGTATCCTTTCTGGATAAGTTTTATTGTAGAATCAGGATTCGCATAGACAAAATGATAATCAAATTCTTGAAGTTTTTTTTCCTCTTCTATAAAGTCTTCAAAAGTAACAATATTTATTTGTCTCTCTAAAATTGAAGATATGTAAGAGATTATGCTTTTCCATTCTTCAATATCTTTTTCCAAACAGTGAGGACAAAAGGCAAAATTTAAAATTTTCGGCAACATAAAATTAAAACTTCGTTAATTTAGAGATTTCATCATTAACTTTCACAACAGTAGCGAAAACTTTATATGTTTCATTGAGCATAGATGCAGTATTTGTGATTCTCTTTGAAACATCGGTTAAAACCTGACTTTGCTCTTCTATTGCTGTTGATAAAGTATTTACTGCATCACCAACTGTGTCTGACATATCCTTTGTTTTTTCAAAAGACGCTCTTATTGTTCTCATTTCCTCTTCTACTTCTCTGAAAAGGTATTTGATTTTTTCTACCTCTTTGACTGCAGTTATTACTCTTTCACTAAGATTCCCAAGTATTTTACTAATGTCTTTTGTTAAAGTATCTGTTTTCTGAGCAAGTTTTCTTATTTCATCTGCTACCACTGCAAAGCCTCTTCCAGCCTCTCCAACTCTTGCTGCTTCAATTGAGGCATTGAGGGCAAGAAGATTTGTCTGCTCAGCTACATCTGAAATAGAAGTAACAATGTTGCCAATGTTTTTTGTTGCTTCTCCAAGTTCTTTTATGTTTGTGACAACTTCAATTATCTTTTCATTGTGGGATTCAATATCCTTGACTCTTTTTTCAAGTTCTTCATCCATTGCTTCATTTTGCTTAACAAGTGTCTGAACTTCTTCATTTATAGAGGCTACACTTTGTGACATGTCCCTTATGGTGGTATCAATTTCTTCCATAGCAGTGGCAATTGAGGAGACTTCATCCTTTATTCTTGAGAAATTGGAATCAATCAATCCCATTGTATTTGAAATTGTTGAGCCAACAATATTTGATTTTATAATACCTGAGGATAAAGTTCTAATAAGTGAAAGATTGGTATCAATGTCTTTTTTTGTAAGATTTGTATTTTTCTTTTTTCTTAAAAACATTTTATTCCTCCTTATCTGTAAAACTCCTCAGCTATATCAACTCCGCATTTTAAATTACTAAGCCAGTTAAAAAATTTCTGAATGTGTTCTTTCTTGTAAATTATTGCTCCATGCTGTGGCGCTATTCTTTCAATATTGAGTTTATTTATTTTTTCAAGATATTTTCTTATCACACTGTTTGATGCAAGATATCTCCGATGAAATCCCTCCATGAGCTTTAAATGACTGTCAAAGTCTTCAACATATGGATATCTCTGTCCTTTTGGGAATATCGCTGCTCCAAGATCTCCTGTAAATAAAGTTTTTGAACGGGGATCATAAACATGAAAATTGGCTACAGAGTGTAAGAAATGAGCAGGAATTATCTCAAGATAATCGCCTGAAGGAAGTTGAATACTTCCCCCGCCTTCCTCCAATGGGACAATTCTTGTCATATCAAATATCCCATAATGAGGAAGAAACCTAACCCACCACTTAGAAATATAAACTTTAGCAGATGTTACGCTGAGCCATAATGCCACACCAGAGGAGACATCAGGGTCCTGATGGGAAAAGAAAAGATGTTGAATTCTTTCAAGGTCAACATACCTTGATACATTTGCAACAACTCTTGGAAAAACATGAACACCACCCGGGTCAAGAATTACACCTACATTTTTATTTTCAATAAGATACTGATTTACCTGAACTAATCCTTCTTCTTCATTTTCTTCCCAGCCAAGCCAGATAAATTTATGGATTCCATCATCGTAAATAATATCTCCTCTTACAATGTCGACTTCTTTGTTTAATGCTGGCATATTTGCTCCTCCTTTAATAATTTTTTAGACAGAGCAAAATTGAAAAAAAATTTAGCTCTATATTTATAATGCAGTATACCCCTCGCTAATGCTCGGGATTACAGAAAAATGCTATCTTATTTTATCAAAATTATCACCTACTGTAAAGCTTTTTTATTTCTGAAAGCTCTCAGCATATTTGCATGGTGAGGAGAGCCCTGCATTTTCACCTTATGGCATACCTCGCACTTCATCTCTGATGAGATTGGAAGAGGCGTTCCCTGATATTGCATGGGCTGAATATTGTCTCTATTTTTTCCAAACTCATTGAATGCAGGATAAATTGCATGGGGAGAGCTGTGACAGGCTATGCAGGGAATTTTTTCAGTGTTTTCTTTTCTGTTTCTGTAAAGACCTGCAGTGTCGGTTGTCCATTTATTGAATGCTCTAACATTATTAGCAGGTTTCTGAAATCCCACATGACAACTAAGGCAATCAGGCTCCTGTATCCAGGGCGCTCTTGGTTTTATCTCTGAGATTGGTGTTTCAGGCTTTAGATTTCTAAGAAGAAGCTGAGCAGTTGTTGTACCTTCCTGAGACAATAAAACTGCAGAAGCATGCTCATCAAGTCTTCCATGACACCTGGTGCAACCAATTCCGATCTTTGCATGGATGTCTCTGTTACATCTTGTGTTACCTTTTGCATCATTGGGATGGCATAAGTTACAGGCTCTTTCATCTTTCCATGGTATATAGTTGGCATGCCATCCATGCATGGAGGCTGAAAAACTGTTGTGCCTCTTTATTCCCTTTGATTTAACAATAAAATCCTCATGACATTTCTGACACATAACAGGCTTTCCTTTAAGAGCATTTTCAAGAAGCTTTGTCCCATTATTTCTGTCATGAACTCTCAGGATGTTCTTAGCAGTATTATCAGATATACCTGAAATGCCATTCCATCTTGGAGCACCACTGTGACACTCAAAGCATCTGAGTTCCGTTGAAACAGGAGCAACAAATTTTGTGGTCTGTAAAATCCTGCCTGTAGATTTATGTATTGCCTTTGCTTTAAAAACTGGATAAGGATTAAATTTTCCGTCATCTCTATAAGGTAAGACAGGAATCCCCTCAGCCGAGAATATATTTCTTTCCTTATCATAATCAAATACTCCACTAAGACCTTTACCGGTAACTCCTGTATTTTCAGCCAGTTTTTTGCCTTTCAAAGACTCAGAATACTTCCAGAACTCACTATGTCTGGATGGATTCTCATATCCTTTCTGGACTTCATAATGAATTTCTATGTTTTCTGAGACAATTTCTGGCTTTAAACCTCTTTTTATAAGCACTGCCTGGAAGGAACTTCCCGGATATAGGAATGAAAACCATTTGTCTGAATCAGTTATGCATTTCTCACCGAGCGTGCTCCAAGCAAGAAGGACATATTCATCCTTCTGGGAATTGAAGGATGGAATGGAGACTTCCTCCTGTATTGGTTTAAAATCTGTCTTTTTGTTTTCTCTTTTGTCATGAAGGCTTGCTATAAACTCTGCAAGAGCCTCCATCTCCTTTTCCGTTCCAATAAACTTGGGCATGTAATCGCGAACTTTACCCTGACCATAAATCTGAGATAGTATTCCAAGCTTTGTAAGTCCCTTTGTTTTTTCAACAATATCATTTTTAACCCCTCTGATTGTGTGGCAGCTTAAACATTGAAGATTAAATAGTTCTTTACCTGCAAGGAGTTTGTTTTTTTCTGTCACTTCTTTAATAGGACTCCATTTTGCATATTTGAGAAATCCTTCTTTATTAAGCCTTTCCTCATCTGTAACCAAGACAGAAGGTGAATACATGTATCCATAAATAACATATGGCTTTCTTGCATACTCTCTTATATATTCAAAACCACCAATCCATGCGAGACCAATTAAAACAAGTATAAACACTGCAATCTGCTGAAGCTTTCTTGAAGTTTTCATTATGAAAATGAGTGTTAGAAGATAAATCAGAACTGACGAGACTATAAAGACATTGACTGCGTTGGCGGTCTGTCTATTAAGCCAGAAATTGGTCAATCTTGCATTTTCTGGAATTGCATAAAAATACCAGAATCCTGAAATTATCAGGAAGGCAAGAGGCATATAAAGCCATTTTGCACAATATCTTAGAAGTTTATCTCTAAAATCACTCTGGGGCATAGATACTGCTGTAATAAATCCGAAAAGACCTGCGAACATAATGCATACTGCAGTTCTGAAAACAACACCTGGAAGATTTGTGGGATTGAAAAATCCATCCCAGAAGTTATAACTTCGGAGCCACTCTCCAGGAGTGAGCATAAAAGTTATAATTCCATTAATTATGAAAAGACTTAACCACGCTGCAGCTGCGTAAATAAAAGCAATTCTCAGGCGATTTTTATCAGAAAGTGTTTCGAATTTGTAGTGATAAATAAGCAATGAGACGATTTCAACGAGGAAGAAAACCCACTCAATTGCCCAGGCAAATACAAAAGTATGAATTAGCACAGAAGTTGCCCAGGGACTTGAAAGAGCAATAATAAACCATATTCCAACACCTGTTACTCCACCAAAAACCATTGTAAGAAGCAGGAAAAACCAGATATGTTTACGTACATACTGTCTAAGTTCGTAATTTTTTTCCCGTACACTTTTTAAATCTGTAAGCCATAAAAATATTCCACCGCCTACTGCAAAATGTGCGACAAAGACGTGAAGAACAGCAATTACTGCAATTAAAGTTCCTGAATTGAGATAATATAATTGCCAAACAGGATAATTCATTTTTTTGCCTCTTTGAAAAAGGCAAGTTTAAGCATGTAAATAATAACTCCAACGCCTGCAAATAAAATCAGAAGAAAGATAACAAAAACATCCCACTGAGGATTAATCTTTAGCTCAGAAATCTTGAAATAATCACCAAGCTGAAAAATCCTTAGGTTGTAGCGATTTATAATCATAGCAAGAATAGTAAGAGTAAGAAAAACCAGGGTAAAGTTCAACTTTTCTTTAAATCCTGAAATCATTGCAGCTGTAGCAAAGACTATTCCTGAGATAAACACTAAAGTGGCTAAAAAATCACCACCCATAAATTGAAGCATGACTTTTTTTGGAAGAGTTAAAAGGAATAAAATTCCAATAAACATTTGAACCACTGTGGCATAACTGAATATTTTCAATCCTTCTTTAATTTTCATACTTTGTATTTTTTTATCCGTACTTTTTGTAAGTTTATTATAAACAGCATAAAAAATACCTCCCACAGCTAAAGAAGCAACAATAAAGTGGAAATATCTTGGATATATGGTTATTTCTTTCCACAGTAGAATTGTTCCGTCTCTTTTTTCAAAGTATTGAGGCCATTTTTGAGGCTCTTCCATGAGTGTGAGATTGTTAACCAGAATAAAGGCAATGTAAAGCAGTATAAAAATCACAATTAAAAGAGACAGGTTTGCCAAAGTAGAGGCTTCAACTTTCCTGTAGTAGAAATAGGATGCATAGTAGGCAACTATAAGCGATGGAATAATCAATATCCAGAAAGTTCCAAGAAGCACAGAACTGGTGTAGAAAAAATGCCCAAAAACAACCTGAATGAACAAAAGAGCAGGGATAGCCATATTTATCGCAATAGCAAAAAGAATGGGAATTTTTTGTGCAATTAGTTTTTTTATCTCCAGAGTTTCACCTGTAGCAGATAAATTTTTATAAATGATTATTAAACTCAATCCAATAATAGAATTTACAAGCACGATATGAATCATGAAAAAAAACTGTTCAAACAGAATCAAAATCTGCGCAGGCGCAGGAATGCTTTCAGTATATGGAATCAGATTTTTAATCTCCATTTTCTGGAAATTATATCAAATAATTTGATAGAATTCAACTTAATCTTTAAGTTTTTCCTCTATATGGGTGCAGATTCCATGAAGAAGTCTCAACTCCCAGAATGTAAGAGCTGTTCTTCCAAAAAGATGCCTGAAATTGTTGATTATTCTTTTTTCAAGATCAGGATTATCAGGTATATAACCGATTTTTTTTAAAACACTAAAAAATCTTTCATAAAATTTATTTAACTCCTGCTGGTCAACATAAAACTGACGTTGCATATGAAAATCTTTTATTTCTTCGCATCGCATAAGCTCATAAGCAACAATCAATACTGCTTGAGCAAGATTTAAAGATGGCTGAAGCTCTGATGTAGGAATTGTCATGAGATATCCGCACTTTTCAACTTCTTTATTAAAAAGTCCTTTATCTTCCCGTCCAAACAGTATGGCAACTCTGTTGTCCTGAGATATTTCATAAATTCTTTTTACTCCATCTCTTACATCCAGAATTGCACCTCTTTTTGAGCCTCTTCTGCGAGTTGTTCCAACTACGACTGCTTTGTCTTTGAGAGCATTGTCAAGTTCTTTATAAACTTCAGCTTTTTCAAGAATATCTTTGCTTGCCCATGCCATCCAGTAAGCTTCATCTGTTAGGGGTGCAGGATTTATAAGGATAAGATTTTTGAAACCCATGTTTTTTATTGCTCTTGCAGAAGAGCCAATGTTTCCTGATTCCTTTGGCTCAACTAAGACAAAATAGATATTTTCTTTCCATGAAGTCATTTAAAAGGGTTCGCTCTCTGTAGAATCTGGCTGTTCAAGCTCAATTAGGGTTTTATGAAGTTCTTCCTCTGCAGTTTTTAATTTGCCCTTGCAAAAACGAATAAGCTCTGTTGCTCTTTTTACTTTTTCAACAAGCACATCAACATCAACTTCCTGTGATTCTATAAACTTAAGAATTTCTTCAATCTCTTTCATTGCCTTAGAATAACTTAAGTTCTCCATTGTTTTCCTCCTTATTGGTTACAGTTGCTGAAATCTTTCCTTTGTAAAGCTGAATCTGAATATTAGCCCTGAGAGGGACTTCCCCGGAATTCTTCAAAACTTTTCCATTTAAATAAGTAATACTGTAGCCTCTTTTTAAGATATTTTCAGGGCTAAGAAGACGAAGTTTCTCATTAACTCTTTCTATTTGAATATTTTTCAATGAAAGCGTGTTTTTCAGCTTTGTAAAAAGGCTGTCTTTGTAAGAGCTTATTCTGAAATTCTGTTTCGCCATGTTTTCGTTAATTTTCATTTTTACTTTATTGTTAATGTTTGTGAGCTCCACTTCCTGCGCTGTCAGTATTAGATTTGTTTTTTTATAAAGCTGCTGTTTAACTTTGAAAAGAAATTCTCTTTCACTGTGAACCCTTTTTAAAACATTATTATGCACTTCACTTACGATTAGATTCATTTTCTGTAAAATTTTTTCTCTTGAGTTTTTCACAGCTAGCTTGAATCTTTCCTCAATGCTTTGATTTTTTGAAATCTCAACACTTAGAAAATTCTCAGCTCTGTGAATAATTCTCTGTCTCAGAGTATCAAGCCTTGAGTCAAAATCAACTGCTCTGTCAAGTATGAATTTAGCAACCTCAGATGGAGTTTTAAAAGACATTGATGCAACACGGTCTGCTACAGTTTCATCTCTTGTATGACCTATTCCTGTAAATACAGGGACCGGCATTAAAGCCATTGTTTTTGCAAGTTCATAATCATTGAAAATTGCTAAATCAGCAACAGAGCCACCACCACGAATTAAAACTACAGCATCAAAATTCTTAGCTTCAAAAGCACATCTTTGAAATGCAGCCATTAAAGAGGCAACGGCAGAGTCTCCCTGAACAAAAGCATCAAAAAGTTTTGTATAAAACTTAAAGCCATATTTGTTTCCCTTTAAAATTTTTAAAAAGTCCTCATATCCAGCTGCAGATTCACTGGAGACAATTGCAATTCTCTGAATTATAACAGGGATCTCAATAAGCTTATTTCTGTCAATGAAGCCTTCTCGGGTAAGTCTTTCTATTGTTTCTTTCTTTTTTAAAGCCATTTCTCCGAGGCTGAAAGAGGGATCAATCTGATAAATACTTATTTTAAAACCATATTTTTCATGAAAAGTTGCTTTGCCAAGAAAAAGAATTTTTATTCCCTTCTGAAGCTCCATACCGGTTTTTAGATAAAAGTTATGAACAGTTTCTACATTTCTGCTCCATACTACAGCATCGCATTTTGCAACAATTTCATTGTCTTTTTTTTCAACAAGCTCAATCCAGTAATGCCCATTTTTATCAGAATCTATTTTTGCTATTTCAGCAACAATCCATTGATAATCAGAGATTTCTTGAATAAGTTCTTTAATCTCATTTAGATATTGTGAGAGTGTTTGATAGGTTACATCCACATTAAACATTCATACATGCCTCTTTAATAAGATTTTTCATCTCTCTGACAGCTTCTTCAATTCCAACCAGAACAGCCCTTGCAATTATGCTGTGGCCAATGTAAAGTCCTCTTAATCCTTTTATTGCAGCAACTGGTTTTACATTGTAGTAATTTAATCCATGCCCTGCATTTGTCTTAAGTCCAAGATTCAATGAATATGCAACTGCATCTTTAATTCTTTCAAGTTCTTTAAGCTGACTCTGTCGTCTTGTTTCAGAATAATATCCTGTATGAATCTCAACCATGTCTGCTCCGATTTCTTTTGAGCATTCAATAGAGGCTCTGTCAGGATTTATAAAAAGACTTACAGGAATTCCTCCATCTTTAATTTTTTTTATAGCTTCCTTAAGAGAATCTTTAAGTTCAATAACATTTAAGCCACCTTCTGTTGTAAGTTCCTGCCTTTTTTCTGGAACGAGGGTTACCATATCAGGTTTAACATTAAGAGCAATATTTATCATTTCTTCTGTGGCAGCCATCTCAAGATTAAGCTCGCATGGGACAACTTCTCTAAGAATTTTTAAATCCCTGTCCTGAATGTGTCTGCGGTCTTCTCTTAGATGAACTGTTATCCCATCAGCTCCGCCAAGTATTGCCAGTGTTGCAGCCATTGCAGGATCAGGCTCAAAGGTTTTTCGTGCTTGCCTAACAGTGGCAACATGATCAACATTTACTCCTAAGATAACCATAATTAAACCTCCGAAAAGAGTAATTGATTTGATTATATCAATTTTTTTGAAAAGTTGACAAAAACCTGGTTTGTCCTCAGATTGCCGATTGAACCCTTGAACATTTTAACAATCTTGAACAATTTTTTTGAACCCTTGAACAATTTTTAAAACTGATGAAGTCTGAACAGGAACTGGCTTACCATATTTTTTCTAATAAAGAAAAAGGTTTGTGAATCTGTAGAATTTTTTCATAAACTTTTAAGTATTCCTTTACCATTTTTTCTGCAGTGAAATTTTTTTCAACATGAAGCCTGCAATTTAGAGGATTTATATTTTTAATTTCTTCAATTTTTTTAACCATTCCATCAATCATGTTTTCAACTGAAACAATAAAGCCTGTAACTCCATCAATCACTATTTCAGGAACAGATGCTCTTCTTGGGGCAATAACAGGAGTTCCACAAGCCATTGCTTCAATCATTACAAGTCCAAAGGCTTCTTTCCATCTAACTGGTAAAATAAGAGCCAGAGCATTTTTTAAAAGCTCTGCCTTTTCGGAAAAAGTAAGTTCTCCAAATACTTTAATTTGCTTTCCATCCTGCTCAGAAAGAATTTTTTCTTTATAAAAGTCTTCAAATTCTTTTCTTATTTCACCTGCAAGAATAATTGGAATTCCACTTTTTTTACTTATTTCAATAGCTATGTCAGGACCTTTGTAAGGAGAAAAAGTTCCAAGAAACAGTAAATACTCTCCTTTTTTGTCTGAAAAGGGATATTTTTTTACATCTATTCCATGATAAACTGTTGCTATCCAATTAAGCTCTGGAGCAAGCTCTCTTTGAGCATTACTTATTGAGACATAAAATCTATCTTTAAAGGCTTCCCTGAGCACTGCAGGCTCTGGAGGTAAAGAGCTGTGAATTGTTGTTACCACAGGAGTTTTCACTAAAGGAGTAATGCTGAGAGGGATAAATCCATTATGATTATGAAGAATATCAAAATCATTACTCATTTTACCAACTATTTCTGTTTGTAAAATATCGTAGTCATAAAAATCCCATTTAAATTTTCCAAGTATGTCATAGAGATTTCTCTCTACAATTGGAACTAATTTACATGGAAGGTTTGAGTCTCCAGAGGCAAAAACAGTTACTTCATGCCCTTTTTCAGTCAATGCACAAGCAAGGTCATAAACCACAAGTTCTGTGCCTCCATATTTTTCAGGAGGCAGTTTTTTCCAAAGTGGTGAAATTAATCCAATTTTCATTTTTTTCACTCCTTGAGAGTTTGAAAAATCCATATAATTGCCATATTGCTGAAGAATAAATTAAACCATTGACAAAAGCTCCGGTAGCCAAAACAAATTGATTTTTTAAAATTCCCACACTGAAAGCTAATCCACTAAAAATTAATATTAAAATTTCTGACAAACCTTCTCTGAGATATCTAAATATTCCAAAATTTTCCTTAAATTTAGGGGTTCTCCAGAATTCTTTTTTAGGATAGATTAGACATTTTATCCATTCTGTTGCCATTGGCAAGGTTAAAGAAAGAAAAGAGATAAACGCATACAGACGTTCTTTCAACCCTACAGCTGTATTAACTGGCATTGCAAAAAACAAACCAAGAGCTCTGCTTGACAGGAATGCTAAATAGGGAACTACAAAAGCAAAACTGAAAGAAACAAACTCAAAACAACTTAAGAGCATAATCCAGAATGGTATAAATAGATTGTTAAACCATATTGTATTTTGAGCTAAATAACAAAGTTTTTGCATAAAATTAAGTCTACTGAAGATGAAAAATCTAAGATTTTTTATTATTGTCTGCATGTTTCCAAATACCCATCTTGCCCTTTGTTTTTTGTAGGCTGCATAGCTATATGGCATAAGTCCTTTACCTTTTGAATGGTCAATATAAACTGTTTTATAACCAAGCTCGTGAATTCTAATTCCAATTTCACTGTCCTCTGTTATAACCTCCTTAGAAAATCCTCCTATACTTTCAAGAACGCTTTTTCTTATAAGTCCCATTGTTCCCATAAAGGAAGCAGCATTGTACTCATTGCAAGTATTCATTACTGTGCTGAAAAAGTATCTGTAGGCATAATACATTCCTTTTGATACAGCAGTGTCATTCAAAAAATAATTCTGCGGAAGTTGAACAACTGCTATTTCAGGGTCTTTAAAGTATCCCACTGTTTTTTTAAGAAAATCCTTTTCTACTATATAATCAGAATCTACAACTGCGACTATTTCGGTTTTAGGTGAAGTTAAATTTAAGGCATAATTTAACACTCCTGCCTTAAATCCTTCAATTTGTGGAATGTAAAAAAATTTTACTTTTTCACCAAGACTTTGGCAAATTTTTTCAATACTCCTCACCTCTTTATCATAAGGAGTATTGTTTACTAAGGCATATACTTCGTAGTTTTCATAATCAAGCTCGCTTAAAGAAATTAATGCCGGTGTTACAACCTCTGCTGGTTCTTTACATATGGGAACAAAAATGGAAACAAAAGGTTTATAATCAGCAGGCAGTTCAATAAAATCTGTTTTCCTCAATCTGTGTTTTTTTGTTGTATCAAAAATAACAAGAAGCTCTAATGAAAAAAGACAGAGAGAAATACAATTTACAATTGCTTCAAAAAAATTTAAATGAAATATATAAAAAATGTATCCAGAAATGATTGAAAAATAAAGAAATTTGGAAGAAAAAGACCAGCCAGCATTCTTCATTAGCCACCTCCTAAGAAAAATCTTAGTAGCAGCTAATTATTAAGAATGCTACCAAATTATAACAAAAAAATTTTAAGTTTATCAACTTAAAAATTCTTCTTAAAACTGCCATTAGGAAATTATTGTCTTGAGCGAATTTAGAATTTTTTTGGGAAAAGTTCTTAACTAAGCGGAAGCGAAAGTAAGTTTCCTGTCGGCAATTTCAACTCCTTAAGGTAAACTTGCGAAGAATGTCCTGATAAAGGTAAAATTAAAATACTGAGCCGAAGTGGCGGAACTGGCAGACGCGCCAGATTCAGGATCTGGTGGTGGCAACGCCGTGCGGGTTCAAATCCCGCCTTCGGCATTTAAAAGGTCTTTAAATAGTGTAAAAAACATATACTTCAGAAGACAGTAAGTATTAAGATAGAGCTTCTGAAAAAGCAGTAGTATAATTTTATTCTACTCGGTTACATTTGCTTTTGTGCTGATGTAACTGAGGATGCGGAGCATTGAAAAAAGCATGAGCCTAAATTGTTGATAACATTTACTAAAATTGTTATATTATAGTATGCTTTTCAGTATAGAAATTATTGAAGAGTTAGAAAAACTTGAGCCTGCCATCAGGTCAAGTCTTATCAAAATATTGAAAAGTCTTGACAAGACCATCGGTGAGATGGTCAAAAGAGAGGATTTTTTAGAATTAAAGGTTGATTTCAAGAAGCTCACAAAAATAGTAGAGGAGCTTGCAGAGGCACAGAAGCGTACTGAACAGAGGGTAGAGGAGCTTGCAGAGGCACAGAAGCGTACTGAACAGAGGGTAGAGGAGCTTGCAGAGGCACAGAAGCGTACTGAACAGAGGGTAGAGGAGCTTGCAGAGGCACAGAAGCGTACTGAGGAGGAACTGAGAAGACTTGCTTCAGATCATAGAGAAACAAGAAAAATACTTGGAAATCTCACAGATACAGTAGGATATGGTCTTGAGGACAGGATATTTCCATTTATAAAGAAATTTGCTGAAACAGAATATGGGATTAAAGTAAAAGACTTTGGTAGAAAAAATATTGTTTATCCTGATGGAAATTACGACGAACTGAACATCTATGTGGAAGGTGAAAGAGATGGTCAAAGGGTTTATCTTATAGGTGAATGTAAAGCACAGTTAGGCAAAAAGGACATTGAAAAATTTATTAAAATAATTGAAAGGGTTAGACAATATCTTAGAAGTGATGTTAATGGATTTATAGTAAGTTATTCCATACAGCCCAAAGTGGAGGAATATTTAAGAAAATCTCATCCTGAAATAAATTTCTACTACAGCTACTACTTTGACATGAAATACAAATATGGGGAATAAAAATTTTTCTATGTGATCCTCAGGTAACAATAAAAGATAATGAAAAAGGAAGAAATGTCTTATCTGCTAAGCATGTTTGGAATACTGATTTTTTTTGACATTCCGGTCGATAAAGAGGAAATTCCTCTTTTAAGGAGCAATAAAGATGAACTCTAAAATTAAGGTTTTTGTCACAGGGGGAGCAGGTTATATTGGAAGCCATGTTGTTAAAATGCTTGGTGAAAGGGGATACAGTGTGCTCACCTATGACAACCTTTCCTTTGGACATCGTGAAGCCGTGCTTTATGGAAAGCTTATTGTTGCAGATTTATCAGATAGACAAACTCTGAAGCAGACAATCAAAGAATACAAACCCGATGCAGTAATGCATTTTGCAGCCTCCATAGTTGTGCCAGAATCAGTAAAAGAGCCAGTGAAATATTACAGAAACAATTTCTGCAACACTCTTAATCTCGTGGAGGCATGTCTTGAGCATGGTGTGAAAAACTTTATATTTTCATCAGCAGCAGCAGTATATGGTATACCTGAAAAATGCCCTGTAAATGAAGATGCGCCAATTAATCCTATAAACCCTTATGGACATTCAAAGGCAATGGTGGAGAGGATGCTACATGAAGTGGCTCAGACAAGTGATTTCCGATATGTATCTCTCCGTTATTTTAATGTAGCAGGTGCTGATGGTTCTGACAGATTGGGGCAGAGAAGAAAAGATGCCACACATCTCATAACTGTTGCAGTAAAAACCGCACTTGGCAAAAGACCTTATCTTGAAATATATGGAACTGACTATCCCACAGAGGATAGCACATGTATAAGAGACTACATCCATGTAGATGATCTTGCAGACGCTCATATACTTGTGCTTGATTATTTGCTTCAGGGTGGTAAAAGCGATATTTTTAATTGTGGATATGGGCATGGATACTCTGTAAGAGAGGTTGTTGAAGCAACCAAAAAGGTAACGGGTGTTGATTTTAAAGTAATAGAAACAGGTCGTCGGGATGGAGACCCACCAGAACTTGTAGCAGAAAGCACAAAACTGAAAAACTCGCTTGGATGGCAACCCCGATACGATGATCTTCACTACATAATAAAAACCGCCTATGAATGGGAAAGAAAGCTTTTATAGTGGGGCAATTCGCCTTTACCGATTATGTAACGATGAGGAAATTCCTCTAAAGAGCAACAATGCCAGAAAGAGAAAGATGCATTACTAAGGATTATCAGTGGTGAGAAGGCCAAACTTAATTTTGGCAATTTTTTTGTGTTATAATTGGGTTGGATTTGATTGAAATAACTCTCAATAAGAGGATGAGAAATGGTTGAAAAAATATGCGTAGTGGGACTCGGTTATGTGGGGCTGCCTTTGGCATGTTTATTAGCTACAAAGTATAAGGTTATAGGATATGACAAAAACAAACAGAGGATTAAAGAGCTGAAAAAAGGTATAGATTCAACCAAAGAGGTTTTACCTGAAACTCTAAAGAACTCTAACCTTGAATTTACAAACAATGAGAAGAAAATATCGGAGTGTGACTTTATAATAGTTGCCGTTCCTACACCTGTGGATAAAGTTAAAAATCCTGACTTTTCGTATCTAAGAGATGCTTCAAGGATTGTAGGTAGAAATTTAAAGAAAGGAGCTATAGTAGTTTACGAATCAACGGTATATCCAGGAGCAACAGAGGAGATATGTGTGCCCATTCTTGAAAAAGAAAGTGGGCTTAAGTGGAAGAGAGACTTTTTGGTAGGTTATTCTCCTGAAAGGGTAAACCCTGGAGATAAAGAGCATACCATTGAAAAAATTGTTAAGGTTGTTGCAGGTGATACTGAGTACTCACTTGAGAGAATAGCAGAAGTTTACGGTTCTGTAATTAGCGCAGGTATATATAAAGCTCCGAGTATAAAGGTGGCAGAAGCTGCTAAAGTAATAGAAAATACTCAAAGGGACATAAATATAGCATTGATGAATGAGCTTGCGATTATTTTTGACAAAATGGGAATAGATACAAGGGAAGTTTTAAAAGCAGCTTACACAAAGTGGAACTTTTTAAGGTTCGAACCTGGACTTGTCGGAGGTCACTGCATACCGGTGGATCCATATTATTTAGCTTATAAGTCTATGGAAATAGGACATGTTCCTGAGTTGATACTTGCCGGAAGAAATATAAATGAGTCTATACCATCATACATAGCTTATAAAACTTTAAAGCTTATGATTAAAGCTGAAAAGACTATTGCAAATGCAAAAGTTTTAGTTATGGGAATAACCTTTAAGGAGAATGTTCCAGATATAAGAAATTCCAAATCCTATGATTTGGTAAAGGAATTAAAAGAGCTTGGGCTTAAAGTGTTTGTTTATGACCCTATAGCATATCAGGAAGAAGTTAAGAAAGAGTATGGAATAGAACTCATTAGAGATATTGAAGAATATGCACCTTACGATTGTGTAATCGTATCTGTGAAACATAATGAATTTATAAAATTCTCGAAAGAAGTTTTTAAAAAAATTATAAAAGCTCCCTATTTATTTATAGATGTAAGTAAAATTATAAATGTAAGTAATAAAATAAAATCTTGCTTTGAAGAGTTTAAGCAAGATAAAGATTTTATATATTGGGCTTTGTAAATAACCAGGAGGTGTAAATGGAAAAGGAATTTAAAAAGGAGACTTCATTTGAAGATGAGATTGACCTTTATGAATTAATTCTTATTTTTAAAAAACGGATAAAATATGTTGCTGGGGTGTTTGTTCTCGGTGTTTTTATCGCAACTGTAGTTAGTTTTCTTATGCCGAATATATATCAGGCAAGAGCAATGCTGTGGGTGGATTTTTTTTCGACTCAGACAATGATTGAAAGTCTTAAAGCAAATCAATTGGTAAAGGATGGTGAGTTTATAATTCCTCTTCAACAGGGTAGGCATCCAGAGGTAAATAATCTGAGTTTGTCAATACTGAACAGCGCTGAGTTTCAGAAAAAGGTGAGAGATAAAGTTAGACAAACTTTTGGTTCAGACGTTGATTTATTATATTTCAAAACTGATATAGATAAGAAATATTTCAAAACTGATATAGATAAGAAAACAGGAAGCATTGTTCTTACATCAGATCAAAGGGAAAGAAAGCTTGCAGAAGAGATTTTGAAGACTGCTATTGAGGAGTTCAGGACAGAGCTTGACAAAGTCTCTCTTACCTATTCAGAAATTCTGACTTCACAGAAGGTAAAGACTGATAAAAGTAAAAATTTCCTTCTTTATATTGTAGAAAATCCTTATTCCTCAGATGTTCCTGTGAAGCCTAAAAGGATGTTGATTATTGCTGTGGCTGCCATAACATCACTTTTTGCAGGAATTTTTCTTGTCTTTTTAGTTGAGTGGTGGAGTAAGGCAAAAAAAAGAAAGATTCCTCTCGCTCAGTGATGAGGCTCGGAATGATAAAAAGACAGGCTCAGATAAGTTGGAGGATATATAAATTTTATAAGTCTTTTCCTACAATTACAACAATATATGCCTGTGTATTAAGAATCTTTTCTGCTACTGTTTTTATGTCTTGTTTTGTTACTTTTTCAATATATTCTGGATATTTTGATATGTAATCATCTCCGAGGCCATAAAAATCAATAACAGGTAGAAATTCACTGATTTTTTTCATTGTGTCAATTCTTAATGGAAAACTTCCAGTAAGAAAAGCTTTTGCCTCTTTGAGTTCTTCTGTGGTCACTTCTTTTTCCTTCATTTTTTTAAGTTCTTCAACAATTAATTTTATAACATTCTGAGTATTTTCAGATTTTGTCTTTACCTCTACATAAAAAGCTCCTGGCATTAAATAAGGCGAAAAAGTGCTATACACTGAATAAGCAAGTCCACGGTTTTCTCTTATTTGTTTTGCAAGCCTTGATGTGAGACCTCCTCCTCCAACAATGTAGTTCATCACGCTTAAGGCATAGAAATCAGGATCATTTCTTGAAATTCCTTCAAATCCAAGAATTATCGTTGATTGAGTTAAATCTGGTCTTTTTATAAAAATTTTTACTGGCTCTTTTCTTTTTATAAAGATGGGTGGATTTAACTGCCTGCTGTAGTAGTGCCCATTTTGCCATCGACCAATGGGTTCAATAAGCTTTTTTAATTCTTCTTCCTCTATATCTCCAACAACTGAAAAAATCATTCCCTGTGGATTATAAAACTTTTCATAAAAATTCATTAAATCCTGTCTTGTAATGTTTTTGAGCTGTTCAGGTTCACCTTCCACTGGTCTTCCATATGGATGTTTATTAAAAAGCTGGTTAATAAAAGTTTTGTAGGCTATGTAGGAAGGGTCTTCTTCCATCTGCTTTAATGATTTCTCTACTCTGGTAAGTTCTTTTTTTAGCTCCTCTTCAGGAAATACAGGATTCATCAGGACATCAAAAAATAAATTTAAAGCTTCTTTTAAATGCCTTTTTGTTGTTGCAAGAGTGAGCATTGTATAGTCGTGGGTGATTTTTTTATCAATGGAGATTGCCAGGAAATCAATTTTGTCTTCAATCTGCCGTACAGTCATTGTTTTTGTGCCATGAGTAAGTAAGTGTGCTGTGAGATAGGCAACTGAAGGCTTAGACTCATCCAGTGCAGATGCTGGAATTAAAACAGATACATAAACAATGGGAATGCTATCCCTGTAAAGATATTTAATTTTTGCTCCGTTTTCAAGTTTAAAGGTTTTAAAATCCATACGGGTAGCTCCTTGAGTAGAGTTTAGATATAAAATAAAAATGATAAAAAAAATTATTAAAAAATTTTTCATTCTGGTAGAAGCACTCCTACAGTGAGATTGTCAAAGTTAAAATACTTTTTTGCTACTTCCTGAACATCCTTTGCTGTGACTTTCATTATATCTTCCTTATATTTTTCAATGAGTCTCCAATTTCCAAGAACTTCAAACTTACCAAGATAAAGGGCATGCCCGAAAACAGAATCCTGACTGAAAAGAAAGGAAGCCTCAATTTGATTTTTTGCTTTTTCAATCTCTGTATCTGTAGGGGGTTCGCTTTTTATTTTTTCAATCTCTTCTTTTATAATTTTTTCAACTTCTTCCACTTTATCAGGAGTTTTCACAGAAGCCAAAATGAAAAATAAAAATCCGTCTCTGCTTAATGGTGAATTACTACTTGAGACATCCACTGCTAATGATTTTTCTGTAACAAGGGTTCTGTAAAGTCTTGAACTTTTTCCTTCTCCAATTATACTACTTAATATTTCAAGACTGAGACTGTCTTTATCGGGATAAGCAGGAACTTTATAGCTCAGAACAAGCACTGGAAGATGTGTCTGCCTTTTCAGTATAACTCTTTTTTGTCCATATTGTTTGGGTTCATGGAAAAATTTTTTTGGAGGCTTACAAGAAGGAATTTTTTCAAATTTTTCTCTGATTTTTTCCTTTAGTTCATCAATTTTTATATCTCCTGCAACAATTATAAAGGCATTACCTGGACAGTAGTATTTATTGTAGTAGTTTTTTAAATCTTCAAGAGTTATTGATTCAATATCTTCAGTCCAGCCAATTACAGGCTTACGATAAGGATGTTCTTTGAATGCCAGGCTGATAACTTCTTCAATTATAAGACTTTCAGGATCATCTTCATATCGCTGTCTTCTTTCTTCAAGAACAATCTTTTTTTCAAGTTCAAAGTCTTCAGAATTAAAGAGCAGATTTGCCATTCTGTCAGATTCAAGATCAATTGAAGTTTGTAACTTTGAAGGAGAAAGCTTTTGAAAATAAACAGTGTAATCTTTTGTTGTAAAAGCATTGTCAATGCCACCTTGAGACTGAATTATTTTTGAAAAAACATTTCCAGGATAGTTTTTGCTTCCTCTAAACATCATGTGCTCAAGAAGATGACTTATTCCTGACTTGCCTTCAGGCTCATCAATGGCTCCAACTTTATACCACACTTGAAAAGTTGCCAGAGGCGCTGAATGATCTTCAATAAATATCAATTTAAGTCCGTTTTTTAAGACTTCTTCTTTAACTTCAGAGAATCCCATAAGTGGAAATATTAAAACAAAGATTAAGGATATTACAAGATATTTCATTTTATTCCAAATTTTTCTGCAATTTCTTTAATTGTCTCCTTTAAAGGACCAAGATCAGAGGATTTGACAACATAGGCATCTGATGCCCATATTGAAAAATCATCTCTGTAATCATAGGCAGTTAGCATTATTACAGGAATATTAGGATTTTTCTGTTTAAGCTGTCTTAAAACCTGAATTCCATCAATATCAGGCATCATTATATCAAGAGTTACCATATCTGGTTTTTCAGATTCAAAAAGTTCAATTGCTTCACGACCAGAATTTGCTGTAATAACTTCATATCCTTCATCTTCAAGCTCAGCTTTGTAAAGCATTAATATATTTTTTTCATCGTCAACTACCAGAATTTTCATTATCTCCTCCTTGTTCTTTATGTATTGGCAAATAAACTTTAAATTTTGTTCCTTTATTGACTTCGCTTTCTACTTTAATTATACCACCATGTTCTTCAACAATTCTTTTTGAAATAGCAAGCCCAAGACCTGTGCCCGTAGTTTTTGTTGTAAAAAAGGGATCAAAAATCCTTTTTAAATTTGCCTTTTCTATGCCGCAACCAGTATCTTCAACTTCAATTATGAAATACTCCTTATCTGCATCTGCCTCTACTGGTAATTTATCTGCCTTCTGTATTTTTAAAGTTATCAATCCATCCTTTGTTGCTTCATTGGCATTTGAAATCAGATTTAAAAGCACTTCTTTCAATTTATCATAATTACCGAGCACTGTAAAATTGTTATTTATCATCAATTTAAATTCATTGTTATTGTCTTTCAGCGTAGATTCAACAAAATTGACCACATCATCCACAAGCTGCTTAATTTCAAAAGATTCCTTTGCAATTGGGTAAGGCTTTACAAAGCTCAATATTTCATTAAGAATTCTTTCAAGCCTTTTTACTTCTTCAATGATTATCTTTATATATTCCTGTGATTTTCCATCCTTCAGCTCTTTATTAAGTCTTTTAGCAAATCCGCCAATTGCAAGCAAAGGATTTCTTATTTCATGAGCAACCTTTGCTGCCATTTCTCCAAGTGCAGCCATCTTTTCCATTGATATGATTCTTTCTTTTAAGTTTCTCAGTTCTGTTATATTTTTTGCCACATTAATGGTTCCTATAAGATTACCATTTTTATCAAATATTGGAGAGCTTGAAAGAAGATAAACACCATCAAGATAGTTTTCTTCAAGCTCTCCCACCTGAGATATTCCAGTTTCCATTGCTTTTCTATGAGGACATTCTTCCAGTGGATAATTAGTCTTATGAATAAGTTTAAAACATTTTTTGCCAATTACTTCATTTTCTTTTAATCCAACTGCATCAAGAAATGAGCGGTTTACTTTTTTTATTGTATAAGTTTCATCAGTGTAATAGATAAGGTCAGTTATTGAGTTAAAAATCATTTCAAGCTCTTTTTCTGCCTGCTCTACCTTGTCAAATATCCATGCATTTTCAATTGCACCTGCAACCTGATCCGCAAATCCTTTCAAAAAATTAATATCCTGTTCGGTAATTGGTTTTCTTGTATAAAGATTGTCAACCCATACTGCTCCAATAGCTTTATCCTTAGAAATAAGAGGAACAACAGCATATGCAATGCTTCCAAGTTGTTGAATTATTACAGGGTCTGCTTCTTCTTTATGAGCATCTCTAATATTAAAAACTTTTTTTTCTTTTATAGCTCTCACAATTGGTGTGTTGTCATTTAAAGAAATTGAAATGTTTTTACAGAGTCTTTCAAGAAAGCTATCCTCTTCAAACTCTTTCGTGCTTAATTCATCAAGAACCTCAAAAAGAGTTTTCTTTTCTCTTGACATACTTGACCATATATGCCAGGCTTCTTCATAGCTTGAAGGACCTACTGCCATAACTCCTCGGAGAGTATTGCTTTCTTCATCAACAAGAAATAGCACTGCTCTATTAAAACCGAGTCCTTCACCCATTGTAATTACTGTAAGTATCATTCTTAAAAGTTTATTCAGTTCTAAAGTGCTTCTTACAGCAGAACTTATAAATAAAATTTTCGTAAGCTCTTCATTTCTTCTGATGAGATCCCTTTCAAGCTTTTTCTTTTCTGTAATATCTCTTATTATTCTGCTGACTCCTACTATTTCTCCCCTTGAATTCTTTATCGGAGACATGGTAAGACTTACTTCTATAATTTTATTTTCCTTTGTTATCATGACTGTTTCTATATCTTTTAATGTCTCATCCTGTTTAACTCTTTCAAAATATATTTTTTCCATCTCATATAGGAAGTCAGGGATAACAGCCAAAGGTTTTCCAATAACTTCCTCCTTTGTGTAACCAAAAATATTTTCTGCACCTTTATTCCATGCAGTCACTATGTTGTTTAAATCAGTGGCTATTATTGCATCAGCAGAACTCTGAATCAGGCTTTCAAGATAACTTTTAAGCTCCTCTATCTGAGCCATTACCTTTATATTTTGTATTTCTCTTTCTTTAAGTTCCCTGAACTTTAGGGATTTAAGAATAATTAATGAAGCTATTGCTGAGAAAAGCTCTCCAACTTCAATGTCTTCTTGTGTAAACTCTCCAAAGCCTTCTTCTGAATCAAGTTTATTGTAAACAAGAATTGTTCCAATATTTTCCTGTTGCATTTTTAATGGAATGCATATTGCTGAGTAAGCAGGTATATCAAGCTCGTATTTTTCAAGTTCAGATTTATTAAATTTTTTAACCTTACCTTCATTTAAAACTTTTCCACATACTCCTTCATCAGATTTAATAACAGTTTTATCGGAATTAATGTTGTAAGTGGCAGTGACGTATAAATATCCATTTCTAATCAGTCTTACGATACCTGCCTGAGCATTCATAAGCTGACAAACGTAATAAATAAGTCTTTCAAGAAGGATTTCAATATCTTCGTATACTTCAAGAAGTTTTATAAGCTCAAATAATGCCTGTCTTTCCTTCATTTATTAATCCTCTATAGAGTTCTATATATTTTTTACATGAATTGCTCCAGGAAAAATCTCTTTTCATGGCTTCATAAATCATATTGAGAAATCTGTTTTTGTTTTTATATATTTCAATAAATCGCTCGATTGCTTCTGTTAAAGCAGCACTCGTGTATTCATCAAAGAGGAAACCTGTTACCCTATCTTCCACCGTGTCTGAAAGTCCACCAGTGCGTCTACATATTGGAGGTGTGCCATATCTCATAGCAATAAGTTGACTTAAACCACAGGGTTCGTATCTTGACGGAACGAGCAAACCGTCTGCACCAGCATATATTTTATGTGCTAAAGCTTCATCAAATCCGACAAAAGCATAAATTTTTGAAGGAAAGTTTTTTTGAAGTTCTCTTATTTTGTTTTCATAATAGGCTTCGCCTGTTCCTTCAAATACAAAACTTACTTCCTTCTGAACTAAAGCTGGTATTGCCTGAGCAATTATATCAATGCCTTTTTGATAAGCAAATCTTCCTATAAATGCAATTAAAGGAGATTCTGAGGAACATTTTATTCCAGCGAGGTTTATTAAATCTTCTTTGTTTTTCTGTTTGTTTTTAATATTATTTACTCCATAGTTTTGAACAATAAATGGATCCGTTTCAGGATTCCATATTTTGTAGTCAATCCCATTTATAATGCCAACAAGGCTTTCTTTTCTTTTCCTTAAGACTCCGTCAAGCCCTGCTCCGTATTCAGGAGTCAGGATCTCTTTTGCATATGTAGGACTAACAGTGGTAATTATGTCTGCATTGAAAAGTCCTACTTTAAGAAAATTTATCATACCATAAAATTCAAATCCATCTATATGAAACATCTCCTGCCCAAAGCCTGTTATCTCAAGTTTTTCACGGGGGAATATGCCCTGATACCCAAGATTATGAATGGTTAATATGGTTTTTGTTCTTTCAAAGCAACTACATTCTTTATAAAATGTTTTCAGATAAAGAGGAACCAGAGCTGTATGCCAGTCATGACAGTGAATAACATCAAATTTTAAATTCATAATTTTACAAATTTCAAGAACTGCTCTGCAAAAAAATACAAATCTTTCAGCATTGTCAAGATACTCACCATGAGTTGTTCCATAAAGTTCTTCTCTGTCAAAAAAATCATTATGCTCAATAAAGAACAGATTTCCTTGCGTTGAAGCTTCAATTTTTAAATTTTCTTCCTCATCAAAACAGACCCTTGCAGTTCTCAGAGCACCAAAACGAGTATTTGCACCCACTGACACTCCATAAACTATTCCTGCATTTACTGTAGATGAGGGAAAATTCTGTTTAGTTGTTCTGTAAAAGGGAAGAAAAAGTGTTGTATCAATGCCAGCTTTAATAAATTCTTTAAAAAGAGCACCTACAACCTCACCAAGACCTCCAGTTTTTGAAAAAGGATAAGCTTCTGCAGAGACAAGTGCTATTTTCATACTGTAGCCTCCCTCATAAATTGAGCAGCTTCTTCAGGAGAAGTTGGATTTATAAAAAATCCAGAACCCCATTCAAATCCAGCAGTTTTTGTAAGCTTTGGTATGATTTCAATATGCCAGTGATAGTATTCATTTATCTCATCTTGAAAAGGAGATGTGTGAAGAACATAGTTATAGGGAGGAGTTTCAAGTACAGCGTCAAGTTTTTTAAGTGTTGTCTGGAGAGCATCTGCAAGAAGACTGAAGCTTTTTTCTCTTGGTTCAAAACGAGATTCATGTCTTTTTGGTAGAATCCATGTTTCAAAAGGCTCTCTTGGTGCAAAGGGAGAAAGCACTATATAAGCATCATTTTGATAGATTATTCTTTTTTCAAACTCAAGCTCCTGAGCTATTATATCGCAAAATATGCATCTGTCTCTTAATTCAAAGTATCTTTGGGCTGAAGTCATCTCATTTTTTACAAGCTGAGGAACAATGGGAAGAGCAATTAACTGGCTATGGGTGTGCTCAATTGAGGCTCCTGCTGCTTCACCTTCATTTTTAAAGACCAGAACATATTTAAAGCGAATGTCTTTTTTAAGATCAGTAATCCTGAAATAATATGCCCACAAAACATCCTCAACTGCTTTAATTGGCATTGTAGAGAGTGAAGCAAGATGATCAGGTGTTTCAATAATTACCTCATGAGCGCCAATTCCATTCATTTTATCATAAATTCCTTCTCCTCTTTTATTGAGGTCTCCATGAATCTGCAAAGCTGGAAATTTATTTGGAACAACCCTCAGTGTCCAGCCAGGTGTGTTTGGCGCAGTATTTGGAGGTCTAAAAGCAATAATTTCATTTGGCGCAGTATGTTCATTTCCCGGGCAAAAGGGGCAGAATCCCTTTATTTTTCTTTTTTGACTTACAGGAGCAAAATCTGAAGGTCTTTTACCTCTTTCAACAGCTATAATAACCCATCGTCCAGATATAGGATCTCTTCTGAGTTCTGACATAGATTCCTCCATTGAAAAAGTTTCTGGATAATGTCACAAAAGTGCTTTTCATTTTGTATAATTATACCATTGTGGCAAGACTTTTTCATTATAGAGTTGTAAATGATGCCTTTGGAGACCCTTGTGTTTTTGTAAGGCTTCTTAGGGAAAGGAGAGCTTTGCTTTTTGATGTAGGAGACATAAGAAAAATTCCCTTTAATGAAATACTTAAAGTAAGCGATATTTTTGTAACTCATACGCATATTGATCATTTTATAGGATTTGATCAGGTTATAAGAGCTGTTTTAAGAAGATCTGAACCCTTGAGAGTTTACGGACCTGACAATATTATAGATTGTGTTTATGGAAAACTCAGGGGGTATACCTGGAATCTCGTTTCAGATTATCCATTATCAATTGAGGTTTTTGCAATTACAAAAAAAAAGATAAAAAGAGCAAGATTTTGTGCTAAAAATAAATTTAAAATTGAAAAATTACCAACTCTGCCAAGACAGCAGTGGATTATTGAAGACCCCCTTTTTAAAGTTAAAGCAGAAGTTTTATCTCATGGAATACCTGTAATTGCCTATTCGATTGAAGAGGATTTTCACATAAATATTAAAAAAGTAGAGCTTGAGAAAAAAGGCTTTGTAGTAGGTCCCTGGCTTGGACAGCTTAAAAAATTAATTAAACTTTATTATGAATATGATCCTCAAAAAATGCTTAAACCTAAACAGGTTTCAGTGAAAATCAATACTTCAAAGGGAGAATTTTTAGTGGAAGAGCTTTTTGATATTTTAAACATCTCAAAGGGAGAAAAAATCTCTTATGTTATGGATGTAGCTCCAGTAGAAGAAAACATAAAAAAAATAATAGATTTTGTAAAAGGCTCGGATGTTCTATTTTGTGAAGCCTATTTTTTAAGTAAAGACATGGAGAGAGCAATTGAAAGAAATCATCTGACTGCTGCTTTAGCTGGTAAAATTGCAAAAGAAGCAGAAGTTAAGGAGTTTATAATCCTCCACATTTCCCCAAAATATATTAACAATCCAGAGGAAGTTTACAGAGAGGTGGAATTATCAAGGTTTCAAGGTTTACGGTAAGATTAATTATATCTTCCTTAGTTTTCTTTGCCTCTTTAACTCAGTTAATCAGTGCTTTTTTTCTTTACAAAAATGCAGAACGCGCTACAGAGCAATCTCTTCAGATGCAGGCAATAGGAATTACAATCACTCTTAACAGTGTTCTCCAGGCTTCTGATATTGACCAAATTAAAAAACATGGTAGCACAATCTTTTCAGAAATCTTACTGGATGAGAGATGGGAAGGGGTTGCCTTTATAGCTCTTTATAATAAAAAAGGAAATGTGGTGTTCCATTCTAATCCTGCCCTGATAGGGAAAAAAATTCAGGAAGTAATTGCAATTTTTCAGGAGAAAACTCCCTATTATCATTATCTTGTTCTGGGCACAGGAGAAAAAGTTTTTATATCAGATACAAAAATAATTCTCCATGGGCTACCCTATCTTTTAAGAGTTGCTTTACATAAATATCCAGCTGAGGCTATTTTAAGAAATACAAAAATACATATACTTTTTATGGCTTTTACAGTAGGATTCCTTATTCTGGCAGGTTTTTTTACAACAATACTTTTAAGTAAAATAGAAAAAATGCAGATTAAAATGAGGGAGCTTGAAAATCTTTCAATGCTTTCACGAGTTTTAGCCCATGAAATAAGAAATCCCCTTGGAAGCATAAAGGGATTTGCCCAGTATCTTATGAAAAAGATTTCAGAGGCTTCTTTAAAAGAGTATCTTGAAATAATTGTAAAGGAGAGTTTGAGACTTGAAAGACTTACTGAAGAGCTATCACAGTATGCAAATCCTCAAAACATTAACATCCAGATGGTTAATCTCAAAGAATTAATTCATGACACAGTTTTACCTTTTATAGTTGAACACAGGGAAATATTTTTTGATTTAGACTTAGATGAAATCTACCTGAACACAGACAGTGATAAAATGACACAGATTATAAGTAATATTCTTCAGAACTCTGTTTTTGCCGTATCAGAAACAGAGGATAAAAGAATTAATATAAAAGCAAAAAAGATCAATGGTAAAATAAAAATTGAAATATCCGATACAGGAACTGGAATGGATGAAGAGACTTTAAAAAAAGCGCAAGAGCCTTTTTTTACGACAAAGCCAAAAGGCACAGGATTGGGTCTTGCAATAGTAAACCGTCTGTGTGAGATTTTAAAGATTAATCTGGAAATTAAAAGCAAAAAAGGACAGGGAACAAAGGTATGTCTGACAGTGCCAGAATCGTTATAGTTGAAGATGATCCCTCCTTTGCCTCTTTCCTTAAAACAATTCTTGAAGAAGAAGGATACACTGTAAAGGTGTTTAATGACCCTCAGATTGCCTTAAAAAATATCAGGAATTTTTCTCCCCATCTTATAATTACAGATTTAAAGATGCCGAAAATGGATGGTATTGAATTTATTGAAAAGGCAGAAGATGTTGTAAATACAGAATTTATTGTAATAACAGCTTATGGCACAATCCCTACTGCAGTAGAAGCAATAAAAAAGGGCGCAATTGATTATATCACAAAGCCTCTTTCATCTCCTGAAGAATTTTTAAAACGCATAGAAAAAGTTTTAAAGAAAGGACATTACAGTGAAGAACTTGAGCTACCTCCATATGAGATCCTATTTGCAGGAATTGAAGAGGTCTATCAGATGGTTAAAGAAGTGGCAAAGACAGATACAACAGTAATTCTCTATGGTGAAACAGGAACAGGTAAAACAGCTATTGCAAAAGCAATTCACATTATGAGCGGCAAGAAAGGCGCTTTTGTTGAGATAAATTGTGCTTCAATTCCTGAAACATTGATAGAAAGTGAACTTTTTGGTTATGAAAAAGGTGCTTTCTCAGGAGCAATAAAACAAAAATCAGGTAAAATTGAGCTTGCCCAGAATGGAACTCTATTTCTTGATGAAATAGGAGAATTAACTCCATCAATTCAGGCAAAATTTTTAAAAGTGCTGCAGGACAAAAGTTTTGAAAGAATTGGAGGGCTACAGACTCTTAAAACAAATGCAAGATTTATCACTGCAACAAACAGAGACTTAAAACAGCTTGTAAAAGATGGAAAATTCAGGGAAGATTTATATTTCAGGCTCAATGTCTTTCCAATTACCATTCCTCCTTTAAGAGAAAGAAGACAGCATATAACTAAAATTGCTGATTATCTTATAGAAAGGATTTCTAAAAAGCTTGAAAAAGAGATAAAAAAATTGAGCAAAAAATCTGTAGAAACCATTAAGAATTACTCTTTTCCAGGAAACATAAGAGAGCTTGAGAACATTCTTGAAAGAGCAATAATCCTGTCAAAAACAGAGGAGATTGAGATAGAAATTGAAAAAGAGGAAGAATTGGATGAGAATAATATTAAAAGTCTTGAAAAAAAAGCAATAATAGAAGCATTGAAAAAAACTGGCAGCAATAAAAAACTGGCAGCTCAGTTACTTGGTATTTCTTTAAGAACTCTTTACAATAAAATTAAAGAATTCGGATTGGAGTAGTTTTTTCCCTGGTGAGTTCTTCTAATGTAACATTGAATCCTTCTTTCTTAAGTTCAGAGAAGATTTTTCTTCTTATAAACTTTGGTAAAGCTTCTGGAGCAAACACGCCCTGCTCAAGGGACTGAATTTTCTTTATAAATTTTGCCATAATTCCCGCTACTAAAGCAGTGGGATAAGAGACATGAGTAGAGCCAGGAGCAATTTTTATAAGTTCTCTAATGGATGGAAATATTAAGTAACCTCTTAATGTTTTTCTTTTTCCCTGTAGTTTTCCTGAGCATTCTACAACAATGCCAAAGGTTGCCTCTTCAAGCACTCCTTCTTTCACTTTTTGAATTATTTCTCTAATTGAAGCAACTCTTTTCGTGATTTTCAAAAGAATTTCATATGGCGAAACTCTCCCTCCATTAATTTTCAATGGATTGTCACTTAAAAGCCCCATATTATAAAGAGCCATTAGAAACTCTATATCAGAGCCTGCAGATTTAAGATTTCCTGATTTTACTTTGAGAAATCGTGGTAAAGTGGAGATTTCATCTCCGTAAACAAGATAGGCTTTTCTTTTACCAATGGGCTCTGGATAATTATAATACTCAGGCTCACCAAAGGGTTCTCTAAGATTAAATTTCCCTTTTTCATAAACAAGTGGAGGTGACAAAATATCACTGAAAAGCACTTTAGGAGACCATGACCATATTGTTCCAGGTGGTTTTTGATCTTCAAAAATTCTAATTTTAATTGTATCCACACTGTCAAATTTTGAAGCAAGCTCACCGGCAATCAGGTTTGTCAAACCAGGACTTATACCTGTATTTATTAATCCAACGATTCCTTTTTGTTTAAAATCCTGAGAATATTCAAGCTGTTCAGGATTCATAAGGTCTTCAAGATTTGAAGCAAGATCCTGATAGTTAACAGCATATTTTAATGCAATCTCTATTATTTTTCTGTTAATTGCTGGTGTTGCAGAATTTATTACTAAATCAGTATCCCTGATCAATTTTTCTAAGGAAGGACTATCATTTACTGAAACTCTGTGTAAAGTTATTTTTTTCTTAGTGTTTGCAAATTCTTTGAGCTTTCTGAGATTTCTAATACTTTTATCAGCGCATTTTATTGTAAAATCTGTTTTTTCAAGAAAATACCTGCAAAGAAAAAATCCAACTGCTCCAATACCAATTACAGCAATCTTCATAAATCCTAATTACTCCTCTTTCCATCCATACTTTCCTATTAATGGAACAAAGGCTACAGGAATCAGATAATGCCTTTCAAGTTTACTGTCTTTTTTTATTGCTTTAAGCATATACTGAGAGTATCGTTCACCAACAGGAGCAACAATAATTCCACCTTCTTTTAATTGCGCAACGAGCGGTTCAGGTATATCTGGAGTGGCTGCAGTTATTATTATTCTATCAAATGGAGCTTCTTCTGGAATCCCTTCTGTGCCATCTTTTATATAAACTTTAATATTTTTAATCCCCAATTTTTCAAATCTTTGTTTTGCTTCATCTGCCAGTGGCTTGATTCTTTCGATTGTATGAACTTCTTTTACAAGTTCTGCAAGAATTGCAGCCTGATACCCAGAGCCTGTACCTATTTCAAGAACCTTTTCATCTCCTTTAAGCTCCAGCAATTCTGTCATCAAAGCAACTATGTAAGGTTGAGAAATTGTCTGGCCATAACCAATTGGAAGAGCTCTGTCATCATAGGCACTGTCAATGCTATCTTCTGGTACAAAAAGATGTCTCGGAATTTTTTTCATTACCTCAATAACCCGTTTATCTTTGATGCCTCTTTCAATGATCTGAGTTTCAACCATCCATTCTCTTAAGTGTTTAAATTTATCCATTTTTCATTATAACATTTAAGTCCGTTTCAATATCTCCCTTGCTACAAGAATACCTGATACCGAAGCTTGAATCAAGCCCCTGCTGATTCCTGCTCCATCTCCTGCAGCAAAAAGATTATCTATTTCTGTTTCAAGACTTTCAGTTAGTTTAAGCCTCATACTGTAAAGTTTAATCTCTACTCCATAAAGAAGCGTATGATTTGAATTTATACCTGGCATAACTTTATCAAGGGCTTCAAGCATTTCAAGAATATTTATAAGATAACGATAGGGCAAAACAAAACTGAGGTCTCCTGGTGTAACATCCTTAAGTGTGGGTTGAACCGGGTTCTTGAGAATTCTTTCAGATGTTGATCTTCTTCCTTTTTTAAGATCACCAAGCCTTTGAATTAAAACTCCATGACCAAGATAATTTGCAAGCCTGGCAATGCTCTGCCCATAAAGAATTGGCTCACGAAAGGGTTCTGTGAAGTATGTGCTTGAAAGAATCGCAAAGTTGGTATTGTCTGTTTTTTTATTAGCATAACTGTGACCATTTACAGTCCATATTCCATTTATGTTTTCTCTGACAACTTCGCCATAGGGATTTACACAGAATGTTCTTACCATATCATCAAAAGTTTTTGAATAATAAATAAACTTTGGTTCATAACAGACTCTGGTAAATTCATCGCAAACTGAAGCAGGAACTTCAACTCTCACACCTATATCAACAGGATTAAGCTCTGTGTTTAATTTTAGCCTTTTTGCTTCCTCATTTAACCAGCTACTTCCTGCTCTTCCAGGTGCAACAACAATGTATTTTGCATAGAATTTTCTTTTATCTTTAAGTTCAATTCCTGATGCTTTAGTTCTGTTTACAATGATTTTGAATGCTTCAGAATCAAAGATTATATCAGCCTTTTTTGAAAGCTCCTCTTTTATTGCTTTAAGAATCTCAGCACATCTTTCAGTTCCAATGTGTCTTATTTTTGATGGAATAAAGAGAAGTCCGCTTTTTGCTGCTTGAGCTTTGATTTTTTCAGCTACCTCAGGTTCTGGTTCATAGAGTTTTTCTGGAGCACCGTATTTAAGATAGATTTTATCAACATAATCAATAAGTTCAACGAGGCTGTCTCTATCTATGTATTTATCTAAAAATCCACCAATTTGAGGAGAAAGATTAAGCTTTCCATCGCTAAAAGCTCCTGCACCTCCCCATCCACTTAAAATATCGCATACTGCACAGTGAGCACACTTTCCTGTTTGCTCCATCGGACATTTTCTTTTTTCAATATCCTTTCCCTTTTCAATAAGTAAAACTTTTAATGAGGAATTATTAATTATCTCTAAGGCTGTAAAAATACCAGCAGGTCCTGCACCAACAATAATTACATCATACTTATTCTTCAATGCCATGTCTTTTTAAATAATCCAATGCCTGATAATTTGTTAAATCAATATGAAGCGGAGTAACTGATACATATCCTTCCATTATTGCCTGAATATCTGTTCCTTCCATTTTCTGCCATGATACAATTCCGCCTCCAATCCAATACTGTTTTTCTCCCCAGGGGGAGAAAATTTCATGAATTGAGTTTTCATAGGAACGTTTACCCTGCTTTGTTATTTTTATTCCATTGATTTCCTGTAAAGGTTTATTGGGCAGGTTAATATTTAAAAGAGTATCATGAGGAAGCCCCTTTTCAAGTATGAATTTTGCTATTTTTAATGCGTAATAACATGCTGTTTCATATCTGAAAGGTCTTTCTCCAACTATAGATATTGCAAAGGAGGGAACTCCAAGAATTGTCCCTTCAATAGCAGCTGAAACAGTTCCTGAGTATGTTATGTCCTCGCCAAGATTAGCTCCTTTGTTTATGCCTGACACAATTAAATCAGGTGCACGGGGCAAAAGTTTTTTCACTCCAACAACAACACAGTCAGTGGGAGTGCCGTTTACACTGTAGCAGCCCTCTCTTATTAAATCCACTTTAAGGGGTCTGTGCATTGTAAGAGCATGACTTACAGCAGAGCGATCTCTGTCTGGTGCAACAATGTATACTTCACCAAGTTCCTTTAAATATTCTGCCAGAGTTTGAATCCCTTTTGAGAAAAAACCATCATCGTTTGTTACAAGAATGAGCGGCATTATTTACTCCTTAGGGTAATATAATCAGCGATCATAAAAAGCCTTTTTCTGGCTTCAGAGTCTGGAAACACCTGAAGAGCCTTTTTTGCTTTATCTATGTACTGCCTCACTATTTCCATAGATGATTCTATGCAGTTGTATTGTTTTAGATAATTTAAAATTTTTAAAAGGTTTTCTTCTGAAAAATTGTCAGATTTTATAATGCCTACAATTTCTTCCTTTTCTTGAGCTTTTTTCATTAATTCAATAAGAGGAAGAGTAATTTTACCTTCCATTAAATCCTTGCCAAGTTTTTTGCCAAGTTCTGACTCCTGTGCTACATAATCAAGAATATCATCTACCATCTGAAACGCTATGCCTATATTATTTCCAAACTCAGTTAAAGCCTGAAGCTTTTCCTGTGGAAGTTCTCCTAAAATTCCTGCAATCCTACACGCAGCTCTAATTAATCCTGCAGTTTTTCCTGTTATTATTTTTATATATTCATCAAAAGTTATTGTTGGATCTCCTGCTTTCATAAGCTGAAGAATTTCTCCTTCAGCCATCTGAGATGTTGCCAGAGATAAAGCTTCCATTATCGGAAGACTTTCCTGTGCTACTGATATATGCAATGCCTTTGCATAAAGATAATCACCAAGTAGCACTGTAACCTGATTTCCCCATATTTTATTAGCGGAAACTTTGCCTCTTCTCAGGTCTGCTTCATCAACCACATCATCATGAAGAAGACTTGCAGTGTGAAGTGCCTCAATTACTGCAGCCAGGATAACCCTTTTGTATTCCCTGTAACCAACAAGGTCTGCACTTGAAAGCAAAAACAATGGCCGAAGTCTTTTTCCACCAGAGTTTACAATATATGCTCCTATTGTAGGAATTAAAGTAGCCTCTGACTGAAAAATGTTTATAAGCTCTCTTTCTACCTGTTTAAGTTCATTTTCGTATTGTTTGAATATATTCTGAAAATTCATAAGTTAAATCTCAGTTGATCTGGTTTAAAAATCCCTTTTTCAGTAATAATTGCTGTTATGTAATCAGCAGGTGTTACATCAAAAGCAAGATTTATTACTTTAATTCCTTCTGGAGCAACTCTCACTCCTTTAATAGTTGTTACTTCTTCCGGGGCTCTTTGTTCAATTGGAATCATATCTCCGGAAGGTATACTTAAGTCAATGCTTGAGGAAGGAGCTGCTACATAAAAAGGAACATTGTTTTCCCTGCAAAGAACAGCTAAGGAATATGTGCCGATTTTATTTGCTACATCACCGTTCCTTACAGTTCTATCTGTGCCAACAATTGCAAAATCAATCATACCTTTTCTTAGTAAAGCGCCAGCTGTGTTGTCACATATTAAGGTTACATCTATTCCAGCCTTCATGAGTTCAAAAGCTGTAATACGAGCGCCCTGAAGCACAGGTCTTGTTTCACAGGCAATTACTTTAAATTTTATTCCATTTTCCTTTGCAAGATACATTGGTGCAGTTGCTGTTCCGTATCCACCTGTTGCCAGTGCTCCGGCATTACAGTATGTTATAACAGTGCATCCTTCTTTAAAAAGATGTAAGGCATTTTCACCTATGCGTTTGTTTGTCTGTATATCTTCTTCATGAATTTTTAAAGCCTCATTTATTATTAAATCTTTGAGTTCAGAGACAGATAAAGAGGCATTTTTCTCTATCAGATTTTTAATTCTGTCAACAGCCCATTTTATATTTACAGCAGTTGGTCTTGTATTTATAACCCTTTGAAAAACAGGATTTAAATCTGAAAGAAATTTTTTAGCAGAAGATGACTTTAAACCGATAGAAGCGACTGCCACAGCATAAGCAGCAGCAATTCCTATTGCAGGAGCACCTCTTATTGAGAGATTTTCAATTGCCTGAGCTATTTCTTCATAATGCGTGCATTTTATGTATTCAATTTTTTCTGGCAAAAGCCTCTGGTCAAGTATATAGACAGCACCATTTTCCCATCTTATAGACTGAAGCATAGGCATATTATAACAATTTTTGCCAGGCTAAATCTTTTTCCCAAATGATATAATTAAAAAACAGGGAGAATTTCAATGAGTTCATCTAAGGCTCAAAATGTAGCTTATTTAAATTTATCAGATAAAGAGTTTAATCAAAAGATTGAAAAAGCATTTGAAATTCTGAAAGATTGCACTCTCTGCCCGAGAAATTGCCATGTTGACAGAATCTCGGGTAAAAAAGGAGCATGTAAAGTTCTTATAAAACCCTATGTTTCAAGCTGGGGACCGCATTTTGGAGAAGAAGCTCCTTTGGTTGGAAGATACGGTTCAGGAACCATATTTTTCGGTTTTTGTAATCTCAGCTGTGTATATTGTCAGAACTGGACAATAAGCCATCTTGGAGAAGGTGAAGAAATCTCCTGTGATGAGCTTGCTCAAATTATGATTTTTCTTCAAAATTCAGGCTGTCACAATATAAATCTTGTAACACCAACTCATCAGGTTCCTCAAATTATTAAATCAATTTACATTGCCCGTGAACAGGGACTCAGAATTCCGATTGTTTATAACTCGGGTGGTTATGAAGCAATTGAAACTTTAGAAATTCTTGATGGAATCATTGATATTTATATGCCTGATTTTAAATATGCTGATAATGCTCTGGCTGAAAAGTATTCAAAGGTTAAAAAATACACTGAGTTCGCAAAAAAAGCTTTGAAGGAGATGCACAGGCAGGTTGGAGATCTGATTATAAATGCAGAAGGAATTGCAGTTAGAGGACTTCTTGTAAGACATCTTGTTTTACCAAACAACATTGCAGGAACTGAAGAGGTAGTGAAATTTATTGCTGAGGAAATCTCAAAAGATACATACATAAACATTATGGATCAATACAGGCCCTGCTGGCAGACAGATAAGTATCCTGAATTAAACAGAACAATAACGCACAAGGAGTTTGAAGACGCTGTGAATATTGCTTTAAAATACGGACTAACAAGAATTGACTGCCTTATTTATTCAAAGAGATATTACCGCTGGCTCTAAACTATCAAGATCAAGGACCACAACAGTTGCCTTTCCATAAAGCCAGCCACAGGCCTCCCCAGGATTTATGATCAAAGTATTGTTTACTCTGCGAATATCAACTTCATGCATGTGTCCATAAACGATTAGATTAAATCTACCTGATTGAGCAAGTGCTTCAATTGTCTGAGGTTCATGCATCAATGCAATTTTTTTACCTTCAATTTCTAATTCTCTTATTTGTGGTTGGATTCTTTCTCCATACATTTTCTTTAAAAGAACTTTATCTCCATCATTATTTCCAAAAACTCCGTAAAACTCACCTTCAAAGTCTTTAAAAACTCTCCATGTAAAGGGAGAGACAAAATCACCTGCATGAATTATTGCTTTTACATTGTTTTCTTTAAAAATTTTCAATGCCTTTCTTATGTTTTCCATATGATCATGGGTGTCAGAGATAATTCCTATTTTCATTTCTTTCCTCCAAATTTATTAAAATTTTTCCAAAAGGTTTTTCCTGATAGGCTATGGCAATTCTGAGTTTTATTAATTCCAATAATGCAAGAAAAGTCACTATAATTTCAAGTTTTGATGAGTTATATTTAAAAAGTTCATAAAAATCTATTGATTTTTTAAATCTCAGCAAATTGAGAATCTGTTCAATTTTTTCCTCAACCTTTATGGTTTCCTTTGGAACATATATTCTCGGCTGAGGTTTATCAAGTATTTTCTTTAAAGCCTGTAAAAGGTCAAATATATTCAATTCCTCAAGAAAAAATTCCTCCTGTTTTGATGTACTTCTTGAAAAAGCCAGGGACCATACTTCATATCTTTCTTTAAGAATTTTAGAGGCTTCTTTGAAATTCTGATATTCTATTAATTTTTCTACCAGTTCTTTTCTTGGGTCTTCTTCCTCAGGTTCTTGCACTGGAAGAAGCATTTTTGACTTTATATAAATCAATGTAGCTGCCATAACAAGAAACTCTGAGGCAATTTCAAGGTCAAGCTCTTTCATAAGTTCAAGATATTCAAGATACTGCTTTGTAATTAAAGCAATCGGAATGTCATAAATGTCTATTTTATTCTGTTTAATAAGATGAAGAAGCAAATCTAAGGGACCTTCAAATACGGGTAAATTAACCTGAATCATTTTATAGTATTTTAGCACAATCTTAGCTGGCATATCTCAGTTTTTTTCTTGTATAATAAATCTATGCTTGATAAAAAATATCTGCTCCCTCAGGATGCTTTAAAGCTTATACTACATAACCTTAAACCAGGATGTCTTACAGTTGAAACAATTCCAATTGAGAAAGCTTATGGAAGAGTTACAGCAGAAGACATTCTTTCTCCTGAAGATCTTCCTGGCTTTGAACGTTCTACTGTTGATGGCTTTGCTGTAAAAGCTTTTGATACCTTTGGCGCAAAAGAAAGCTCTCCTGTTTATCTCACAGTTAAAGGTGATATAGCAATGGGGGCTATACCCCATTTTTCTCTATCAAATGGTGAAGCTGCGTCTATTGCAACTGGAGGTATGCTGCCTGAAGGAGCTGATGCTATTGTTATGATAGAGCATGTTAATGTAATATCAAATGATTTGATTGAGGTTTTAAGGGCTGTTTCTCCTGGTGAAAATGTTATATTCCGTGATGAGGATGCAAAAAAAGGAGAAGTTGTTATAAAGGCAGGACACAGGCTTAAACCTCAGGACATAGGCGCTCTTGCTGGAGTGGGAATAACAACTGTTAAGGTTTTTAAGCAACCTGTGGTTTCTATAATTCTTACAGGAGATGAAATAATTCCTCACACTGAAAAAGTTACTCCTGGAAAAGTAAGGGATGTAAACTCCTTTACCCTTGCAGGGCTGTGCTATGAAAATGGCGCTGTTCCTTTAAAAATGGGAATAGTGAGAGATGAATATGATAAGCTTAAAGAAACTGTTCAAAAAGCTTATGAAATAAGTGACATAATACTTATTACTGGTGGAACTTCTGCTGGGGTGAAGGATTTAACAGCAAAGGTTATAGATGAACTTGGCTCGCCAGGGGTGCTTTTTCATGGTGCTTCAATAAAGCCAGGAAAACCTGTTATTGGGGCAGTATGCAATGGCAAACCTGTTTTTGGACTTCCTGGTCATCCTGTAGCTGTTTATATATGTTTTGAACTATTTGTCAAACCCGTAATTCATCATATGCTTAAAGTAACAGATAAAAACTTTAAAAAAACTGTAAAGGCAAAGATTTCAAGAAATATTCATTCTCAGGCTGGGAGAGAAGATTTTATAAGGGTATATCTTGAAGAGCATAATGGTGAGATATGGGCAACTCCTTTGTTAAGTAAATCCGGACTTATAATGAGCCTTGTAAAAGCTCAGGGAATTGTTCGTATTCCCTCTGAGCTCATAGGATTGTCAGAGGGACAAGAAGTTCTCATTGAGATTATAGATTAGATGCGATAGCCCACTTTATTTGTTCTTTATAAGGAATTGGCTTTCTTCCTAAAAGAGCTTCTATTTTCAAAGCTTCAGAGTCTTCACAGATGTTGTCTTTCCACATCATTTTGTACTGCTCCTGAGCCAGTATTTTAAGAAAAAACTTTGGAAAAGGAATAAAAATAACTTTTTTCCCAAAATATGTTGCAAAGTCATGAACAATATCACGTAGTGTTACTCTTTCATCTCCGCAAAGTTCAAAGATACCGCTACTGTGGTAATCTATGGCATTAATAAAGCATTCTGCTACATCTCTTACATCTACTGGTTGAAAGTAATAATTACGAATATCAGGAAATATTAAAAATGGCAATTTTTTAAGAACTCTCCTGAGCTCTAAAAAAAGGAGCTGCTGTGGTCCGATAATAAAAGAAGGTCGAAGTATCACAAATGGGATTCCAGTTTTTATAAGTTCCTTTTCAGCTTTAAATTTTGTAATATGATATTTAGATGGAGCCTTTTCATCAGCTCCTAATGCGCTCATATGAATTATTTTTTCAATCGGGAAGTCTTTTAAAATCTCATAAAGAGTCTTTGGATACTCATAATGGACTTTTTCAAACGTAGATTTTTGAGTTTCCTTAATAATTCCAATAAGATGAATCACATATTGAGGGTTGATAATTTTCAGGATTTCTCTTAATTTTTCCTGATCTGTGAATTCATTGAGTTGATAAATTTTTATATTTTTTCCAAAGAGAGATTTTGCTTTTTCAGGATTTCTTACAATTAAATGAACATCATATTTTTTTGTTAAAGCCATGTTTACAACATGTCTTCCAACAAAACCTGTTCCGCCTGTAATTAACAGTTTTTTCATAAAAATTCAAGGAGGGCATGCGCCCTCCTTGACCTGTTTAGTTATTCAATTTTTAGCTTCACTTCTTTTTTCTTTGCTTCTTCAGTCTTGGGAATTCTTATCTCAAGCACACCATTTTCAAATTTTGCCTTTGCTTTGTCAGTTTGAACCTCCACTGGAAGTCTGAATGTTCTTGAAAAGGAGCCATAAGAGCGCTCATATCTGTAGTAGTCTTTCTTTTCCACTTTTTCTTCTTTCTTTTTCTCACCAGAGATGGTAAGATAATCATCAGTGATTTTAACTTCAATGTCCTCTTTATTTATACCTGGAAGCTCTGCCTTGACAACCAGATCATCGCCTTCCTCAAATATGTCTACTGCTGGAGAAATAAACTCAGCTTCTTCTCTTAATCTTGGCACAAATGTTCTAAACAGAGAGAAAGGCCTTCTCATAATTTCATCAAAAACACGCTCAATTTCCTCAAAAGGAGAAAGAATTGAAGGTTCAACCCTTGCTACATCCTTTGTTTCTTTTCTTGTCATGGCTTACACCTCCTTTTAAGTGATATTGACATTATCTAACTAAATATATCATTAAAACTCCACTTTTGTCAAGAGGTTTTATTAAATTATTTTATACAATTTATATCAAATTAAAATAACCTTGCCATGGCTTTTTTCCAGAACCTCACCTACTGCGGTTGCTTGAATCCCCTTTGAATTCAATTTTGCAATCAAATCATCTGCTTTACTGGAGGCTACAGAGATAAGAAGTCCTCCTGAAGTTTGAGGGTCAGAGAGAATATCAAGGGTTACAGGGTCTGTTTTGCCAGTGTCGATCAATTTTGAGCAGTAGTTAATATTTCTTCTTCCACCTGCTGGAACAATTCCTATTGAGGCAAATTCATAAACTCTTGGTAACACTGGAACTTTATCTTTCCATATTTTTATTGTTACTTTGCTTGCCCTTGCCATCTCAAGAGCATGTCCTATCAGCCCAAATCCTGTTATATCTGTGCAGGCATTGACTCCAGTTTGCATCATTGTTTCAGAAGCTTCTTTGTTAAGGAGAGTCATTGTTTTTGTAAGAAGCTCTGTTGTTTCAGGATCAAGAAGTTTTCCTTTGAGCGCTGTTGATAGAATTCCTGTGCCAATTGGTTTTGTCAAAATTAAAATATCTCCTGTTTTTGCACCTCTGTTTGTAACAAATTTTTCAGGATGAACAACTCCAGTGGCTGAAATTCCGTATTTTATTTCAGGATCTTCAACACTGTGTCCACCTATCATAAACGCTCCTGCTTCTTTGAGTTTGTCAGCGCCTCCTTTCAGGATTTCCTTCAAAATTGATTTATCCATCTCATTTACTGGAAAACAAACAATATTCAGTGCCAGAAGAGGTTTTGCACCAACTGCGTATATGTCACTTAAGGCATTTGCAACTGCTATTTGTCCAAAGTCATAAGGATTATCCACAACAGGAGTGAAGAAATCAACGCTTTGCACAATAGCGATTTCTTTATTTAAACGATAAATTCCTGCATCAGACCAGTCTTCAGAGCCAATCAAAATATTGGGGTCTTTGGGTAAAGGAATCTCTTTTAGTATTTCTTCAAGGTCCCCTGGACCTATCTTTGCTGCTCAGCCAGCAGCCTTAACTTTTTCTGTAAGCATTTTAATACCTTGTTGTTTTTTTTAATTTTACCATAATTTTAAATAGTTTGCCATTTAATGTTTCCATTTGCTAACATTAAATAATGAAACTCTGGAAAGCTGTAGCAATTGTTTTTGCAGGCTATTTTTTATTTTTGACACTTTATGTAACAATAGAACTTACAAAACCTATAAATATCTCCGAGGATACAGAAGTTTACATACCCAGGGGTGCAACATTTTCCTCAATAGCTAAAACTTTTAAAGAAAAAGGGATTATCAGAAACGAGACTCTTTTCATTATAATAGGAAGAATTTACGGAATTGAAAGAAAAGCAAGGGCTGGATATTATCTGTTTACTAAAGAAATGACAGTGCTTGATGTTATCAAAAAGCTTCTTCAGGGAAAGATCTTAGAATATACTATTACAGTTGTTGAGGGTGACAGTCTATACGAGATTGCTGAGAAGCTTTCAAAAATTAATCCTGATTTTAAAGATAAACTATTTCAGCTTGCATATGACAAAGCATTTCTTCGGTCTTTACAAATTGATGCGCCTTCGTTAGAAGGATATCTTTTCCCTGATACTTATAACATTCCAAAAGGACTGGATCTTGAAGAGATTGTCAGACTGATGGTAAAGAGATTCTGGGATGTTTATGATTCAAATTTAATGAAAAAAACAAAAAAAATTGGCTGGACAGTGAATGAAGTAGTTACGCTTGCATCAATAATTGAGAAAGAAGCAAAATTAGATGAAGAAAAGCCTTTAATTTCAGCAGTTTATCACAATAGACTTAAACTTGGAATGCCTCTTCAGGCTGATCCAACAGCAATTTATGGGGTTAAAAGATATAAGGATGGAGTCACAAAAAAAGACCTTAGAAACCCCTCTCCATACAATACTTACATAATTAAAGGACTTCCACCAGGACCCATTGCTTGTCCTGGATTAAAATCAATTTTAGCTGCTTTGAATCCTGCTAAGGTTTCATATCTTTATTTTGTATCTCGCGGGGATGGAACTCATGAATTTTCCTCTGACTATAAAACACACATTTCAGCTATAAGTCAAATAAGAGGTAGCAGAGTTGATTGAAAGAAGAAAGACAAGAAGAATTTATGTTGGAGATGTTTCAATCGGAGATGGAGCTCCTGTAAGGGTTCAGTCAATGACTAAAACAGATACTCGAAATGTTAAAGCCACTGTCAGACAGATAAAAACACTTGAAAAAGCAGGTTGTGAAATAATAAGGGTTGCAGTTCCTGATGAGGCTGCTGCAAAAGCATTAGGAGAAATAAAAAAAATGATAAAAATTCCTTTAATTGCAGATATACACTTTAATTATAAACTTGCGCTTGAGGCAATTAATCAGGGAGTTGACGGATTAAGAATAAATCCTGGAAATATTGGAGCAAAATGGAAGGTTAGGGAAGTGGTTAATGCTGCAAAGGACAAAAGGATACCAATAAGAATAGGAGTTAATGCAGGATCTTTACCAAAAGATTTAATTGAAAAATACGGAGGCTGTACACCTCAGGCAATGGTTGAGGCAGCAGAAAGGCACATCGAAATTCTTGAAGAACTTGATTTTCATGATATTAAAGTTTCATTGAAAGCATCAGATGTTATGAAAACAGTTGAAGCTTACCGTGCTTTCAGCAATAAATATGACTATCCACTTCATGTTGGAATTACAGAAACAGGACCTGTGCCAGAGGGTGTTGTAAAGAGTTCCATTGGCATAGGACTTCTTTTACTTGAGGGGATTGGAGATACAATAAGAGTTTCTCTTACAGATTCTCCTCAGGTTGAAGTTAATGTGGCATACGAGATATTGAGGGTGACAGGATTAAGACAGTTTGGAGTTGATATAATAAGTTGTCCTACCTGTGGAAGATGTGAGGTGAATATTAAAAAAATGGTGAAAGAGGTAAAAAAAGCTCTGTCGTATATAAAACAGCCTATACAGGTAGCTGTAATGGGCTGTTCAGTTAATGGTCCTGGAGAAGCTAAGGAAGCAGACTTTGGAATAGCAGGAGGACGCAGACAGGGAATAGTTTTTGCAAAAGGAAAAATTATAAAAACAGTAAAAGAAAACAAGCTTGTAGATACCTTAGTTGAGGAAATTAGGAAATCCATTGGTACAATGCATCATTAATGTCGCAATCCCTTTTAAATGAGGTCAAGTTTCCTACCAAGGATAAGCCTTTGGGGTACAAGGGGGAACCCGATGTGTCGCAATCCCTTTTAAATGAGGTCAAGTTTCCTACGAGGTAGAGAAATGGATGATAGGTATTATTTGGATTGGAGGTCGCAATCCCTTTTAAATGAGGTCAAGTTTCCTACTCCCGTGTCCGGGAGTGGGTAAGCAAACTCCCGGTCTCGTCGCAATCCCTTTTAAATGAGGTCAAGTTTCCTACTTCCTCCAGACTGGAAGGATTTGCCAAAGGAAGAAATAGTCGCAATCCCTTTTAAATGAGGTCAAGTTTCCTACTAAAAAATGAAAAACATTTTACTAAAATGGCAAAAGTCGCAATCCCTTTTAAATGAGGTCAAGTTTCCTACGGCAGAAGAGAATGTTAATCCGTAAAGGGAGCACTGTCGCAATCCCTTTTAAATGAGGTCAAGTTTCCTACAAAAAGAATGTACTGTAGTTTCTTCCCCGAGAACGTCGCAATCCCTTTTAAATGAGGTCAAGTTTCCTACATTTCAAAACTGAAGAAGATTGCCAAAGAGGTATATGAGTCGCAATCCCTTTTAAATGAGGTCAAGTTTCCTACCCTCAAAGAGATAGATCCAAAAGCTATAGTTGAAAAAGGTCGCAATCCCTTTTAAATGAGGTCAAGTTTCCTACATTTCAAAACTGAAGAAGATTGCCAAAGAGGTATATGAGTCGCAATCCCTTTTAAATGAGGTCAAGTTTCCTACAAACGGAAGACGGACGATATTCAGTAGGAGAGACGGGGTCGCAATCCCTTTTAAATGAGGTCAAGTTTCCTACAAAAAGCAGTCCAGCAAGATGGCCTGCAGAAAAGTCGCAATCCCTTTTAAATGAGGTCAAGTTTCCTACAGTTCATAAAAGAGAACTTGTCCCGTGAGATTGAACGTCGCAATCCCTTTTAAATGAGGTCAAGTTTCCTACCTCTATCCCAGCGGATTAATAGAGGAAAAGATTGAGTGTCGCAATCCCTTTTAAATGAGGTCAAGTTTCCTACCCCCTCTGGGAGGCAGGCATTCGGATCACCCCCAGGAGGTCGCAATCCCTTTTAAATGAGGTCAAGTTTCCTACAAGATTTGCTGCCAAAGGTTTTAGGGTTGACAGGGAGACGTCGCAATCCCTTTTAAATGAGGTCAAGTTTCCTACTTAACAAAATTGATTAGGTTCCTCCTCATTCATAACATGTCGCAATCCCTTTTAAATGAGGTCAAGTTTCCTACAAAATGGTGAGAAATGGTTATTTTACACGGATGCTCAGTCGCAATCCCTTTTAAATGAGGTCAAGTTTCCTACAGTCTATACTCCTGCAGGAAATCCCTTGAGAAAACCCGGTCGCAATCACGTTGAGCTACAGCCTGTTGTATCTAAAGAGTTAAAGGAAATCCCTTGAGAAAACCCGGTCGCAATCCCTTTTAAATGAGGTCAAGTTTCCTACCCTTGGAGGATGCCTCCAGACCCCTCTATCATACGGAGTCGCAAACCCTTTTAAATGAGGTCAAGTTTCCTACATTTATAAATGGCAGGTGAGTTTAATCTTTGGTCCCACACGTCGCAATCCCTTTTAAATGAGGTCAAGTTTCCTACAAGAATTTCAATTTCAAGACAAAAAGAGATTGATGTCGCAATCCCTTTTAAATGAGGTCAAGTTTCCTACGAATATTCCATACCAAAGGATAACAGTGCAGATGGGTCGCAATCCCTTTTAAATGAGGTCAAGTTTCCTACAGCATTTCCGACATTTAGGAGCAATTCAGAATGCTATGTCGCAATCCCTTTTAAATGAGGTCAAGTTTCCTACCTCTATGGAGCCCGAAGACGTCGGGATCCACTTTGTCCTGTCGCAATCCCTTTTAAATGAGGTCAAGTTTCCTACAGTTGGAGGAAGGCGTCAGAATTATTGGGGCTTTCCGTGTCGCAATCCCTTTTAAATGAGGTCAAGTTTCCTACACAATATTTTTCTTTGTATTGTACGTTTTTGCCTAGTCGCAATCCCTTTTAAATGAGGTCAAGTTTCCTACGTGTAAAGATGATTAAAGCTTGTTTTAGAGTAAGAGTCGCAATCCCTTTTAAATGAGGTCAAGTTTCCTACCCACTCTGCCCGAGTTTTTTAGTGAGTTCTTTAGTGTCGCAATCCCTTTTAAATGAGGTCAAGTTTCCTACGGCACACAGCATCGTAGAGACATTAGGAATTACATTTTAGTCGCAATCCCTTTTAAATGAGGTCAAGTTTCCTACGTTAAGCAAGAGCCAAAGAATTCAGTTAAACAAATTTGGTCGCAATCCCTTTTAAATGAGGTCAAGTTTCCTACTTCAATATTTTCAGCTCTTGTTTAAATTTAATCCAGACTTGTCAAAGACCAAAATTTTTTATAAATTAAAGCATAAATTGATAAAAAAAGTCAATCCCAGGCAGAAAAATTTACAATTGCTTGCCAAAATTTTTTATTTCAGGATAAAATTAAATATTAAACTTGAGGGAGGACAAAATGAAAGAGAAAATTCATCCTGAATACAAAGAGGCAAAGGTTATATGTGCCTGCGGTGAAACTTTTATCACCCGTTCAACAAAACCTTTAATTAAGGTGGATATTTGTTCTAAGTGTCATCCTTTTTACACAGGAAAGCAGAAAATTGTTGACACAGAAGGTAGAGTAGAAAAGTTCATGAAGAAATACAGTAAAAAATAGCTGTAAAAAGTTTTCTCAGGGGGTTAGAATTAAATTTTTATTTTTTCTAACCCCTTTTTGTTTGTCCTTGAATCTTAAAATGTAGGAGAAACTATAAGATGAAAGATACAATAGGTGGACAGGCTGTAATTGAAGGCGTGATGATGAAATCAAAAAAAGCATGGGCTGTGGCTGTAAGAAGTCCAGAGGGTGAAATTGTCATAAAATCAGAAGAATTTAAAAAACAAAGCATTGTGACAAAAATTCCCGTAATAAGAGGTTTTTTTATTCTTCTTGAAACTTTATGGCTTGGCATGAAAGCAATTGATTTTAGCAGTAAAGTCGTATTTAAAGAGGAAAAATCAAGCACGGGGAGTTTTGCTTTCTCATTATTTCTGGCATTTTTAATTGGAATACTTCTCTTTATTGTTTTACCTTTATATCTAACAAAACTGTCAGCCTATTTTATTGAAATGGTAACTACAAATTCCTTTGTTTTTAATTTGATAGATGGTATTTTGAGAGTTTTAATATTCATAGGCTACATTTTTGCAATAGGCATGTGGAGCCAGATGAGAAAAATTTTTGCCTATCACGGTGCTGAACACAAAACAATAAATGCCTTTGAAGCAGGTGAAGCTCTAACCCCTGAAAATGTAAAGAAATACTCAAGATTGCATGCAAGATGTGGTACAAGTTTTATTTTTATTGTGCTTGTAATAAGCATCATTGTATTTTCAATGATTCCATCTTCATGGAACTTTGTTTTAAAAGCTTTATCAAGAATTATACTTTTACCATTAATTGCTGGAGTATCCTACGAGATATTAAAAATTTCTGCTAAATGGCGTAATAATTTCGTAGGTAAGATTATTATACTGCCCGGATTGATTTTCCAGAAAATAACAACCCATGAGCCAGATAGCTCACAGATAGAGGTTGCTTGTGAAGCTTTAAAAGCTGTTTTAAAATTGAATGCAGGAGGAGGAATAAATGATTGAAAAACTCACAGAAATTGAAAATAAATATGAAAAGATAACTCAAGCACTTTTAGATCCAAAAGTGCTTTCCAATAAAGAAGAATATATGAAATACTCAAAAGAAAGTCAGCAACTGGAAGGGATTGTTACAAAATTTAGAGAGTATAAAAAAATTATTCAACAGATGCAGGAAGCTGAAGAAATAATTAAATCAGGGGATTCAGATTTAAAAGAGCTTGCTGAAGAGGAATTACAAAAACTGAAAAAAATAAAGCCTCAGATTGAACAGGAACTGAAAATTCTGCTTTTACCAAAGGATCCAAGGGATGAAAAAAATGTAATTCTTGAAATAAGAGCAGGCACAGGTGGTGAAGAAGCAGCACTTTTTGCAGCAGATTTATTTAGAATGTATGCAAAATATGCTGAATCAAAAGGATGGAAAATAGAGATTCTTGACAGTCATCCTACTGGATTGGGAGGTTTTAAGGAAGTAATTGCTTTGATTTCTGGCAAGGGTGCTTTTAGCAAACTGAAATATGAAAGCGGGGTTCACAGAGTTCAAAGGATTCCTGTTACAGAAGCATCTGGTAGAATTCATACATCTACTGCAACAGTAGCTGTGCTTCCTGAAGCAGAAGAAGTTGATATAAAAATTGATGAGAAGGATTTAAGAATAGATACCTTTTGTTCTTCAGGTCCAGGAGGACAATCTGTAAATACAGCCTATTCAGCAGTAAGAATTGTTCACTTGCCAACAGGAATAGTTGTTCAATGCCAGGACGAAAGGTCTCAGATTAAAAACAGAGAAAAAGCTATGAAGGTTTTGAGAGCTCGTCTGCTTGAAATGGAAAGGCAGAAAAAAGAAGCAGAAAGAGCAGCTGAAAGAAAAGAGCAGGTTGGCACAGGGGAAAGAAGTGAAAGAATAAGAACTTATAACTTCCCTCAAAATAGAGTTACTGATCATAGAATAGGACTTACTCTTTACAAACTTGAGCAGGTTTTAAATGGAGAGATTGATGAAATAATTGATGCCCTGATTGCCTACTATCAGGCTGAGAAACTTAAAGAGATGTGAAGGCTCTTGAAAAAATAAAACAGCTTGTTGGCAAATTTTCTATTGATCCGAAAGAAGCACAGCAAATTGTCTGTCATGTTTTAAAAATTGAAAAGGTTCAACTTTATACCAGAAATCCTGAAATAACTTCTGATGAAGAGCAAACTATGAATTTTTTTGTTGAAAGAAGGCTAAAAAGAGAACCCCTCCAGTATATTCTTGGAGAATGCTTTTTTTACAACCTTAAAATAAAGGTAGGACCGGGAGTATTAATTCCAAGGCAGGAAACTGAAATTCTGGTAGATGAAGTGTTGAAGAGTAAAAATTTAATTGCACATACAGGACAGAGAATACTTGATTTATGCACAGGCTCAGGATGTATTGCTTTAGCAATAGGTAAAAATATTCCTGAATTCCAGATTTTTGGCATTGATATTTCAGAAAAAGCAATAAAATACGCAGCAGAAAATAAGGTATTGAACAATGTAAAAAATGTTTTTTTTCTTGTTGGAGATTTATTTAATCCCTTTAAAGAAAAAATTTTTTCCTGTATTACAGCAAATCCCCCTTATGTAAAAACAGGACAAATACATGAATTACAGCCTGAGATTAAAAACTATGAACCTCTGGAAGCATTAAATGGAGGGATAGATGGACTCATTTTTTATAGAAAAATTCTTGATGGCGCTAAAAAATATCTTTTAAAGAATGGATTGATTTTTTTAGAGATAGGAGCAGGACAGGCAGATGAAATCTGTGCTTATGCATTGATGAGAGGTTTTGAGGTAAGCAATGTAGTAAAAGATCTTGCAGGAATTCAAAGAGTTATGATATTAAAAAACAGTAAGGCAGATGAAACTCAAATTTAGAAATATTTTTCTTTTTTTAATGTTGCTAACATCTTTTGCCTCTGCCGAAGAGTATATTATACAATCTGTTCCTTTTTTTCCTTCAGAGGATTTTCAATGCGGTCCTGCATCCTTAGCAATGGTTTTAAATTTTTGGGGAGTAAAAATCACTCCAGAGGAAATTGCAAGGGAAATTTACAGTAAAGATGCTCGTGGAACAGCTGATTTTGACATGATTATGTTTACAGAAAAAAAGGGATTCAAGGCGTTACAATACAGAGGAAACATTGAAGATATAAAAGAAAAGATAAAAGCTCAGAAACCGTTGATAGTCATGACAGATGAAGGATTTTGGTTTTATAAGAAATATCATTACATGGTAGTTGTCGGATTTGATGAATCTACTGTTATAGTAAATTCAGGAGCTGAAAAGCATAAACGAATTGATACTGAAGTTTTTATAAAAAAATGGGGAAAAACAGGATTTTGGACACTTTTAATAGAGAGATAGGGAGGGAGGATGGCAAAAGTTTTAGCAATTATTCTTGCAGGAGGCAAGGGTGAAAGACTTTTTCCCTTAACTTCTTTCAGGTCAAAACCTTCAGTGCCCTTTGGAGCAAGATACAGAATTGTTGATTTTGTCTTAAGCAATCTTGTTAATTCCCAAATTTACTCCATCTATCTTCTTGTTCAGTATAAATCCCAATCACTTATTGAGCATATTAGACAGAACTGGTTTTTTTCATCAGTTGGCAGAGATCACTTTGTAACAGTTGTTCCACCTCAGATGAGAATGGGGCCTGAATGGTTTCAGGGAACAGCTGATGCAGTTTTTCAAAACATTGGATTAATTAAAGAGCACAAGCCTGATATTGTTTTAATTTTTGGTGCTGATCACATTTACAGAATGGATATAAGACAGATGATAAAATTTCATATTGAAAATGATGCTGAGGTTACTGTAGCTGCAAGGCCTATTCCAATAAAACAGGCTTCAGCATTTGGAGTAATTGTGGCAAATTCAAACCAGAAAATCACAGGATTTCAAGAAAAACCGAAGCAACCACAGCCCATGCCTGATAACCCTCAGATGGCTTATGTTTCAATGGGTAATTATATTTTTAACAGTGATATTTTGGTTGATGCTTTAGTGAGAGCTGAAAAGAAAAAACAGCACGATTTTGGTGCTCATGTTATTCCCGAGCTTGTTGAAAGAGGGGCAAGAGTTTATGCATATGATTTTGATAAGAATGAAATCCCTGGCATTAAACCATATGAAGAGCGAGGTTATTGGAGGGATGTAGGAACAATTAGTACTTATTTCGATGCTCATATGGATATGCTTGGAGAAAAACCTGTTTTTGAAATTTACAATAAGATGTGGCCTATTTATCCTTCAAGATATGAAGGGCCACCTGTAAAAATTCTTGATGGACAAATAAGAAATAGCGTTATCGCTGATGGAGCATTAATTTATGGCGGTAAGATAGAAAATTCTTTCATAAGAAGCGGATGCATAATAGAGGAAGGAGCTCAGGTAAAAGATTCTTTAATTATGGATGATGTTGTTGTAAAAAGAAATAGTAGGCTTTACAGGGTTATAGTAGATAAAAAGAATGTGGTTTATGAAGGAGAAGAAATTGGATTTTCACGTGAAAAGGATCGTTTCCGCTGTCATATAGATTCTTCAGGAATCTGTATTATTCCAAGAGCAGCAAGATACAATGATTGGATTAAAGAAATCAGCCGTATTTAGAATAATTTTTATTTTTTTATTTGTTTTTTGCTTATCAGCTCACGCTCAGGATAAAAAAAAGATTTTGCTTCTTAACTCCTATCATCAGGGATTGAGCTGGACAGACAATATAATGATAGGAATTAAAGAATCATTAAAGCCATTAGAAAACAGTATTGATTACTATGTTGAATATATGGATACTAAACGTTTTTATGGAGAAAAATACTTCAACAAAATTTTTGATCTTCTAAAACAAAAATACCATGGGATTAAGTTTGATTTGATAATTGTGTCGGATAATGACGCTCTTTTATTCACTATGAAACATTATAACGAACTGTTTTACGGGGTGCCTGTGGTTTTCTGCGGAATCAATAATTTTAAAGATAGCCTGATAGAAAAATATAGAAAATGGTTTACAGGAGTTGCCGAGGAAACAGATGTTGAAGGAACAATTGATATAGCACTTAAGCTTCATCCAGATACAAAAAGAGTTTATATTATTAATGACATCACAACAACCGGATTAGCGATGAAAAGAACACTTTTTGAGATATTTCCAAAATTCGCAGATAAAGTAAAATTCATTATTCTTGAGAATCCGGATATGAAAGAACTTCAGAAAAAAGTTGAGACAATTCCACCAAAAAGTATCATCCTTCTTTTGCTCGTAAACAGAGACAGAACAGGCAATTTCTTTGCTTATGAAGAAAGCCTTGATTTGCTTTATCCTCATACCAATTCTCCCATATACAGTGTATGGGATTTTTATCTTGGCAGAGGAATTGTAGGTGGTAAATTGACAAGCGCATTTTTGCAGGGCAAAAAAGCAGGGGAGCTGGCTATGCAAATTTTACAAGGTAAAAGCCCTTCTGAAATTCCAGTTATTAAAGAAAGTCCAAATGAATTTATGTTTGACTATAATGAACTTAAAAGATTTCATGTCTCTTTAAATAAGCTTCCAAAAGAAAGCAGAGTCATAAATTTGCCTGAAAGCTTCTGGGTAAAATACCGAAAAACATTGATAAGTATTACCTTAATTTTTATTGGATTGTCCCTCGTAATAGTTGTCCTTTCAATAAACATCTCAAAGAGGAAAAAAGTTGAAAAAGAGTTAAGACTCTCAGAGGAAAAATACAGAGATCTTTACGATAATGCACCAGATATGTATCACTCAGTTGATAAAAATGGAATTATTATTGAATGCAATGAAACAGAGGCAAAAATGCTGGGATACAGAAAAGAAGAGATAATTGGTAAACCTATAACATACTTTATGACAGAAGAATCAAGAAAAGCACAGGAAGAGTTTTTCCCTAACATAGGAAAATACAGTTTTATTCAAGTTGAAAGAGACTTTGTCCGAAAAGATGGCTCAGTTTTCACTGCTGCTTTAAATGTTTATGTAGAGGTGGATGAAAAGGGAAATTTTGTTAAAACAAAAACAATAGGAAGAGATATTACATACAGAAAGAAAATTGAGGAAGAACTCAGGAAATCAAAAGAAGCTCTAAGAAAACTTTCCGTATATTTGCAGAATGTAAGAGAAAAGGAAAGGAAGGAAATTGCCAGAGAAATTCATGATGAAATGGGACAGTCTCTCACTGCGTTAAAACTTTCTTTGTCATGGATTAGAAAAAGGATCGAAGATGAATTTTTACAGGAAAAATTTGATGAAACATTAAGCATAGTAAATGCCTTGATAAAACAGGTTCAGAATATATCAAACAGACTCCGTCCTTCTTTAATTGACCATTTAACCCTGGAAGATGCTATAATGTGGCAGGTCAAGGAATTTGAGAGAAATACTTCAATACGGTGCAGCGTTGAGATTTCAGAAGACAGCGTGAAATTAGCAAGAAACATATCTTTAAATATTTTCAGAATATTCCAGGAAGCACTTACAAATGTGGCAAGACATGCTAATGCAACCCTGGTTAATATTAAAATGTTTCGATCAAATGGCAGTGTTTTGTTAATTATTAAAGACAATGGTATGGGGATACCAGAAGAGAAAATTAAGAGTCCTGAATCATTCGGTTTAATGGCAATGAGAGAAAGGGCTTATTCTATAAATGCAACCTTTGACATACGAAGAATCCCGGAAGGAGGAACTGAAGTAATTCTCTCAGTTCCTTTAAGAGAAAATGAATAAAAAACTGAAAGTTTTAATCGTTGATGACCATACTCTCTTTAGAAAAGGATTAAAGGAAATTCTTCTTGATAATCCTTATATTACAGAATGCAAAGAAGCTAAAACTGGTTACGAAGCCATTGATATTCTTTCAAAAGAAAATTTTGATATAGTATTTCTTGATATAGCAATGCCTGATATGGATGGGATAGAAACCCTAAAAAAAATTAAAAATGAGCATCCTGAAACAAAAATACTTATGCTCAGCATGTATCCTGAAGAGCAGTATGCTATAAGATCGTTAAAATATGGAGCTTCAGGTTATCTCAATAAATCTGCAGAACCAGATGAACTTTTAAATGCAGTTAATAAAATAATAAAAGGCGGTAAATACATTCCACAGGCTTTTTCAGAAAAACTGATTCATTACATTGATAAATCCTGGGAGATTCCACCTCATGAAAAGTTATCAGAAAGGGAATTTCAGGTTTTTCTTATGATAGCAAAAGGCAAAAGTCTCATTGAGATTGCCAGAGAACTTTCCATAAGCATTAAAACTGTAAGCACCTATAGAGCAAGAATTCTTGAAAAACTTGGATGCGAAAACAATGCTGAAATTATAAATTACGCTATCAAGAATGGTCTGATAGCTTAGTGACCACAAAAAAACCACCAAATAGCAGAATGAGCAGAATTATTATAAAACTTTGCCACCCGAAATTTTTATATACAATTCCTGGCAGATAAGAGCCAACAACACCACCTGAGTAATAAAAAGCTATGTATGCTCCATTTACAAGGCTTTTTTGTGTTGTTACAATTCTATTTAAATAACCAGAAGCTACTGAATGAACGAGAAACATCCCAGAGCAAAAACCAAACATTGCAATAAATATTAGCAACATGTTGGGTAGACTTAATATCAAAAGAAAAAATCCATAGACAGAAAAACCAAATAACATGGTTTTTCTTTCGTTCCCAATGACTCTTATAATTTTTGTTGCGATAAAGGATATGAAAATTCCCGTGATGTAACCTGAATAAATAAGTCCTATAAGCATTTCGCTGGCTTGTTTATTAATGCTTTTTATCCTGAAAGGCAAGAAATTTGTTATCCCCGAGAAAACAAAAAACAAGCAGAAAACAGCGATGTAAATATAAAAAATTTTTTTATTGAAAACAACAAGCTTAAAGTTCTTAAAACTAAGATAATCTTTTTTTTGAATTTTTGGTATCTTAAGCTCTTCCATAAAATAATAAACTATAGGAAGAACAACAAGAAGACTCAATGACATTACTTGAAAACACGCTCTCCACCCAAAATAATTAGCTATAATACTACCGAGAACTCTTCCAAGAAGTCCTCCAATTATTGTAAAAGCAATATAATAGGACATAAAAAATTGAATTTTTTCTTTTACAGATTTTAATGCGATATATGTTGTGTTTGAAGTAAGAATTGCAGAGATTAAAAAACCCTCTATAAACCTGAGGAATATAACCAGATAAACATTTTCTGCCATAGATATTGAAAATACAACAAAAGAGTGTATTGCAGCAGCGAAGATGATCATTTTTCTTGGAGAAAAAAAATTAAGCAAAACTCCTGAGATAACAGGAATTACTGTAAGAGGAATGAAAGTGGCACTCATAATTAGTGATATCGTATCCATTTCAACTTTAAAAGAACTTCCAAGTAGGGGTAAAAGAGGCTGAGGCATGTGCAATGCTGAAATTGTAAGTATGGTTGTATAGATTATGGCAAGAAAATCCTTAATTGGCATGGATGAAATTTTTGAAAAAACTCTCCCTTTTGTTTTTTAAGAGTTTTTACAGTAAAATAGCAAAACTACAATGTTATTCTTACCAGTTTGTCAAAAATATGAATTGTATCAACAAATCTTACAATCTTTTGATAGGATTCTATCACAATTGAGTGAGTTCTTGCGCCTCCACCAAAAAATCTTACTCCATTAAGCAGGTCTCCCTTTGTTACTCCTGTAGCAACAAAAATTATGTCATCACTTGGAACGAGGTCATCAAGAGTGTAAACTTTGTCTTCATCAATGTCCATACCATAGCTTATAGCACGCTTTTTTTCTTCTTCATTTCTCCATCGCATTCTTGCCTGCATTTCTCCACCAAGAGATTTTACAGCTGCCGCTGAAAGCACGCCTTCTGGTGCTCCACCAATGCCCATAAGCGCATGAATACCTGTTCCTTCAACAGTTGCTGCAATAGCTGGTGTTATATCTCCATCTGAGATTAATTTAATTCTTGCACCAGCAGCGCGAATTTCTTTAATAAGATTTTCATGTCTTGGTCTGTCAAGCACAACCACAACAAGGTCATCTATGTCACGTCCTAAAGCTTTTGCAAGGGCTTGAAGGTTTTCTTTTACAGATTTTCTTATATCAACCATTCCCTTTGCTTGTGGTCTTACAACAAGTTTTTCCATATATGTGTCAGGGCAGTGAAGAAGTCCATTTCTTTCTGTTACAGCCATAACAGTAAGAGCATTGGGCATTCCTGTTGCGCAAAGATTTGTTCCTTCAAGAGGATCAACAGCTATGTCCACTTCAGGACCAGTTGCATTTCCAACTTCTTCTCCAATATAAAGCATAGGTGCTTCATCTCTTTCACCTTCTCCTATAACGATTCTACCTTTGATTGGTAAATCATTTAATGCCTTTCTCATTGCTGTTACAGCAGCCTGATCTGCTTCTTTTCTGTCTCCCTTGCCCATCAATCTTGCAGCTTCAATTGCTGCAAGCTCGCAAACTTTTAAAATTGCGGGAGTCAATGAACTATTCATTTTAAATTCCTCCTATTATTTTTTTGAGGTTATTGAATAAAAACTTGATATTATCTTTTTTACTTTCTGAGACTTACACTTTGGGCATCTTACCTTTGTTTTTTCCATTTCGCTTATGCTCATTTTCTTCGTAAAAGTTTCATTGCACTTTTGGCATTGAAACTCATACAAAGGCATAAGCCACCTCCTAAATTAGATTTTTTTCTTTCATGCTAAAGTATCTTCCATTTCCTATAATTACATGGTCTAAAAGGGAAATTTCAAGTATTTCAGAAGCCTTTTTTAATTTTTTTGTAATATCCAGATCTTGCTCAGAAGGAGTAGGGTCTCCGCTTGGATGATTATGAGCAAGAATCACTGCATAGGCTGAATGCTTTACTGCTTCTTTAAAAATCTCTCTTGGATGAATTATTGTTTGCGTTAATATTCCTTCTGAAACTTTAATCTCTTTGATGAGTTTCAACTTTGTATCAAGTAAAAGAGTGATAAAAACTTCTTTTTTTAATCCACTAAGCTTAGGATAAAGATAATTGTAAACTGCATTGGCAGAATTAAAGTTTTTTTCTTTTTCTGCATGGCTTAAAACTCTTCTTCCCAGCTCAAAGGATGCTTTAATCTGAGCAATCTTTGCAATTCCAAGCCCTGCTATATGCTGAAGTTCATTTACTGATGCATCTTCAATTCCTTTTAATCCTCCAAACTTATTTAAAAGCTCAATTGCTGTTTCAACCACTGTTTTTCCATTAATCCCTGTTCTGAGAACAACAGCAAGCAATTGAGCATCTGAGAGGCTTTGAGCACCTTCTTTAATAAGTCTTTCTCTGGGTCTTTCAGCTTCTGGCCATTCCTTAAGCTTCATTTTATTCCCGCACCAGGATTAACTTCTCTGTCAACTGTAAGAATTGATATAGTGCCATCTGAAGCAGTTGCTGCGAGTAGCATACCTTGAGATTCAACTCCCATGAGTTTAACTGGTTTAAGGTTGGACACAACAATAATTGATTTGCCAATTAACTGTTCAGGTGAATAGGATTTTCCAATTCCTGCAACAATTTGTCTTTGCTGTCCAATATCTACAATAAGTTTTATAAGCTTTTCTGATCCCTTTATTCTTTCAGCTTCAATAACCTTTCCTACTTTAAGTTTTATCTTCATAAAATCTTCTATACCTATAAGCTCTTGCATTTTACTGTTGTCTTCCTTGATTTTTTGTTCTGACTCATTATCTTTTTTTGTCTGTATTCTTGGAAAGATTTGTTCAATCTTTTCAGTCTTAACCTCCTTTAACTGAATACTCCAGCTTAACATATTATAATCAATTTTTAAAGATTTTAATCCTAAGGCATTCCAGATTTTCATCGCTGTATCAGGCATAAAAGGATAGAGAAAAACAGTTATGATTCTGATGCTATTCCATATGTTAAAAAGTATAAGAGAGAGTTTTTCAGAATCCTCTTTTGATATTTTCCATGGCTCTGTTTTTGCAATATAGTTGTTTGTAAGGGATATAGCTTCCCATATTTTTTCAAGAACAATATTGAATTTGAACTCATCCCACAGTTTTTCATTGTCAATCTCTGTTATTAATTTTTTAATTTGTATTGTAAAATCATCATCTATCCACATTGGGTTTATCTGACCATTCATGTATTTTTCATTCATCACAAGAAAACGATTGAGGAGATTACCAAGGTCATTGGCAAGATCATTGTTTATTCTTCTTACAATTGCTTCTTCTGAAAAATCTCCATCAAGGCCAAAGGAAACTTCACGGAACAAAAAGTATCTGAGGGTATCTACTCCATATTTTTTTATAATTTCATGGGGATTTACAACATTACCAAGAGATTTTGACATTTTAGCACCCTGCACAGTCCACCATCCATGGGCAAATATATTTCTTGGAAGAGGCATTCCCAAAGCCATGAGCATTGTTGACCAGTAAACTGCATGGGTTATCAAAATGTCTTTCCCAATTAAATGATGATCAGGTGGCCACCACTCAATATTTTTGGGTGCAAGATAATTCAATGCTGAGTAATAATTAACCAGTGCATCAAACCATACATAGGTAGTATAGTTTTCATCAAAGGGAAGAGGAATTCCCCAGCTAAGCCTCTGTCGAGGACGAGATATGCAAAGATCACCAAGAGGTTTATTTTTAAGAAATGAAAGAACCTCATTTTTTCTCGTTTCAGGAAGAATGTATTCAGGATTTTTTTCAATGTAATCAATGAGAGAGTTCTGATATTTGGACATGAGGAAAAAGTAGTTTTCTTCTTCAATGTATTCAACATCTCTTCCGCAGTCAGGGCATTTTCCTTCTATTAAATCTTTGGCTGTCCAGAATCTTTCACAGGGAGTGCAATACATTCCTGAGTATTTTCTTTTTTCAATTTCTCCTTTATCGTAAAGTTTTTGAAGTATTGCACTAACAACTTTTTTGTGTTCTTCATCAGTTGTTCGTATAAAAGCATCATTGCGTATATTTAATTCATTCCATAATGTTTTAAAGTTTTCAACCATTATATCCGCATGTTCCTTTGGAGACCTACCACGCTCACGAGCTGCTTTTTCAACCTTCTGTCCGTGTTCATCTGTGCCTGTAAGAAAAAAAACTTTTTTCCCTTTAAGTCTCATATATCTTGCCAGTATGTCTGCAGCCAGTGTTGTGTAGGCATGTCCAATATGTGGAATATCATTGACATAATAAATTGGTGTTGTAATATAAAATCCCTTATTTTGACTCATCCTTTCCTCCAGAACTTTCATCTATTAATTCTTCTGCCTCTTTTATAATAAAGGACAGTTTTTTAATTTCAGGCTCTTTTTCTTCCTGAGCAATAATTTCTTCATCAACAGTATCCTCTGCTTCATCATAGTATTCGTGTCTTAGACAACATTTCAACCTTCCGCAAAGACCTGAAAGCTTGGAAACATTAAGCACAATTTCCTGATCTTTAGCCATTTTTAAAGAAATTGGCTTAAAGAAACTTATAAATGTTTTACAGCATGTCTCAAACCCACAAACTCCAATCCCACCAAGAAATTTTGCTTCATCCCTTACTCCTATCTGCCTCATTTCTATTCTCGTTTTGAATTTTGCTGCAAGGTCTTTAACCAGTTCTCTGAAATCAATCCTACCTTCTGCAGTAAAATAGAAGATAATTCTTTTTCTGTCAAGGGCAGACTCCACCACTAATAGTTTCATCGGTAACTGTCTTTCATTTATTCTTTGAAGACAAAAATTCCATGCTTCTTTCTCTAAAGAAAGATTTTTCTGAAAGGCTTCCATATCTTCCTGAGTTGCCTTTCTCATGACTGGCTTAAAAGAGTTTTCTGTGTCAGAAGAAGTTTTCAAAACATATCCCAAGGTTAATCCAAAATCACCCTCCACAACAACAAAATCACCTTTTTTTAATTCTATACCAAGGTTGTTTAAATAGCGATAAACTTTACCAAAAGGTCTAACTCTTACATGTACTATATTGTTCATCCCTGTATCTCCTATTGTTCTAAGTTAGTTGTTTCTTGCTTTTTTATAGTTATCAAATTCCCAAGAAGATAAGTCATATAATTCCATACAATTGACTTATTTAAATTTAAATCAATGCTTCTTTTTATGTTTTGTATCTCTTCATAAAGATTAAACAATTCCTCTGGAGATGCATTTTCTTTTAGTTTAAAATCTGAGGGTAAAATAGGGCAATATGAAGTTTTAAGAAAAAATCCCAAAAGGCAGTCTCTAAGAAAAATACATAAAAAATCTATCCACCATTTAACATCTTCATTGTCTTTCCACGGTGATTTTTTATTCTTTTCTTTCATGTTTTTTAATGTGCTATTAAACCATTGAATATCTTTTGATACATCCCTTGATATAAAAAGCCCTGGTTTACCCATAATAATTCTGATTAAACTGTCTTCAACATCAGGTAGAATCTTTTTTACTGCTTGAGTTGAAAGAGGTGTAAAATATACTTTAAAACATCTTGAAATCAGAGGTTCTGGTAAAGTATCAATATTTTCGCAGATAAGAATTATTACAGTATTTTCAGGAGGCTCTTCAACTGTTTTAAGAAAGGCATTTGCTGCTGCATGATTCATTTTATGTGCTTCTTTTATGATAACAACTTTATACCTTCCTTCAAGAGGACGGAAAGAAACAAACTCTTCAACCTCTCTTATGCTGGTCACTGTTACTACATCCTTTTCAGCAGTTACGAGTTTAACATCTGGATGCAATCCCTGTTCAATTTTTTTGCATGATGTGCAAATATTGCAGGCATCTTCTTCAGAATTCAAGCAATTCAGAGCTTTGGCATAGTTGATAGCTGTTGAAGTTTTTCCGATATAAGCGTCTCCCAGAAATAATAAAGCACTGGGAATCTTTTTCGTCCTTAATGTGCCCTTGAGTAGTTTTATTGCTTTTTCCTGGGATATGATTTCATTAAAACTCATTTTATTAAATGGTTCAACATATTTCAATATTGTTCAAGATAGTTCAAATAATCAAGGATTTAACTTTTTTATATATTTTTTCAGCTATTACATTTATAGACTCAGTGGCATCCAGAACAAAAAATCTTTCTTTGTTTATTTTTGCAAGTTCAAGATAACCCTCTCTTACTTTCTCATGAAAGGATAAGGTTTCCATCTCAAATCTATCTTTTTTATTTGCTTTCTTATTTCTTCCAAGCCCGATGCTTGCTGAACAGTCAAGCAATACTGTTAAATCTGGTATGAATTGACTGAATAGTTTTTTATTCAATTCTTCAATTAAATCAATTGATATACCTCTTACATATCCCTGATAAACTATGGTTGAATCAGTAAATCTGTCACATATTACAATAAAACCTGCTTCAAGATGTGGCTTTATTTTTTCCTCAATGTGTTGAGCTCTGTCTGCAAAATAAAGAAGAAGTTCACATAATGGAGTTATTTTAATTTCTGAATTAAGAAGAATCTCTCTGATGTATCTTCCAGCTAAGGTATCTCCTGGCTCATAAGTATAAAAAACTTTAAATCCTTCATTCTTCAATGTCTGAGCAAGCAGTCTTCCCTGAGTTGTTTTGCCAGAACCCTCTATGCCTTCAAAGGTTATAAAAATTCCTCTATTCATTTACCAGTTTATTTTTTAATTTTTTAAGAAGTTCACAAACTCTCTCAGAGCTTGAAACATCAAGAGAGCCCATTCCACAGGATGGAGTAATAAGTGAGTTTTTAATAATTAAAGGTAAAATTTTTGATATTTCCTCAGTTTTTCTTACTGCTTTTTCAATTATTTCTTCATCGCTAAAAACATTTAAATCATCTGTTGTTGGAATAAATCCCCAGGCAATATAGCCATTTCTGCTCAGAAATTCTGAAATTTCATCTCTGTAAATTTTGAAAAAATCAAAAAAGAAAAAGGCATCAAAGCTTAAAATATCTATATCAATAGATAAAACCTCTTTCCAGTCAGTTCTTCCACAGCAGTGAATTCCTGCTTTAACATCAAGAGATTTAATAAAAGAAACAATCTCCTTAATTAATCTCATTGCTTCAGACTGCTCAACAGAGATATATGCAGATGTGCCAACTGCCTGAAGTATAGGTTCATCAATAAAAATTATTACATTTTCGGCAAAAGTTTTTAAAAATTCAATCTGCCACCTTACTTTTGCTTTAAGATGCATGAGAGAAAGCTCTCTCAGAGTTTCATCAAAATAAATAAGTTTACCCTCATCATCTTTAAGAGATAAGGTAAATGTAAGGGGTCCTGTAATCTGTCCTTTAAAGATTTTTATTTTTTCATTTTTTATCAATCTCTGCATACTGTAAAGACCAATTGCAAATTGTTCACTTACAGGAGATAACATTTCATCATTATAGTTACTTAACCATTCAGTGATAAGCTCATCATTTTTTTTAATGTACACTTTGCCTGATTCAAAGGTTACTCCAGGAAATCCTTCAGTAAACTGGGCAATCATCTGTTCATTAACTGAATATTTCGGCATCTGAGGCCAAAATGGGATATCAAAATATTTCAAAATAAGTTCACATGCAAGCCTGACCTCAGTATGAGGCATGCTTCCTATGCCTGTGGTGCTAAATGGTTCAAACATAATTACTCCATTGAGCTGAGTTTTTTTAGAATATCAGGATACTCTTTTTTAAAATCAGGGAAAACCCTCTTTAAAAACATTTTAATTGCCTTGATTTCAACGGCAAGTTCATTGATTTTTTCTAATTTTTTATCAATTTCATCAATTTTTTCTGAAATTACTTTTATCTCAGCTTCTATCAAGGCAATGTTTTCTTTTAAACTCGTTAGGTCTTTCATAATTTACCTCTTATTTGTTTCTTCTTTGTGCTCTCATTTTTTTGCGAAGCTTTCTGTATTTATGTTTTTTTATCTTTTTTTTCCTCCACTTAAGAACACTTCCCACTCAATTCACCTCCTTTTTTCATGTTTTTAATTGTTTCCATAAAAGCTTCAAGCCATAGTTCATTAACAGTTGAGTTTGTTCCATCATAGGCAAGAGATATTACAGGGATATTATAATCCTTTTGAATAAATCTCAACAAAGCTGTAACAATGGCGCCTGGCATACATCCAAAGGGCATTGCATTAACAATGCCGCTAACACCTTTTTTAATCAAATCAATGCTTTTGCCAATACTCAAAATACTCTCTCCTTCAAAACTATCAGGAACATAGGGTGATGCAAATTTAAAAATTTCCTTTATGGAGGGCTCATGTAAAAAATTCATTGCTCCTTTAAAACAAGAAGAAAATTTCTTCTCCACCCTCCACTGGAAAAATTTATTAACAAGAATTTTTATAATAGCAGATTTATCCTTTTTTATCAAGGCTTTTCTTAAGGCCATTTTATTTACATAGTGAATCCACTCTTCAATTGGTGTAAGATATACTTCTGCGCCTAAGGCTTCAAGTCTTTTAATTAAATTTTCATTTGAAAAAGGATGACTTCTAACAAATATTTCACCAACAATTCCTATCAGAGGCTTTTTGTCTTTGTATACTGGTATGTTTTTAAACTCCTTTTTTATATTTTTAAGCAAAACTTCTAAATCACCGTTTCTACTTTTTAAAGTTTCATAGATTTTTACCATATAATGTTCATATAATGCTTCAGTTTCTCCAGCATTTTTTTCGTAAGGTCTTGTTTGAAGTAATAATTTATTGAGTAACCCATAGGCAACAACTCCCTGCCATGCTCTGAGAGAAAATTCTCCTCCTGCGATATTTAAATCTTTGTAAAATTGGGCATCCTGCTGGGGTGAATAAATGGGAACGCTCTCAAATCCTAATTTTTTAAGTATTAGCCTGTGAGAAACATTATACTGACCAAATCTGCATGGACCAGCTCCAGAAGGCATGAAAAAGGCTGTCCTTTGAGGATTGAAATCTTTTGAAAAAACGATCTTCAGCATATCACCGAGAGTTACAACATAGGGAAAGCATTCTCCTCCTGATATATATTTTCTTGCAAGCTCAACTGACTGATTGTCAGAAGGAGGCATTACTTCTGCATCAATCCCACAGTAGTTAAAGGCTGCCTTTAGAGCAAAGGCATGGTCAGACATTCTTGGAATATATATAATTCTTTTTGATAAATCTGAACTTTTAATCAATAGGGGAATGAATTTTTTTTCTGAATCCTTTTTTTCTCTATCTCTTACACTATCTATAAAAGCCTCAAGTCTTGTAACAACTCCAGCGTCAGCACTGTGTTCATCGATCTCAAGTATCAGATAAGGCTTTTTAGCCATTTCTTCTTTGAAATAATTTATTATAAAGGAGTCAGGTCCGCAGGAGAAGTTGGTGATAAATACAGGATATACCTCGTCTGACTTATGAATAAATCTTGAGGCTCTTATAATTTTTTGCCCTGAACGCCAGTATAAGTTGCTCCATTCATCTTTTATGTTTATTCCCTCAAGAGGAAGCATATCCATTGGAATTGGAAGAACATTAAGGCGGGTAAGTTTTCCTGAGATATCAAGACTGACTGCCTGATCAAAGGAATTATATGACCTGCCTAAAATAACTACAGTAGCTTGCTGACCGAGGGATCTATCTTTTGCTGTCTCAAGAAGCTTTAAACCTTCCTTTTGAATTGAAATAACAAACTCTTTCTGCTTATGTTTTGCAGTAGCTATTTTTTCATCAAGGTTTTTTATATTTATAATTCCCTTAAATGCCTGAATCAGTTCCTTTTTGAGATAATCAAAGCCTCTTGAGAAATCTATTCTTGGTATAATAAACTTTGCTTCTCTAAATAGTCTTCTGCTTACATAAGGAATTGTCTGAACAAGAGGACATGCAAGACCTCTTTCATACTCATCATAAAGATTAAGATTTATAAAGCTCGGAAGAAAGATCAAATCAACTCCCTTTTCAATTAAGTCTGCTATGTGTCCATAGGCAACCTTAAGAGGGAAACACGCCTCAGATAAAACCTTTTCAACGCCTTTATTAATAATTTCTTTGTTCGTCTTATCTGAAACCTTTACATTAAAACCGAGCTCCCATAAAAGTGTACTCCAGAAGGGAAGATGGTCATGAAAGAAAAATATGTAAGGTATTCCAATTACAGGTGCCTTTCTATCTCTGTATTGAGCCTCATATTCTTTATGTGCCTTCCATAGTAATTCCTCTCTCAGTTTTACAGGATCTGGAAGTCTTGAAGTAACATCCTGTCTCTCATATTTATCGCATCTTCCACCATAAAAAAGATAGTTTTCTTCACCTTCTATCTTAACCCTGTTTATTTCACAATAGTTGGGACAGCCTTTGCATTCAAAGGAAGAGATGCTGTAAAGCCTGTCTTTTAAAGAAAAGCCTTTGAATTTGCTTTCTTTGCCGTTTTTCATAAAATCTTTTGCAATCAGGGCTACACCAATTGCGCCCATGACTTCATGATGAGGTGGAATAATTAGCTCCAAAACACTGTCAACTCTCTCTTTTAAGAAATTCTCAAAGGCTGCAACAACTGCTCTGTTAAATGCAACCCCGCCCTGAAAGAATATTCTTTTACCAATAGATTTTCCAGCTACAACTCTGTTTATGTAGTTTTCCGCTATACTGTAACAAAGACCTGCAACAATGTCTTCTTTGCGAGCACCTTTATGTAGATTTATGACAAGGGAGTTTTCCATAAAAACAGTGCATCTTTCGCCAAGTTTGCAGGGTGTTTTTGAGCTAAAGGCAAGGCTCTGAAACTCTTCAAGGGTTATACCAAGTTTGTCAGCCTGTTCTTCTATAAATGAGCCTGTTCCTGCTGCACAGGCTTTATTCATCTCAAAATCAACAACTTTGCCATCTTTAAGCTTTATGTATTTTGAATCCTGTCCACCAATTTCAAAAATCGTGTCAATACTCGGGTCAAAATGAATTGCACCTCTGGCATGGGCTGTTATCTCATTTTTCACCACATCTGCACCGACAAAATCTCCAATCATATAACGACCAGAGCCTGTAACGCCAACGCCTTTTATCTGAATATTCTGAATTTCCCTGTTTATCTCACTCAAGCCTCTTTTTACTGCATCAATTGGTTTTCCTGCTGTGGGAAGATATTTCTTTGTGATAATCCTACCTTCTTCATCTATAAGAACAATGTTTGTGCTTACAGAACCAACATCAATACCGAGATAAGCATGCTGAGGCTTAAGAGGTTGAAAGCTGAAGACTGAAGATTTAAGGCTGGAGGCTGAAAGAGGCGGAAGTCCGTATTCAATCTCTGCTTTGAGCTTACCGAGTTTTTCAATAATTGCCTCATTTAGATAAGCTCCCTCTTTTTGAGCCTTAATCGCGGCACCAATTGCACCTGTCACTTCAAAATGCTCAGGTATGAGTATTTCATTTATGCCCAGCACCTTCTTAAATGCTTTTATCATTCCCCTGTTTGCTGCAACTCCACCTTGAAAGGCAACTTCTTTTTCAATGCTTCTGCCCTTAAACATAGTTGCCTTAAAGTTTCTTGCAAGGGCAAAGCAAAGTCCTGCAATTATGTCTTCCAGAGGAGTTGCAATCTGCTGAAGATGAATCATGTCTGATTTTGCAAAGACACTGCAACGACCAGCAATCTTTGATGGTCTTTCAGACTTTGTTGCAAGCTCACTGAACTGTTCTATTGTAAGTCCAAGTCTTTCTGCCTGCTGCTCAAGAAAAGAGCCTGTTCCTGCTGCACATATACTGTTAAGGGAGAAATCCTTTATTCTTCCTTTTTTATCAAGAAAAACAAGCTTTGAATCCTCTCCTCCAATCTCAATAATTGTCCTTACTTGAGGATAAAAAAATGATGTTGCCGTTGCCTGTGATACAATCTCATTTACATAGGGAGCACCAGCATTCTTTGCAATAAATCTTCCCGAGACTCCAGTAAAACATATTTTTAAATCACTGTATCTTGAGGCAATATCCATTAAAATGCGGGATACTATCTCAGCAGGCTTTCCGAAATGTTTCAAATATAGTTTTTCAATAATTCTAAAATCACTGTCAACAACTGCTATCTTGGCTGTCTCACTTCCTACATCAATGCCAAGGGAAAGCTCAGAACCCATACTCATGCCATTTTTTTGTGACAAGCTCTTTTATCTCTTCTGCCTGAGTGATTTCCTCTGGCCAATCTCTCATCATTCCTTCTTCACGGGTTTTACGGGTTGCATCAATTCCCATTTTACCACCAAATCTTGGCATGCTTGATGCATGGTCAAGCTCATCAACAGGTCCCTGAGAGATTATCACATCTCTCTGCCAGTCCACATTGTTAAGGACCTTCCATGCAGTAGTTGATAAATCCTGAACATTGACATCTTCATCCACGACAATTATGAGCTTTGAAAACATCATCTGTCCCATTCCCCATAGCCCGTGAATTATCTTTTTACCATGCCCTGGGTACTGCTTTTTTATTGAAACTATAGCAGCATTATGAAATACTCCTTCCATTGGAAGATTCATGTCTATTATCTCTGGAAATTGTATTCTGAGCAAAGGAAGAAAGATTCTCTCTGTTGCTTTACCCATGTAACAGTCTTCCATTGGAGGCTTTCCAACAACTGTTGCAGGATATATGGGGTTTTTTCTATGGGTAATGCAGGTTACGTGAAAAACTGGAAATTTATCCACTGGAGAGTAAAAACCTGTATGATCGCCAAAAGGTCCTTCATCTCTTAATTCATCAGACTCCACATAACCTTCAAGGACTATCTCAGAATTTGCAGGCACTTCTATATCAGAAGTTACACACTTAACCATCTCAACAGGACTTTGTCTTAAAAATCCAGCAAATACCATTTCATCAATTCCATAGGGAAGAGGTGCTGTTGAAGAATAAATAACCGCAGGATCAGAGCCAATTGCAACAGCAACTGGCATTGTTTTGCCAAGTTCTTTATATTTTCTGAAATGCGTAGCTGCATCTTTATGAATGTGCCAGTGCATGCCTGTTGTTTTTTCATCATACACTTGCATGCGATACATTCCGCAGTTCTGTTTGCCTGTTTCAGGGTCACGGGTAAAAACCATGGGAAAAGTAATAAATCTTCCACCATCCTTGGGCCATGTTTTAAGGATTGGAAGTTTGGTTAAGTCAGGATTATGATTTATAACTTCCTGACATGCTGCTTTGTTTACTCTTTTTGGCAGGTATTTTCTAATCTCAATCAATTCAAAAACTGTTTTTATTTTGTCTTTCAATGTCTTTGGCGGAGTTTGATGGATAAGCTTTTCAATTCTTTTGCCAATATCATCAAGGTTTTCAACCTCAAGAGCAAGACACATCCTTTCAAATGAGCCAAAAATATTTGTAACAACAGGAATTTCTGATCCCTTCACTTTTTCAAAAAACAAAGCCTTTCCACCACTGGGAGATTTACACATTCTGTCAGTTATCTCAGCAATCTCAAGCACAGGGTCAACCTCTACACTGACTCTGTGAAGTAATCCTTTTTTTTCAAGTAGGTTTAAGAATTCTCTTAAATCGTTATAAGCCATATAAAGTTATTATCCATACTCATGTAAAATTCTGTCAATCATTTGAATGTCACAAGTAATGTTAATATTTTGTGTAAATTCATAAATGTTTTCATTTTTTTTTGCTTTTATCAAATCAATTAAGACCTTAATAAAAAATTTTACACTATCTGGATTTTATCCTGACAAAATTGAGTATAATATAAAAAATTTTTCAGGAGGTGGAGTATGGGATTTGAAAAATTTACAGAAGCAGTGGAAATTAAAAATGGGAAAGTTACAGTAAAAAATAAAGAATCAATTAAAAATTTAATGGATGAACTCATATTTGATGCAGTTTTTGAAGAATCAGATGATGTAAGAACAAAAAAGTTTTTAATAATTAAAGAAATTGCAAAAGAAATGGGAGCAATACCAGCTTCAATTCAGGCACTTTATGAGGAAATGGGAAGAGAGTTTCCTGGATTTACAGTTCCTGCGATAAATATCAGAGGATTAACATATGATGTAGCAAGAGCAATTTTCAGAAAAGCAAAGGAAAAAAATGTTGGTGCTTTTATATTTGAAATTGCTCGTTCTGAAATTGGTTATACAAAGCAAAGACCTCTTGAATACTCAGCCTGTGTTCTGGCTGCTGCTGTCAGAGAGGGATTTACAGGTCCTGTTTTCATTCAGGGAGATCATTTTCAGATAGTAAGAAGACATTTTGAAAAAGATCCAGAAGCTGAGGTTAATTATGTAAAAGGCTTAATAAAAGAGGCAATTGAAGCAGAGTTTTATAATATAGACATTGACACTTCTACTCTTGTTGACCTGAGTAAAGATACAGTATATGAACAGCAAAGACCTAATTTTGAATATACTGCTCAGCTTGCAGAATATGTCCGCAGTTTTGAACCTGAAGGTATTACTATATCAATAGGAGGGGAAATTGGCGAAATTGGCGGTAAAAATAGCACCCCTGAAGAAGCAAGAGCATATCTTGATGGATTCAGAGATGTTTATAAAGGAAACAAAGGCTTGAGCAAACTGAGTGTGCAGACCGGAACAAAACATGGTGGAGTGGTGCTTCCCGATGGAAGCATTGCACAGGTAAAGATTGATTTTGAAACTTTAAGAGTTCTTTCCGAACTTGTAAGAAAAGAGTATGGTCTCAGCGGATGCGTTCAGCATGGTGCAAGCACTCTTCCAGAGGAAGCCTTTGATAAATTTCCTGAAACAGGAACATCAGAAATACATCTTGCAACAGGATTTCAGAATATAATCTATGATAGTAAAGCTCTACCAGATGATTTCAGGAAAATGATATATGAATATCTAAAAAAAGAGTTTCGCTCTGAATGGAAAGAAGGACAGACAGAGGAACAGTTCATTTACAGCACCCGCAAAAAAGGGTTTGGTCCCTTTAAAAAGGAGTGGTGGAGCCTGCCAGGACAAGTAAAAGAGCCAATAATGCAGGAGCTTGAGAAAAAGTTTGACCTTCTTTTTGAAAAATTAAGAGTAAAGGGCACAGAGGAGCTTGTAAAAAAGATTGTTAAGCCTGTAAAAGTTTCTGTAAAAATAGAGCTTTAGGAGGCATTTTATGGAAACAGTGGGAATCATTGTAGGAGGAGGACCAGCTCCTGGAATAAATGGAACGATAAGTGCTGCAACAATTGAAGCAATAAATCAAGGTAAAAAAGTTGTGGGAATAAAAGGCGGATTTAAACCTCTCTTTGACGGAGATCTTTCCTGTGCCATGCCTCTTACTGTTGATGATGTTTCAAGAATACATACAAAGGGTGGTTCAATTCTTAGAACCTCCCGTGAGCGTACTGAAAAGGTAAGAGAGAAATTTCCGATTTTGATGGAAACATTGAAGAAACTCGGGATTAAATATCTTATAACAATCGGTGGAGATGGAACTCTTTTTATGGCAAATTGGATTGAAAGAGAAGCAAGAGGAGAAATAAATGTAGTTCATGTTCCAAAAACAATAGACAATGACCTTCCACTTCCAGGAGGTGCTTCAACCTTTGGATATGAAACAGCAAGGCATTGGGGAGTGGAAATTGTTAAAAACATTATGGAAGATGCAAGAGTGACAGCAAGATGGTATTTTCTTACAATAATGGGAAGATACACAGGACATCTTGCTTTAGGAGTAGGTAAAGCAGCGGGAGCAACTATTACAATAATTCCTGAAGAGTTTCCAGAGGAGAAAATTTCTTTCAAAAAAGTGGCTGATATTCTCACAGGAGCAATAATTAAAAGAATGAGTATGGGAAGAGATCATGGAGTTGCCATACTTGCAGAGGGTTTGTCAGAAAAATTTGATCCTGAAGAACTCAGTGAATATGAACAGCTTGAAAAGGATGAAACAGGCAGAGTTAGACTCAGCGAGATTCAGCTCGGCAGAATTATGAAAAATTTTGTTAAAAAATCTCTTGAAGAACTGGGAATTAAAATAACAATAGTTGATAAAAACATAGGATATGAACTGAGGTCTGCAGACCCTATTCCTTATGATATTGAATACACAAGAAATCTTGGCTATGGTGCTGTAAGATACTTACTAAGAGGTGGCACAGGAGCAATGATAACCTTTGAAGAAGGTCATCTCATGCCAATTCCATTTGTTGAGCTTATGGATTACAGAACAGGTAAAGTAAAAATAAGAAAGGTTGATATTACCTCAGAAAATTATGAGGTAGGAAGAAAATACATGATAAGGCTTGAAAAGGAAGATTTTGAAGGAGACCGTCTCAAGGCACTTGCCAGTGTGGTAAGAATGACAGGGAAGGAGTTCAGGGAAAGATTCTACCATGTCACTTCATAAAAAGCGTATAAAGAACAAAAAAGAATTCATTCCGCTTGATTGGGAAAGAGCAGAAAAAATAAGAGAAGTTCTTCATTATCTCTACGAAATTAACAAGCTTGTTCCAATCATTGTGGAGGGCAAAAAGGATAAGAAAGCTTTAAGAGACATTGGTTTTGATGGTGAAATAATTACACTGCACAGCGGAAAATCCATATATGAGTTTACTGAAACAATAGCTCAAAAATTTGAAAAGATTGTTTTACTTATTGACTGGGATGAAAAGGGTGAAGAACTTTACTGCAAAGTGGGTGAAAATCTTCAGGGAATGTGGGAAGACTTTGCCTCCATTCGTGAACTTTTAAAATTGCTATGTCAGAAAGAGATTACTGAAATAGAAGAAATTCCATCACTTTTTCAAAGAATTGCAGGACATAGCCTTGATGTAAGACAGTGGGACGAATAGACCTTGGCAAAGACGGAGAGAAACTGGCAGTTGATTACCTTCTGTCCAGAGGATATAAAATCCTTGAAAAAAACTTTCGCACCCCTATTGGCGAGATAGATATTATAGCAAAGCATGGCGAATATATTGTGATCGTAGAGGTTAAGAGAAGAATGTCGGAGAATTTTGGGAATCCTGAGATAGCAGTGAATTACAGAAAGCAGGAAAAACTTAAAAAATTGGCACTTTTTTATCTAAGTAAACTGGGTAAAGAATATCCTGTAAGATTTGATGTTATAGCCATAAAAGACAAACAGATTGAGCACATTGAGAATGCTTTTTATTGAAATGTATTGATTTTTTTATTCTGAGTTTGCTATTTTTAAACATGCCTGTATTAAGTTTGCCAAAATCAGTAAGAGAACGCCTCGGAGAAGATGCAGCAGAGGCATTCATTGAATTTTTAAAAGAGTTTGAAAAAGAAATAAAAGATGACCTTGCCACAAGAAGAGACATTAAAGAGATTGAAGCAAGAATTAGAGAAGTTGAAGCAAGAATTAGAGAAGTTGAGGCAAGAATCAAGGAAGTTGAGGCAAGAATCAAGGAAGTTGAAGCAAATATGGAAGTAAAACTTGCCCGGTTTAAAGTAGAAATAATTAAATGGGTAGCAGGATTTTTAATTGCTCAAACTGCTATTCTTGCTGGTATTTTTGCAGGTCTTCTCAGGTTATTTTTCTGAAAAAATCAGTTTCACTGTTTTATCGCATAAAAAAGCTTCATTGATACAAATCCAAAAATTAAAGGTGTAATCCATGGTGATACAAAGGATGGTAAGATTTTTGAATAGCCCATAAACATAAAGATTGAATATACAAGCCAGTAAACTATTGTTATAATCAAACCTATTCCTACAGTTATAATTCCACTGCCTCCTCTGGTTTTTGAGAAAATAAAACTGAATTTTTCATGAGCACCAAGAGGCAAAGAAATTCCAAGCACCATCATGAAAAATGTTACAAAGTTATATGAAAGCCTTCCACTTATATCTGTATCAATTTTAGGATTGCTCAGTCCCGCTCTTTTAAGTTCTTTTCTTTTCTGAATAAGTTCTAATATTCCTAACTCCTCGATTTTTTTAATATCTTTAAATGTAGCAACAGATATCTTCAAATTAATTGGATAGTCTATTGATTCGGATTTTTCAACTTTGCCAGATAAGAAGTCATAAATCAGGGTATTTTTAAAAATCCAGTGGTTTTCTTTGATTTCTGCCTCCTGAGCATCTATTCTTTTGGTTAAGATATTGTTTTTTATAATAAATGCCTTTACATCCTTTGCCTTTCTCTGTCCTGCTAAATATTCTCCAATTTTTATCACAGTTCCATCCTTGGCTCTGAGAAAAATATCTTTTTGTACAGAATTTTTCCCTTTCATGGTCAATTTTTCAACCATGATATTTAATTTTTTCGTGAATTCTGGCTGAATAAACTCTCCAAATATAAAGCCAAAAATAGAGATGACAATACCTAAAATTAAGAAGGGCTTTAAAATAACTCTTAATTTTCCACCAGAAACAGAAAGAATTAAGAATTCTCTGCTTCTTACACCAACTGAAAATATAAAGAGAGATGTTACAAGGGTGATAAAAGGCATAAGATAAAAAATGTATCTGGGGATGCTGTATAAAGCATATTCAACAAAAAAAGTAGCTGAAGGTTTATAAGGTATAAAATCATCTATTTTTTCAATAAGCCCAACAATTGAGAGAAGAAGAGACATTGAAAAAAGCAGAATTAAAAAAGTTTTTAAAAACTCTTTTATGTAGCTCTTACATACGATATTCATTTTCTTCAGCTCAAACCTGTATTAGAATAATTTTAATGGTCATTTTTTAATCCTGAAATAAATAATGAAAGCTAAAAATCCCATGACTAAAACAGGCATAAGAGAGCCGATTTCTGCTGATGTTTTTCCAGCCTTTGCAACATTTGCTCCGTATATCATGAAAATGTAATAAATTGCAAATATAGCAAGCCCTACTGTAATTCCTCCAATTCTACCACTTTTCCCGACAATAAGACATAATGAAGGAGCTAAAAAAACACTTATAATGCATAAAATAGGTAAAGCCAATCTCTTATAAAGTTCCAGTTTATAATCTATGTTTTTTGAACCTTCAGTAACAATTTTTGAAATAAGTTCAATTAAAGAAAGTTCACTGATTTTTTTTGCTATTGGGTCTATATTTGGAGAAAGCTTGAATATATATTCTTTAAAGATTACTTCATTTAAGGATGTTCCTCTCTTAAAATAGGCTTTCCCGTCTAACAAACTTAAAATTATATCGTCTTTTTCCTTTTTAATAAGTCCTTCCCTGGCAATCACTATTTTTGTCTCTTTTTTTCTCTCATCAAAAATCACCACTTCTTTTAAATGTAAATTATCAGGTTTTTCTTTTACAAAAATTGTTACATCTTTAAATCCCTGATTAAAAACTCCTTCCTCCAGTCCAAGAGGTGCTCTTTCCACAAGAATATTTAAAATTTTTTCTCTCACAAGGCTTACTCCTGCTGGGGCAAGATAAAAACTCATCAGAGTAGTGAGAAAAAATGCTGCTGTTCCAATGTATAAAGCAGGTTTGAATGCCTTTTTATATGGCATACCGCTTACCATAAATATTGTCATTTCATTGTCTGCCTGAGTTCTTCCATAAGTAAGCAAAACACCAAGAAGCAAAGCCATCGGGATTGTGAAAATAAGTAACTGAGGCTGCAAAAGAATTATGAGCAAAAAAAGGTTTGGTAAATCTATTCCAACAGAGGCAAATATTTTACTTAGTTTAAACAATTTTTCAATTATCAAAACAGCATTTAAAAAGGCTATTGAAAGGACAATGTTCTGAATAAGCTCCCTGGTTAAAGCTCTGTAAATAACTTTCATTAAAAAATGCCTTTTTTAAGAATATCATGAATGTGAATTAAGCCTTTAAGTGTACCATCACTGGCAGGAACAACGAGGCTTGTTATAGAATATTTTTGCATTGTTGAAAGAGCAACTGCTGCAAGTTCTTCTTCATTTATTGTTTTTGGGTTTCTGGTCATAATCTCAGAAACCTTTAATTCAAAGAGTTCCTTACCGTATTTCTGAACACCTCTTCGCACATCGCCATCAGTAATGATTCCAAGAATTTTCATTTTTTCATCAACTATTACAACAACTCCGAGTCTTTTTGATGAAATCTCAAGCACAGCATCAAGCATTACAGTATCAGGATGGGCAACTGGAAGTTCTTCTCCCATGTGCATTAAATCTTTAACTTTTGTGAGCATTTTTCTTCCAAGAGAGCCTCCAGGATGAAATACTGCAAAATCCTCTTTTTTAAATCCATTTCGCATTATTAACGCAACTGCAAGAGCATCTCCCATTGCTAGTGTTACTGTTGTAGATGCAGTTGGAATAAATCCAAATGGACAAGCCTCCTCTTTTACTGATACATCCAGTGTCACATCAGCCTGTCTGGCAAGGGTTGAATTAGGATTTCCTGTGAGAGCAATAATCTTCACATTGAAATATTTAAGATAGGGAATAAGCCTTAAGACTTCCTCTGTTTCACCGCTGTTACTTATGGCAATTACAACATCATCCTCTGTAACCATGCCAAGATCACCGTGACTTGCTTCAGCAGGATGCATGAAAAATGAAGGCGTTCCCGTGGATGCAAGAGTTGCTGCAATTTTTCTTCCCACAAGACCTGACTTGCCCATTCCTGTTACAACAACCCTTCCCTTTGAGTTGTGAATTATCTCAACAGCTTTGAGAAAGTCTTCGTTAATTCTTTCTTTAAGCTCCTGAAGAGATTGTGCTTCAATTGTAAGAACTCTTTTAGCTACATCAATGAGATTTTCCATAAATTTTATTTTAAGTTAGTATGGAATTTATTTGCAAACAAAACCTATTTTTTATCCAGAATTAAAAATAAATCGCCCTCTATAAGATTATCTAAAACTTTAAATTTTCCTGTAAAGGTGGAGGCAAATCTCTGTAACTCTTTTACAGAAAAATAAGTAACACCGATGTCTCTTAATTTTGTTTTTTCATTAAGGCATGTAAGAATGACTCGCTCAGTTGTATGCTGAAAAAGTATTTTCAGGCATCTTTGCATAAGCTCTTTTACATCTTGCACTGCAAGATTGAATACACCAATTGCAACAGTAAGATCAAAAAACTCTGATAATGGTTCATTTTCAATATCCATAGCATGAAATTCAGCTTCAGGATAGTTTTTTCGTGCAAACTCTATGAGCGAAGGATTTATATCTATGCCAGTATAGCGACATCTGACACCCTTTTCCTTCAAAAAGCCGTAAAAATCTCCTTTACCACAGCCAAAATCAAGCAGAGTCTTACCCTCAGGCTCAATTAGTTTAAGAACTGTTTCATATCGGAGCAACTGACCTGTGCGTGTCCATCCCACTGATTCAGGAGAGTTTTTGAAGTGAATTAGTCTTTTCGTAAAAAAATCAATTACATACTCCTTTGCAAGTTCATCCATTTTTTTATGTTATACTAAGGAATGAAGATAATTCCAGCAATTGACCTCAAAGATGGAAAATGTGTAAGACTACTTCAGGGTAAGTTTGATAAAGTGACAGTTTATTATGACAATCCGGAGTTAGCTGCATTACGCTGGCAAGCTGAAGGCGCAGAAGTGCTTCATGTTGTTGATCTTGATGGAGCTAAAGAAGGTAGGCTTATTAATCTTTCATCAATAAAAAAAATCAGAGAAGTTTTCTATGGCACAATAGAAGTTGGTGGAGGAATAAGAAAAATAGAGGACATAGAATTGCTTTTAAATTCAGGAGTTGACAGAGTAATTCTTGGAACACTGTTAGCTCATAATCCTGATTTTGTAAAAGAGGTATGCAAAAGATTCCCGGGCAGAATAATTGCCGGCATTGATGCAAAGGATGGGTTTGTGGCAGTAAAGGGCTGGGTTGAAGTTACAGATCTAAAGGCAACAGAACTTGCCCTTAGAATGCAGGATTACGGAGTCTGGGGAATAATTTATACAGATATATCAAGGGATGGAATGCTTACAGGGCCAAATATAGAGGCAACAGAAGCGCTTGTTGAGGCTGTCACAATCCCTGTCATTGCCTCAGGTGGAGTTTCATCAATTGAAGATATAAAAAGACTTGCAAAAATAAAAAACCTCTGGGGAGTAATAACAGGCAAGGCAATCTATTCAGGTGCAATAAATTTAAAAGAAGCAATTGAGATGGTAAATGCGATTAAGTGAAGAGGTTATATAGATCAGATGTCTTATCGTTTTGGAAAGCTTCAGGAGACAATGGGAAAGGTGCTTAGAAATCTTTTGATTTTGGAGAGCCTATGCTTGCTAAACGCATAATCCCCTGTCTTGATGTTAAGGATGGAAGAGTTGTTAAAGGAGTAAACTTTCTCAATTTAAGGGATGCGGGAGACCCTGTTGAAAATGCTCTTTACTATGAGGAAGAAGAGGCTGATGAGCTTGTATTTCTTGATGTAACAGCATCCCATGAAAAAAGAAAAATAATAATTGATGTTGTTGAAAGAACAGCATCTGTTGTATTCATGCCACTTACTGTAGGTGGTGGCATAAAAACCATTGATGACATAAGAGATCTTCTAAATGCAGGTGCTGATAAAGTTTCAATAAATACAACAGCTGTCCGTGACCCTTACTTTATTCAGAAAGCATCAAGCCGTTTTGGTTCACAGTGCATAGTAATTGCAATAGATGCAAAAAGAGTTGATAAAACATTCAATCCAAAAGCTTATCCACCTGAACAATGGTTTGATGACCCTGAACTCAAGGATGTTCTTTATAATGAAAACTCAAAATTTGTTCTTTCCACTCATGGTGGAAGGCTCATGCGTCCAATTGATGCTATTGCATGGGCAAAGAAAATGGAAGAACTCGGTGCTGGTGAGATTTTACTTACAAGTATGGACAGAGACGGAACTCGTGAAGGTTATGACATAGAGCTTACGAAGGCAATTGGAGAGGCTGTTACAATACCAGTTATTGCCTCAGGAGGCGCAGGCACCTTAGAGCATCTCTATGAAGCCTTTGCCTTTGGCAGAGCAGATGCAGCCCTTGCAGCATCCATATTTCATTTCAGAGAATACTCAATAAGAGAGGCAAAGGAGTATTTAAGACAAAAAGGAATCCCGGTAAGAATTTGATTTTTTGATAAAAATATAAAAAAAATTTATAAAAAAATAGTTGACTTCCCCAATTTTATTATGGTAAAAATATTTTATGTTAAAAATAATATTAAAACCAATACTTGAAAATGCTCTGATAGTATTGATTTTGATATTTCTTCCCGCTTTGCTATCTGCAGAAGATCTTCTTCAAAAAGGAATTGAGCAATATAAACAGGAAAACTATGAGGAAGCCTTAGGTTTATTAAAAGAAGTTTATAAAACAAAGCCATCAACAACTGCAGCTTTTTATCTCGGACTCACATACAAACAGACTGGAGATTACATAGCTGCAAAGGATTATTTTTTACAAAGCCTTACTGGCAAACCAAAAATAAATGATGCCTATGTTGAGATTTCTGAAGTTTTATATCATCTTGGAGAGCTTGATGAGGCAATAAAGTGGCTTAATGAGGCTGAAAAGGAGTTTGTCATGCCTTCAAGGGTAATGTTTCTCAAGGGCCTTGTTCTTTCAAAAATGGGCAGGCTTGATGATGCAAGAAAAGCCTTTGAAAAAGCAAAATCTATTGATCCAGCACTCACTCAAGCAGCAGATTTACAGATAGCACTTACATATACAGCAGAGAAAAGACCAAAAGAAGCAATGAAAACTCTTGAGAATTTGATAAAGATTGAACCAAAAACTGATATTGCAGAGTTTGCTTCTGATTACCTAACAGCCCTTAAGACAGCATTCAAGCAATGGAGTATAACATTAAGTATGGCATATCAGTATGATGACAATGTTGTATCAAAACCTACAGGAACAATAGGAATTACAGCAGTAGATGAAATTTCAGGGAAAAGAGATTCTGCTATAATAAATACCCTGAGGCTTAGTTATAGAACACTGTCTGAGGGAGATTTATTTTTTACAGGAGAACTAAGTATCTACACAAAAAATTATTTTCATTCTTTCAAATATGACACTACTTTAAGCATGGTTACATTAACTCCTGGATTAAACATTAAAAATGGATTTATAACACTTCCAGTGAGTTACTCCCACATGTGGCTTAATGAGAGAGAATATATGTCATCTTTTTCAATTACTCCAACACTGAGCATTCAGATTTTTCCTGGACACATAGGACAGGTCTTTGTTGGATATGGTAAAAGAGAGATGCTTAAGTACATGGAAGGCTTTGATCCTGATGAAGACAGGGATGGCAATCAATACAGTATTGGAGCTGGATATTTTTATACTTTTAAAGAGAAGGGAGTTTTATATGCAAGATATGACTACACAGTTGATGATACTCAGGGAAGAAACTGGGATAGTGAAGCACACAGAGTTTCTGCCGGGCTCATATATCCTTTCAGTGAAAAATTAAGTCTTCAGATAGCAGCAGACCACACATGGCAGAATTACAAAAATATCAATACACTCACAGGAAGAGGAGTTAGAGGTTTTCCTCAAACAGCAGAAAAAAGAAGGGATAGGATTTATTCATTAACATCTGGAGTTATCTTTGATATTTCAAAAACTTTAAGGGCAAATCTTAACTATTATCACTTAAGAGATGACTCTAATTTTCCCATTTATGATTACAGGAGAAACATTTACACATTTGAGTTAAGCTTTAGCTTTTAAGGAGGATTAGATGTGTGAAAGTAAAATTAAAAAAACTTTCTTTTTTTCATTAATTATATGCCTTTTATTTATTTCTTTAGTCCATGCAGAGGAAGTGGGGAAAATCACTGCACTTCAGGGTAAGGTTGACATATTAAGGGCTGGCAAGCTTCCAGCAGTCCCTGCAAAGATAAATGAGCCTGTTTATTTAAATGACATAATAAGGACAAAGACAGACTCAAGGGCAGAGATAGTATTCAGGGATGGAACTGTTGTAAAGATTGCACCCCGTAGCAGGGTTGACATAAGCGAGTATTTTACTGACGGAGAGAGTCTCAGAGTTACTATAAATGTTCCAAGAGGCAAGGTGGGAGCTGCTGTAGCAGAAAAAAGCATTGAAAAGATAAAGGGTTCACCAAAAGCAAACAGATTTGAGATAAAAACACCAATAGCAGTTGCTGGAGTAAGGGGAACAAACTACATAGTTGCACACTATCCCACATATTCAACAGTAACTGTTATCACAGGAAGGGTTTACTGTTACAATAAAAATTTTCCAGACAGAATTGTTGATGTTGGAGCTGGTCAGAGCATAATAATAAAAAAGAACTCTCCTCCATCACCTCCAAGAACATTGACTCCTAAAGAAATAGAAAGGGAACAGAGAGATATCACGCATCTTAGAGAAAGAAGTGAAGAAAAAAAAGATAAAATAGGTGAGATTCCTGGAGGGGCTGAGCATCCTGCATTTTTACCTTCTGCAGAGAAGGTTACAGCAGAAACTACTCCTTCAGTAACAGAGACAACACCATCAATTACACAGACAACACCATCAATTACACAGACAACACCACCAATTACAGAGACAACACCATCAATTACAGAGACAACACCATCAATTACAGAGACAACACCGATTATAGAGCCTTTAAGTGTTAATTTTACACTTAAAAGCATTGAACCTGGCAGTATCTCCCTGAATTACGAAGTTTCAGCAAACAGAGAGGTAACTGTTCAGTACAGGATTAAACAAGGAAATACTTATGGAGATTGGATAACTATAAATACGGTCCCCAAGAATTTTGTTTATTTTCCTGTGCCTGTTATAGACGGTAATAATTATCAGATTGATATTAAAGCAACAGACAGTTATGGTAACACCCGGGAGTGGACCTCTCAAGAAATTCTTCCTCATGAGCATTCCTTTTCAGGAAGTATTGTAACTGATACCTCAGCAAACAGCACAGTAACTGGAAGTGTTGCAGGAGCAACTGGATTTAATAAGGGAGTGGCTAAGCTTACTATTTCAACTCCTGTTTCTTTTAATTCCGCATTTATTGCAGCAGGAGGTGATAGCTCAAGCGGATACTGGATATTGAAAGGAACTCCCTCTTCTTCCTATTTCAGGCTTCTTACGCCAGATTATCTTTTTACAGGAAGCGGTTATTCTTCAATCACTCTTGAATCTGGTGGTATAAAATCATTGATTACTTATCCATGGATAGAGTTGAAGCCACTTAATTTATCTGCCAGACTTACTGGATACTGTCATCATTATGATGGCACTAAAATAGATAAACTCTCAGGAGTAGATCAGTCCACTATATTTATTGGAAAAACAGGGCAGTTGAACTTACCATCAAGCATAAATGAATCAGTTACATATAATACTGAAAATTACATAGTTGGATATGTTCCTTCTATTATTATCTCTGAACCAATGATGCTATGGGGTAGTTTTCAAAACAACACTGCAAGCAGCCTAAAGCTTACAGGGTTTTTTGGAGCATTCGCGGAGGATTATTATGCTATCTATGGATTATACATTGGCTCTGACAGTTCTGCAGGAATCATTAAGGGATTACAAGGATCCAATAACTTGTATTATGAGGGTTTCCAAATCTTTTATAGTGAACCTATCATTGCATTAAAAAACAAAACAACTGGTTATTCCACAATGAATACATGGAGAAACTCCATTGAGGGCTTTTATCAGGGATTTTTTACAGGTGGTAGCGGAATTCCAACAATATCAAAGCAGGATATAAATGCTACATCTTACGGTACAATTGGTTCAGCAACTCTTTCTCTTAAAAAAGGAAGTCAAATTGAGCCATGGGGTGTTTTTGGAATAGAGCTTGGTGGAACTCACAGCGCAATATCACCAACAGGATTTATAATTGAATTTGGTGGTGATTCATGGGATAACAGAGATGATGATGCTGATACACCTGATTACTGGGTTGGCTGTATTCCAGATGCAAAGATTTCATCAAATAAAATGTCGGGAACATTCAATGGCAGATTCATGACACCAACTCATTACGGAATACTGGAAGGTAAACTGTTTGGTGATTTTGGTTCAGATAAATGGGTTGGAGTTGTGCTTGGAAGTTATGAGCCTACTGTAGAACTTTCACATTCAATCCATATTAACTCAAGTTACTTAGGTTATAAAATTTATAAAAATGATTTTTCACCAACAAATGCATACATCAATGCATATTTTGGTGGAGACAATTTCTGGAGTTCAGGCTCTGGAAGTCTTTATTCATTAGGAAAGATAATTGACAATGACAATGAAATAGATTTTAGCACAGGCTATTTATACTATACTCCAATTGAATGGTCATCTGACAATAACTATACAAATCACTATACTGGTTACTTAGTAGGAAGAATTGCAAAACACGAAGATCCATTATCAGTTGGTAGCTATAATTATAATTTTAGCTCCTATGTGGCAGGAATATACAATGATTCAACTAACAAAGGAATTTTTATTGGAAATCTCTCAACAGATGGAAGAGGAAATGTGCTCGTCCTTGAAAAAAGATTTTTCCTTGAAGGTGAAAATACAGTAAAAGCAGTAACTATTGCTGCAGATTATACAGGCGACATGTTTTATTTTCCTTCTTTTAATGATATTGATTCGAATCCTTTTGGAATTAATTTAAGCAAGCAGAATAGTGTAGTGCATATGTTAGTTAATGAATCTACAAAGGCATGGGAATTTGGGGTAGGAGTTATTGGCATGGGAGGTACATATGATAGTGCTCCTTCAGCTCCATTCAAAATAACGTATTCTGAAGGATTTGGGAGTTACGGAGTATTTGGAGCTATTTTAAAAGGAGATGTATGGGGAAATGATGAACAAAATCGTCAGAATGTAATTCATGGTAAAACCTATGGATATTTTGCAGATCCAGGAGCTTATAATGGAGCAACAGGAATATTTGTTGGTGAAACAATGGGAACTTTTGATCCAGCAAATAAATATTGGCAGACAGTGACAGCTGGAGTAGTTCTTGACACATCAAAGTTTTTGGCTATGGCATGTCCTAACGGAACATGCAATAAATCAGGAACGGGATTTACAGAGGATCAAGAAAAATTAAGAAAACTTGACATACCTGTTGTTGAAGTTGGACGGGCAAGTTTTAGTGGAAGTGGAAACAATTTAACAGTAAACATGAATGATGTTGTATTCTTTTCAACCCAAACAGGGCAGAAACCAATTTTGTGGTCAACTGCCAGTGTAAGTGGAACCTATACTGCAGATCCAACTCTAAATCAGCCTGTAACCCTCAATGCCACATCTGGAGCATCAGGTTCTGTTATTTTTGCTCCTACACAATGGTCTGGAGGAACTTGGGCAGCAAAAGTGCTGACAGATTCTCCTATAAATCTTTCAGGTGGTTCATACTCAGGTCAAGTTCATATGAAGGGTGCTGCAGGAGGAACATATAGTAGTGGTAGTTTTTCAGGGACAGCATCAGGATATGTAATCAGGATACAGGATATGTAAAATAAGATTATGCCACTTACAGAAATAGTTGCAACAAAGCAGGACATAGCAAATTTAGAGGTAAAGATAGAGAAAGTCAGTTCAGACTTAAAAGTAAAAATAGAAAAAGTTCAGGCAGATTTAGAGGTAAAAATAGAAAGAGTTAGGACAGATCTCATAAGATGAATGTTCATTTTCTGGGCTGGTCAGATTGGTGCTCTTGTTGCAATTCTTGCTTTATTTTTTAAGTAGTTTTCTTTATTTCATTCCAAAGACTATCCATTTCCTGAAGAGTCATGTCTTTTAGATTTTTGCCCTTTTGCTTGGCAATTTTTTCAAGTTTTTTAAATCTTTTCTCAAATTTTCTGTTTGTTTTTCTTAAAGCAGCTTCGGGGTCAATTTTAAGAAAACGGGCGAGATTAACAATACTGAAAAGCAAATCTCCAATTTCTTCTTCTATTCTGTTTTTTTCTTGACAAGCAATTGCTTCTTCAACTTCTTTAACTTCCTCTTTAATTTTTTCAACTACTCCCTGAGCATTATCCCAATCAAATCCAACCTTTGAAACTCTTGACTGAATTTTATATGCTCTCAGCAGTGCTGGCAATGCAAGAGGAATTCCATCAAGAATTGATTCATGAAGCTTTCCCTCTTCCTTTTTTCTTTCATCCCATTGGGCAAGAACTTCTTCTGGAGTTTTGAAATCAGCCTCTGCAAACACATGAGGATGCCTTCTTATCATTTTCTGAATGATTGTCTGTATTACATCATTTATGTCAAAATTACTATTTTGTTTTGCTATCTCACTGTGAAAAACAATCTGAAGGAGTAAATCTCCAAGTTCTTCTTTCATTGCTTTTGAATCTTTGTTTTCAATTGCTTCAATAAGCTCATAGGCTTCTTCAAGAAGATATCGTTTTAAAGTATCATGGGTTTGAACCCTATCCCAGGGGCAGCCTTTTTCAGAGCGAAGAATTTCTATTATTTTGACAAGTTCATCAAATTTTTCACTCAATTGTTTTCTCCAAAATCCAGTAAAAATTTACCCATACTGCCTCATCTCCACAAAGACTGAAGACATTTCTACCTTTTTCGCTGAGTTTAAGGAAATCTTTATCAAAGAAAACATAGTAGATGCTATCAAAGTGTTTTAAAAGCTCTTTTTCTTCAGATTCTTCAAACTCTCTGAAAGCCATGTTTATAATTAAAACTTTCTTTTTTGGAGTTATATTAAGCTCTTTAATCAATTCATTTATTCTTAAAGCAGCCTGGATACCAGTTTTAGTAAAAGTGCTTACTATAAATAAAAGATCAATTTTACTTAAAATGCCCCTGCTTATGTGTTCCATTCCAGCCTCATTATCAACAACAATGTATCTGTAATGTTGTGCAATTTCCTGAAGAATTCTTTTTAAAACATTGTTAACCGCGCAATAACATCCACTTCCTTCAGGTCTTCCCATAACTAAAAGGTCAAAACCCTTTGCTTCTTCAACAACTTTGTTTATTTGAATTTCAAGCCACTCATCAAGACTCATTCCTTCAGGCTTGTTTTTCAATGCATTTTCTCTTACTGAGGCTACTGTTTCCCTGACTTCAACTCCTAAAAGTTCTGGAAGACAATAATTAGGATCCGCATCAACCACTAAAACAGGTCCAAGTTTTTTCTTTGAAAGATACTTTACTGTGAAGGCAGCAAGAGTGCTTTTTCCTACTCCACCTTTTCCAGCAAAAACTATAAAATAACTCATAGCTCTCTCACAATTTTTAATAAATCGCTGAATTTATCAATTATAAAATCAGCCTCTTTTAAAATTTCTCTTTCCCTATATCCGTATGTAACCGCCACTGTCCTAACTCCTGCCTGTTTTCCTGCTATAATGTCAAGTTCACTGTCTCCAACAATTAATGTTTTATCCGTAGTGGTATTGAATTTTTTTATTGTTTCAATAATTGGTTTCGGAGAAGGTTTTCTTTCAGGAAAAAGGTCGCTTCCAGCTACAAAATCAAAATACTGTAAAAGGCCAAGACTTTCAAGTGTTTTAACAGTGAGTTCAGTTAGTTTATTTGAAATTACAGCTTTTTTAATATTTTTTAACTGTGTAAGAGTTGCATGGACTTCAGGATAAACTTTTGAAAAGTCTGTTATGTGTTCTTTATAGTATTTCACAAAACATTCTATCAATTCTTGAACTGGAAGACAGATTTTTTTTGCATCCAGAGCTTTTTCTATAAGACGGTTAACACCTTCTCCAACCATTTTTTTTACTTCCTCCTTTGAAAATCCTGAAATTCTTGATTTTTCAAGACAATAATTCAATGCCTGCGTTATGTCCTCACAGGAGTCCACTAATGTGCCATCTAAGTCAAAAATAATAAGCTCAATCATTTGCTTTTTAGTATAACATGACTTCACATCTTTTATTAAATCGTGCTATAATTTAAACATGGCTCGCATTGATGCTTTTTTCAAATTAATGCTTGAAAACAAAGCAAGTGACCTTCACCTTGTTGCTGGAAGCCAGCCTGTATTAAGAATTCATGGAGAACTTGTGAGGGTTCAGTATAAGGTTCTTGATAATCAGGAACTGAGGTCTCTTCTTTATGAAATCACACCAGAGGAAAAAATCAAAGTATTTGAAGAAACAGGTGATCTTGATTTTGCTCATGAAATCCCTGGTGTTGCTCGTTTTCGTGTGAACTACTTCATGCATAAAGAAGGAATTGGTGCAGCCTTCAGGCATATTCCCAATGAAATAAAAACAATTGATCAACTTGGTTTGCCACAGGTGCTAAAGCGCTTTGCAATGCTTAAGAAAGGAATTGTTCTTGTTACAGGACCTACAGGTTCTGGAAAATCAACAACCTTGGCTGCAATAATTGATTATGCAAATACTAATAGAAAAGAAAGAATAATCACCATTGAAGACCCAATTGAATTTATTCATCCCAACAAAGGATGTGTCATATCTTACAGAGAAGTGGGAACTCATACAGAGTCCTTTGCAAAAGCTCTGAGAGCAGCACTTAGAGAAGACCCTGATATAATTCTTGTGGGTGAAATGCGTGATATTGAGACAATTCAGCTTGCCCTTGAGGCTGCTGCAACTGGTCATTTTGTTCTGAGCACCCTTCATACATCATCGGCAATAAAAACAGTTGATAGAATTATTGATGTCTTCCCTCCTGAGCAGCAGGCACAGGTAAGAACATCACTGAGTGAGTCTTTACAGGCAGTTGTTGCTCAAACTCTTTTAAGAAGAGCTGATGGCCGTGGAAGAGTCGCAGCCTGTGAGATTTTGATTAATACCTATGCTGTTGGAAATCTTATAAGAGAGGGAAAAACTCACCAGATACTTTCAATTATGCAGACAAGTAAAAGCCTAGGTATGCAGACAATGGACGATGCTTTACTACAACTTCTTCAGGAAGGTAAAATCACTGCAGAAGATGCCTATGAAAGGGCAACAGACAAACAAAAGTTTGCAAGATTTCTTAAGGAAGTTCCTCAGGAAGGTATTGGATGAGGAAACAGGAGCTTGACTGGATACTTGATCAAATCTGTGAAAGCTATCCTGAACTTTCAGATATTGTCTTTACAGTTGGAAGGCCCTTTCAGGTGCTTCAGTGGGGTGAATTAAAACCTGTTTATCTTCAAAATGTGCCTATTCAGTTTTTAACCGCCTTTCATACAGAAAGAATAGCTCTTGCATTAATGAATAATCAAAAAAGACTTATTGAAAATCTTCTTAAAGAGGGCTACTGTGATACAAGTTATGCTATAGCAAAAGCAAGATTCAGGGTTAATATTTTTTCTCAAAGAGGCAATTACGCAGCTGTTTTAAGAAAGCTTCCAATGAAAATACCAACAGTTGAGGAATTGAAGCTTCCTCCTATTGTAAAAGAGATTGTAAACGAAAGAATGGGGCTTGTTTTGGTTACAGGAGCAACAGGTTCTGGTAAATCCTCCACTCTTGCAGCAATGCTGGAGATAATCAATGAAACAAGAGCATGCCATGTAATAACTCTTGAAGATCCCGTTGAATTTGTTCATCAGCATAAAAAATCCACCTTCAATCAGAGGGAGCTTGGCATAGATTTTCATAACTTTGCAGACGGACTCAGAGCTGCACTCAGGCAGGCTCCTCATGTAATACTTGTTGGAGAAATTAGAGACAGAGAAACTCTTGAAATTGCAATGCAGGCAGCAGAGACAGGGCATCTTGTGCTTGGCACACTTCATACAACTGATGCAGGACAGACAATCGGAAGAATGATTGGAATGTTTCCGCCACAGGATGAAAACTACATAAGATTGAGGGTTGCAGATACTCTTAAATGGGTTGTTAGCCAGAGGCTTCTTCCAAAAATTGGTGGAGGAAGAATAATAGCCACTGAAGTTATGCGCAAAAATCTCAGAATAAGAGAGTTGATTATAAATGGTGAGACTGCTGAGAAAACCTTTTATGATGTTATTGCTACAAGCGGAGCAGTTGGTATGCATACTTTTGATCAGTCTATTCTTGAACTCTACAGACATGGATTAATTACAGAGGAAACTGCAGTAGCCTATGCATCAAGAAGATCATATGTAATTATGGAAATTGATAAAATGAAAGCAGCACGTGGAGAAAAAACAACAGATATAGAAGGATTAAAACTTGACATTGATTATGGCAAAAAAGTAAAGGGATAAAAAATATGCCAAAGGCCATTGTATGTGAAAAAAATGAGGAAGTACAGAAATTTTTAACTGATTATCTAAAATCAGCAGGATTTGAATGTTTTAGCTTTTCTAATCCCAGAGAAGCTCTCAATGCAATTGAAGATGCGTCCTTAATTGTGATATCAGAAGAATTTAATGAAATAATTGAAGCTATGTCTTCTCTGCCAATGTATCAGAGAAGAGATATTATTGTGATTTTACTGTCTCTATCAATTCCAACAATGGACAGGCTTTCTGCCTTTGCAAAGGGTGTTGACTGCATTGTAAATATCAAAGATTTAAATAATTTTCCAGCAATTTTTAAAAGAGCCTATGTGGAACACCAGAAAACATACAAGCTTTTTAAAGAAACTCTTTCAAAGTTATTTTACTAAACTTTGAAGGCTATCCAGAGGAGGGAGATACTTCAGAGAGAAGATTTATTGTGATTTCAAAAAATTTTCTTGACTGTGAACTCTATACAAAAGGAAGACTGTTGACAGTTGTTGGGAAATTTAAAGGGTTAAAAGAAGGGAAAATTGATACAATGCCTTATACTTTTCCTCTTATTGAGGCTCAGGCAACATATTTATGGAAAAAAAGATATAAACCTTACTGGCATCCTTCTTTATGGTTGTGGTATGGCTCACCTCCATGGTATTTTGAATATGGACCTGGATGGTGGTAAATTTACAAAATAATGGGAAAAATTCAAATACTTCCTGAAAGCATTGTAGGAAAAATTGCTGCAGGAGAAGTTGTTGAAAGACCTGCCAGTGTAGTAAAAGAACTTATTGAAAACTCAATAGATGCAGGTGCAAACTCAATCTCTGTTTATATAAAAAATTTTGGGATTGCTGAAATAAAAGTGATTGATGATGGAGAGGGCATTGCTTCTGAGGATGTTTTGCTTGCCTTTCAAAGACATGCCACAAGCAAGATAAAAGACGACAGAGATCTTATTAGAATCTCATCACTTGGATTTAGAGGTGAGGCTCTTTATTCTATTGCCCGGGTAAGCAAAATAAAAATAATTACCCAGCATATAACAGAAAATACCGGCACAGAAGCCTATTTTGTTGCTGGCACTTTAAAATGGCAAAAACCAGCAGTAACCAAAGGAACAACAATACAGATTACAGATCTTTTTTTTAACACTCCTGTGCGTAGGAAATTTCTTAAGTCTTCTTATACTGAAAAAGCACACATTATTGAAACTTTTCAGAATTACTGTGTTGCCTATCCAGAGATTTCTTTTTCCTTATTCATTGATGAAGAGGAAATTTTAAACATACCCAGGGCAGACACAATTTATGAAAGAGTATTGCAGATTTTCGGTTCAGAAATTGTAGAAACTCTTAAATTTAAAACGATTTCAAAAGATTACTATAAAATTGAGCTTTTTATAGGAGAGAAGCCTAAAGAAAAATACAAAAAACTGCAACTGATTTTTGTAAACCGAAGGCCTGTACGGGAACAATCTATTGTGAGTACTATATACAAAGCTTTTAAACTTAATTATCCACAGTTTTTAATTTTTATAACTGTGCCACCACAGGATGTAGATTTTAATGTTCATCCAGCAAAAAAGGAGGTAAGATTTCGCAATTGTCAAAAAATTCATCAGCTTATATTTAAAATGGCTGAGTTTCAGTATAAATCATCAATGGTTGCTGAAGAAACTGTACAGTGGCAGGCAGATTCATCCTATTTAGAACAGATCTCTGTTTTTTCTGCAGACTCTGCAGAATTTGAATTTTTAAATCTCGGTGATTCAATTGTTGTTGTAAAGCAACCTCAAGGAGTAATTTTTCTTGATTACCATGCTGCACATGAAAGAGTGAATTTTGAAAAAATTTTAAATAAAATGAAAGAGAAAATTGCAAAACTTGTTTTTCCTGTAATTGTTAATCTAAGCTCTGATGATTATGTTTTAATAAAAGAGAATCTGCAAATGCTTCAAGAACTGGGTATTGAAGCTCATGATTTTGGTAAAAACTCAATAATAATCCGGGCAGTACCTGAAATTATTCAATATGCTGATATAGCAGGAATAATTGAAAGCATTGCTGTTACCATTAAAGAGGAAATTGATAAACCAGACTTTATTGAAATTAAAAGAAAAATTGCAGCTACTATCGCCTGCCACAGCTCCTTAAGGGCAAATGACAGAATTAACTGCTTTGAAATAAAAGCTTTATTGCAAGAGCTTAAAAAAACTTCTGATCCTGACCACTGTCCTCACGGAAGACCAATAAAAAAGTTTTTTTCAATTAATGAAATAAAAAAGTGGTTTTCAAGATAGGCTGTCAAAAACAAAATCTAAATGTCAAAAATTTGGCAATATTTAAATTTGTTTTTTTTCTAATGGTAATCTTAGACAATTTCCAGAATCTGGCATAAATTATGCTGAATGTTTTAAATTTAGAAAAGAACTCGAGGAGGTCAAGCTATGCCAAAAGAAACAGCCAAATTACAAAACAATGAAAATGAAGCAAAACAACAACCGGAAAAACCGAAGAAAAAAAGTAAATTTCTATTTTTGATTATTGCTATAGTATTGGTAGGTGGTGCAGCAGGAGCTTATTTTTTTCTCCTGGACAAAGGTAAAGGCACTGAGCATACTAAAAGCTCTACAGCAGAATCTCAGGGTGTAAATTTTGCTCTTGAACCATTTGTGGTAAACCTGATGGATCAGGGTGGAACAAAGTATCTTAAGGTCACTGTTCAACTTGAGCTTTCTCAGGCTAAACTTGCTGAAGAGGCAAAAAACAAAACACCCCAGATAAGGGATGCTATAATAACTCTTCTTACAAATAAAACATCTGATGAATTAATTACTCCTGAGGGTAAGCTACTTCTTAAGGACGAGATAAAGCAGAGAGTGAATCAGATTCTTGGCGAAAACACAGTTAAAAATGTTTATCTTACAGATTTTGTAATGCAGTAGCCATGCCAAACGACGAAATTTTATCTCAAGAAGAAATTGATGCTTTACTGAAAGGTATTTCAGGAGGAGAAGTAGAAACAGAGACAGCAGAAGTTCCTTCTGGAATAAGACCCTATGATTTTACATCTCAAGAAAAAATTGTTCGCGGTAGAATGCCTTCCCTTGATATCATCAATGAGCGTCTTGCAAGAAATTTCAGAATAGCTCTTTCTTCAGACATAAGAAAAATTGTAGAGATTGTCAATGTGAATGTTAACATAACAAAATTTTATGACTTTTTGCGTTCTGTTCCTTTCCCTTCGAGCTTAAATATCATAAAGCTTGAGCCTTTGAGAGGATTTAGTCTTGTTGTTTTTGATGCGCCAATGATTTTCTCTCTTATAGAGTTTTATTTCGGAGGTTCTGGTAAAGGATACTATAAACCTGAAGGAAGAGAGTTTACTCCAATTGAGCAGAGAATTATTCATAAAGTTGTAATGATGTTTCTTGAATCTATGGAAGAAGCATGGAAACCTGTGTTTCCTGTAAAACCTCAATACATCCGCAGTGAGATGAATCCTCAGTTCGTCACAATTGTTACACCTGTAGATGTAGTTATAGAAACAGAGTTTACGCTTGAGATTGAAACCAGAGAATGTAAAGTTATGGTTTGCATACCTTACTCTTCTGTAGAGCCAATCAAGGAAAAACTTTACAGTGCTTTTCTTGCTGACAGAGACGAAATAGATATGAAATGGATAGGAAGACTTAAGGCACAAATAAAACAGTGTCCTGTTAATGTAGAAGCAGTTTTAGGTAAGGTAACAATAGATTTTAAAACTTTATTGGAGCTTAAAGTAGGTGATATTGTTAATCTTCAAAAAAGAATAGACGAGGACATGGATCTGCTTGTTGAGGGTGTACCGAAGTTTAAAGGAAAGCTCGGCACATTTAAAGGAAACTATGCAATAAAAATATCAGGGGAGGCATAAAATGGAGGAAAAAGAAGTTAAAGAAACTACAGACGAAAATTTTGAAGAAGAGCTTGATATGGCAAAAGCTCTTGAAATGGAAAAGGCAATGAAGCAGCAGCAAGTGCAAACTCCTCAGATAGACGAATTTACTCTAACTCAAGAAAAACCCAAGATAAGAGACATAGAATTCATTCTTGATATTCCACTTGAATTAACTGTTGTTATTGGTTCTACAAAAATTCTTGTTCAGGAGCTTCTTCAGTTAACCCAGGGTTCTGTGGTAGCACTTGATAAACTTGCTGGAGAACCAATGGAGGTCTATGTTAATGGAAAGCTCATTGGAAGAGGTGAGGTAGTTGTGGTTAATGAAAAGTTTGGAATCAGGATTACTGATATTATAAGCCCGCAGGAAAGAGTAAAACAACTTGGATGAGGTGAGAAGTGGAGTATTTCAAGCTCATAGCATCTTTAATTTTTATTATTGCAGCCCTTTTCATTGTTCTCAGATTAATGAAAAATAAGATAAACCCGGGTAAAGGATTTATTCAGATTGTTTATTATCAACCAATAGGTTACAAAAAAGGCATAGGTGTTGTAAAAGCCTTTGATGAATATCTTTTAGTAGGAATTTCAGAAAATGGAATCAATCTATTAAGTAAACTTGATCCTTCAAAGATTAAAGTAATTTTTGAGGCAGAACAAACAGAAGAAAAAACTGTCTGGAAAAAAATTTTTAAAGGTGGCTTATTCTGTCTTGGTTTTATCTTAACGCCAGCTTTTTCATTTGCAGCACCTCAAGCTCAAGGTGGACTTTTTGGATTTTCATCTGCTGTTGATATTCTTGTATTTATCACTTTACTTAGCTTTCTACCTGCAATTTTGATTATGATGACTTCTTTTACAAGAATTGTTATAGTTCTATCACTTTTAAGACAGGCTCTTGGAACACCTGCTGTTCCACCAAATCAGGTAATCATAGGTCTTGCATTATTTCTCACACTTTTTATAATGTCTCCAACTATTGATAGGGTTTACAATGAAGCCTATGTCCCTCTTTCAAAAAAAGAAATAACAATGCAAGAGGCAATCAACAGAGCCTCAGTTCCATTTAAAGAATTTATGTTAAAGCAGACAAGGCAGAAGGACCTTGCATTATTTCTTAAACTTTCAAAAACTGAGGTAAAACCTGCAACTCCGATGGATTTACCAATGAAGATTGTTGTGCCTGCCTTTGCTCTTGGTGAACTTAAAAGAGCCTTTGAAATAGGATTTTTAATTTTTTTACCTTTTTTGGTTATTGATATTGTTGTGGCAAGTATATTGCTTTCAATGGGTATGTTTATGGTACCACCAGTTATGATATCAATGCCTTTTAAATTACTACTTTTTGTTCTGGTTGATGGATGGCAGTTAATAATTGGCTCTCTTGCAGGAGGTTTTAAATGACAGTAGAGTTTTTAAACTATATATCAAAACAAACCTTTGAGACAATACTTTTAGTTGGTGGTCCTGTTCTTTTGGTAAGCCTTATTGTTGGTCTTGTTATTGGTTTATTTCAGGCAATTACACAGTTACAGGAGATGACAATTAGCTTTGTTCCAAAAGTTATTGCTGTTTTCCTAACTCTTCTTCTTACAATTCCATGGATGGTCAATATAATGACAAAATTCACACGGGGAATTTTTGAGAATCTTTCCTTATATGTAAAATGAACTACCTGGAGTTACTTACAACTGAGATTTATAAATTTATTCCTGTTTTTATCAGAGTTTCTGTAATTGTGTTTTTTCTTCCATATATTGGAAGTAGAACAGTTCCTTTAATTTTTAGATTCTTTTTTGCCTTTTCAGTAGCTGTTGCAATTATGCCATTTGTCCCTGAGAAGGAAGAAAATTTTTTAATTTCTCTATTTAATGCTGTGGTTTTTGGATTAGCCATTGGTTTAATGGTAAGAGTTATAATAGCAGCAGTTGAGACAGCCTCTCAATGGATGAGCATGCAGATAGGTTTTGCAGTTGCCAATGTTTTTAATCCTCAGTTTGGTGAACTTATGGGACCGCTTACTGTTTTTTATGAGATGTTTATGATAGTCCTATTTTTTTCTCTTGATCTGCATCTAAGTCTTGTAGAAGTTATGGTTAAGACATTTGAGGCACCAGCAAAATTTTCATTTGCAGGAAATGTAATTGAGTTTTCCTATCTTCTTTTTCCTCTGGCATTAAAACTTTCAGCGCCTGTGCTACTTGTTCAAGTTTTGATGAATCTTGGACTTGGATTTCTATCAAGAATCATGCCTCAGGCAAATGTTTTTTTTGTAGGATTTCCTCTATTGCTTATAACAGGAATTGCAATTGTGTGGTTAAGTATTCCTATTTTTACAATGGTTATTTCAAAGGCATTTTTAAATCTTAAAGACGCTTTAATGGGTTTGCTGAGGTAATATATGCCAGAAGAACTTCAAGAACGAACAGAGCAAGCTACTCCGCGAAGACGGGAAAAAGCAAGACAAAAAGGTGAAGTTCCAAGAAGCAGGGAACTTACAAGCATAGTTGGTCCGTGTATGATTCTTCTTTATTTTGTTTTTTCAGGGACATTTTTAGTTTCAATAATAAACCACATGAAAGAGTCATTTATAAGGGTGAAAAATCCAGAATTTGTGAGCATTCTTGTAATCATAAAAGAGGAGACAAAATGGTTTCTCCTGCAGTTTGCGCCAATTGGAGGAATTCTTTTGTTTGCTGTTTTAGTTGTTCACTTTGTTCAAACAGGTTTTCTTTTTACAGGAGCTCCTCTGGTTCCAGATTTGTCAAGAATAAGTCCACTTAAAGGCATAAAAAGGATGTTTTCTCTCAATGCTTTATTTGAAACACTAAAGGGAATTTTCAAATTGGTTGCTTTGGGATTGGTAATATATTTTGTTTTAAAAAAAGATGTCAATATTTTGCCGCTTTTGGTTGATATGGATGTAAAAGCTATTGCCGGGATTTCATTTCAAAAGATTTACCAGCTCATGCTTGCATGCCTTATAATGCTTACTGTTTTTGCAGGTATAGATTTTGCATATCAGAGGTGGCAGTATGAAAGAAATTTAAGAATGACAAAACAGGAAATAAAAGAAGAATTTAAAGAGACAGAGGGTTCACCAATGGTTAGAGCAAGAATAAGAAGTCTTCAAAGAGAAATGGCTCGAAAAAGAATGATGCAGGAAGTGCCAAAGGCAGATGTTGTTATAACAAACCCTCTTCATATTGCTGTATGTATAAAGTATGATTCAAAGAATATGAACGCTCCTCAGGTAGTTGCAAAGGGAGCAAATATTCTTGCTGAAAAAATAAAAGAAATTGCAAGGGCAGCAGGTGTACCAATTTATGAAAACAAGCCTCTTGCAAGGGCTTTATATAAAATTCCTGTTGGAGGAGAGATTCCAGAAGCTCTTTATAAGGCAGTTGCAACAATTTTAGCAACTGTTTATAGACTTAAAGGGAGACAGATTGCATGAACATAATGAATTATATAAGAAGTGATGTTCTTGTTGCTGTTGGTATAATTCTTATACTTATTTTCATGATTGTGCCAATTCCTCCCTTTATGCTTGATTTATCTCTTACAATGAGCATAACTATCTCTATTCTAATTATTCTTGTTGCATCATATGTAAGAAGACCACTTGATTTTTCCGTATTTCCTTCAGTTTTATTAATTGCAACCTTAATGAGACTTTCACTGAACATTGCCTCAACCAGACTTATTCTTACTCGTGGAGAGCTTGGCACAGAAGCAGCAGGTAAGGTTATCAAAGCCTTTGGAGAATTTGTTGTAAGTGGAAACTTTGTAGTTGGCCTGATTGTGTTTTTAATTCTTGTAATCATTAACTTTATCGTAATTACGAAAGGTGCTGGAAGAATTGCTGAAGTTTCAGCCCGTTTTACTCTTGATGCAATGCCTGGAAAACAGATGAGTATTGATGCAGACTTAAATGCAGGTCTTATTGATGAAAAAGAGGCAAGGCGCAGAAGAGAAGAAATAAGCAGAGAAGCAGATTTCTATGGTGCAATGGATGGTGCAAGCAAGTTTATTCGTGGAGATGCAATTGCTGCGATAATTATTATGATTATAAACATTGTTGGCGGAATATTAATTGGAGTGCTTCAGAAGGGTATGTCCATAACTGATGCTGTGCAAACCTATGTAATTCTTACAATTGGTGATGGATTGGCAGCACAGATTCCTGCCCTGATTACATCAACAGCAGCAGGTATTGTTGTAAGCAGGGCAGCAACAGAGTCAAATCTTGGAGAGGATATTCTCAAACAGCTTTTTAAAAATCCTAAAACTCTTGCAACTGCTTCAGGAGTGCTTCTTTTACTTGGTTTGATTCCAGGACTTCCTCACTTTCCCTTTATAATTATCTCAGCTGTCTCTGGTGCAATAGCATATCTGCTTTTAACCAGAGAGAAAAAGGAAAAGGAAGTGCCTACTGTAGCTGCACCTGAAGAAAAACCTTTAACAGTTGAAGCTCAACTTGAGAGTCTTTTAAAAGTTGATCCAATCTCCCTTGAAATAGGATACAGTCTTATTCCACTTGTTGAAGGAGAGAGCTCTCTTGTTGAACGAATTCGTTCTTTGAGGAAACAGATTGCAATGGAAATGGGCTATATAGTTCCATCAATTCATATAAAAGACAATCTAATGCTTAAGCCTTCCCAATACAGTATTCTTATAAAAGGAGTTGAGATAGCAACATCAGAGATAATTCCTGGAAAATTCCTTGCAATTGGCGCCCGTCCTACTAAAGAACTTGATGGAATTCCAACAAAGGATCCTGCCTTTCATGTGGATGCTCTTTGGATTGATGAAAAAGATGTATCAAAGGCACAGATGCTTGGTTTTACAGTTGTTGATGCATCCTCTGTTATTGTTACTCATTTAAGGGAAATTTTGAAAAATTATGGTTATGAACTTCTTGGAAAACAAGAAACCCAGAGACTTCTTGATAATCTTGCAAAAACCCATCCAAGAGTTGTTGATGATTTAATTCCAAATCTTTTAACTCTTTCTCAGGTTCAGAAGGTTTTACAGAATCTTTTAAGAGAAAGAGTTTCTATAAGAGATTTACAGACAATACTTGAGACTCTTGCAGAGTATGCAAGCATAACAAAGGATCCTGACATTTTAACAGAGTATGTCAGACAGGCATTGTCAAGAAGAATAACAAAAAGCCTCCAGAATCCTGACGGTTCAATTTCTGCAATTTTATTTGATCCTTCTCTGGAGAGGACTTTCATTGAATCGTTACAAACAACTCCTCAGGGCACAGTTTTTGCTCCAGATCCTGTTTTAATGGAAAAAACTCTTGAAAAGGTAAAGGCAGTGGCTGATGAAGCCACAGTTAAAGGATATCAGCCAGTTTTAATATGTTCCCAGGCAATAAGAAGATTTATAAAAAGGGCAATGGAAAGGATAGCTCCTTCTTTGCCTGTGATATCACCACAGGAAATATCTTCAGGGGTAAAAATATTGATGCTTGCTACAGTAAAGCCTGATTAAGGAGGTTGCTATGAAAATAAAAAAATTTCAGGGTAAGAGCTTTAAAGAGGTTTTAGAAATAGTGAAAAATGAGATGGGACCTGATGCTGTGATTCTGTCAACCTCATCTAAAAAGGAGCCTTTTTCAAATAATTCTTATGTAGAGGTTACTGCTGCAATAGATGACAGTGAAGCATTTTATCAAGACAGTTTAAATAGCAGATTGACTACTGGTGTTGATCATGAAGTATTTAAAGAAATAGAAAGACTTAAAATTGAAGTAAGCCTTTTAAGAGAAAGTATTACAAAGTTATTCCCTTGTCTTAATGATATCTCAAAAAGAGGACTTTACAACTTTCTTATAAAAAACAATGTGGAACCTTATCTTGCTTTAATGCTTATAGAAAGAGCTAATGACATGAATGAATTAAGAACCGCTATTGAAAAGGACTTAAAAATATGCCAAAATAATTTTGATGAAGAAAAAGGATTTGTTTTTTATGGATTACCAGGTGTAGGCAAAACAACAACAATTTATAAAATAGGACAGATTTTAAGAACCAACAATCAAAAAATAATGCTTCTTTCACTGGACTCAAGAATATCATCTGTTGCTTATATAAAGGAATTGGCATTAAAGTTAAAATGTGAAGCAAAATTTGTAAAAGATTCAAAGGAACTTTACAAAGTAATGCACAAAGAAATTGACAGAAAAAAGATTCTTATTGATACTGCAGGAGATGCAAACATAAGCATAGCTAGACAACTCAAGAATTTGTTAAAAGACATGCCTGTAAAAAAATGCCTTGTTATGGATGCATCAATGTCATTAGGCTCAAGTATTAGGGTTTTAACAACAATGGATACTGCTTCAGTGGATTGTATAAGTTTCAGCAAAATTGATTTAGCACAAACTTACGGGAATTTATATAATTTATCAGTTTTATCAGGTAAACCTGTAAGTTTTATAACTTCAGGAGCCTATGAACACCCTGAAGCCCGGGTATTTCCTCCTGAGACAATAACAAATCTTGTTATAGGAGGAGCAAGTGAAAACTAATTTGCCAAGAATTATAGCTGTTTCAAGTGGAAAGGGAGGAGTTGGAAAAACCAACTTTGTAACAAATATTGCTTTAGTTTTCAGAAGCATGCAAAAAAGAGTGCTTCTTATGGATGCTGATATTGGTTTAAGCAACATAGACATAATGTTTGGGATAGCACCAAAATTTAATATAAAGCACCTGCTTTCAGGTGAAAAATCAATGAAAGATATTATTGTTAAAACTCCTGAAGGAATTGATATTATTCCTGCCAGTTCAGGAATAAGAGAGCTTACTCAGCTTAACTATGTTCATAAAATGAGAATTATTGAAGAGCTTGAAAATATTGACAAAGACTATGATATATTTCTCATTGATACAGGAGCAGGAATTTCAGATAATGTAACTTTTTTCTGCTCTGCAGCACACGACACAGTAGTGATTGTCACTGCTGAACCAACCTCCATTGCGGATGCATATGCACTTATTAAGGTGCTTTATAAAGAACATGGAGAACACAACTTTCGCATAGTTGTGAATAATACTAAAAATCATAAAGAAGCAAAAGAGACTTTTAGAAAACTTTCAATGGTTACTGAAAGATTTCTTGGTATTTCACTTGATTGGCTTGGAGAACTTCCCTATGACGAAAAAATAAAGGAGGCTGTGATTGCCCAGAAACCCTATATAACTCTTTATCCAACCTCTGATTTTTCAAAAAAACTTACAGAAATTGCAAAGCAATTACTTAAAAAAGAGGTTAATTTATTAAAAGGAGGTATGCAGTTTTTCCTCAAAAAAGCTTTAATTAAATAGTTTATGTTTTACTCTGACGATGATAAAGAAAAGCTTATTAAACAATTTTTGCCGAAAATAAAGCATTATGCTTTAAGATATTATCATATTGTTCAATCTGTTCTCGAACTGGATGATTTAATTTCTGCTGGGATAAAGGGATTGCTTGAAGCATTAAATAAATACGACCCTTCATTAAATGTTCCGCTTCATTCATTTATAGATTACAGAATAAGAGGAGCTATAATTGATGAGATTCGCTGTCTTGATGTTTTTTCAAAAGAGTTTAGGAAAAAGATACAAGATTTAAAAAACGCCTACACAGCCTTAAAACAATCTGGTAAAGATCCTACAGATGAAGAATTGGCGAATTTTTTAAATATCACCAATACAGAATTACAGAAAGTTTACCAGAGTATAACAGCTTCTGATGTAATAAGTCTTGATGATTTTGTAATGAGTAAAGAGGGAGATAAATTAAATCTGCTTGAAGTCATATCAGATAAAAAAGATATTTTTGAGGAGATTAACTTTCGTGAACTTAAAGAAAAATTGTCAGCTGCTTTAGAGAAACTGCCAAAAATTGAAAAGCTCGTTTTATCTCTTTATTATTATGAAGAGTTAAATATGAAAGAAATAGCAGAGATTTTGGGAGTTTCTCTTTCTCGAGTAAGTCAGATTCACGGTAAAGCACTTTTAAAACTGAGACACTTTTTTGAAAAATAAAATAAAAAATTTTGTATAATATTATCAACTGCCTTTGGAGGTTTAATTATGAAAAATATAAAGCAGATAGTTTTTAAGCTTTTAAACGATCCTGACCCATCGATCCGCAGAAAGGCAGCAGAAGAGCTTGCTCATGCTGATGAAAAAGCAGTTTATCCATTAATTAAAGCTTTAAAAGATGAAAACACAGCTGTTCAGGAAGCTGCGATGCAATCTCTAATTTCCCTTGGCAATGAAAACAGATTTTTAATAAATTCAGGCGAAGTTGTTACATATATGGTTATTCCGCTTTTAAGAGAGGAAGAAGCTTATTTAAGAAACACTGCGATTTTAATAATTAAAGAAATAGGGCATAGAGCACCAGAGGTTATTTACAAACTTCTCAAGGATAAAGACTCTGATATAAGAAAGTTTGCCCTTGATTTAATTGCAGATATAAAAGAAGGATTTGATGGAGCAAGAATTCTTCCTTTACTTAAAGATGAAAACGGAAATGTCAGGGCTGCTGCTGCTCATGCATTAGGAGAACTTGGATACAAAGAAGCAATTCCTATTTTAATTGAGTGTTTGAAAGATGAAGAATGGGTTGTTTTTTATGTTTTACAGGCTCTTGCTCAACTCAAGGCAGAAGAGGCTTCAGAAAGCATAGGCGAGCTTCTTTTAAGTACTGACTCTCTTTTAATTAAAGCAGAAGCAATTGATACTCTCGGGAAAATAGGAACAGAAAAAGTTGCTGCTCCCCTTTTAAAATATTTTCCTGTTGCAACAAAAGATGAAAAGAAGGAGATTGTTAAAGCCTTAATAAGAATAGGCATAATTCCAGATGGACAGGGTTTAAAGGAAGAAATTCTTTCTATTTTTGCAGAACAGGAGTGGGAAGAAAAGCTGATAGCTTTAAAGGCAGTAAAACTATTAAATCTTGTAGAGGCTGTTCCTCTTATTGTAGAAGAAGCTGGAGCTCTTGATCCAAGTTGTTTTGACTATGAAGAAAAAATAGAGGCTTTGCAAGAAACTTTACTTTCAATAGATTCAGAGGATGAACTTATTTCAATGATTGAAAAAAACAAACTTAAGTATAGAGCAAAAGCTTTTGTTATAAAAGTGCTTGGTAAATTAAGAAGTAAAAAAGCAGTCCCAGTTCTCATAAAACTTCTTGAAGACATAAAAAGGGACATAAGAATAGCATCTGCAAAAGCACTTGGCGAAATTGGTGACAAAGAAGTATTACAGCCACTTATAAAAAGGAGCACTGAAGACCCTGATGCAAATGTGAAAAAAGCAGCTATAGAAGCTCTTGGAATGATAAGAGTTCCAGAAGCCTATGAGCCTCTTTATCATTTACTTGAAAAAGAAGCATATCCAGACATTATTGAAGCAATTGTTGCAGCTCTTATATCAATTGATCAGGAGAGATTTTTAAAAAATTTAAAGTCTTATAAAAAAGAAGTAAAGCAGGCTCTGGCAGGAATGACTTATTCAATAGATATTTTAAATATGCTTTCTCAATGTGAAGACAAAGAAGTGCAAAAAGCTGCTATATACGGACTTGGTAGAGTTGCTACAGAAGAAGCTATAGCTAAAATTCTTGAATTTATTAAATCTGATGCCTTAGAGTTAAAAAAAGCAGCTATTTTAGCTCTTGGAGAAGCTAATTTTTGTTCTGATGTATTGTTTCAGTGTCTTGAAGATGAAGACCCATGGGTTAGATATTATGCTGTAAAATCAATTAGCAAAGCTTGTGCACCAGAAATTTTAATGGAAAAACTCATTCCTCTTCTGGATGATCCATTCCCTCCTGTTGTAATTGCTACAGTGGAGGCTTTAGGAGAAATAGGTGGTGCTCAGGTTTATGACATTCTTGCTTCTAAAAGAGAACATCCTCACAGGGAAGTTAAAGAAAAAATAGAGGAGGTTTTGCAAAAAATATGATAACTCAGACTACTTCCTCTTCTGTAACAATAAATGATGAAGTTTTTAAACAATTGAGGGATTTTATCTATGAAAAGACAGGAATATATGTGCCTGATAATAAAAAATACTTTCTTGAAAACAGACTGAGCAGAATTTTAAAGGAAAAAAATCTGCGTAATTTTGAAGACTATCTTTATTTCTTAAAATACAGTGCCAATAAACATGATATAGGAAGACTTTTTGACGCAGTTACAACAAATGAGACTTTTTTCTTCAGAGAACCTCAACAATTTGAAGTATTTTCAAATGATCTTATTCCGCAAATAATTAAGGAAAATGGCCAAATGGGCAGAAAGGACATAAAAATATGGTCCGCTGCTTGCTCTACAGGAGAAGAACCATATACAATTGCGATGATATTACTTGAAAAACCTGAATTAGTTTCAATTAGAAAGGAAATATATGCTTCTGATATAAGTGAATCAGTTTTAATGTCTGCAAGAAGAGGCATGTATGGCTCTTACTCTGTTCGAAATGTTCCACCTCAGTATATGGCAAAGTATTTTAAAGATTCAGGTGGTATTTATGTTCTTTCTGAAACTGTAAAGTCAATGGTAAAATTTATGAACATAAATCTTATAGAAGAAAAAGAAGTTAAACAACTTAAAGGCATGGATGTGGTATTTTGCAGAAATGTCTTAATTTATTTTGATGATAAGGCAAAGAAAAAGGCAGTTTCTCTTATCTATGATGTTTTGCGTCCAAAGGGTTATCTTTTTGTGGGGACATCAGAAAGTCTTCATAACATTACAAGGGCTTTTCGTCCTGTTGTTATAAATAAAGTTGTTGTATATCAAAAAGTTTAGAGAGGAGGAAAACTTTATGAAAATTCTTGTAGTAGATGATGATAAAACAACAAGAAAAATGATTACTCTGATTCTTAAAAGCAAAGGCTATGAAGTTGTTACTGCTGAAAATGGACTTGAAGCATTGCAGAAGCTTGGACTTGAGAAAATAAACTTAATTCTTACAGATATGAATATGCCATACATGGATGGAATAGAGCTAACAAAACAGGTAAAAGCAAATCCTGATTTTTCTCACATTCCAGTGGTTATGATAACAACAGAAGCTGATGAAGATGAAAAAAAGAGAGCTTTTGAAGTAGGTGTTGATGACTATCTTGTAAAACCTACAAATGCTGAGCAGATTACTGAGAGCATGAAAAAAATAATAAAAAAAATTTTTAATAGATAAGGGAGGGGTAAGATGTTTAATTTTAAAATAAAAGTTCTGGTTGTTGATGACTTTCCAACAATGCGGAGGATTGTAAAAAATCTTTTAAAACAGCTGGGATTTGAAAATATAGAAGAAGCAGAAAATGGAGAAGATGCTTTAAGAAAGTTAAAAGCAGGTGATTATGGACTTGTTGTTTCGGACTGGAACATGCCTGTAATGGAGGGAATAGAACTTTTAAAACATATAAGAAGTGACCCTCAGCTTAAGGATATACCATTTTTGATGGTTACAGCAGAAGCTGAAAAAGAAAAAGTTATTGAAGCAATTAAAGCAGGCGTTGACAATTACATAGTAAAACCTTTTACAGGAGAGGTTCTTAAAGAAAAGCTTGAAAAAATCGCCCAGAAAAAACCATCTCTTAAAGGAGGACAATAATGGCTGATGAGATGGATGAAATAATAAATGAATTTATAGTGGAAGCTGAAGAGATTCTTGAACAGATTGATCCTCTTTTTGTAGAGCTTGAAAGTAAAGGTGAGGACCCTGAAATTATAAATGAGATATTCAGAGGAATGCATACTCTTAAAGGTGCTGCAGGATTTCTTGGATTTCAGAATGTTGTTGATGTGGCTCATAGAGCTGAGACAATTCTGAAAAAAGTCAGGGAAGGTGAAATCTCAATTTCACCAGAACTCACCGATGCAATTCTTAAAGCAGTAGATACATTAAAAATCTTGATTTCTCATATTAAAGCAAGAGAAGAACCTAAAGAAGATATTAAGCCAATTCTTGATTTACTTGATAGTGCTCTTCAGAAAGCTTCTCAGAAAAAGGTTTCAGAAACCGGTGAAGTTTTTGAAAAAGTTGAAAAAATTGAATCTCAGGAGGTTGAAGTAAAAACTACAGAGCCCAGAGAATCCACTGCACAGGCTCCAAAAGAAAAAGAAGTCTCCACTCTTAGAGTTGATGTTGAAAGGATAGATAAGGTTATGGATCTTGCTGGAGAGATAGTTCTTGCACGTAACAGACTTTTAAATCTTTCAAATAAACTTGAAGCAAAATACGCAGGGGATGAACATATAGAAGGACTTGTTGAAACTACAGCCTTTCTTGACAGAGTTACTTCAGATCTTCAGCTTGCGGTAATGAAGATGAGAATGCAGCCGCTGCAAAAAGTATTTGTAAAATTTCCAAGAATGGTGAGAGACCTTGCAAGAACCCTCGGGAAAGAAGTGGATCTTGAAATTATTGGCGAAGATACAGAAGTTGACAAATCAGTTATTGAGCATATTGGAGACCCACTTGTTCATATAATAAGAAATTCAATAGATCATGGAATAGAAACACCTGAAGAGAGAATCTCAAAGGGAAAACCATCACAAGGCAAGATTGTTATTAATGCCTATCAAAAGGGAACTCAGATTGTTATAGATATATCTGATGATGGCAAAGGAATAGATGTTGAAGCAGTTAAAGCAAAGGCAATTACAAAAGGGCTTATAACCTTAGAAGAAGCTGAAAAGCTGTCTGAAGAGGCAATAATAAATTTAATTTTTCTACCAGGTTTTTCCACAAAGGATGTCTCAACAGAGCTGAGTGGCAGAGGAGTTGGAATGGATGTTGTGAAATCCAATGTAGCAAAACTAAATGGATATGTAGAAATATTTACTGAAAAAGACAAGGGCACAACTTTCAGAATAAGTTTACCTCTTACACTTGCAATAATTCAGGCTATGATGGTTCAGGTTGGGCAGGAAGTTTATGCTATACCTCAATCTATGATTGAGGAGACCTTAAGAGTAGATATTAATGAAATTAAAGAAGTAACAGGCCAAAAGGTTCTTACAGTAAGAAACAGAGTTTTGCCACTTTTTATGCTCAATGAAATTCTTGGAGCCTTTGGTAGTGCTGAAAATCAGAGAAAATATGTTCTTGTAGCAAGTGTGGGAGACAAAAGATTTTGTATCTCTGTGGACTCTGTGCTTGGGCAGGAAGAAATTGTCATAAAAACTATAAATGGTGTAGACTCTGAAGAATGTGGAATAATGGGTGCTACAATAACAGGAGATGGCAAGGTTGTTTTAATACTTGACCTTGCTTTGCTTTCAAGAAAAGTCTTAACTATGAAATAAATTTAAGGAGATGGCAAATGAAACAGTATATTGGTTTTATTCTGGGTAAAAATGAATACACTATTCCTATTCTTCAAGTTCAGGAAATTATTAAGCTTCCTCAAATTACGAAAATGCCTGGAGTGCCTTTTTATGTTGAAGGAGTCACAAATCTTCGTGGTAGAGTAATTCCCATTGTAAATCTAAAAAGAATTCTTGGCATTGAAGAAGAAACAGTTGCAGGAAAAGTAGTTGTTGTCTCATCGGGCAGGGCAGTTTTTGGTGCCTTAGTTGATAATATTACTGGAGTGGTAAACATAGATGAAAAAGAAATTGAATCCGCTGAAGAGTTTATGCAGCATGGACAGAGTGCCATAGAAGGAGTTGCTCGTTTAAACGATAGATTACTTGTTTTACTTGATATAAAAAAATTAATTCCTGCAGAAGACCAGAGCCTTTTTGAGGAAGAAATAATTGAAGTTCATGAGGAGGGAGATAAAGTAGAAGTTGTAAAAAAAGTCAGCAGCATTGCAGGAGAAGTCACAGTAAGTGAAATTGTAGATCCCATAAGATTTTACGAAAAAAAAGGTATAACAAAGGATGATCCAAAATATCTTTTACTTGAGGAAATAACCAGTTTTATGAATGCAGTTGCTCAAGGAGACTATGAGTATGCAGACAGAATAATGAATAATATAATTCAGAAAAGTCAGAGTGATCTATTTAAAGAAGTAGGAAAAGTTGCCAGAAAACTACATGACTCTTTGAAAAGCTTTAGAGAAGCTCTTGACCCAAGATTAAAAGAAATAGCTACTGAAAGAATGCCAAGAGCAGTTGATCAACTTCAGATGGTAATTGATAAAACAGAAGAGGCAGCAAATAAAACAATGGAAATTGTTGAAAAATATATTTTAAAAATGGATGATCTGGCGAATCATATAAGAGGACTTCAAGGACCACAGGAAAGCATAGAATTCTTAAGAGATTTTAAAAATTCTCTTGAAGATGATTTAACAGAGATTCTCACAACTCAGTCTTTTCAGGATCTTACAGGCCAGGTTCTTAAAAAGGTAATCAATCTTGTAGGAGACCTTGAGATTGAACTTATCCGTCTTATAACCACTTTTGGATTAAAAATTGAGGAAAAGGAAGCTGTCACAAAAGAAGTTGAGAAAGTTTCACAGGAAGATGTTGATGAGCTTCTTAAAGAATTTGGTTTTTAAGGAGTGTTAATTATGATAAAAGTTTTAGTAGTTGATGATTCTGCTTTTATGAGAAAGGCAATAACAGCTATGCTACAGGAAGACCCTGAAATTAAGGTAATTGGAACAGCAAGGGATGGAGTTGAGGCTGTTCAGATGGTTCAGGAACTCAAGCCTGATATTGTAACGCTGGATGTTGAAATGCCAAGAATGGATGGCATAACTGCGCTGAAAGAGATAATGCAAAAATGTCCTGTTCCTGTTATTATGGTAAGTTCTCTGACAACTGAAGGAGCAAAAGTTACTCTTGAAGCATTGGAACTTGGTGCAGTTGACTTTATCCCTAAAAATCTTGCTGAGCTTTCTGTAAACATTGTAAAAATTAAGGGAATGTTAATTGATAAAATTAAAACAATTGGCAAACGAGGGCTTGTAAAAAGAAAACCTGTTATTAAACCTGCTGAGCCCAAAATTGAAGTTCCTAAGGTTGAGATTCCTAAAACAAGAATAACAACAGAAAGAAAAGTAGGTATTGTATCCATAGGAACATCAACAGGAGGACCAAAGGCTCTTCAGGAGATTATTCCAAAACTACCTAAGGATTTTCCTGTTCCTGTAGTAATTGCTCAGCATATGCCACCTAATTTTACAAAGCCTTTTGCTGAAAGACTTGATCAGCTAAGTCAGCTTTCAGTAAAAGAGGCTGAAGAAGGCGAGCCTATAAAGCCAGGTGTTGTATATGTTGCTCCTGGTAGAGGACATATGAGAATTAAAAGAAGAGGCATTGAAACTTTTGTTTCTATTTCAGAAGACAGAGAAGAATTTATCTATCGTCCAAGTGTGGATGTGTTGATGATGTCTGTGGCAGAATCCTATCCTGGAAGGACTCTCGGAGTAATTCTTACAGGAATGGGTAATGATGGAGCAAAGGGATGCAGGAAAATAAAAGAAACAGGTGGAAGGGTATTTGCTCAAAATGAAGAAAGTTGTGTAGTATATGGTATGCCGAGAGCAGTTGTAGAGGCAGGATTGGCTGATAAAGTGGTATCTCTTGAAGAGATGGCTGGTGAAATAATAAATGCAGTGTAGGAGGTATTTTTGCAGGAAGAAATTATAGAAAGAATAATTCTTAAAACAGTTGACATACCTTCTTTGCCACCAATTGCCATGAAAGTTATGGGACTTATTTATGATGATCATGCTTCTTTAAAAGCTCTTGAGGAGATAATCTCCAGAGATCAGGGATTTGCAACAAGACTTTTAAGAATAGCAAATTCTCCTTATTATGGTCGTGATAGAAAAATTGAGAATATTTCTCAGGCAATACTTCTCATTGGCTTTGAAACTCTTAAGTCGCTTGTTATTGCAACTTCATTAAGGGATTTATATAGAAATTTTGGAGTATTTGAGCAAAGACTGTGGGAACACAGTCTCGGAGTGGCTCTTTGTTCAAGTTTACTTGCTATGGCAACTCAGATGGTAACTTCAGATGAGGCATTGGTTTGTGGACTAATCCACGATGTAGGTAAAACAGTTATAAACAATGCAATGCCAGAAGTTTATTTTCAAATCTATGAAAAAATGTATAAAGAAAATCGTCCGGTAATAGAAATTGAAGATGAAACCTTAGGATTTAACCATACGCTTATAGGCAATCTTATTGCAAAAAAATGGAAACTTCCAGAAAAATTAGAAATGGTAATAACCTACCATCATACAAATCCATATCCAGATTATGAAGATCAGGCATTTGCGGATATATGTAATATTGTGAGAGTTGCAGACCAGATATGTCTTAATCTTGGGATAGGATTAAAAGAGCCATTTATAACTCAGATAGACTTTGAATCTCTTGGTTTGACAGAGGATGCTATAAATGAGCTTATAGGACTCTTCAAAATTAAGTTTGACCAACAAAAAGATTATTTACTGAGTTAAAAAATGAACCCTGAAGATAAAATAGATCCCCTGGGACCTTACAGCGCTATAAGATCTGTAAAAGAAGGTTCTGTTTTTGCAAAATATAAACTGAGAAAAAAATTTAAAAAGAAGGAAGAACAACCTGAGGGTAAAACTACACCCCGAGAATCTTCAGAACATAAAATAGACATTGAAGCATAAAATTCCATTCAGGAAAAATTTCCCATTTCAGCATAATGGTAGAGGGCATTTTTAAATCTGACGCTGTAGTTGGAGAGAATACTATTGTCAGTGTTCTCAAACTGACAAGGAAGTAGTTTTTTTAAAAAATAAAGGAGAGGTGTGAACCTCTCCTTTGAAAATTAATCTAAAAGAATTTTCTGAGCTTCCTCCATATCAGCTTCCATTACATAAGGAATACCTGTTACTTCAGAGGCTTCTTTTGTAAGTGCTACAAGGTCATTTCTGTCAAGATACTCAATTGAGAACTTTCTTGCACCAGCCATAAGCTGTTTTAATCCAAGAGTAAGTCGATCAACAAAGGTATACATGGCAATAGCACTCCATGGAAGTTTTTTGAAGGCTTTGCCGTATTTGTTCTTCAATAGTTCAGATGTTATAAAGATTTCTTCCACAGAGTTTCCATATTTTGCTATGTCCGCAGGAAGTTTGCCATCCTCATGCCATTTTTGTATATTCTTTCCGACAAAGGCTGGAATCATCAAGGCTCTTCCCATACATACTGCTTTAAAGTATGGTGCGCCTAATGCCAGTGCCTTGAATATGTGGTCTTCAAGAGAGAATCCACCAGCTATTGCAAGGTCTGGAACATATTTTTTCTTTGCTGCAAGCTGTTTTGCAAAGTTATAGGCAATTGACTGAAGATAAATTGTTGGAATACCCCATTCGTTCATCATTCTCCATGGGCTCATTCCTGTTCCACCACCAGCACCGTCAATTGTTACGAGATCTATTTCTGCATCAGAGGCAAAACGAATTGCTCTTGCAAGGTCAGTAATTCTATAGGCACCTGTTTTAAGGGAAATAAACTTTGCACCAGATTTTCTGTAATGTTTAACTGATTTTTCAAAACTTTCGTAGTCTACCATGCCCAGTCTTGAATGTCTTTCAAACTCCTTAAATTCACCATCTTTATAGGCTTTCTGAAAAATCGGGTCTTCAGGGTCTGGAAGAACTATATAACCTCTTTTCTTTAATTCAAGAGCTCTCTCTAAGCTTTTAAGTTTTACCTCTCCGCCAATGTCCTTTGCTCCCTGCCCCCACTTAAGCTCAATGCAAGTTACACCAAGTTTTTCTATAGCATATTCAGCTGATCCGAGTCTGACATCTTCTACATTTTGCTGAAGAATTATTTCGCCATATCCATCATACCATTCTTTAAAGCATTTTACTCTTCTTTCAAGCTCCGGAGATTTTGTGACTTTACCGTTTTTTCCAAACTCAGCTTTTGGATCCATGCCAACTACATTTTCACCAATTACAACCATAATTCCTGAAATTGCCGCACCTATGGCAAGCCCTTCCCAGTTGTCTTTTGCAATGTCTGTAGAACCAAGAGCACCTGTAAATATAGGAATGCGAAGCTTAATTTTATAGTTCTTCCCGATTTCTCTTTCAACATTAACAGCAGGGAATATAGCTTTATCAGGATCAGGCTCAATTCCTATTGCACCGACGCATGTTCCCTGAATATTAAGATGAGAGTAATCAACAGGATACTTTTTTGTTGCTCCTGCTGTGACCTTTCCAAAAGGTCCTGGATAAATTACTTCTCTTCCTCTGAATGAAGATTTTCCAACTTCGCAGAATGCCGGGCATCCATCAAGACAGACAGAACAGATGCCTGAAGACGGAGCTGGGTCAGAAACCCTGTTACGGGTTCCTGTTGCTGAACTTGCATTTGGTTGACCTGGAAATACATTCATGATAAACCTCCTAAAGTATTAATAAATTTTTCCCGAGTTAGTTTAGTATTACTAACTCTTAAAGGCAAAAAAATATCAATCATATTTTTTGCCTCTTTAAAAAATTGAGAAAAAATAAATAATTATCTGCTAATAATCAATAACTCTGCCTTTTCACCTCCTTTGTTATACCATTTTTCTGGCATAGATTTTTTAATATACAGAAAGTCTCCTTCCTGGAGATTGTAAGTAAAGCCATTTAAAGTTACTGAAATTTCTCCTTTTGTTATAAAGGCAAACATCAATTCTTTTTTTATGGGAAAATGTTCTTTTACAGAAGAATTGGGAGGCATCACAACAATATAGGCTTGAAATTTTTCATCAGATAAAACTTTATACACCTCTGCAAAGGAAATTTTATGAGGAAGCTTGCATAGTATATCTTGTTTTTTTATGACAGGTTTTTCTTCTATTCTGTTTTCAGTCAATATCTCACTTGCTCTAACTCCAAGAACTTCACAAATTTGTATAAAGGATATAATAGACGGAACTATCTGGTTGTTTTCAATCTGGGAAATAAATCCAGGTGTAAGATTAACTTTTTCTGCTAACTCTTTTTGGCTAATGTTCTTCAAGATTCTTATCTCTCTTAACTTGCTTCCAATATCCAGTGCAGGTATTTGATCAGTTGTTTTAATTTGTATTTCTTCACTGTCAGTTATTTCATAAATATGAGGTTTGAAGGCATCACGATTTTTTCTCCTTGACAATTTAAGTGCCTTAATGTAAAGATTATTTTTCCTTCTGTATAGTTCCAGAACTACCTGAGTTATATGTCTGATATTTGCTTTAAAATTCTGACTGTGGGCGTCTTTATCTAAAATCCAGTAGGCTACACTGTCAAGGTCAAATAGTCTTGGACACATATAAGTAAAAAAACTATAAGTATAACTCTCATCTTTAATAAGATTTTGCATTCCGGTTAAACTGTCAAATATATAGTAGATCTGAGAGGAAATTTTGCATTCAACTTTAGATATGGCATCTGTAAGCTTGTCGAGATTTGAAGGATCTGACAGTCTAATAATGTCAATTCTTTTACTAATTTCTTCATAGTCCCTTAAAAAAGTTGCATCGTTTTTACCTTTTCCTGAAGTAAAACAATCAATTATATGGAATTTATCGTTGATACAGTTATTAAATTCTTTTAAAAGGGTTTGAACTGATTTGTTGAAACTCACATATACAATATCTTTTGAATTAAAATACGAGGCTTCAATGAATTTTTTTATAAAAATTTCATAAGAAGTTCCTGAATTAACTTCCCATACAACATTATCACCAGGATAAATAAAATCAATTAGATTATCTAATCCTTTTATGCCTGAAGATATTTTTTCCATGGTAAACGGTTACCTCTTAGAATTACATTTTAGTATTAATAAAATCTTTTGTCAAGATTACGAATGTTCCTCAGATTGCCGATAGGAAACTCACTTTTGCTGTTAAAAAATCTCTGAGAAAGCGAAAGTGAATTTTCCATTGGCAATTTCAGGTTTTAGAAGAAATAGGAAAATTTTTCCTACCTGCAAGTATCTTTCGCTTAATACACTTCTTAATTTTTTTAACTTTTCCCAAATAGCAACTATTTAAAAAGTTGGCATAGCTCTTGCTTTACAATTTATCAGGATGTATAAAGGAATTTACATAACAATGACTGGCATGTTCATGAGAGAAAAGGAGCTTGAAGCTGTATCTCATAATCTTGCAAATATTAATACAACAGGTTATAAAAGGCAACAATTTGCAAGCAGGCTTTATCCCCTTCTTTCAGGAAGACCATCTGAGCTGAATGCTATTTATCAGGATGCAAGAGCTCAAACATATTTTGCAACCCAATATATTGATACATCACAGGGTGTTCTAAAACAAACGCAGAATCCATTTGATCTTGCGATAAAGGGAGAAGGATTTTTTGCTGTAAGGCAAGGAGATAAAATTTTTTACACTCGTGAAGGTTCTTTTACAAGAGATAAAGAGAACTTTCTCATCACCCAGGCAGGTCTAAGAGTTCTTGATGAAAATAACAATCCAATAGTAATTGATGGGACAAAAATAGAGATTGGCAAAGATGGCAGTGTCTCAGTTGATGGAAATCCTGTGGGAAGAATTAAAGTTGTAAAACTTAATAATCTCAGGCATCTTGGAAATTCTCTTTATGAAGGATTAGAGGCAGGACAGGCAAATGGTGAGATTCTTCAGGGCTGGATTGAAGGATCAAATGTAAATCCAATGAGTGAAATGGTTCAGATGATTCAGGCTATAAGAAATTTTGATCTGACTCAGAGAGCAACAAGAAATTTTGATGAGCTTGCCCAACGAGCAGTTAATGAAATTGCAAGAATATAAAGGAGGTAGAAAATGTTAAGGTCTCTTTTTACAGCAGCTACTGGAATGTATGCACAGCAACTAAATTTAGATGTTATTTCTCATAATCTTGCAAATGTGAATACAACAGGATTCAAAAAAGGAAGAGCAGAGTTTCAGGATTTACTTTATCAGAATATTATTAATCCTGGCGCACCTTCTGATGATGGAACACAATATCCTACTGGAATTCAAATTGGTCTTGGTGTTAGACCTGTTGCTGTAGCAAAATTTTTTACTCCTGGTGATCTTGTAAACACTGGTAATGACCTTGATCTGGCAATTGATGGAGATGGCTTTTTCCAGGTTACACTGCCTGATGGAACTATTGCTTATACAAGAGCTGGTAATTTCAGAATTGATAAAGATGGAAGAATTGTAACAAATGATGGATATCCAATCGAACCTGGAATTACTGTTCCAGCTGATGCATTAAAAATAACAGTTGGTGCTGATGGAACTGTAACAGTGTTACAGCCAGGCACAGTTGCACCTGTCCAGATTGGAACTATTGAACTTGCAAGATTTATAAATCCAGGTGGACTGCAGGCAATTGGTAAAAATCTTTTCATTGAAACAGATGCATCAGGCACACCTACAACTGGTGCTCCAGGCACAGAAGGAAGAGGAAGAATTGTTCAGGGCTTTTTAGAAATGTCAAATGTAAATATTGTTGAAGAGCTTGCAAATCTAATTATCGCACAAAGAGCTTTTGACATCAATTCCAAGGCAGTGCAGACCTCTGATGAAATGTTACAAACAGTGGCTTCTCTTAAGAGGTAAAAAATGCGTAAAGTTTTAGTTTTTTTGATAATTTTTATTTGTTTTTTGCTAATTTCATCAAGCTTTGCTTTTGATAGCAGTATTTTAGCAGAATTGCTTTCAAAAGAGATAAAAACATCGGTTAACCAAAAAGTCCAGATTGGACAGATAAAATTTATAGGTTTTGAACCTCAAAAAAGCTGTATCCCAGAAAATATAAAAATTAGAGAAATAAAAAGGCCAAGCTCAATAGAGTTTACCTTTAATTGCAATGCAAGACAGTATAGAGCTCTGGCAAATTATGAAATCCTAACCACAGTTTATGTTACTCAAAGAGTTTTAAAGAGAGGAGAAATCATAAAACAAGAAGATATTCTTGAGATACAACAACCTTTAAGCAGAATCCCTGTGGGAGCAATTACAGAGCGCAATTTAATAATAGGAAAAACACTCAAAAAAACTCTTGCTAAAGGTTTGATAATTAAAGAAGATTATCTTTATCCTAATACACCAGTTAAAAAAGGAAATGTTGTAAGTGTAATACTGCAATCTGGACAGGTCACTATAATGACAGAAGGTGTTTTGAAATCTGACGCTGTAGTTGGAGGGAATGCATGGGTAAGATTACAAACTGGCAAAGAAATTGTTGGCAAACTAATTGATAAAGATAAAGTGAGGGTAGGATTATGAGAAAATTAATTTTAGCGAGCCTTTTTATAATTTTTCTTACATCCTGTTCAGAACTTAAAGAAGTAAGAGATATTAAAAATGCAGGAATGCCTCCAAAATATTATCCTGAACCTCCTCAAACTGAATTGACAACAGAGGGTTCTTTATGGAGGAACAAAGCTTCTTTGTATGAAGATAAAAAAGCCCGAAGAGTAAATGACCTTGTAACCATCATAATCAATGAATCAACATCAGCACAGAAAAAAGCTTCAACCTCTGCATCAAGAGATTCCGGAGCAAATTATGGACTTAATACATTTTTTGGCATGAATACAGATTTTAATATCCAAAATCTTCCTCTTATAAATGGATTTTACAAAGCGGGAAATGTTTTTTCTCCATCAGTTAAAGGTTCTGCAAAAAGCGATTTTAAAGGAGACGGAGACACAGAGAGAGCAGGTAAGATTACTGGAACAATTACAGCAAAGGTTGTTGAAGTTTTACCTAATGGTAACCTTGTCATAGAATCAAGAAAAGAAATCATTATAAACAATGAAAAAGAAATTCTTGTTTTAAGAGGAATTATAAGGCCTGATGATATAAGTCAGAATAATACAATTCTCAGTCAGTATGTGGCAGATGCACAGATATATCTTGTTGGTGAAGGCACAATTGGTGATAAACAGTCTCAGGGCTGGCTCGTAAGACTGCTTGACAAAATCTGGCCCTTTTAAGGAGATTGTTTACAATTACTCCGTAATGGAAAAAGGAGGCGATGGATGAAGTTAAAATTTAGACTTCTTCAAAGCTTTAAAGAAGAAGTCATTCCATGCACCCTCAACGGGTATCCTGTTTTATTTTTTATATTTCTTGCTATTTTTCTTTTTATATCAAATGCTTCTGCTGAAAGAATAAAGGATATCGCAAACTGGGCAGGCATAAGAGAAAACCAGCTTGTTGGCTATGGTCTTGTTGTTGGTTTAAATGGAACAGGAGACAAAGACGGCACCTATCTTTATCAACCAATTGCAAATATGCTCAGCAGAATGGGAATTACTGTGAATGTAAAAGATCTGAAAGGAAAGGTGAAAAATGTTGCAGCTGTGATGGTTACTGCAAAGTTACCTACTAATGTCAGACCAGGTACAAAGATTGATGTTCAGGTTTCATCAATTGGAGATGCAAAAAGCCTTCAAGGTGGAACACTTCTTATGACTCCTCTTACAGGTCCTGATGGAGAAGTTTATGCAGTTGCGCAGGGTCCTGTTTCAATAGGTGGATTTATTGCTGCTGGAAGGGCTGCTCAGGCAATAAAAAATCACCAAAATGTTGGATACATTCCTGAGGGAGCTATTGTAGAGAAAGCAGTTCCAGTTAATTTAAATGCAAAAAATGAGCTTCAACTTCTTCTTCAGTTTCCAGATATAACCACTGCCAGGAATATTGCTGAAAAAATCAATGATACCTTCAAAACAGGGATTGCAAAAGCTTTAGACCCAAGCACTGTAGCAGTTAGTGTTCCATTGAATTATAGAGGAAATGTGCTTGATTTCATGGCTGAGGTTGAAAAAATTGAAGTTTCAACAGATTTGCCAGCTCGAGTAGTAATAAATGAGAGAACTGGCACTGTTGTTATTGGCTCTCATGTAAAAATAACTCCTGTAGCACTTTCTCATGGAGGCTTAACAATTACAATTAAAGAAACTCCAGAAGTAATTCAGCCACCTCCTTTAGCTCATGAAAGAGCAAGAACAGAGACTGTTCCGAGAACTGAGGTAAAAGTTGAAGAAAAACAAGCGTCCCTTCTGGAAGTAAAAGGCTCTACTGTTGGAGAGCTTGTTAAAGCCTTAAACGCTCTTGGAGTAACTCCAAAAGATTTAATTTCAATACTCGAGGCATTAAAGACTTCTGGTGCTTTAAAGGCTGATTTAATCATAATGTGAGGTAATTATGATAGAGAAAGTTAATACACAAGATATAAAGGTTTCCCACGATGCTAAAGAACTTTCAAAAAAAATTGAAACAGTTTTTCTTACTGAGTTATTAAAGGTCATGTTTGAAAATACATCTTTTGGTCAAGACAGAACAACATCCACTTATATGACAATTGTAATTCCCCAGATAGCGGAAATGATGGCTGGTAGTGTTGGAATAGGAAATTTTTTAACTGAGAATCCGAATTTTTTAAATAGTATTTCAAAAAACCAGAAAATTGAACTGAAACCTCCTTCAGAAAAACAGGAACAACAAAATAATCTGCCTAATAAGCTTTCTTTACCAGTTTCAGGTAGAATAACATCCTCCTTTGGATTAAGAATTGATCCAATAGATGGAAAGCTAAGGCATCATAATGGAATTGATATAGCAGTTCCGGAGGGCACGCCTGTTAAACCAGTTTTATCTGGAAAAGTTGTTTACTCTGGCTGGAGAGGTGGATATGGAAACTGTGTTATAGTTGATCATGGAAATGGGATTCAGACTGTTTATGCTCATAATTCAAAAAATCTTGTCAAAACAGGGGATACTGTTACTCCTCAGAGTGTTGTTGCTCTTTCAGGCTCCACAGGAAGAACAACAGGACCTCATCTTCACTTTGAAGTTCGTAAAGATGGAAAGGCTATGAATCCGGTAGCTCTGATAAATAATTTTGAAAAATCGACGATTTAATATATTAAACAATATCAAAAAAGGAGGTGTTTTAAATGATAGGAGGTCCAATAAGAATAGATGGAATAGCACCAAATGCTCAGCTCGCACCTGAGAAATCGCAGGGAAAGAATCCAGAAAGAACAGAAGAGGTTCTTACAAAAGATCAGGTTACTGTCTCTGAGGCAGCAAAGAATATTGCAAGGCTTATGGTAGAAGTAAGCAATATTCCAGATATAAGAGCTGACAAAGTGGATGAGCTTAAAAATACAATAAATTCAGGCACATATGAAGTTAAAGGAAGTGAAATAGCTGGAAAGATGATTAAGGAGGCTTTAATTGATAAGCTTGTATGAAGAGCTTTTAAAAATTCTTGAGGAAGAAAAAACTCTTCTTGAAGCTCTTTATAAAATTGTTTCAGAAGAAAGAGACGCTATTGTGGCATTGAAGGGTGATGAGCTTGAAAAAATAATGAGAGACAAAGAAACAGTTATAATGAAACTTTCTTTATGGGAGCAGGAAAGACTAAAGCTTCTTAAAAAGCATGATTTATCTGATAAATCTCTATCTGAGATAATCTCGCAGATTGAAAGCACTCAGGATGCTCAAAGACTGAAACAAATATATTCAGCAATGAAAACTCTTTTAGGTGCTACTTCAGAAATTCAGAAAGTAAACGAGCAACTTATTGATCGCTCAATAATTCACATTAACACAGCTATCAAATTTCTTGAATCCTTCGGCATAGCACCAAAGCAGAGCCTTTCAAGGGAGGCATAGATGGCACTCACTGCTCTTTTTGATATTGGCAAGACAGGAGTTTTAACATATCAGAAAGCTCTGGAAGTTGTATCCCATAATATTTCAAATGCAGCAACAGAGGGATACACAAGACAGGATGTGATTTTTCAAAATATGCCATCAGGAGTCATAAGTGCCCAGGGAGTCTCTGGCAGAGGAGTAAAAATTTCAGATATAAGAAGAATGTATGACTCATTTATTGAGCTTCAACTTAAAACAGAAAGTTGTCGTCTTGCCTACTGGAATGTTGTTCAGAATGGAATGCTGAGGCTTGAAAATATTTTTAATGATGCTTCTGATGTTGCCTTAAGCAATGTAATAAATGATTTTTTTAATACCTGGCAAGAACTGAGTCAGAATCCACAGGGAACCACAGAGCGTTCTTTACTTATTGACAAGGCAAATTATCTTGTTCAGAGAATGAATACTTCATACAAATCGTTAATTGATGAAAGATACGAGATTTATCAGGACAGTAAGAGTCTTGTTGACCAGATAAATCAGTATATTGATCAGATAAATGAATTAAACGAAAAGATTGCTGCAAGCCCTGGTGCTCTTGATGCAAAGGACCAGAGAGAGAATCTCCTAAAGCAGCTTAATGATATTGTTAATATTACCTATTTTGAAGACAATGCTGGAAGATATTCAATTTTAGTTGGAGGCATGCCTCTTGTTGATGGAGGAAAGGTTTACCATATGAGTGTTGGACTTGACAGCAATCAAAACATGCAGTTTAAAGTTGAGACAGCATCAGGAAGCATTGATGCAACAGAATTAATTCATGGAGGAAAGCTTAAGGCAGAGATTGATTTAAGAGATAGTGTAATTCCTGAATACATGAACAGACTTAACATGTTTGTTTTTGACTTTACAGAGGCAATAAATGCTCAGCACAGAAAAGGATATGGACTTGATGGCTCAACTGGAGAGAATTTCTTTAGTAGCCTTTATGATTTAAACATAAACTCTGGTTCAATTGGCAATCTTATTTTTAAAATTAACAATGTAAATCAGAGCACCTATTATGAATATAGAGTTCAATATGATGGCACTAACTGGACTGTAACAGATACTACAAATTCTTTACCTGTAACGCCTGCCATAACTTCATGGACAGAAGGCACAGACACTTACTACAAGCTAAGCTTTAATGATATGGAAATAACAATAAAAAATCCTTCAAATCCTCTTGATTTTAATTTCCAGATAAAAGCAAACACAGCTCTTTATTTTTCAGTTGCAATAACAGATATAAATAAAATTGCAGCAGCAGGCAGTGATCCTACTTCCAGTTCAGGTCCTATGGATAACACAAATGCAAGAGCAATTTATTCACTTCTTGATGCTCCAGTAATAGGGAATGCAAAACCAGTAGATTTTTATAGGTCAATTGTCTCAGAGATAGGTGTTTACTCTTCAAGTGCTCAAACTCAAAAAAACTTTCAGGATGCTTTAGTTCAGGAAATGCAAAAACGAAGACAGGATATTTCCGGTGTGAGTCTTGATGAAGAAGCTGTTAATCTTGTTAAATATCAGAAAATGTATGAAGCATCTGCACGGGTAATAAGAGTTGCAGATGAAATACTTTCAACACTTTTTGATATGGTGAGGTAGATATGAAAGTTACAACAAGCTTTTTTTACAAAACTTTTTTAAGCGATCTTAACAAACAGCTTGATGCAATGTTTAAGGCACATGAGCAGCTTGCAACAGGCAAAAGAGTTTTGTCTCCAAGTGATGATCCTGTTGCTGTATCAAGAATTGTTAAGTATAAATCAGAAATTTCAGCACTTGATGAATACAAAAGGGTAATGGATACAGCAAAAAACAATAACTCTGCCATTGAAACAGCAATTGATGATCTTAAAAACATGTTAATAAAAGCAAAACAGTATGCAGTTAATGGTTCAACTGATACACTATCGGCAACAGACAGATTAGCACTGGCACGGGAAGTGGATACATTAATTCAACGAAGCATTGAAACAATAAACACCAAATTCGCAGGAAGATATATTTTTGGAGGATTTAAAGCAGACACTCCTGCAGTCAATGCTCAAACAGGGCTTTATCAATCAGACAACAATCTTCAATATCTTGACATAAGCTTTTTCCTTGATGTTGCAGTGAATCTTCCAGCAACAGAGTTTTTCACATATACAGTAGACCCTGCAGATCCAAGCAGGAATTTGAAAGTTTTAACTCCTTATAATTACAATTTTACTCACGATCCGAATGCTCCTTATGATGCAGATCCTCTTGGAGCCTTACTTATGCCTCAACCTTCAAGTGGTGCCATAACTAATCCAGCTTCGGTATTCACCACCAATGGAGGAACTCTTACAATCAAATTAGCTCAGAATGAGGCAATAAATGTCAATATTTCAGCAGGCGCTTCGTTAGATGATATAAGAAATGCGATAAACAATGATCCACAGGCTTGCAAATATGTTAAAGCATGGGTTGTAAATGTAGGAGACTTTCCTGACTACCGTCTTGTCATTGGAAGTATTCCCAATGGAAAGTCTCAGATGATAAGAATTGATGTGAATACTTCATCAGGAGATAATCTAAATCTTTTAGCTTACAATCCAGAATCTGGCAGTGTTTCAATGAGTTTTCAGGAAAATATCCAGGGATACAACTACATCACAAACCCTAATGATCCAAATTATTACAGCTTCAACAATAATTATCTCAATGAAAATTACTACTTAAGGGCACTTCACTTTCTAAAAGTTGCTCTTGAAAACAATGACCAGGGAAGAATTCAAAAAGCAGTTGGGTATCTTGACAAAATTGCAGATTCTCTTTACAAACAACAATCTTTAATTGGTGCGAGACTGAGTAAAATTGAAAGCATCAGCGATTATAATCTTGAAGTGGAAAAAAATACAAAACAGACCCTTTCAAATGATCAGGATGTAGATGCTGTTCAGGTTATTTCAGAACTAAACCAGACAATGACAGTACTGCAGGCGATGAGAGTTACTCTTACAGATTTCTTTCGTAACACACTCTTTGATTTTCTGAGGTAATTTTGTTAGTTCTTACAAGAAAACAAGGACAATCAATAAGAATTGGCGATGATATCTTAATTAAAATTATCGAAATAGAAGGTTCACAGGTAAAAATTGGCATTGAAGCACCAAAAGGAGTAATCATATTTCGTGAAGAGCTTTATGAAAAACTTCGTGAAAGTAATATAGAAGCATTGAAAACCTCTAAGGAGCTTAAACCTGAAGACATAATGAAAGGAGCATCAAAATGATAATTATTAAAACAACACGTTTTGGCGAGCTTCAGATTGATGAAAATGAAATAATTACCTTTCCTTACGGAATTCCTGGAATTCCATTTGAAAGATTTATTGTAAGAGAATGCCTTGATCCTGTAAAATGGCTTATTGCTGTTGATGATCCTGATGTGGCAATGCTTATTGTTTCTCCATTTAAATATTTTCCAACCTATGGATTTCAATTAAGTGATGAAATTGTTAGTCTTCTTCAAGCAGAAAAAGAGGAAGAACTTGAAATTTATGTGGCTTTGCTTAAATACAACGATGGTGTAGCTGTAAACTTGAAATCTCCTTTTGTGATAAATAAAAATAAGAAAATTGGAGCTCAAATTTTACTTGAAGATGAACGCTATGAATTCAAAGTCCCAATAAAAAGATAAAAAATGAAAGTTTGGAAGGCAAAAGCAAAAATTGATTTAAACTTCAATGGGTATGAATTTAAAATCAAACCCGGTGATAAATTCCTTTTTGCTGAAGATGTTTTTAAGCTTCTTCCTGAAAATGTGGGTAAAGCCTTTGAGCAGACTCACAGTGTGCTTCCACCTTTCTACAGAGGTGAACCCCTTAATGGTAAAACTCTTCTTGTGATAGCTCAGGCTGCAATTGGTGATGCTTTATGCATGACTCCTGCATTAAGGGAGATTAAAAAGCGATATCCAGATATGACTTTGAATGTGAGTATTTCAGGTAGAGCAAGACCTGTGCTTGAAGGACTTTCATATATTGACAGTCTTGTTCCGATGCCAATTCCTTTTAAAGAAGTTTCAAGGTCTCACTACATTGTAAAAACTATTGAGATGGTTAACACTCCTCAGTTTGACAATCTCAGCCTCATTGATTACTATCTTTGGAAGCTTTATATTTATAAAGCAGAAAAGGAAACTCCAGATATTCAAATAGATGAAGCTGTGCTTAATGAGATGAAAGAACGATTTGACAAAATAAGACAAGCCTCTGGTGGCAAAAAAGTTTTACTTTTTCACTACCTTGCCTCATCTGTGCATAGAACACTACCTCCAAAGCTTTTAAAAGAAATAGAAGATTTAATCTGGAATGAGTATGTTCCTGTTATATGCTCACTTCCTGAGGAAGATATAACTGTAGAGACTGCTTTGGATGTTTATGGAATAAGGGCTGCAAATTTCTCAGTTTTTATGAAGGATATAAGATATCTCATTGCATCTGTAGCACTGTCAGATGCTGTTATTACAGCTGATACTGCAACACTTCATATAGCAGCAGGACTGAATAAGCCAACTGTGCTTGTTTCAGGACCAATTGATCCAAGCTTTCGTGCTGAAAATTATTCAACAGTTATTCCAGTAAGAGCAAACTATACAGGCCAGAGCTGCATTTCACCATGTATGAGGCATGCAACCGAAGGACCCTGCATTGAAGCCCAGATAAAAAGACAGTTTTATAGCCCTTGCATAGAAAGCATTCCTCCAAAGGTGATTTATTTCGCTCTTAAAGATGCTGAATTAATGATTCAAAAGGAATATGAAAAACCTGAAAAATGTATTTTATGCGAATTCAATGGCAATATTCCTCTCTTTGAAGTAATAAATGGTTCAAGGGTTTTTGAATGTCCATCATGTGGTTTACATTTTACATATCCAATGAAGATAATGGATTATGATGAAGCATATAGAAAAGAGCATAAAGATTTGTTAGATTTTGCAAATATTGCTTATGAATCCTATCTTAATGTGGAAGAGGAAACAAAAGAAATAGAAAAATGGCAAAATCTTCCCAGATTTAATGTTCTTATTCCAATTCTTTCACAGATTCCTAAGGGAAGACTCCTTGATGTTGGCTCTTCAACAGGATTTTTTATGTTAATTGCAAAGAAATTTGGATTTGAACCCTTTGGAATGGAAGCTTCAGAAAAAGCTCAGAAAATTGCAAGAGAAAAATACAAGCTCAATGTTGTTCAAGCAATGTCTTTTGCTGAACTTACTGATGATTTTAAAAAACCATATAAAGTTATTACAGCCTTTGAGGTCTTGGAGCATGTGCATGAGCCTTTAAATTTTTTGAAAGATATTTACTTTCTTCTTGAAAATGAAGGATTTCTTATCTTAAGCTGTCCACCTTTTTATAAATTTGAAAACACAGCTAAGGGATACAGAAAATACAAATGGTGGTATGGTGATTATCCACCAAATCATGTTACCCGATGGAAACCCTGGACACTTTATTATGCCCTTAAAAAAGCAGGTTTTGATGAAGTCCACATATTTACAGAACCTTTGATCCCAGGCACAGTTCTTGAAGGTGTAACTCCTCATGGATTTAATCTAAGGCTTGCTGATGGAAAAATTGTAGAAGTTGATGCCAATGTGACAAAAGCAGTTGTTTTAGAAACCTTAAAGCCTTTATATCTTAACTCACGCTTTCTTGGGAATTTTCAATATGCAATAGCTGTGAAAGGAAAAGTTTCAATCAATCTTGAAGAAATTATAAAAAAAGCAATAAAATATTCAGCAGTTGAAATAATCTGGGGAAGAGGAGATTGATATGCATTTTGATCCAGCTATATTTTTTTGGATTTTTCTCGTAATAATCGCAATTCAGCCAATTATAAGACAAAAACTCCTTGAAAATGCCAGAATGAGGCTTATTGCAGAGATAGAGAGAAAAAGAGGTAGCCGTGTAATACTTCTTGTTCATAGGCAGGAAACGATGAGTTTTCTTGGTTTCCCGATTATGAGATTCATAGATATCAATGATTCTGAAGAGGTTTTAAGAGCAATTCATTTAACCGATGATGACATGCCAATTGACCTTGTGGTGCATACTCCAGGTGGTTTGGCAATAGCTGCAACACAGATAGCAAGAGCTCTTTCAAGACAAAAAGGAAAAGTTACAGTTTTTGTCCCTCATTATGCAATGAGCGGTGGTACTTTGATTGCTCTTTCAGCAGATGAAATTGTAATGTGTGAACATGCTGTACTCGGTCCTCTGGATCCGCAGATAGCAGGACAGCCTGCTGTTTCAGTTTTAAGTGTTCTTCAGAAAAAGCCTTTAAATGAAATTGATGACAGTACCTTAATTCTTGCAGATCAAGCTGAAAAGGCGATAAGGCAGATGAAGGAAACAATAATAGAAATTCTTTCACATAAGCATCCGATTGAAAAAGCTCAGGAAATTGCAGAAAAACTTGTCTCAGGGGAATGGACTCATGATTATCCAATAAGCACAGAAGAGGCGAAAAAAATAGGACTTCCTGTAAACACTGATATGCCCAAAGAGATTATGCTGCTTATGAATCTTTATCCTCAGCCTGTAAGACAATCAGTTGAATATATCCCTGTAAGAAAAACTGGTAAAGTATAAATTTCATTTAGCTTTGAAAAAGACTCAGAGATTTTTTGCACTCCATCGATATTTATAAGATTTTGAGCATTCTTTTTAAAAAATAATTTTTCCCTTTTTCAGATAGAGTTCAAAATCGGCAACTCTTTTAGCTGAATCTTTATCATGTGTTGCGATGATTATGATTGAATTAAGCTTTTGTTTTAGTTGAATAATTATGTTTTCTATTATTTCTACATTTTCTTCATCTACAGAGGCAGTTGGTTCATCAAGAAATAACACTTCTGGTTCTAAAACAATTGCTCTTGCAATGCCCATTCTTTTTACTTCTCCGCTTGAAAGAGTAAGGGCATTTTGTTCTTTTTTATGAAGCAATCCAACAAAATCAAGAGCTTTTTCAACCCTTGCTTTTATTTCTTTTTTATTCATCCCTCTTACTTTTAATCCGTAAGCAACATTTTTAAAAACTGTTGTATTGAAAACTCCAATGTTTGGTAAAAGCAGTGTAATTCTTCTTCTTAAATTTAAATTATTCTCAATGGTTTTAATGCTTTCGGAATAAATAACCTTTCCACTGTCAGGATTTTCCAAGAGTGCACAAATTCTTAAAAGAGTTGATTTTCCCGATCCATTTGGCCCCATCAAAACATAGATTCCGCTTTTTTCAAATGAAAAGGAACAGCTATCAAGAACTAATTTGCCATTGTAAGATTTTGTAATGTTTAAAAGATTGAGACTTAAAGCCATTGAAATTCCTTTGTTCCCTTTTTCTGAATTGAAAACAAAACAATGTTTATTGCAAAGGAAATTGTAAGCAGCACAATCCCAAGCGCCATTGCGAGTTCAAAGTTACCTTTGTCTGTTTCAAGTGCGATGGTTGTTGTCATAACACGGGTATATCCTGCAATGTTTCCTCCAACAATAAGTATTGCTCCAACCTCAGCCATAACTCTTCCAAGTGCTGCACAAACTCCAGCCATTATTCCATATCTTGCTTCATTTATAATTGTAAGAGTCATTTGAAAAGCTGTAGCTCCAAGAGTTTTTGCAGCAAGTTTCACCACAGGGTCCACTTTAACAATTGATGAATGAGTAATTGCTGCAACAATTGGAAAGGCAAGGATGCTTTGAGCAATAATCATCGCAGAGGGAGTATAGAGAAGGCTTAAAAAACCAAGCGGTCCGCTTCGGGACAGCAAAAGATAAAGAAACAATCCAACAACAACAGGAGGAAGCCCCATGAAGGTGTTAAGTAATGTTATGAGAGTGTTTCTGCCAAAAAAATTTTTTAAACCAAGCACAGCTCCCGCAGGAATACCCAGAATTGTTGATATCACGAGAGCTGTGCCTGAAACCCTAAGAGACAAAAATATTATCTCTAAAAGTTCTCTGTCAAGATGCAGGATAAGATAAAACGCCTGCTTGAACGACTCTAAAATAAAATTCATTTTGCATTGGGAATAAACAACTGATTTCCAAATTTGTCCTTAAAAGATGCTATTGCATTTTGCCCTTCCTTTGATATGATCCAGTTTATAAACTCCATTGCTTCTTTATATTTTACATGTTTATGTTTTTGGGGATTTACTGCCATAACACCATATTGATTAAAGAGAATTGGATTACCTTCAAAAAGTATTTTCATATCAAGCTTGTCTCTTATAGCAAGCCATGTTCCTCTGTCAGTAAGGGTGTATGCTCGCTTTTCATTTGCGATTCTTAAAGTCTTTTCCATTCCCTGACCTGCTTCAAGATACCATTTCTGTCCCTTTGGATTAATTCCTGCCATTTCCCATATTTTTAGTTCTTTTACATGGGTGCCTGATTTGTCACCTCTTGAAATAAAAAGGCTTTGTGAGGAAGCAATTCTTTTAAATGCATCTGTTGCTTTCTTTAATCCCTTTATTTTTGCTGGATCGTTTTCAGGACCCACAATGACAAAGTCGTTATAACAAACATCATGACGGTTTACAAAATAGCCTTGTTGGACAGCTTCAAGTTCAAGTTCTTTTGCATGAACAAATACTGCATCAGCATCTCCTCTTTTTCCCATTTCAATTGCTGCACCTGTTCCTCTTGCAACGACCTTTACTTTAATGCCTGTTTTTTTCTCAAAAATTGGCAGAATATGGTTGAGTAATCCTGAGTTTTCAACCGAAGTAGTTGTAGCAAGAACAATCACCTTTTCCTGAGCAGTTGAAACAGTTGCAAAGAAAAACAGTAAAAAGAATACACTTGCTAAAATTTTCATCTTACTCCTCCTTGTATTTGATTATATATAACGATGTCCATAAAAAATTAAATTTTGAAATTTTTAATTTCCTTTTCAAGAAATTTTTTAAAATTTTTATGAATTCTCCAGAACTGATCAATTGCTTTTTCAGCAACCTCTGTAACTGTAGTTCCACCGCCACTTTTACCACCAACTTGTGTTTTCACAAAGGGCTTTCCTGCTTGTCTATTCATTGAATTTATAAGTTTCCATGCCTGCCTGTATGACATGTTCAAGGATTTAGCAGCCTTTGAAATTGAACCATACTGCTTGATTTTCTCAAGTAGTGTGACTCTTCCATAGCCAAGAAAGGTTCCTTCGCTGCCTTCAATCCATATTTTCCCTTTAAGTTCATAGCCTTTCTGTTTTCCGCTGCCAGTAATACAAAACTGATGTGGATCTTTTAATGCTTTTCTTCCTCTTTTTTTCACGATATGGAAATATACAATAAAATATAACGAGATGTCAAGGATCTTCAGCCTGACATCTCGTTATACAGGAGAAAATGGAGGATGCTGTTACGCCAGATTTTGTCAGACTCGCAATTGCAGAAAAGATAGTTTTATCACGAAACACTTTCATTTTCATTCCAAGCCTGATGGAAGCATTCCCCGCTTTTTTATATTTTTCGCTCGTTAAGAAATCTTACCCAAACAGGACAGTGACTCAATTAGCTTAATTCTAATGGCAATTTTTAAATGAAATTTTTTCTTGACAAATGAGAATGATTTTCATTAAAATAAAAATAGAAAAACTTTCAAGGAGGTGATTAAAATGCCTTGGGGAGACAGAACAGGACCTCTTGGAGCAGGTCCAAGAACAGGCAGAGGATTAGGATATTGTAGTGGTTTTGCAACTCCAGGATATATGAATCCAGCGCCAGGTAGAGGTTTAGGAAGGGGTAGAGGATGGAGATGTTTTGGAGGTTTTAGAGGAAGATTTAGATGGTTTTGGAGAACACCTTTTTTCGGAATTTCTTCAAGAGAGGAGGTGGATTTACTCAGAGAAGAAGCAGAAATGCTTAGAAAAAATCTTGAAGCTGTTGAGAAGCGTTTGAGTGAGCTTGAAAAAGGTGAAACAAAGTAAACCGGAGGTTTTGCCTCCGGTTAAATTTTTATTAGGAGGAAAAAAATGAAAAATATTGCAATCTTAGCATGCACAATGATTAGAGAACAAAATCTGTGTCCTGGTGATGCAAAATGTCTTGTTGCTTTTATGCATAAAGAAGGAGAATTTGAGCGTTATAAAAATGAAGATGCTGCTATTGTTGGAATTATGAACTGTGGTGGCTGTGAAGGAAATAAAAACAGAGCAGTGTGTAGCCTTGCTCTTTTAAAATCGCAACTTGCAGATCTTGGTGAAAATGTTGATGTTTTACACATCGGAACATGTATTATGAAATTTTGTCCGAGAAAAGAAGATATCATATCAGCTATAAAAGAAAAAGCAGGTATAGAAGTAATTGAAGGAACACATAAATATTAAATATGCACCACCAACAATTTTTGGTAAATAGGAGGTTAAAATGAGATTAGCAATAGCAACAGAAAATGGGTATGTAGCTCAGCATTTTGGAAGGTGCCCTGGCTTTACGATAGTTGACATTGAAGATGGAAAAATTATAAATAAAAATTTAATTGAAAATCCAGGTTATAAAGCTCACCAGCCAGGCCAGGTTCCGATGTTTTTAAGAAATCAAAGTGTGACTCATGTTATAGCAGGTGGGATGGGTCCAAATGCTGTGATGAATCTTCAGGCAGCAGGAATAAAGGTTATTGTTGGAGTAACAGGAAAAGTGGAGGATGTTATTGCTCAATTTCTGAGCGGCACACTGAGTGGCGGAGAAAGTCTTTGTGAGCATGGTCATGGAAACTGTAAACATTAAAGGTTAAAGGAGGAAAAATCGTGAAAATATGCATTACATCGCAGGGTAATGATTTAAACTCAGAGCTTGATCCAAGATTTGGTCGTTGTAAGTATTTTATTTTTATTGATACTGATACAATGCAGTATGAAGCAGTTGAGAATCTGTGGAGGGATGCTCAGCAGGGAGCAGGCACGCAGGCAGGTCAGTTTGTTGCCTCAAAAGGCGTTAAAGCTTTAATTACTGGCAAAATAGGACCAGGTGCAGAAAGAGTTATAAAAGCAGCAGGAATAAAAGTTCTTGAAGCTCATGGTAAAATAATAGATGTAATAAATAAACTTCAGGAGGAGGGTAAATGACAGAGAAAAAGGAAAGCTGCCAGTGCGATGAAAGACAGGAAATTAAAAAGGATATTGCCTTAAAGGCAACTGTTTCTGCAATCAAAAAGAAAATTTTAGTTCTTTCAGGTAAAGGAGGAGTTGGCAAAAGCACTGTTTCAACAAATCTTGCTGTAGGACTGTCACAAAAGGGCTATCATGTGGGATTGCTTGACATTGACATTCATGGGCCGAATATTCCAAACATGCTTGGCTTGCAAGGATTCCCTCCGCTTATAACTGATATGGGGCTTTTTCCCATAAAAATGTATGATAATCTTCAAGTGATTTCAATTGGTTTCTTCCTTGAAGAAAAAGATACTCCTGTTGTATGGCGTGGACCTTTAAAACACAGGATGATTGAGCAATTCTTGACCGATGTTCGCTGGGGAGCGCTTGATTATTTAGTTGTTGACTCTCCTCCAGGAACAGGAGATGAAATAATATCAATTGTTCAGCTTCTTGATAAGGTTGACGGAGCAGTTATTGTTGCTACACCACAGGATGTTGCATTAGCTGATGTTCGCAGGTCAATAAAATTTTGTCTTGAAGGCTCAATTCCTGTACTTGGGATAGTTGAAAATATGAGCGGATTTGTGTGCCCTTATTGTGGTAATACTGTAGAAATATTCAAAACTGGTGGAGCAGAAAAGCTTGCGCAGGAATACAAAGTGCCATTTCTTGGTAAAATTCCAATTGATCCGAAAATTGTTGAAGCTGGAGATGATGGAAAGCCTGTAATGATTTATTATCCGAATAGCAAACCAGCAGAGGCTTTCTCAAATATAATTAACAAAATTATGGAAGTCTTAAAAGTATGATTATTGACTTAACTATTCTTTTTGATAACTATCCTCAAGAGGAAGGGTTTGAAACAGGTTGGGGATATAGCTGTTTTGTAAAAAAAGCCTATGGTGGAATTCTTTTTGATACAGGAGCAGATGGAGAAAAATTGCTTAGAAACATCCAACGAGCAGGGATAAAGCCTGACAGAATTACAAGAATTATTATCTCTCATTTTCATAAGGATCATTCAGGTGGCTTAAAAGAGATTGCAACAATTAGCAATAAAGCTGAAATTTATGTAGGTGCATCACTGTATGAAGAGATAAAAAAATCATTGCCCTCAGCAAAAATCTACAAAGTAGACTCTGAGCCTCTTGAGATAATGAATGGAGTTTATCTTACAGGTGAGCTTGGAGAAAAGATAAAAGAGATATCCCTTGTTATAGATACAGGCAGTGGTTTAGTAATTGTTACAGGCTGTGCTCATCCAGGGATAAAGGAAATCATAGATAAAGCTCATCAAATAGTTAATGATAAAATATTTGCAGTTATAGGAGGGTTACATCTTAAGGATAAAAAGGAGGATGAAATAGCTGATATAATAAAATTTCTTAAAAATGAAGGAATAAAATACATTGCACCTTCTCATTGCACAGGAGATCTTGCAAGATCGCTTTTCAAAAAAGCATTTGGTAAAGGTTTTATAGAAGTAGGAGTGGGAAGTCATATATATATTGGAGGCTCCTGTGACTATGTCTAATCCTTTTGAATCTTATGTTACTGAGTATGACAAGTGGTATGACTCAGAAAAGGGAAAGATTATATATGAAAATGAAGCAAAATGTATTCAAAAGTTTCTTGGCAGTTGTAAAGATAGAATTCTTGAAGTAGGAGTTGGGACAGGAAGATTCGCTGTTTTATCCAAAAATGTTACAGGAGTTGATAAAGCATTCTCTCCACTTAAAATAGCAAAACTGAGAGGAATTCCAGTGGCAAGAGCAAAGGCAGAGGTTTTACCTTTCAGGGACAAAACTTTTTCCTGTGTAATGTTTATTGTAACTCTTCCTTTTGTTGAAAATGTTTTCCTTGCACTTAATGAAGCAAAAAGAGTCTTAAAAGACAACGGTAGTATAATTGTTGGAGAAATCTTTCTTGATTCTTATTTAGGCAAATTATATGAAGAAAAGAAAAGACAGGGACATCCCTTTTACAGATTTGCAACATTTTATCATTTCACTGAGTTTCAGGAAATACTCTCTCAATGCTGTTTAAAAACTGAAAAAGTCTTTGGAACATTGAAAAATTTTTCCTTTCAGAATCCTGAGCCTGAAGAACCTGAGGAAATAGACATAAAAAATTTTGAAGAATTACCAGGTTTTGTATGCATGGAGATAAAAAAATGGTAATTTCAGTGGCAAGTGGAAAAGGTGGAACAGGAAAGACAACAATTGCTGTATCTTTGGCATTAAGTATTGAAAACTCTCAGATAATTGATTGTGATGTTGAAGAACCAAATGCGAGGCTTTTTTTAAATCCAGAAATAAAACAAAAGATTGAGGTAACCTCTGTTATTCCTAAGGTTGATAAAGAAAAATGTAATCTTTGTGGCTACTGTAGCAACGTCTGTGCTTACAATGCCTTAAGCGTGATTAAACTTGACAGCTCAGGTGATGTTATTTTATTTCCTCAACTGTGTCATGGATGTGAAGGATGTATTTTGCTATGTCCTGAAAAAGCAATGCAAAAAGACTATAGAACAATCGGAGAAATCACAGTGGGCAGCAGAGAAAATGTTGAATTTATTGAGGGAAAGCTTAATATTTCAGAAGTTCTTGCCCCTAAGATAATTGAAGAAGCAAAGAAATTTATAAAGCCAGATAAAATTACAATAATTGATGCACCTCCAGGAACATCATGCCCTGCTGTAGCAGCTGTTAAAGGCTCTGATTTTTGTATTCTTGTTACAGAGCCAACTCCTTTTGGGCTCCATGATCTTGAGCTTGCCTACGAGGCAACCAGAGCTTTAAAGATTAAATCAGGCGTTATTATAAATAAAAGTGGAGATGATCAGCTTATAGAAGAATTTTGCAGAAAAAATAAAATCCATGTTTTACTGAAGATTCCTTTTAACAGAGAAATAGCAGAAACTTATTCAAAAGGCATTCCCCTTGTAAAAGCAATGCCTCAATATAAAGAGATTTTTCAGAAAATTTATAAAGATATAAAGGAAAACCTATGAAACAGATTTTGGTAATAAGTGGAAAAGGTGGAACAGGGAAGACATTTTTTACAGGATGTCTTGCAACTGCTTTACATAATAAAGTTTTAGTAGACTGCGATGTAGATGCTGCAAATCTTCATTTACTTTTACATCCGCAAATAAAACAAGCTCATGATTTCATAGGAGGAAAGATTGCCCTGATAGATAAGACTAAATGTATTCAGTGTGGAGTATGTAAAGAAGTTTGTAAATTTGACGCAATAGACAATGATTTTCAAGTTGAGGAACTTTCCTGTGAGGGTTGCACAATCTGTAGCTATGTATGTCCTGAAAAAGCCATACTCCTTAAGGACAGAGTTTCAGGTCAGTATTTTGTATCTGAAACAAAATATGGCACCCTTGTTCATGCTCAGCTTGGCATAGCACAGGAAAATTCAGGGAAGCTTGTTACAAAGCTTAGAGAGCTTGCAAAAGAGATTGCGCAGATAGAAAAAGCTGAGTATATAGTAATTGATGGACCTCCTGGGGTTGGCTGTCCTGTTATGGCTTCAATGACAGGTGTTGATCTTGCTATTGCAGTAACAGAGCCAACCCTCTCAGGAATGCATGATCTTAAAAGATTGATAGAGCTTGCAAAGCATTTTAAGGTGCCTGTTAAGGTTGTTATAAATAAATATGATTTGAATGATGAAATGAGTTCACAGATGGTTAAAGAGCTTGAACATTTAGGCATTGAAGTTTGTGGCAAAATTCCATTTTCAGAAGAAATTTTAGCTTCAGTGAAAGCATGCAAACCTTTTTTAGAGTTCGCAAAAAACAGTTTAGCCAGTGAGATTGCGGGACTGATAGATAAAATTATTTAAAATTAACCTTAACCATGTGAACTGAGCAAGAGATGCAAGGGTCATAAGCTCTTACAAGCATTTCAAGGGCAAGTGTTATCTCTTCTTGAGACTGGTTTATGATTTCTGGAACGAGCTTTAACATGTCAAGCTCTATGTTGTGTGTATTTTGATTTGTGGGAATAACACAGTTTGCATTTCTAAATATTCCTCTTTCATCGCACTCATAGTGATGAATCAACAATCCACGTGGAGCTTCAACAACACCAACTCCTTCTCCAGCACGCTGTGGAAGTTTACCAAGCTCATTTATATCAGGAACAATTATCTCATCATAGTTTATTCCCTTTTGCCAAAGAAGCTCTACAATTCTTATGGCATCTTCAACACAATGAACACACTCAACAATCTGAGCTACGGTATTAAAATAGGGATTTATGCATTTTGGTTTCAGATTCAAAACCGTGGCTGCTTGCTTTGCTTTTGGATGAAGCTTTTCATGATTTAGATTAAATCTCGCAAGTGCTCCCACAGCATATGACTCTCTATGCCAACGAGTTCTTTTAGCAGTTGCATAGGGAACAATGAATTCATTTGTAACATTTTTATATTCATATTTGCTCACTCTGTATCCATCTGTTGAACCAATATCTCCGTATAGCAGTGGATACTCATCTTCATCGTTAATAAGTGCTACATACTCTGTGTCTCTTTCAAACTCTGGGAAAGTGAGTTTACTGAAAAGTTCAACAGTAGCCTCCACATCGTGCTTTAGCTCCAGAAGCCTTTTATGCATCTCTTCAAGATCACCTGGGTTTGGAAGTTTTGTAAATCCACCAATAACCGCACTGATTGGATGAACATGCCTTCCAACAAGTATGTCACACAGTTCATTGCAGAGCCTTTTCATTCTAAGTGCTCTTCTTACAAAATCAGGGTTAGATTTTATAAGAGGAACAAAACTTGGAACACCAACAAGGTCTGGAGCAACGAGAAGATATATATGAAGAATGTGACTGTCAAGCTGTTCATAATGAAGTAGAAGCTTTCTTAAAAGTGTGGTTTGCTCAGTTGGTTTTATTCCCAAGGCGTCCTCAGCTGCCTGAATTGATGCAAGAGTGTGTGCACAGGAACAGATTCCACAGATTCTACAGGTTATGTGAGGTGCTTCATAAATCGAACGACCTCTCAGGAATGCCTCAAAAAATCTTGGAGACTCAACGATTTCAAGTCGGCAAATTTCGAGCTTTCCATCTTTAACTTCAACTACAATGTTTCCGTGTCCTTCAACACGGGTTAGATAATTAACATTAATACTAATGTTTTGAGTCACGATTTATCAAGCTCCTTGCACTTGTTATACATCTCTATTTTTTTTATTAAAAAATCTTCAGGTATATTGTATTTTTTAAGAACTTCTTTGAAACCCTCTATATTTGGATTAATTGTAAGTCCTCTACAACCATAGCAGATATTGCCATTATTAATACACCATGAGTTACATCCTGCCTTTGTAACAGGTCCCATACAGGTAAGTCCTCTATCATACATGCAGATATTTTCATTTAGTTTGCATTCAACGCAAACAGGATACTCAGGCACATAATAGGGTATTCCCTGAAGTATGCATTTAACAACAGTAAGAAATTCTGGCTGGTAAATGGGACATCCATTAATAAAATAATCTACCTTTACAACCTGATGCACAGCTTTTGTATGAATGGTAGGGAAAAATTTATATGACTCACCATAAACATATTTACCCACTTCTTCAAGCTGAAAGGAGTTTTTCATTCCATTAATACCACCAATTGTGGCACAGGAGCCGAGAGCAACAAGAATTTTGCTGCGCTCTCTTATTTTTTTAACTCTCTGCACAGCATGTTCATCTGTAATGCTTCCTTCAACAAAGGCTACATCAAACTCTCCATCCCACTTTTCAGACATTACTTCTCTGAATTCAACAACTTGGACAATATCAAGAACATCAATCAGTGGTTCACCTATGTTTGCCACCTGAAGCTGACATCCTTCACAGCAGGCAAAATCAAAAAATGCAACTTTTGGTTTACTCATCAGAGTGCCTCTGCCATATCCATTATTTCTTTAAAAGTGAAAACAGGACCATCTTTACAGCAATAAAGATTTTGAATCTGGCACCTTCCACATTTACCCATCCCGCATTTCATATGTCTTTCAAAACTGAGCAAAATCTGATCAATTGGTAATCCCTTTGCAAGAAGCTCTTTTATTACGAACTTATACATAACAGGAGGTCCTACAACTGCAGCATAGGTCCTCACAGGATCAATATCAACTCCAGGGATTAGTGAGGTAATCAGTCCTACATTTCCTTTCCAGTCAGGGTCTGCTCTGTCAACAGTACAGGCAAAGTGTATATCAAGCCTTTTACTCCAGTCTTCAATTTCATCGGCAAAAAGAAGCTCTCCAGGGGTTTTGCATCCAAAAAGTATATGTATTTCGCCGAAATCTCTACGGTTATCAATTGCATAAAGTATCAATGATCTCAGCGGTGCAAGTCCTAACCCCCCAGCTATTATTAATAGATCGTGTCCTTCAATCATTTTTATTGGGAATCCATTCCCATAAGGACCTCTAACTCCGATAATGTCTCCAGCATTTAATTTATGAAGAGAGTTTGTGACTTTTCCAACTGCTCTTACGCATATTTCAAAGTATTCCCTATTAAGAGGAGAAGAACATACAGATACAGGAATTTCACCTATTCCCATTAAAGAGACCATTATGAATTGACCTGGTTCAAAATCAAGCCATGTGCTATTTTCAAAAGCTATTTTGAAAAGTTTTTCCTTTTCTGTGAGAGGTTTTATATCCAGAATTCTTGCTTTTTTTAGATTATAGGGTGAATCCTTTATAACCACTTGCGCCATATTTTTGTCTCTGACTCCTTTATGAGAGATGTCAAAACTTCTTTAAGATTAATTTTTGCCATACATGTTCTGGAGCATCTTCCACAGCCTGTACAAAAAACCATACCATAACGGTCAATATGATATCTGAATTTTCTGTAAAATCTATGTCTCTGTCTTGCTGAACGCTCTCTGCGAAAATCTATTCCACCTGCAACCTTTGCAAAAGGATCAAGTTGACAGGAAAACCACACTCTGTATCTTTCACCTGCCTCAAGACTTAAATCAACTTCTTCTTTTATATCAAAGCAGTAACATGTAGGGCATACTGCTGTGCAGTTTCCGCAACTAAGACACCTCTGTTCAAGCTCTTTCCATACAGATGCATTAAAGGAACGGTCAAAAAGGTCTGGAAGATATCTTCTTTCTGTTGGAACTTCGTTATTAAATATTTTTAGTTTTTTCTCTCTCAAGGCTTTAAGTTCTTTTATATGAAATTCCTCTGCAGGTTTAAATAACTCTGTTTTCTCAATTATATCAGAGCCTTTTGAAGAATGAATGTGAACTATAAAATAATCCCCAAGTTCTGTAAACATCAAATCATATCCTGTTGTTGGTATATGGGCACCAACAAATGAACAGCTTGCATACTCATCGCAATAATCATTACACTCAAGCCCTATTATTGTTATATGTTTTTTTCTTATTAAATAGCCAGTGTCTTTAGGTTTGTCTGAAAGAACCATATTAAGGCATTTTATTCCAGCTATATCACAAGTATGGACACCAAAAAGGATTAAATTTTCATAGTCAACAGTAGGTTCAATTTTTAAATTCTCTTTTACATCAAACTTTAACAAGGTTTCTTTCTGTGGCATAAAATATTTCTTTGGTGGAATTATTGTTGGAATATATTTAAGACTCACTTCATCAGCAGATTTTATTTCTTGAAAAGTATAATTTTTAAATCCCTTATAAACAGGTGCAGCCACTTTGGAAAAAGAAATTAAAGAGTTTATGAAATCATTAATTTTTGATTTTTCAAGTATTTTATATTGTTCAACTTTCATTTTCTGCCCAAAAAAACAATGAATTATAGTTTTTCAAAATTAATTTTGTCAATATATTTGTGAGCAGATTCAGAATGAGAGAGTTCTTTTTTTGCTACTTTATCAAGAATCCCATTAATAAAGGCAGCACTTTCTTTTGTGGAATATTTTTTTGCTATCTCCACTGCTTCATTTATTGTGACCTGATAGGGTATATCATGACGAAATAATATTTCATAAATTGAAAATCTTAAAATATTTTTGTCAATCGGTATAATTCTTTCTAAATGCCATTTTTCAGTATATTTTTGAATTGTTTTATCAATAACATCAATGTTTTCAATTGTTCCTTCTATCAATTGATTTGCAAATGTTTTTATATCATGATCCTGTTCTTCATTATTTCTTTCCCAGAATTTTTCAATTTCTTCCTGCAATAAATTATAATCACACATTTTCCTTGTATTTTCATTCATTTCACAGGCATATAAAAATTGTAAAACATATTCCCTTGCTTTTCTTCTCTTCATTTTTACCTGATTTCTAAGGCTATTTCAACTCTTCCATAACTCTTGCCATTTCAATGGCTACCATAGCTGCATCCCATCCTTTATTCCCTGATTTTGAACCAGCTCTTTCTATTGCCTGTTCAATAGTATCAGCTGTAATTACTCCGAATGAAACAGGAATACCTGTTTCTAATCCAACAAGGGCAATTCCTTTTGATACTTCAGCAGCGATGTAGTCAAAATGAGGAGTTGCACCTCTGATCAATGTGCCAAGACAGACAATTGCATGGAATTTACCAGTTTGAGCTAATTTTTTTGCAATTATGGGAATTTCAAATGAACCAGGAACTCTCACAATCTCAATGTCTGTCTGCTGTGCTCCGTGCCTTATTAAAGCATCAATAGCACCTTCAAGAAGGCGTGAAGTAATAAATTCATTGAATCTGCTTACAACGATTCCAAATTTTAGTCCCTGCGCATCAAGTTTTCCTTCAATAATTTTCATGTTTTCCTCCTATGGATAGAATAATTCAAATCTTCTCATTCTAACATTTATTACTAAAGCAATTCCTATAAAATTAGCAACTAATGTTGTTCCACCATAACTCATAAATGGTAAAGGAATTCCTACTACTGGCATGATTCCAAGAGTCATTCCAATATTTATGAAAAAGTATAAAACAAAAATTGAAGTAAAACCTATTGAAAGAAGTTTTCCAAACTCATCCTTAGCAATTATTGAGGTTTTCCAGCATCTGATAAAAAGTGTAAAATAAAGCGTTAAAAGTATGAAGCATCCTATAAATCCCCATTCTTCTGCAAAAATAGGAAAAATAAAGTCAGTATGTCTTTCCGGAAGAAATTTTAAAGGTCCCTGTGTACCTTCAAGAAATCCTTTGCCAAAAAGTCCACCAGAGCCTACTGTAATTACTGATTGCATAATGTTGTAACCAATTCCTTTTGGATCTATGCTCGGGTCAATAAAAGCAATTAATCTATTTTTCTGATATTCCTTCAGTCCTTCCCACAAAATTTCCCATAAAAAAAATATTGAAATAATAAATATAAAAAGAAGAAGAATAAGCAATCTTACAGGAAGCCCTTTATAAATAATCATTATAAATGTAATTGCAAAAAGCAACACTGCTGTTCCAAGGTCAGGCTGTTTAATAATTAGCGAAAATGGTATTATTCCAAAAATGAGTAATGCCTTCAGAGTATCCTTTATTGATAGAGGAGATTGTTTGTCTTCCAGAAAGGCTGAAATACTTATGATAAAGATTATTTTAAATACTTCTGAAGGCTGAAATGAAAAAAATCCAAGATTTATCCACCTTTTTGCACCCATTGCTGTTTTACCTGTAAAAAGAACAATAATAAGAAGTAAAATTCCTATTATATAAAAGATTAGCCAGAAATTTTTTAGCTTGATATAGTCAAAGGTTACAAAAGCAATCAAAGTTAATGTGGCTATTGCAAGCCATATTAATTGTTTAACATAAAAAGGAGGTTGTTCTCCCTCATCAAGAGGTGGTCTTGTGGCACTATAAAGTGTTAATATACCGAGAATGCATATAAAAAAAACTATAGCAAAAGTAATCCAGTCAAAATAGCTAATCAGCCTTCTATCAATTTTTAACATTTAGTTGCCTCTTTTTAAGAATGTATCCTTCAAGAATGTTTTTTGCTACAGGTGCTGCAACAGCTCCTCCACTTCCTCCATGTTCAACAATTAAGGAAAAAGCCATTTCAGGATCGTCCGTTGGAGCAAATCCAATAAACCATGCATGGTGTTCAATATTTTTATATGATACTTTTTCTTTCAATTTTTTGCTAATTACCTGAACTGTTCCTGTTTTGCCGCCAAACTTTATAATATAAGAACGAGCTCCTGAAGCTGTTCCTTCTGGTTCATTTACCACTGCTGATAATGCTTTTTTAATTATTTCAAGATTTTTAGGATTAAGATTCAAATTTTCCTTTTTAGCCTCATTACCTCTGATTATGTAAGGAGTCACCTTGACCCCTTCATTTACTATTATAGCCATAACTCGAGCCATCTGCAGTGGAGTTACTTTCAAAAATCCCTGTCCAATGGAAGTATTAAATGTATCTCCTAAAAACCATGAAGCTTTTTTGTCATTTTTTTTCCATTCATCATCTGGAACTAATCCTGCTTTTTCATCTGAATTAAATCCTGTAGGACTACCCAGACCTAACAAGGTAGCATATTTATGTATTTTCTTTATTCCGAGAATTCTGCCAAGTTCATAAAAATAAACATCACAAGATTCAACAAGAGCTTTTCTGAGGTTGACAGGCCCATGTCCTCCTTTTTTCCAGCATCCAAATGTCCAGGCTCCAAAACTTATACCTCCAGTGCAGTTTACCAGTACTTTATCAGGAGTTATAACTCCTTCTTCAAGTCCAGCCAGTGCAGTAATTACTTTGAAGGTTGACCCAGGAGCATACAATCCTTGAATTACCCTGTTAAGCAAAGGATTTTGTGGATTATTTATTAATTCATTCCAGTAATGTTGTGGAACACCCTCTACAAATATATTTGGATCAAAGGATGGAGAACTCACTAATGCTAATATTTCTCCTGTATCGGGTTTTATTGCAACAAAAGCTCCTGTTAGAGTTTCCAGAGATTTGTAGGCTGACTCCTGAAGTAAAGCATCAATTGTTAAATAAATATCTTCACCTTTTACAGGAGGTGATTCTTTTATGAGTCTCAATTCCCTGCCCAGAGCGTCAACCTCTACGATTTTTTCTCCAGGAGTTCCCCTTAGTTTGTCATCAAATATTTTTTCCAATCCTGTTTGTCCTACCATGAAATAGGAAGGCAAATTTTTATATTGGAGGTTATCTTTTATTTGTTCTTCAGTGATTTTACCGAGATATCCTAATAAATGAGCTGTTGCAGGACCAAAGGGATAGTGCCTTTTTATTTCTGTTTCTATTATTAAGCCTGGCAGTTCTGAACGCCTTGCTTCCAGCATGGCAATTTCTTTAAATGTCAAATCTTCCTTTATTCTAATAGGCATATAAATACTTTCATATTTCTTACTGAGCTTTTTTTCTATTTCTTCTGCTGATAGGTTAAGAATTTTAGCTAAAATATTTATGTCAACTTTATATGCATATTCAGGAGAAATTGAAACAGCAAAAGAAGGAATATTTTCAACCAGCGGTATGCCATTTCTATCATAAATAATTCCCCGTGGAGCAGGTATTTTTATTATTCTAATTCTATTTTGTTCAGCAAGTTTTTTATACTTCTCTGTATTAAGTATCTGAAGTTGCCAGAGCCTTAGCAGAATTATAATAAATATTAAAAAAATCATAGTGGCAAATATATAGTCCTTTTTTCTCATGGCTTTCTCCAACTCAAGAGCAAACCTATTGGCACATTGATAAGTCCTTTTATAAATAAAGCTTTAAAAAGTTGAAGATTTACACTAAAATTAAAAAAATATATCATAATCGAACTATAGATAACCTCGTCTATTAAGGTAAAAATGAAAATGACCAAAGCTTTGAAAGTTTCAGTCCAGTGAAAAAAGAGTTGCCTGACCAGGATAATTAATAAAACACCTGTAATTGTTTTAGATATGATTGCAGGACCAACTATTCCTTGAAAAAGATCTTCTACTGCCCCAACAGTTACAAAAAATAACACAGGTAAAGTTTCTGAAGGTGCGATTTTTTTTTGTTCTACCTTTGGGAAAAAATAATGTATAACAAAAAGATAAATCAATAAAAAGGAGAAATTGAAATTTATGTTGCCAATTGTAAAAGCCTGTTCAACAAAAAAGGTAAAAAATATGAATATGAACCATTTAATTACAAATTTCATGTTAAACTTTTGATTATCGCCACTTCTTCGATTTTTGAATCTGACTGATATGGAATAACTTCTATATTTTGGAAAAATCCTTTTTTGCTAATTTTTTTTACTACTCCCACTTTAATTCCTTCAGGAAAAATGCCATCTGTTCCAGAGGTAATTAATCTGTCTCCAACCATTATATCTTCTTCTAAAGGAATATATTTAAGAGCACACAGACTTGTCCCTGTCCCGCTTACTATACCTTCTGAGCGAGTTCTTTCAACTCTAACAGCAACAGAAAAGTTTGGATCAGTCAGCAAAAGTATTTCTGAAAAATTCGAAGAGGTAAAAATCACCTTTCCTACTAATCCATTTAGTGTTATTGCAGGCATTCCTGTCTTTATCCCGTGGTTAGCTCCTTTATTTATCCAGATAGTTTTAAGGAATTTATTTGATCCAGCTCGTATTACTTTGGCTATTGTTACGATTTCTTTATTTTTTTCTTTCAGATTTAGTAGTTCTTTTAGTCTTTGATTTTCTAAAATAAGCTCATTATAAGATTTCTGTTCTAAAGTCATTTGATATAGTTTTTCTTTTAATTTTCTATTTTCTTCTTTGAGATATAAAATCTCAGAAAAAAAATTTTTTAAAGATTGCACAGGTGAAATGATAGGCGAAAAATCAATTTTACCAAAACTGATTAGCCCCCTAGATTGGTAGCTTACAAGAAAAAAAGATATTACACATATGCCAATTATAATTAAAGTTGTTGTTTTTTTTATCATCAGTTAACATTAAGAGAAACTCTTTTGAGAAGGTCAAGCTTGTCAAGCATTGCACCGCATCCTTTAACAACAGCCTTTAGCGGATCTTCAGGAATTATCACAGGGACTCCTGTATGTTCTCTTATAAGGATATCTAATCCTCTCAATAAAGCTCCTCCACCAGCCAGAACTATTCCTTTGTCTGCTATATCAGAGGCAAGCTCAGGAGGTGTGTTTTCTAAGGTAACTTTTATTGTATCAAGAATAATAGATATAGGCTCCTGTAAAGCTTCTCTGATTTCTTCCTCAGTAACAGTTATTGCTTTTGGAATTCCTGTTATTAAGTCTCTTCCTTTAATTTCCATTGTTCTGTCAGAATTCATAGGATAAGCACTACCAATATTTATTTTAATTAGTTCAGCAGTTCTTTCTCCTATCATTAAGTTATATTTTCTTTTGATGTAGGCTATTATTGCTTCATCCATTTTATCTCCCCCGACCTTTACTGCCTTTGAACAGACAATGCCATCAAGAGAAATTACAGCAACATCTGTGGTTCCACCTCCTATGTCAACTATCATATTGCCAGAAGGTTCACCTACAGGAAGTCCAACTCCTATTGCTGCAGCCATAGGTTCTTCTATAAGATAAACTTCTCTGGCACCTGAAGCAATTGCAGCATCTTTAACAGCTCTTTGTTCAACCTGAGTTATACCTGAAGGCACTCCAATTATAATTCTTGGTGAAATAAAACATTTTCTATTATGAGCTTTTGTAATAAAATACTTAAGCATTTGTCCTGTTGCGTCAAAATCAGCTATAACGCCATCTTTAAGAGGTTTTATTGTGATAATATTGGATGGAGTTTTACCCATCATTTCTTTTGCCTCAGTGCCAACAGCAACCACTTTCTTGCTGTCTCTTCTTACAACAACAACGGAGGGTTCATCGCATACAATTCCTCTACCTTTTACATAAACCAGAGTATTTGCTGTTCCGAGGTCAATTGCCAGGTCATTAGAAAATTTTCCTACTATTTTTTGAAGAAACACCATTGTCCTCCCTGATATAGATTTAATTATTATTTTAAAATATTTTAGATTTATTCTTCTATGACTGAAGTTTTAGCCATGTAATCACCTAATCTTTTAGCATCTGGATCACCGACAATAAGTGTAAATTCAAAGGCAAACAATGCAACGCAAATTATCCAGCCAATAATTGGTATCAGTAAAAAAAATACTGATAAAGCTAAAGGTAAATTTCTAACTATGGAGTCTCTAAAATCTGCTTTACTCTGTCTGTCTGTGTTAATAACTTTCAGCCTTAAAAATTTTTTTCCAATACTGCAACCTTTAAATAAACCATCACTTATTAGTAAATAAAAAATTCCTATAAAAAATCCTCCTTCATGAAAAATTTTCCACAGGGCTGCAATAATCAGTAAGTCAATTAACTTAGCAATGCTCCTGAAAAAAATATTACCATGTTTTGATTGATTATTAATCATTTTTATTGTTCTATTTTTATTTTAAATATTCTATAATATATTAGCACTTGCCTCTTTTTAATATAAACAATTATGATAGGATACAATAAAATTTGTTGATAAAGCAAAATGTGAAAATAGAAATTTACAGAGGAGGGTAAAATGGGTAATAAAATTGTAAGGGTGAGTTGTTGGTTGAATTTTATTATTTTTTTGTTATTTTTTTATTGTATATCATTAACTCATGCAGAAATTATTGCTAAACCAGGAACTTTTGATCATTTTCAGTTTGATGTCCCGGATGTATTGACAGCTGGTAATGAATATAAAATATTTATCATAGCATTTGATGCCTTTGGTAATCCTGTTACCATGCCTGCTGAAAGCCTTAAAGAATATAAATTAACTGTAACAGGCTCAGCTATGATATCACCTTCTCAATTTAAGTCAAGTGAAATAACTCAGTCAGGTCTGGCAATTAGATTTAAGGATGAGAAGGCAGAAGAAGTTGTGATTTCACTTTATGAAATTAATAGTCCTTTCCCCATTATTGAAAAAAAGATAAAAATTCTGCCAGCAGAGATATCTAATCTTAATATAAAAGTGCCTGCTTCAGCAAAAGCTGGTAGTGATTTTGAAGTATGGATTTCAGGTAAAGATCGTTTTGGTAATGTTGTTTGTAAAGATTTTGAACCTAAGGATTTGAATTTATTTTTTAAGGGTGATGTGTCTCCTCAGATAAAAGAAATTCAGTATATACCTGAAAGCTGTAATGTGAGAGTAAAACTTTTTTCAGAAAAAATTGGAATTTTCCAAATTGAAGCAGATTTATTGAATAAAAAAATCACAGGTAAAAGTGAAAAAATAGAGATTTTAAATGGTCCTGTAAATTCTTTTATTGTTAATGCACCTGAAAGCGCTGTTGTTAATGAACCTTTTGATATAACCATATTGGCTATTGATAAATTCAATAATTTTGTTAAAGATTTTGCAACACAAAAAGAAAAAATAATAATAGAAGCACAAGGCAAAGGTTATATCTTCCCTTCTGAGTTATCATCTTATGCCTTTTCAGATGGAAAAGCTAAAATTAGCCTTCGCTATGATAGAGCTGAGGATATAAAAATAGTAGTTAAAGTTGCCAATGACAGTTCAATAAGAGGAGAAAGTGGTGTTGTAAAAATTGTTCCACCGAAAGTAAAAAGATTTGAAATCATATCACCTGAGACAATTATTGCAGGGCAGAAATTCAAAATAAAAATTATTGCTTATAATCATCTTGACAAAGTTATGTCCAATTACAATTTGTATGGCAGTACAGTTATATTAAAATCATCAGGTTCAGGTACTCTTACTCCTAATAAAGTTCCTCCATCAGAATTTATTAATGGAGTTGCTACTGTTGAAGTGATGTATGATAGGGCAGAAAAATTTAATATCTTTGCAACAACAGAAGAAAAAGAGATTCCTTCAAGGGAAATTAAAATTGCTGAAGAAAAGAAAATAGAAAAACCAAAGAAAAAAATAGTTGAAAAAAGAGAAGTAAAAAAAGCAAAAACTAAAAAAAGAATTGTCAGTAAAGATCAGATTTTAGAACTTAAAAATATCTCTCTTGTTGAAACAAAAAATAGTTCCTCCATCACTCTTTTTATACCAAATGTGGATAAATACGGTGGATATTATCCAAAAACAAAAAAAGAAGGAAAAATTATGTCAGTTTCATTAGAAGTTTATCCTGTTAAAAATAAGTTAGAAGCACCGATAAAAATTGAATCAGATTTTATAAAGGAAGTTTCTTTATCTGAAAAAGAAAACAAAATTATACTCAATATAACCCTTAAAAAGCCTCTTAAATATCGTATTACAAAGAAAAAAGATGAACTTCTTGTAGAGTTTAGGAGACCTTAATGGGTTTATTTGACAAACTCAAGGAAAAATTAAGCAAGACAAAGCAACATATTGTTGAAAAAATTGAGGCTGTTGTTCCAGTAGGTAAAAAAATTGATGAAACAACAATAGAAGAAATAGAGGAGATTTTAATATCCTCTGATGTTGGTATACAGGCAACAGAACAAATTACATCTATTCTAAGAAAAAAAGTAAAAGAAGGAGCATTAAAAGACTACAGCGATCTCAAATCTCTACTTAAAAATGAGCTTTATAAAATTCTTGAAAACGGAACCAGTCTAAATTTATCCTCAAAACCTGCAGTAATCATGGTTGTTGGAGTAAATGGAGTTGGAAAAACTACAACTATTGGGAAGCTGGGTTATAAATTCATAAGTGAAGGTAAATCTGTTGTTTTTGCTGCTGCAGATACCTTTAGAGCTGCAGCTATACAACAGCTTGAAATATGGGCAAACAGAGTAGGAGCTGATATTGTCAAACATAAAAGTGGTGCAGACCCAGCTGCTGTTGTTTTTGATGCAGTGCAGCATGCCAGAGCAAAAAAAAAGGACATAGTGATTATAGATACAGCAGGAAGACTTCATACAAAGCAACCATTAATGGAAGAGTTAAAAAAAATCAACAGAGTTATAAAAAAATCAATTCCTGAAGCACCCCATGAAATTTTGCTCATATTAGATGCTACAACAGGGCAGAATGCTATTAAACAGGCTCAACTTTTTAATGAAGCTATAGGATTAACAGGAGTTGTAGTAACAAAACTTGATGGAACAGCAAAAGGTGGCGTTATTTTCGCAATAAAGAAGGAAATAGGCATTCCTGTTAAATTAATCGGTATAGGCGAAGGAATTGATGATTTAAAGGAGTTTAACCCTAAAGAGTTTGTTGAAGCTTTGTTTGATTAAATTGCGGGGAGAGGATTTGAACCTCTGACCTTCGGGTTATGAGCCCGACGAGCTACCAGACTGCTCCACCCCGCGATAATTTTAATATACCTTAAATAAACATGGTTTGTCAAATGCAGATTGTAATTGCTTCAAGAAATAAAAAAAAGACAGAAGAGTTAGGGAGAATTCTTAAAGATCTTAATATAGAACTTCTTTCAATTAACGATTTTCCAGAACTTGAAGAAGTTGTAGAAGATGGACTAACTTTTCAGGAAAACGCTTTAAAAAAAGCACGATATGTATGCCAGAAAACAGGCTTGCCTGCTTTGGCTGATGATTCAGGTCTTGTGGTTGATGCATTAGGAGGTGCTCCAGGAGTAAGGTCAGCGAGATATGCAGGAGAAAATGCAACTGATGAGGATAATATTAAAAAACTTTTAAAAGAATTAGAAGGAATTCCTCTGGAAGAAAGGACTGCTCAATTTGTATGTTGCATTGCTCTGGTTTTTCCGAATTCAAAAGAATATTTATTTTGGGGTTATGTGAAAGGTAAAATTACAGAGACTCCAAAAGGAAGCTATGGTTTTGGATACGATCCCGTTTTCATACCTGAAGGCAGTTCAGTAACTTTTGCTCAGATGTTACCTCATGAAAAGGACAAAATAAGTCATCGCAAAGAGGCACTTGACAAATTAATAGAATTTTTGATAAAACTAACGACAAATTTATAAGGAAAACTTATTGCAAAATTATAAAATTTAAGTTGCTTTTTAAGCAATAATAGGTTAAATTATAAACCAAAAGTTAATTTTAATCTCAAAAGGAGGAAAAAGTGAGATTAGTATTCTTAGGTGCTCCAGGAGCAGGAAAAGGAACGCAGGCAAAAAAATTGGTGGAAAAATACGGAATTCCTCAGATATCAACGGGAGATCTTTTAAGAGCAGCAGTTGCTCAAGGAACGCCTCTTGGAAAGGAAGCAAAGGCATACATGGATAAAGGTGAGCTTGTTCCAGATTCAGTTGTTCTCGGGATGGTAAAGGAAAGGCTTGCACAAGATGATTGCAAAAAAGGTTTTATTCTTGATGGCTTTCCAAGAAATGTTGCTCAGGCTGAAGCCCTTGACAAGATGCTTGCTGAAATGAACATTCCGTTAGATTTAGCACTCAACCTTGATGTTCCTTTTGATGATTTAATGAAAAGGCTTACAGGTAGAAGAACTTGTAAGTCCTGTGGGCAGATGTACAATATCTATTTCTCTCCACCAAAAGTTGATGGCAAGTGTGACAAATGTGGTGGAGAGCTTTTTCAGAGAGATGATGATAAAGAGGAAACTATTAGAAAAAGACTTGAAGTTTACAGGGCTCAAACAGAACCATTAATTGATTACTATTCAAAAAAAGGAATTCTTAAAACTGTATCAGGCACAGGTAGCATAGATGAGATATTTAGCAGTATCTGTGCAATCTTAGAAAAAATTAAATAAGGAGGGAAAGGTATGCCAGATGTAAGAATTAAAACACTGCCACCGCCACATGGTGGAAAACTTGTGGAGAGAGTTGTTCGTGACCCTGAGATGGCAAGAAAACTAATGGAGAAGTGCTCTGCAGTTTATGACATTAAGCCAACCCTTTTTAAGGGCAATCCTGTAAGAAATGTTTACAGGGAAATAATGTCTGTATGTTATGGATTTTTCAGCCCTGTTGAAGGCTCAATGACAAAGGCTGACTTGGAAAGTGTTCTTGAAAAGAGAAGACTTACCAGCGGTTGGGTTTTCCCCTATCCAATTCTTTTTGACATTTCAGAGGAAGACTTTAAAAAGCTTAAAGTTGGACCAGGTGATTGGCTTCTCTTGAGACTTAAGGGAGAACCCTTTGCAATTCTTGAAATTGAAGAAGTTTATGAAATCGTGCCAGGTGATGTTGCTGTAAGAACCTTTGGAACACCTGAGAAAAATCCTGAGGTTGTAAAATTTCCCTTTGACCAGAAGCACACTGGGTATAATATTTACTGCTCATTAAATCCTATTATTCTTGCTGGAAAATACACAATAATAAATGAACCAAAAATCAGACCACCATTTGACAGATTCTGGTATCCACCAAAGAGAGCAAGAGAAGAGTTTGAGAAAAGGGGATGGACCACTGTTATAGCACATCAGACAAGAAATGTCCCCCATACAGGTCATGAAGCATTGATGAAAAATGCAGCATATATCGGTGATATAGAACCTTCTCATGGTATTGTTGTCAATGCAATAGTTGGTGCAAAAAGAATTGGAGATTTTCCTGATGAAGCAATCGTTGAAGGCCATGAAATGATTCATCTTGCTGGCTATATTAAACCTGAGCGTCATCTTGTAACCTTTACACTATGGGATATGAGATATGGAAATCCAATTGAATCTCTCATTCATGCAGTAATCAGACAGAATATGGGAATTTCCTTCCATATGTTTGGAAGAGACCATGCTGCATTGGGTGAGTATTATGATATTTACGCAACTCAAATTCTATGGTCTAAAGGTATTCCAAGCTTTGGTTTTGATGCTCCACCATATGCAGTGGAAGGTGGATTTTATATAAGGCCTCAGAACATTGCAGAATTCTGGTATTGTCCAAAATGCCTTGAATTTGCATATTCTGGTAATTGTAATCATAAGGGTATATACTCAAGATACTCTGGAAGCTTTATCAGAGGACTTATAAACGAAGGCGTAACACCACCACCACAGATTTATAGACCTGAAGTTTACAAGGTTGTTGTAAAATGGTGGCAGAAATTTGGATATCCATTTAATAATGAGAAGTATCTAAAAGAGAGGGAAGAAAGACTTGAGGTTGATCTCCCTCATATGGAACTCCCAGCTCACTTAAAAAAATAAAGGAGGTGAAAGATGGCTAAGTATTTTGGCGTAATAATTGATGAAAAAAGATTGGCAGCTATAAAGGGAACTCCCTTAGAGGAAAAAGTTGAGCCAATTTTTGGTGGAGCATTAAAGCGTCTTGTGATTGAGGTTTCTGATGAACTCGGGCAGAAAGTTATTGAGCAGTTTTCAAAAGCAAGATTTGATGCAAGAGGATTTATTGAAGAGACTCCTGCTGCATTCAAAAGATTAGTATTTAAGAAAATTGTAGAGAAAAAATCTTTGGGTCCAGAGGTAATAGAGGCTGCTGTTGCTGAGATCCCTTCAATTAAAGAAGAAATTGCAAAAGAAGACAGAGAGCTTCCAGTTCCCGATATTGACATAAGTGATATACTGGAACTACAAAAGAATCCAGTACAAAAACCAGCATAATAAAACAAAAAAGGAGGTTAAGCTATGCCAAGTTTTGTAATTCAAGAGAAGTGTGATGGTTGTAAAGCACAGGACAAAACTGCATGTCAGTACATTTGTCCTAATGACCTTATGGTTTTGGACAGAGAGAAGATGAAGGCTTACAATCAGGAGCCTGACCAGTGCTGGGAGTGCTACAACTGCGTAAAGATTTGCCCTCAGCAGGCAATTGAAATAAGAGGTTATGCAGACTTTTGTCCTCTCGGTGCAAGCGTTATTCCAATGAGAGGTCAGGACGCAATTATGTGGACAATTAAATTTAGAAATGGCTCTATTAAAAGATTCAAATTCCCGATCAGACTTACACCAGAGGGTTATTGGAATGCTGACAATATCTATGCAGGACTTCCTGAGCCTGATTATTCAAAAATTAAACAACCTGGCTACTTTAATTATGAAGCCAGAAAAGAATAACTAAAAAGGAGGGATAACATGGAAAAAGAGACTTGCACATTTTCATACTGTCAGAGACCAGATGTTGTTGAGATTGAAACAGATTTTCTAATCATTGGTGGTGGAATGGCTGCTTGTGGTGCTGCATTTGAAGCTTGTAGATGGGCAACACCAAAGGGGATTAAAGTAACACTTGTTGACAAAGCAGCAATGGATCGTTCTGGTGCAGTTGCAATGGGTCTTAGCGCTATTAACACCTACATTGGTGAAAATAAAGTCGTTGACTATGTAAAATATGTTCGTGCAGACCTGATGGGAATTATCAGAGAAGACCTTGTGTATGACCTTGGCAGACATGTTGATGATTCTGTTCATATGTTTGAGGAATGGGGTCTTCCAATCTGGAAAAAAAGCGATGATGGTTGGTCGCTTGATGGATTCCAGGCAAGAGACCAGGGCAAACCAAAGCTTAAAGATGGTGGAGTTCCATGCCGTTCAGGTAAATGGCAGATAATGATCAATGGGGAATCATATAAGGTTATAGTTGCAGAGGCTGCTAAAGCTGCCCTTGAATTTAACAGAAAAGCAACTGGACAGGCTCAGAATATATATGAGAGAGTATTTATAGTTAAACTTCTTAAAGATGCAAAAGAGCCTAACAGAGTAGCAGGTGCAGTTGGCTTTAGCGTAAGAGAAAACAAAATTTATCTCTTCAAAGCAAAGGCTATTCTTGCAGCCTGCGGTGGTGCAGTTAATGTTTTCAGACCAAGATCAACCAGAGAAGGAATGGGAAGAGCATGGTATCCAGTATGGAACTCTGGTTCTGGATATTACCTTGGTATTACTGTTGGTGCTGAATTGACAATGATGGAAAATAGATTCGTTCCTGCAAGATTCAAAGATGGATATGGTCCAGTTGGTGCATGGTTCCTCTTCTTTAAAGCAAAGGCAAGCGACTCCCTTGGAAATGACTACTGCGCTAAGGATACTCCAGAATTTCAGGATGCTGTGAAGAAATATGGAAAATGGGCAGAGGCTTTAGGAACTGCTATTAGAAACCATCTGATGATGCAGGCTATGAAACAGGGTAGAGGACCTATTCTTATGAATACCCACACTGCAATGCAGGAACTTGCAAAGCAGATGGATGCAAAGAGACTCAAACACCTTGAAGCAGAAGCATGGGAAGACTTCCTTGACATGTGCATTGGTCAGGCAGGATTGTGGGCAGCCTATAATGTAGAGCCTGAGAAGGTTCCATCTGAAATTATGCCAACAGAGCCTTATCTCCTTGGCTCACATGCTGGCTGTGCAGGATTCTGGGTAAGCGGACCTGGTGACATCCCCGGTGCACCAGCAGAGTGGTTCTGGGGCTATAATAGAATGAGCACAGTTAATGGTCTTTTCATGGCTGGTGATATTGTTGGTGCATCAGGACATAAGTTCTCCTCAGGTTCACATGCAGAGGGAAGAATTGCTGCAAAAGCAGCAATTGCCTTCATACTTGATAATTCAGGATACACACCAACAATAGCAGAAGATCCAAATGCTCTGGCAGCAGAGCTGTATCTGCCATTTGAGCTTTATGAAAAATATAAGACCTACTCAACAGATCCAAAAGTTAATCCATACTACATCAAGCCCGATATGTATCAGGCAAGACTCCAGAAGATTGCTGATGAGTACTTTGGTGGAGTTGGAACATGGTATATGACCTCTAAGACAATGATTGAGGAAGGTCTTAGGAAGCTTCAGGTTCTCAAAGAGGATGCTTCAAGACTGGCTGCAGCAAATCTCCATGAGCTTCTCCGTTGCTGGGAGAATGTACACAGAACACTCTCACTTGAAGCTCATGCAAGACACATTCTATTTAGAGAAGAATCCCGTTATCCTGGCTATTACTACAGAGGAGACTTTGACTTTGTTGATGATAACAACTGGCGTGCTTTTGTCAACTCAGTTTATGATCCAGCTACTGATACATTTACACTTAAGAAAGTCCCATACGTCCAGATATTCCCAGACTAATACAGAGTCAGATTTGGGAGGGGATTATCCCCCTCCCTTTAATTTTAAACATTGAAAAGAGATGATTATAAAAATTCGTAATGCAGTCAAAGCTGTATTACGAATTTTTGTGTTTAAGAATTTATTTAAAGGAGGCTACCGATGAGCGCTGAAACAAACCGCATCTTGGTAATTGGTGGAGGATTCAGTGGGTTAACTGCAGGTATTGAGGCTGCCGAGACAGGAGCAGAGGTTATAATTGTTGAGAAAAATCCTTATCTCGGCGGAAGAGTTACTCAGTTGAATAAATACTTTCCAAAAATCTGTCCACCAATGTGTGGTCTTGAGATTAATTTCAGGCGTATAAAAGTTAATCCAGCAGTAACATTCTACACCATGGCAGAGGTTACATCAATTAGTGGTGGACCAGGAGATTATACAGTAACAATAAAATTGAATCCTCGTTATGTAAATGAAAACTGTACAGCCTGCAATGCCTGTGCAGAAGTTTGTCCAGCTGAAAGAGATAATGATTTCAACTTTGGATTGAACAAGACTAAAGCTATTTATCTGCCGTTTGAACAGGCTTTTCCTCTTAGATATGTCATTGACAGAACAGCATGTCCAAAGGATTGTGCAGCTCCCTGTGTGGATGCCTGTAAATATAATGCAATAGACCTTAATATGCAACCTCAGACAATTGAAATTAAAGTTAACTCAATAATTGTCGCAACAGGTTGGAAGCCTTATGATGCTTCAAAGATAGATAATCTCGGATTTGGAAAGGTTAAAAATGTTATAACAAACATGATGCTTGAAAGACTCGCTTCTAAAAATGGGCCTACCCAGGGACAGATTTTAAGACCATCTGATGGAAAGCCTGTTGAGAGTGTTGCCTTTGTTCAATGCGCTGGAAGCAGAGACGAAAATCATCTTCCCTTCTGTTCATACATCTGCTGTCTTGCTTCTCTGAAGCACACGCTGTATATAAAAGAGCAAAATCCTGATGCTGAGGTTACAATCTTTTACATTGACATAAGAACTCCGGGCAGATATGAAAAGTTTTTCAATCAAGTTAAAGAACAAACAGGAGTTAATCTTATCAAAGGAAAAGTTGCTGAAGTCCAGCAGGATAAGGATTCAGATGATGTTATTGTAACTGCAGAAGATATGCTCAGTGGAGAAAAAATCAGGAAAAAAGTAGATATGGTAGTTCTTGCCACAGGAATGCAGCCAGAGGGCTTTGAAATAAAAATTCCAGGGCTCAAGTACGCAATAGATGGATTTGTGGTTGACTCTGACGGCTTATATTCTGCAGGTTGTGCAAAAGCTCCAATGGATGTAGCAGGTTGTGGAAAGGATGCCACAGCTGCAGCCCTCAAGGCAATTCAGACTGGAGTAAGGAGGTAATCTATGGAAAAGAAAATAGGACTATATATCTGCAAAGGCTGTGGTATAGGTGAAGTAATTAACACGGAAAAGATTGTAAATATAGCAAAAAATGCATTAAGAGTTCCAGTAGTAGCTGAGCATGATGTTTTATGCAGCAAAGAAGGTATTAAATTAATAAAACAAGACATTGCTGAGCAGGGAGTAAACAGCATCGTTATAGCAGGATGCTCTCCAAGAGTTAAAACCTATGAATTTACCTTTCCTGGTTGCTTTGTAGAGAGAGTTCCTCTTAGGGAGCTTGCTGTCTGGGCAATAGAGGATGATGCTGAAAAACAGCTTGCAGCGGAAGATTACATTAAAATGGGAGTTATAAAGGCTCAAAAAGGAGATATTCCAGAGCCCTACATTATTGAAATTGCTAAATCAATTCTCGTAGTAGGTGGTGGAATCTCAGGAATGACAGCAGCGATAGAGGCAGCTCGTGCTGGATATGATGTTGTTCTTGTTGAAAAGGAGGCTGAGCTTGGAGGTTTTGCAAGAAAACTTTACAAAAGAGTGCCAACAGATGATTTTACAAAGGGAGTTCTCGGAGATGTTAATCTTGAGCCACTTATAAACGAAGTTACATCAAATCCAAAAATAAAGGTTTATACATCGTCAAAAATTGAAAGAATTGATGGACAACCCGGTGATTTTGATGTAACCATTCTTAAAGGAGACTCTACAGAAACCATTAAAATTGGTGCTATAATTCAGGCAACAGGATGGAAACCCTATGATGCTAAAAAACTTGCCAAGAAATATGGATACGGTAAGTTCAAGGATGTAGTCACTAATTTTGAGTTTGAAGAAATTGCAAAAAATAACAATGGTGTAATCAAGAGACCTTCTGATCACAGAGTTGTTAAATCTGTTCTTTTTGTTCAGTGTGCAGGGCAGAGAGACCCTGAGCATATTCCATATTGTTCAGGAATGTGCTGTGCTACAACACTTAAGCAGGCAAGATATGTTACAGATGGTAATCCTGACGCTATAGCAATGGTTATTTACAAAGATATTCGTACTCCAGGAAAGCTTGAATATTATTACAAAGAAGCTCAGAATACACCTGGAGTTATGCTTGCCAAAGGAGAAGTTACAGGAATTAGAGAAGAATGGGATAAATTGATTGTTACTGTGGAAGACTCTTTAATTGGCGAAAAAGCTGAAATAGAAGCAGAAATGGTTGTTCTTGCCACTGGAATGGTCCCAACAACAAAAGAACCGCAGGATTATCTTATTGGACTCGCAGAGGCTGCAGCAAAAGGTGATGAAGCAAAGGCAAAATATATTGAGACAACCAAAAAACCGGAATTCATTCTTAATCTTGGATATCGTCAAGGACCTGAACTTCCTTTCCTTGAGGGTGGATTTGGTTTTGTTGATTCTAATTTTATCTGCTTCCAGTATGAAACCCGTAGGACAGGTATATACGCGGTTGGACCAGTGCGTCAACCTATGAATATGGCTGAATCTCAGGAAGATGCCCGTGGTGCTGTATTAAAAGCAATTCAATGCATTGAACATGTTGCAAAGGGAATGGCTGTTCATCCAAGAGCATGGGATACTTCTTATCCAGAACCAAATCTTTCAAAGTGTACAGCATGCAAGCGCTGCACAGAGGAGTGCCCCTTTGGTGCAATTGATGAGGATGAAAAAGGCATTCCATTCTATAAACCAAACAGATGCCGTAGATGCGGGACTTGTATGGGTGCATGTCCAGAAAGAATAGTTTCATTCAAAGACTACAGCGTGGATATGATTGGTTCAATGCTTAAGAATGTTTCTGTACCGAGTGAAGATGAAAGACCTCGTATTATAGTGCTTTGCTGTGAAAATGACGCATTTCCTGCAATAGAGACAGCAGCATTTCACAGACTCAAACTTGACCCTGCATTGAGATTTATTCAACTAAGGTGCCTCGGCTCTATGAACCTTGTCTGGATTGCTGATGCTCTTTCAAGAGGTGTGGACGGAATGTTACTGCTCGGATGTAAATTTGGCGAAAACTATCAGTGTCATTTTGCAAAAGGCAGTGAGCTTGCCAAATACAGACTTGGTAAGGTTCAGGAGACTCTTGACAGACTTCAACTTGAATCAGACCGAGTTCAGATGTATGAGGTAGCAATTGATGAGTACTGGAGAATTCCTGATATAGTAAATGAATTTATGGAGAAAATTAGACAAATCGGTCCTAATCCATTTAAGGGCTTCTAAGGAGGAAAGATATGGATACAATAAAACCAGATTTACAGTTTGCAAAAGAGATTATAAAAGCAGGCGGAGAATCTTTGAAAAAGTGTTATCAGTGCTCGACATGCACTGTTGTATGCCCGCTCTCACCTGATAAAGCACCTTTTCCAAGAAAAGAGATGCTTTATGCTCAGTGGGGGATTAAGGAAAAACTTTTCCAGAATCCTGATATATGGCTTTGCCATCATTGTGGTGACTGCACAGCCTACTGTCCAAGAGGAGCTAAACCTGGCGAGGTTTTAGGTGCTGTAAGAAAGCTCATGATACAAAACTATTCTCCACCTAAGTTTCTTGCAAAATGGGTATCAGATCCTAAGTATATTTTGCTCATATTCCTTATTCCATTGCTTTTCTTTCTCGGTGAAATGGCAGTTCTGGGTTACTTCAGTGGAGCAGAGATTCCAAGAGGGGAGAATGGCGAGATGTCCTATGTGGCTTTTTTGCCTGCAGTTCCATGGATTGATGTTCCTTTTATGGCATTGGCAGCTTTTGCAATAATTTGCTTTTACAATGGCGTTAAGCGATACTGGCTTGACCTTGCACAAGGAACGGAGATTAAGCGCAAGGATATATACGGATGCATATGGGAAACCATAAAAGACATACTCCTTCATAAGAAATTTCAACTCTGCGGTGTAAATAAAGGAAGATATACAGCTCATATTCTTGTTCTTTATGCCTTTATCGGACTTGCTATAACAACTGGTATAGCTGCTTTTTATGAATGGGTGCTGAGATGGGAGTCTCCCTATCCGCAGACAAACATTGTGAAGATTATCGGAAATATAAGTGGAATCGCGCTTATTATAGGAATGTTCCTTGTGATTGTAAACAGAAGTAAAAATTCGGCAAAACAGGGACTCGGAAGCTATTTTGATTGGCTACTTATTACGATAATTGCTGGAGTGGGTGTTACAGGATTTCTTGCTGAAATTCTGAGACTTGCTGATGTAGAAACTCTTGGATATGCCTCATACATTGCTCATCTTGTATTTGTATTTGTTCTTTTTGCATATGCACCTCACTCAAAGATGGCACATATGGTTTACAGAGCAACTGCAATGGTTTTTGCAAAAGCATCATTGAGAGAGGAAGCTTCCCTAAGGCAGGAAGAAGCAGCATAGAGAAAGGGCGGCTTATGCCGCCCTTAAATTTTTATTTTTCAAAAACGAGTTTCTCACTAACAGGTCCAAGAAGTGTTATTGAAAAATCTTTTTCTTTTAAAATTGATGCCATATCCCTCACTTCATTAAATGTAACTGATTCGAATTGCTTTATTTGCTGCTGAAGAGTATAATACTGTCCAAAATATAGCTCCTGATAGGCTAAATTGTGCATTACTGAGCTTGGAGATTCCTGAGAAAAAATAATTTGCGATATTGTCTGAGTTTTTGCCCTTTTAAATTCTTCCTTTTTCAAGTTTTCAGGAATTTTTTTTAATATTTTAAAGATTGTTTCCACTATTCTATTTATTTTTTTAGGTTCACAGGCAGTATAAACTCCAAATAAACCTGTATCATGATAAAAGGAAGTAAAAGAATAGATATTATAAACCCAGCCTCTTTTTTCTCTTATTTCCTGAAATAGTCTTGAGCTGACGCTTCCACCAACAATACAGTTAAGCAGAATTAAAGCATATCTGTGAGGACTGTTGAAAGGGAAAGTCTCTGTTCCCATACATAAATGGATTTCGTTTAAGTCTTTTTCATGGATTTTAATACATGGAGAAAAAAGGGAATTACTATTTATCACGACATTTTTAAAAATTCTGGGTTTGATGTTTTTCTCAAGGCTTTCAATTAATCTTTTTTCATCAAAACTTCCTGCGCAGCTTATAATAGAGTTTCCGTAAAACTCATTATAACGGTCAACAATATCTTTTCTGGTTATTGTTAATACTGCTTCCTCTCTGCCAAGAATAGGTTGTCCAAGTCCATCTGGGAATGAGTTTTCCATAAAAAGATCATGAACAAGCTCATCTGGTGTATCATTTATTGTTCGGATTTCGTCAAGAATAACAGAACGTTCTTTTTCTATTTCTTCCTCAGGAAAAAGGGGATTTGAATAAATATCTCCAATAAGTTCTATTGCCTGAGGCATGTAAGTATCAAGAACTTTTATATAAATTGAAGTAAACTCTCTTGAAGTAAAGGCATTTATATCTCCTCCCAGAGTATCAATTTCAAGAGATATTCTGTGCGCATCCCTCTTTGGAGTTCCTTGAAAGAAAAGATGTTCTATGAAATGGGATAATCCATTTTTTGAAGAAGGTTCATGTCTGGAGCCATGTTTTATCCATACTCCAAGCACAAAAGATCTGTAGCCTTTCATTTCATTCATTAATACAGGGATGTTGGAGGACAGATAGGTTTTTTTAATCATAAAGATTAATTTTTTGCGATAGTTCTGGCTTCAATTTCTCTTAAAGCCTCTTTTCTGCTCAGGCGAACCCTTCCAAGTTCGTCAATTTCAATTACTTTTACAGGAATCTCATCTCCCACTTTTAGTACTTCAGATACTTTATGAATTCTTTTATCAGCAATTTGAGATATATGTAGTAATCCTTCAACTCCTGGCATTATTTCAACAAAAGCTCCAAAATCTGCTATTCTTGTTACTTTACCCATGTAAATTCTTCCCAGTTCTGCTTCCTGAGTAATTCCTTTAATGATCTCAATGGCTCGTAGAGCTGAAGCTTCTTGGGAAGATGCAATTTTGATAATTCCCTCTTTATCTTCAATGTCTATTTTTACCCCTGTTTCTTCTATAATGCTTTTAATTACCCTTCCTCCTGTGCCAATTATATCTCTAATTTTTTCAGGTTTGACCTGTATTTTATATATTCTTGGAGCATATGGAGAAAGCTCTTTTGGCTGACTGATGGTTTCATACATTTTTTCGAGAATAAATAATCTTGCATGCTTTGCCTGCCCTAAAGCTTTTTTAAATATTTCATAATCTATGCCAGGAATCTTCACATCCATCTGAAAGGCTGTTATACCTTTTTCAGTTCCTGCTACTTTGAAATCCATATCACCATAATGGTCTTCCATCCCGAGTATGTCAGTAAGTATCACAACTTCATCGTCCTCTTTAATGAGGCCCATCGCAACCCCTGCTACATGAGCTTTTATTGGAACTCCTGCATCCATCAAAGAAAGACTTGCTCCGCATACAGTTGCCATTGAGGATGAACCATTTGATTCAAGAATGTCTGATACAACTCTTATGGTATATGGAAATTCGTCCTTAGAAGGAATTACATACTGTAGAGCTCTCTCTGCAAGATATCCATGACCAATTTCTCTTCTTCCAGGTGCTCGTAAGGGCTTAACTTCTCCTACACTGAATGGCAAGAAATTATAATGAAGCATAAATGTTTTAAATATTTCTCCTTCAAGAGAATCAACTTTTTGTTCATCTTCTGAAGTGCCAAGAGTTGTTGCAACAAGTGCCTGTGTTTCTCCTCTTGTAAATAAAGCAGAACCATGAACTCTTGGTAATATTCCCACCATGCATGTAATTGGTCTTATTTCATCAGGTTTTCTACCATCCACTCTCAGTCCTTTTTTTACAATTCTCTGGCGCATAATTTTTTTTACTACTTTATCAAAGGCACTACTAATCTTGAGGAAATCTATCTCTTCTGTACTTAAATTTTGTATGCATTCATTAAGTAGTTCCTCAAGCGCCTGCTGTCTTTCAAGCTTTTTTTGTAGAAATAAGGCATTTTCAATTTTTCCTGAAATGATATTTAAAATGGCTTCTTTGAGATTTTCATCTTCTTGGGCTTTAATTTCTCTTTTTGATTTTCCTGCTAAAAGAGCAAGTTTTTTCTGGATAGCGATTGTTTCTTTTATATGAGTGTGAGCAAACTTTAAAGCTTCTATTAGAATTTCTTCAGAACACTCTTGAGCGCTACCTTCAACCATGGTAACAGCTTCTTCTGTGCCTGCAACCACAAGATTGAGGCTGCTTTTTTCAGATTCTTCATTGTCAGGATTTAAAACAAACTTTTCTCCAATTAGACCAACTCTCACAGCTCCCACAGGTCCATTAAATGGAATATCAGATATAGTCAAAGCAGCTGAAATTCCAATTATACTTAGAATATCCGCAATGTTTTCATCTCCATAAGAAAGAACAGAGGCAATTCCCTGGGTTTCATAATTAAATCCTTCAGGGAAAAGAGGCCTTATAGGCCTGTCAATCAGACGGGAAACCAGAATTTCTCTATCCGTTGGTTTACCTTCTCTTTTAAAAAAACCTCCTGGAATTTTACCTGCAGAATAGGCTTTTTCCTGATAGTCAATGGTTAGTGGAACAAAATCTACTCCTTCATTAGGAGTTTTTTCAGCAACTATAGTACATAATACATATGTATCACCATATTTTACTAAAACTGAGCCATTTGTTTGTTTTGCAAAAACGCCTGTCTGTAAAATAAGTTTTTTCCCTTTAATATCCAGTTCTACTTCCATGTCCCCTCTTTTTCCTTCAATTATTTTCTAATATTAAGTCTTTCAATGAGCTTATCATATCTTTCTCTGTCAATCTTTTTGAGATAGTTTAGAAGCTTTCTTCTTTGTGCAACTAATTTAATGAGACCTCTTCTTGAATGATGGTCTTTTTTGTGAATTTTAAAGTGTTCAGTTAAATAATTAATTCTTTCAGTTATAATAGCAATTTGTACCTCAGGTGAACCTGTATCAGTTGGATGCATTTTAAAACTTTCAATAATCTCTTTTTTTCTTTCTGGAGAAATTCCCATACCTTTCACCACCTTTCCTAAAAGATTAACTTTAAAAATTAACATAAAATTAAAGATTTAGTAAAGTTTTAGGCTTCGGTACTGACTGAAATAAGCTTAAAATCACCTTCTAATTCCTTAAGAAGGTTTAATCTATTTTGATGACAGCTCAATATAATTACCTGATTTGATTTTGCAATGTCCTGGATTAAATATTTCATGCCCTTAACAAATCTTTCATCATCTGAGTGGGCGAAGGGCTCATCAAGTATTAAAGGAATTTTTATATTGTTACTTAAAGCCTGAGCAAGAATGACTCTCACAGTAAGGTATATCTGTTCCACCATTCCTCCGCTGAGTTTACTTTCAATTTCTTTCTCCGATAAAGCATATTCAATTTCTGGCACTTTTATATTAAAGGAAAGGTCTTTGTTAAAAGATATGTTTACTGTTTTGCCTGTTATTTTACTTAAAAGCTCAGAAGCTGATATATTTAATTTTTCAGCCCAGACTGCATGATGTTTCTTTGTAATATTTTCAATTACTTCAAAAGATTTTTGTAAGGCTTTCTTAAATCTTTCCAGAGTTTCTAATCGCTTTGCTAAAGTCTCTATCTTTTCATCTATCTCTTCAATTTCTTTTCTGTACTGAATAATTTTTTCATAATCCCTCTGAAGTTGATGAATTTTGTCTTTTAAATCCTCTTTAGCCCTGAGTAGTTCTTCTTTTTTCTGTTCATATTTTTCAATATCTTCATAATTTATTTCCCCATCAGTGAGAATTCTTGATTCATAAAAGTTTATTTCCTCATTGGAAAGAAGATTTTTCTTGAATTCTTCAATTTTTTTCGCATTTTCTATAAATTCTTTGATTTCTTTCCTGTGCATATTCATTTTCTTAAATACATTGAAGAATTCCTGTCTGTCATTTATAAAAAATTTAGAAATCAACTGGTCTATATTCTCAGAAAGTCTTTGAGTTTTCAGTTGCAATTCTTTTATTTCATTGTTTAATTTTTTGTTTTCACTGTAAAGTTTGAGTTGATAAAAAAGTAGAGGAATACATAGGGCAATTCCTGAGTAAAATATTTTATTTGTTAATCCTCCTATGATGCTTAATAAGGCTATTATGAGAACCAGAAAGTATATTTTTTTTGATAAATTTTTTATCTCACTATGCCTCTGCTGTTTTGATTTTAAACTCTGTAGCAATGCCTGCATTTCATTTTCGTAAAGAATTATAAATTGCTGCTCTTCAGATTTTAGATTTTCAAAATCTCTATAAAAATCAACGAATTTTTTAAATTCCTTTAATTCCTGATTTCTTTTTTCAAGTTTCTCAATCTCTTTCCTGTAAAAATTATCTCTATGAATTTTCCATTTAGCATAATTACTGTCAATCTCTATTAGTTTATTGTTTATTTTTTCTAATTCATGCATTTTTTCAGCATAATTTTCAATAAGTTCTGCCTGCAAGTCTGTCAAATTTTTAAAATATGACTTTTCTTTTTCGTATTTAGCAATTTCTTCTCTCCATATTTTTATTGCTGTATCCAGCTTGCCCTTTGTAGCAAAAGGAAAGAGTATGCCCGTATGAATGCTTTCATGAAGTGCCTCTTTTATTTTGGCTAAGGCTACTGATGCTGAAGTATCCTGAAAACCTGTATCAATAGCTCTCTCTAAAAAAGATGTAATTGAATAAAGCTCCTTTGTATTTATTCCTGCCTTTTGAGTTAAAAAAGAAGTATTGATAAAAATTTCCCGTGATAGATTAAAAATAATCTCTCCTGGTAATTTTCTTATAATTCTTCCTTTATTTTTGGTCTCAATTTTTACTGGATTTCCATTCTTAAATATTTTATATCCATCGTAATTTCTTATAATCTGATAGAAATCATTTTCCGATTCAATCTCTATCTTAATGGTGCCATTGTGTAAAAGATGAGAGCCTTTTAGAGGATATAGGGCTTCAAGCATAGAGTTTGCAAGAAGGGATTTGCCAGCTTCATTTTTGTCAAAAATAATACAGCAGGGATGTTCAAAAATAAATTCCCTTAGCCTGTATATTCCTACATTTTCTATGAATACTCTTTTTATTTTAATCATAAAATTTTGGTATTAATGTTTTCCCGGCAAAAGCATCAAGTCCGTATATTAAAGCATCTTCAATAATTTGTTTTTCCTCATCCTTTGCCAGTTCTCTCATTTTGAGCATTTCATTAATAAAGAGTCCAATCGTTGTTTCTGGTGAGATTTCCTTTAATCTCTCAAATCTCTCAATATCAAATTTTGTGAATTCAGAAATGTCAAATAAAATTTTATGTTCAGAAAAAAGTTCTTTTAAATAGCTAATATTTAAATCTCCCATGCCTTTGATTTTTAAAATAAAAAGGGTATCCTGAGGAGCATCACTCTCTGTGATTTCAGTAGATATTATATTTTTGACTTTTTCAATATTTTGAGAGGCTGAAATCTCAATTTTTTTGATGGAAAAATCACTTAACCCTACAAATTCTGTTTCAATTTTTGTTTTACCACTGTCTTTTACAATTTCAACAATCAGTCCACCCCTTTTACCATATTCATAGATTGAAGTTGGCACCATACTTCCTGAATAGGCTGCTTTTATTCCTGAGTCATCATAGATTTCCGAGTAATTATGATAATGTCCTAAAGCAATGTAATCAAAGCCTGATTTTAAAATATCACTGTCTTCAAAGGGATGCCAGATTTCTTTGCCTTCAGGATTAAAGTTAATTCTTGATGCGTGAATAACTGCTATATTAATTTTTGATGGATTAATATCTTCGATTTTATCAAAAGCTCGCATTTGTCTGCTAAGACAGGGTTTTCCATAAATATTTACATTTTTAAAGGAGAAATATGAAAATGTCGGTTTTTTAAATATTTTCACATTTTCTTGCCATCCTTTAAATCTGAGTATATTAAGAAGTTTTTCATCATATGGACAATTAGGTGCTAAAAAATCATGATTTCCAGGTGAAATAATAACAGGTTTTGGATAGATTAATTCAAAAACTTCGTTTAAAAACTCTATATCTTCCCTGTAAATTTTATCATTTTCAAAAAAATCTCCTGCCACTATCATGGCATCAAGCTGCTTTTCTTTAATGATTTTAAATGCTTTTAAAAGAGCTTGTTTACAATAGTTAAGTCTATCTATTCCCTTGATTTTTAAACCTAAATGAAGGTCAGAAATTTGTAAAAAATTAAATTTCATTCTTTTATTATAAAAAAATACTTGACATTATATGAAAAATTTGGTATTGTTTACATCAAATCCTTAATTTATCAATAAAAAGGAGGTAAGTAGTTATGACAAAGGCAGAATTAGTAAGCAAAATTGCAGGGAAGGCAGAGCTTACAAAGGCTGAGGCAGCGAAGGCACTGGATGCTACAATTGATGCGATTAAAGAAGCTCTCAAAAAAGGCGACAAGGTTACATTAGTAGGTTTTGGCAGCTTCTATGTTTCAAAGAGAAAGGCAAGAAAGGGAAGAAATCCAAGAACTGGACAGGAAATTAAGATTCCTGCAACAAAAGTTCCTAAATTTACAGCAGGAAAATCTTTGAAAGAAGCAGTAAAGTAATCTCTGAAAATTTATTTTAGGGGAGGAGAAAATCTTCCCCTAAATACTTTTTAAAAGTGAAGGATTGGTCTGAGTTTCTTTTAAAACATATCTTCAGAGAAAAAATTCCTCCGAAACAGCAATTAAAAAATTTAATTCTAAAAGCTTCTGAGCTTTTTACTTTTTCAGATTTTAAAAGACCTATAGATTACATGAAAAATCAGGATATTTTAAAAGGCTATCTTGCCTATTTTTTCCCTGTAAATTTGTCAAAAGTATATGGAATTCTTAAGGAGCTTTTCAGGCATCCTTCAATTTCTCATAAAAAAGATTTAAAAATAGTTGACATTGGTTGTGGTCCCTGTCCAGCAGTTCTGCCAGTTTTTAAGCTATTTGAGCAAGGAATAATTTCAGCAGGCTATATCAGATATGAAGGTGTTGAATTAGAAGATCAGGCTATGAATTTTGCAAAGGAAATGATTGAGAGATTTAAACCATATAATTTGTCAGTAAATTATGAATTTTTAAAAGCTGATGCATCTGATGTAAAAACTTATGTTGAATTGAAAGAATTAAAACCTGACATAATGATTTTTTCAAATTCTATGGGAGAACTATTCGATAAACAAGGAATAAGCCAGGAGGACTTTATAAAATTCATAAAGTATTTTATTTATCGTAATGAAAATTTTACTCTAATTATTATTGAACCAGCAACTAAAAGAAGTTCTATGAGGCTTCATAAACTCAGAGATAGCCTGATTGATGAGCTTAAACTTTATCCTTACAGCCCTTGTCTGAATAATCTTGCATGTTCTGCTCTTAAAGCAAACAACTGGTGTTATGAAGAAAGGAGATGGATTCCTCCAGAATATCTTTCGTTTTTAAGCGCAGTGGGACTGCAGGTAAATTATCTTAAATTTAGCTATGTAATTTTAAGAAAAGATGGGATAAACATAAAAGATACTTTTCCAGAACATGAGATGGTTATAAAAAACACTTCCCATCTTCTCAATGAAAAAGGAAAAAGCAGATTATGGGGATGCTGGGATGGAAGACTTGTTGATATTGAGAGATTAAAAAGAGACTATATAGAAGATGATTGCTGGCTGAAAATTAAAAAAGGCTGCTATTTTTCTTTTTCTGAGTTTATTGAAGTCTCAGAAAAAAAAGTCCGCATTCCTAAAAATTCTAAAATAGAAATTTTTTACTGTCCTGAAATTGTATCTTTTATTTCCTTGTAGGCAAGACGGGCAATCGCTCCTGCAGTATGAACTTTAAGTTCCTTTTTATTTTCACCTGAAGCTTCTTCTAATTCTTTAATCTTCTTTAATGCTATCTCAGGGTCTGAGCGAAGTATCATTCTTACTGTATTTTTTGTAATTCCTACTATGCTCGCTATTTCTTCCTCGCTTTTTAAAAATTTTTCTTTAAGCACAACTGCATAAGAAGCCCTTGCTAAAGCAGGAAGCCATGTAAGACTTCTGTATTCAGCAAGTTTTCTAATTCCACCAAGAAGCTCAATTGTTTTGAAAAAAACTTTTTGTGTAATCTCCTCAACATCAGAAGATTCATCTTTTTGAGGCTTGACTTCAATAACCATTTTTTACCTCCCAATAGGTTCAAGGATTTTTACAAGTCCTGTTTCTGTTATTTCAAGAAAATGCGTTTTTGTATCATGACCTGAAAGTCTACAACCATCAATTCTGAAAAGTCTTACAATATCACCGATTTCTTTTTTATAAAGTTTCATTTTGTATGCAGAATCAACCAGTTCTTTAGCTAAAACCATTGTTCCATCAACAATGTGTCCTACAGCATATCCTCCTGCAGCCTCTGCAGTAAGTTCTTCGTGTCCGCTTCTTTTTTGTGATACAAGGAGTGCTGTTTGATACCATTTTTTTAAAAAATTGAAAATTTGCCTTACCACAACTCTTGCAAGCATTTCTTTATTTTCAAAAAGCCCTGTAACAGAATCAATCACTGTAAATTTAACTTTATAGTTCTGAATTACATAGGCGAGAGTGGAAAGAAGTTCAGGAATATTTTCCCTTAAGCTTCCATAGGAAGCAGCATCAATCAAAATTATGTTGTCTTCAAATTTCTCAAAATTATATCCCATTGCCTGCGCTCTGAGCCTAAGCCCAGCAACAAGAAAGTTTGCAGGAGCCTCAACAGTTATAAAGGCTACTTTATATCCCTTTCTTGCCTGTTCTACAGCAAATTGTTCAACCATTAATGATTTTCCTGTGTCTGAAACTCCTGTAATATTAAAAACAGAGTAGGCTGGAATTCCTCCAAGAGGCTGATTAATAAGCTTACCATCTTTTAGTGTAACTATATAAAAAAGCTTGTCAAGCCCTTCAATTCCTGTTGAGACTCCTTCTATTTCTGGAGCTTTTTCAAGTGCCTGTTTAGCTGTAAATATAGCCTTCTTAACAGGCTCAGGATATTCTTTCTGTTCTTTTAATGTTTCTGTAATTTCAGTTTCCTTTTTCATTTTATGTCTTCAAATTTTTAATCAACTCTTCCACTGTAATGGCAGGCATTGTCATGAGTTGAACTGTGCCTCTTGAACCAAGTTCAACAGACATTTTCATCACTGTGATATTATCTGGAGCCTCAATAATGTTTACAAAATCATAGGGTCCAAGAACAGCATACTGCGCAATTAGCCTGACTCCCATTTTTTCAATCTCCTTGTTGACTTCAGTAATTCTTTCAGGCCTTTCCTTTAAAGTCTCTCTTCCTTCATCTGTAAGAGTGCTTAAAATAACATAGTAAGGCATAATACACCTCCATTATTTTTTTAAATTATACCAATTTTTTTAGTAAATTTTTTATAATTAAATTATGGATTACATGGTGATTTTCATAACAGCACCTAATGAAGAGGAAGCAGTAAAAATAGCAAAAACTCTTGTTGAAGAAAAACTTGCAGGTTGCGTAAATATCATAAAAAATATTCGTTCCATTTATTCCTGGCAGGACAAAATTGAGGATGAGCCAGAAGTTCTGATGATAGTTAAAACACGCTCTGAGTTGTTTGAAGAGCTTGAAAAAAGAGTAAAATCACTTCATTCCTATACAGTGCCCGAGATTATAGGATTAAAAATTAAAAAAGGCAGTGAAAGCTATTTAAACTGGCTTAGTGAGGTTACAAAATGAAAGAGGAAGCTTATACTTCTTTGATCTGTAAGAAATTTTGCAACTACTATAAACCTGGCAAAGAAACTGAATTATGCGGAGGATATTTTTATCTCAAGCAATATATTACCTCTCGTGAGTTAGATGGAATTATTGAGATATTTCATTTAAATAATGAGGCAGTACCAGTTCAGGGTTTATCCTTCCTCTGTGATAAATGCGATTTTAGAGAAGATGGATGTGATTTCTTTGTCAATAAAAGCCAGATACCCTGTGGAGGATATCTGATAATTAGCAGACTCCTTTATTATTTAAATTTCTGAAAAAGGAGGAAGTGTAGTTTTTCTTACTCTCACTGTATTTGCATGTGCTTGCAGTCCCTCAAGGCTTGCAAGCACCTCAACATATGAAGCAAGTTTATTAAATCCTTTTTTGCCAACCTTTATAAGAGAACTTCTTTTTAAAAAATCATAAACTCCTAAGGGAGAGAAAAATCTTGCAGTTCCAGATGTTGGAAGAGTATGATTTGGTCCTGCCACATAGTCTCCAATGGGCTCAGGAGTCCATTGCCCTAAGAATATCGTTCCAGCGTTTTTTAAAAGGGGTAACAGTTTTTCAGGATTTTCTGTCATAATCTCAAGATGTTCCGGTGCAATCTCATTGGCAACATCACATGCTTCATTCAAAGATTTAACAATTATAATGGCTCCGAAGTTTTTAAGAGATTTTTTAGCTATTGATGCCTTTGGTAAAGATTTAAGCTGTACTGATATTTCCTTTTTTACTGCCTCTGAAAGCTTTTCAGAATTTGTGACAAGAATGCTACATGCCATCTCATCGTGTTCAGCCTGACTGAGCATATCAGCAGCTACAAAGGCTGGGATTGCTGAGCTGTCAGCAATAATAAGAATTTCACTCGGTCCTGCAATCATGTCTATGTCCACTTCACCGAAAACAAGCTTTTTAGCTGTTGCCACATAAATATTTCCCGGTCCTACGATTTTATCAACCTTTTTTACTGTCTCAGTTCCATAAGCCATTGCTCCTATTGCCTGTGCTCCTCCAATTCTGTAGACTTCCTTTATTCCGAGAAGATGTAAAGCAGCACATACTGTTGAATTTAGTTCTCCATGAGGCGTGGGAACACATATTGCAATCTCCCTTACTCCTGCAACCTGAGCAGGAATAATATTCATGAGAACCGTTGACGGATATGAAGCTTTGCCTCCTGGAACATACGCTCCTAAACGCTCAATAGGTCTTATTAGCTGTCCAAGGGTAATATCTTCCTCTTCATACTGCCAGGAGTTTTCAAGTTGATGTTCATGAAACTTACGGATTCTTTCTGAAGCAAACCTGAGTGCATCAATGACTTCCTTTGAGACATTATCTGCCTTTTTTTTGATTTCATCAGGTTCAATTTTAAGAGGAAGGTTGTGTCTGTCAAACAACTTTGTATATTTAATTAGGGCTTTATCTCTTTTTTTCTTAACTTCATTGAGGATTTTTTTAACATTTTCTTCAATTTCAGGCTCAGATGTTGACCTTTTACGGAGTTTTTTTATAAACCTTTCAAGCTCTATTTTATCTTTGATCGTAAGCATAAACCCAATCCAACCTGCTTTTCAGTAACTGTATCTCTAACTATAGCCTCATAGATATCTTCTGCTGTTACTATACTTCCACCGGGTCTTCCATATAAATAAACTTCAGCCATGCCATTTACAGCAAGCCTTACATCTTCAACCATCTGTCCTGCATTGAATTCAACAACAATGAATTTTTCAATTTCCTGAGCAAGCTGTCTTATTGGCTCTTCAGGAAATGGAAAGAGTGTGATTGGTCTTAAAAGTCCTATTTTAATTCCTTCCCTTCTGAGCCTTTTTATTGCTGAAATTGAGATTCGTGCGGCAGAACCGAAGGCTACAATAACAACCTCTGCATCCTCAATAAAGTAGGTCTCATATCTGACTTCCTTTTCTTTCCACTGTTGATATTTTTCCTGTAGCTTCCAGTTGCGTTTTTCAAGCTCTCCTTCTCCCATAAAAAGAGTTCTTATGAAACGGGATGGTCTTCCTTTTGCTCCAGTTAAAGCCCAGGAGGATTTATCAAAAGTTTTTAATTCTGGAAATCTCTGAACAACGGGCTCCATCATCTGGGCAATTACTCCGTCTCCAAGAATCATTACTGGATTTCTCCATTCGTCTGCCTTTTCAAAGGCAAGTATTGTATAATCCCACATCTCCTGAACACTGAAGGGAGCATATACAAGCAAACGATAATCTCCATGTCCTCCCCCTTTTACTGCTTGAAAGTAGTCAGCCTGACTTCCTGATATATTTCCAAGCCCTGGTCCCCCTCGCATCATGTTTACAATAACTGCTGGCAACTCAGCACCTGCAAGATATGATATTGCTTCCTGCTTAAGACTTATTCCTGGAGAGCTTGATGAAGTCATTACTCTAACTCCACATGCACTGGCACCGTAAATCATGTTTATTGCAGCGATTTCACTTTCTGCCTGAATAAATACCCCTCCTGCCTCTGGCAGCTTTTTTGATAAGTATTCAGGGATTTCATTTTGAGGTGTTATAGGGTATCCTGCATAAAATTTTAATCCTGCCTGAATTGCAGCTTCTGCAACAGCTTCATTTCCTTTCATTAAGATTTTATTCATGAAAAGCCTCCTATATATTTTCAATAAATTCCTCAGATGGAATGCCACCCTCGGAATGAAGAAACAGTGCATCTTTCATGATTTACTGAATATAATTACTATATCATCTACAAAATTTACTGTCAATATTTTTTGAATTGTATGATATAATTTATAAACTTTCCTATCAGGAGGCTAAAATGAAGGCAATTATGAAGGCTTTTAATAGAGCTGTTGCCCTTGACAGCAGTATTCATAGAAATTTAAAAGTAAAAATGCCAGAAAACTACTCATTCATGAAGAATGTTGAGATTGTTCCTCTTACTTACTCTGAAATTTTATCTGCTACAATGTATTATCCAGTTATGTTCGGTCTTCAGGAAGGAGTTGTTTTCCCCTTTGCTGTTACAGGAATTAACGGTAAAAATATATTTTTAAAAGAAAACGGAGAATGGAAGGTTGACACTGTTCCAAATGTTTGCAAGCACTATCCTTTTGGAGTTTTCAAAGAAGTAGATGAATATACAATTATTTTTGATGAAATTTATGCATCTGAAGATGGACAAAGATTGTTTGACGATGAAGGAAATGAAACTGAATTTTTTTTCACAATAAAACAGGGACTTACAGAACTTGCAAGAGATTTTCATGATGCAGAGGAGTGTTCAAAAGAGTTATTTGAAGGAGGATACTTAAAACCTTTAAATCTTGAAGTTGATACAAAACTCGGTAAAATGCAGTTTCACAATACACTAATGGCAAACATTGAATATCTTTCCAAGCTCCAGCCTGAAAAGCTTTATACTGTCAATTCAAAGGGTTATCTTTTAATTCTTCATGCTCATTATCTGAGTCTTAGAAATTTCAAGCTTTTTGATATATTTGCAGAGTTCTGAGATTAAAAATTCTGTTTCCAGACATTTTCTTTCTTTACATACATCTGGAAAACAGGGTTTACAGCTTTCATAACGAATTACTGTAAGATTTGCACCGATAGGATGCCAGACTTCAGGATCTGTTGGACCAAAAATAACAATTGAAGGAACTCCAAGATAGCTGCTTAAGTGGCTTACTCCACTGTCAAGCCCAATATAAAAATCTGCTTTTAGAAGAATTTTTGCTATTTCAACAGGATGCTCTGCATAAACTGAGTTTTTAAAGTTTTTTACCAGCTCAGATTCAGCTGGTCCAAGTAAATAAAGAGTCTCAAATCCGTAGTCTTTTAAAATTTTTTCCAGCTTATAGAAAAAAATTAAATCAGGATTTTTCTTTTTTGAACCACTTCCAGGATGAATGATGCAAAAATTATCATGTTTTATTTCTGAAAAAGGCAGTGTAAGAACCTTTGAAAAAGTTTCATTCTGAAATCCAAGTTTTTTTAAGTAATAATCAACAATCCAGAGCTGCTCTCCTGGAATTGGATTGATATAAATTGAGTTATTGCTATGTAAAATATCCCTGTTTTGTGAAAAAATTATATTTAAATCAAACTTCTCTTTTGGCTCATAAAATATTGTTTTTTTGCAAAAGCCTGCTTCTTTAGCGAGATTAAAATATTCCGTATTTCCCCACACAGTCACTTCATATCCCTTTTTTACCAGAATTTCAAGAAGTGGATAAACAAGGATACTGTCTCCTAAGCCTGCCATGCGATAAACAAGAGCTTTCATGATATAATTTTAAATCATGTATAAAATTAGAACAAATCGTGGAGAAATTTTTGAAGCTAATAAAGAAACACTTCTTCAGATTTTACAAAAACATGGAATATATGTTCCTACATCTTGCGGAGGCAGGGGAAATTGTGGAAGATGTAAGATTAGAATCTTAGAAGGTAAGGTAAAATCAGACTCATTTTTCGGAATATCAGAATATGAAAAAGCAGAAGGTTTTGTTCTTGCTTGCCAGAGTTTTCCAAAAAGCGATCTTCAAATTGAATTGCCTGCTCAGTTAATTACAGTCTCTGAAAGAATAGCTCTTGCAAAAGCAGAACTTATTGAAAATATTTTTAAAACTCAGCCATCTCTTTTAAGTCCCCTTGTTGAGAAACTTCATTTAAAAATAGACCCCCGGGAGGCTCTGGCGGATTTTGAAAATTTAAAAATCGCAGCTTGTAGAACTTTATCAATATCACGAAAACTTGCAGCAGAGCTTTCAGATTTTTTAAGACAAAATCAGTGGAATATAACTTTAGTATTATCAGAGGATGAAATTATTGATTTTCTTTCAAAAAGACTCTATGCAGTAGCCATTGATATAGGAACCACAACTGTGGCAATGGCGCTGATTGATCTGGAAAAAGGCAGGATTCTTGATGTGGCAACCTGTTACAACTCTCAGATTAATTACGGAGATGATGTAATTACAAGAATTGTCTTTGCAGAGGAAAATCCTCATGGACTTAATGTTTTAAGAAAATGCATTGTTGATGATATCAATGCTCTTGTCAATACAGTTTTACTAAGGCATGAAGATGGCAAAATTTACTGTGTTATTCTATCTGGCAACACTACAATGTGTCATCTTTTCTGGGGAATTAATCCAAAGTATATAAGACAGGAGCCTTACACTCCTGCTTTAAACTATTACCCTGTGTGGAGAGCTTCTGATGCCCGGCTTTTGCTGGAGGCACAAATACCTGTTTACACTTTTCCCTCTGTTGCCGGTTATGTAGGAGGAGACATTGTTTCGGGAGTTCTGGCATCCGGGCTTTACAACAATGAAGAGCTCTCATTATTCATTGACATAGGAACAAATGGTGAAATTGTTATTGGAAACAGAGAGTTTCTTGTTACTGCATCAACCTCTGCAGGACCATGCTTTGAAGGAAGTGGAATAAGCTGTGGAATGCGAGCAACTCAGGGAGCTGTGGAGTCTTTTAAATATCATAGAGAAAGTGACAGTTTTGAAATTAAAGTTATAGGCAATGTAAAACCACAAGGAATATGCGGAAGTGGAATGATAGATATTGTCTCCGAACTTTTCAGTAATGGAGTCATTGATCAGAAAGGCAAGCTTCTTCCTGATAGATCCAGACACATTGTCTTCAGTCAACTCTCACGCGATGATTCAAGATTCATTATTTCATCTGACTGTTACATAACTCAATCAGACATTGACAATATTATCAGGGCAAAGGCTGCTATCTATGCAGGGGTCTCAACACTTCTTGAAGAAATGGGGATAAGTGAAAAAGAATTAAAAAAAGTTTACATAGCAGGAGGATTTGGTGAGTTTTTAGATGTGAAAAAGGCTATTAAAATAGGGATGTTACCGAATTTTCCAGAAGAAAGGTTTATTTTTTTAGGTAACACATCCTTAACAGGTGCTGTTTTATGTCTCTTAAGCAAAGAGTTATGGAAAGCAGCAAATGAAGTTGCTCAAAAAATGACATACATTGATCTTTCCCGTTCTAAAAAATTCATGGATGAATATATTTCTGCGCTCTTCCTGCCACATACAGATTGGGAAAGATTTAAATAATTAAGTTAAAATAAGCATAAATCAACTTTGGAGGATAGGATGAGAGTTTTCAATACATTGACCAACAGGCTGGAGGAATTTGAACCTTTGAATGACAAAAAAGTGGGCATTTATGCCTGTGGAGTTACTGTTTATGACCTCTGTCACATTGGTCATGCAAGAAGTGCTGTTGTTTTTGATGTGATTGTGAAATATCTTAGATACAAAGGCTATGAAGTTAAATTTGTGCGAAATTTTACAGACATTGACGACAAAATTATAAATAGAGCCAATAAAGAAGGTGTATCATGGAAGGAGATTGCTGAAAAGTATACAGAAGAATATTACAAAGACATGGATCATCTTGGAATAGCAAGAGCTGATGTAGAGCCAAAGGCAACAGAACATATAAAAGAGATGATAGAGATAATTCAAAAGTTAATTGAAAAAGGATATGCCTATACAGTAGATGAAGGTGATGCAAAGAGTGTTTATTTTTCCGTAGAAAAGTTTCCTCAATATGGAAAGCTTTCAAAGAAAAAGATTGATGAGCTTATGAGCGGTGCCAGAGTTGAGGTGGATGAAAGAAAAAAGAGTCCTCTTGATTTTGCCTTATGGAAGGCATCAAAGCCTGGAGAACCCTGGTGGGATTCACCCTGGGGTAAAGGAAGACCTGGATGGCACATTGAGTGCTCTGCCATGTCAATAAAGTATCTTGGTGAAACCCTTGATATTCACGGTGGCGGTGCGGATTTAATATTTCCCCACCATGAAAATGAAATCGCTCAATCAGAGGCATATACAGGAAAAACATTCGCAAAATACTGGATTCACAACGGATTTGTAACGATAAATAAAGAAAAGATGTCAAAATCTCTCGGAAATGTTTTAAATATCAGGGATTTGCTTGAAATCTATGATGCTGAGGCTTTGAGGCTTTTTCTTCTTTCAAGTCATTATCGCAGTCCCATAGAGTTTACCCATGAGTATGTAAAAGAGGCTGAAGCAACCCTTGATAGAGTTTATAGCACAATAATGAGAATTGATGATTTTGAAAAAATTGAGCCAAATGTCAGAAACAGCTCAAATTTTGAAAAAATTAAGTCAGACTTTGAAAATCTTAAACCAGATTTTGAAAGAGCAATGGATGAAGACTTCAATACTGCAAGGGCGCTGGCAGTAATATTTGAATTCATTAAAGAGCTGAATCGGTTCATGGATAAAAGACCTTCCGGTAAAGAAGAAATAAACCTGCTTTTTAATTCAAAAAAAATCATCAGAGAACTCGGCAGTGTCTTAAATTTATTTCAGAGGGAGCCAATTCAGTGGCACAGGGATTTGCTTAAAATTAAGAAAATTGAGATTACAGAAGAGGAAATTAATATGCTCATAGAAGAAAGATTTCAGGCAAGAAAAAACAAAGATTGGCAGAGGGCTGATAGCATCAGGCAACAACTTCTTTCAAAGGGAATTATTCTCGAAGACAAACCAGATAGAACAGTATGGAAAGTAAAAATTTAATGTATATTTATGGTGTAAATCCTGTTGTTGAGGCTTTTAAAGTTCCACAGGCTTTAAAAGAGGTATTCATAGCAAAAAAAAGGATTCTAAAACTTAAAGAAATCATTGAACTTGCTGAGAAAAATTCAATTCCTGTGAAAATTGTTGATGAAGCATTTATTGAAAAGATTTCACAGGGAGTTCATCAGGGAGTAGTTGCAAAGATAAAACCAAAGGAAACAATAACGCTTGATGATGCTTTAAATATTGCATCACATAAAAATGAACCTGCCTTTTTCTTGATTCTTGATTTAATTGAAGATCCCCAGAATTTTGGAAGCATATGCAGAGTTGCTGATGCAGCAGGAGTTCATGCAATAATTTATCAGGAAAGACGCTCTGCAGGATTGGTTCCTTCTGCATGGAAAGCCTCAGCTGGAGCTCTTTGGCATGTCAATCTTGTGCAGGTCAACAACATCAAATATGCAATAAGGGCTTTAAAAGAGCATAACATTAAAATCTACGGAGCTGAGGCAAAGGCAGAAAAGCTTTATTGGAAGAGCGATTTTACTCAACCAATGGCTTTAGTGGTTGGTTCTGAAGGAAAAGGAATAAGGCAGACAGTGCTTTCTTTATGTGATGAAGTGGTAAAAATCCCGATGAAAGGTAAAGTAAACTCATTGAATGTATCAGTTGCTACGAGCCTGCTTGCTTTTGAAGTATTAAGACAGAGAAGTAAAATAATTGATTGAATCAAAAATAAAATAAGGAGGAAGCTGTGGATGAAATTATTAAAGCAATTATTCTTGGAGTGATTCAGGGAATTACAGAGTTTTTGCCAATTAGCAGTACCGCCCATCTTGTAATTACGCCATGGATTTTTGGATGGAGTGGTGAATTGAACTCTTTAAGCTTTGATATTGCTGTTCATTTGGGTACTTTAATTTCACTTATTTACTGCTTTTGGAAAGACTGGATTGAAATTCTCTTTAAAGATACAAGAATGCTCGGGTTTTTGATAATTGGAACCATCCCTGCTGGTATAGCTGGTGTGGCTTTTCATGATTTGATAGAAACTTCCTTAAGAAATCCCTTAGTAATTGTTTTTACTCTTGTAGCTGTTGGCTTTTTAATGCTTTATGCAGAAAAAATAGGGAAAAGACAGCGAAGCTTTGTAACACTTTTTGATGCAATAGTTATTGGTTTAGCTCAGGCAATAGCTTTAATTCCTGGAGTATCGCGCTCAGGAATCACAATTACTGCAGGATTATTAAGAGACCTGACAAGAGATTATGCTGCTAAATTTTCTTTTTTGTTGTCAACTCCTGCGATTGCAGGTGCTGCATTCCTTGATTTTCATAAATCATTAAAATTAAATTATTCCCATGATTATTCACTTTTTATTGTGGGAATTATCTCAGCAGCCATAACAGGGATTATTGCAATTAAATTTCTTCTCAGCTTCCTCAGAAAATACCCTCTGAATCTTTTTATATACTATCGATGGATTTTAGCAGGAGTGATTTTTTTGTTATATTTTCTTAGAAGCTAATGCAGAAAAAGATATATAAAAAATCTAAAAAATTTATTCCCGTTCGAGAAATTGAAAGAGGTGCAAATTCTCACACTTTATCTGCTTCTGATATAGTTAAATCAGTTTTACTCGTAGCCTTAGCAGTTTATGTTTCTGTATGTCTTTTTAGCTATAGTTTTCTGGATCTCTCTTTTCTAACTTATACAAAATCAAAGCCTGTAAACTGTGGAGGAGTAGTGGGTTCTTATTTGGCTGATTTTTTATTAAGCATATTTGGAGTTGGAGGATTTTTAATCCCCCTTTTGCTTCTTTTTTTAGGGATAAAAAGATTTAATGGCAAACCTATTGCTTTTAGAAAAATGCCATATATTTTAACTCTTTTATTTTCTTTGTCTGTTATGCTTGAACCTTTAAGAAAAATTATTGAAACTTATAAAAAGCTTCCCACTGGAGTTTCATGGATAGCTTTTCATGGGAGTGAAGCTTTTTTATCGCTCGCTGGAACTTATATTTTATGGAGTTCTGTATTTATTGCATCAGTTATTTTGCTTAAACCTGAAATAATAAGAAGAAAGAAAATGGAAGCTTCTGAAAAATCTACTTCTGAGAAAGAAATATCTGAAAAAGAAATAAAGGTGGTTAAGGTATCAAAATCTGAAGAACCAATAAAGGATGTTAAAATTTCAAAAACAAAACAAATTGAAAAAGAACAAAGAGTTGAAACAGAAAAAAAAGGTTTTCTTATTCCACCACTTTCTTTACTCAAGGTTGAAAAAACAGATGAGAGTATTTCAAAGGATGAAATAATAGCATCTGCCCGTAGCATTGAGGCAAGATTTGCAGAATTCGGCATTCATGGCAGCATAAAAGAAGTTCATCCAGGTCCTGTTGTGACAATGTATGAGTTTGAGCCAGCAAGTGGAATAAAGCTGAGCAGAATAATTACCCTTAGTGACGAGCTTGCTCTTTCTCTGAAAGCTCAGAGCATAAGAATATACCCAATTCCTGGAAGGTCAGCAATAGGCATTGAAGTTCCAAATAAAAAGCGGCATATTGTAAGACTTGGTGAAATTATCGCCTCTGAAAAGTTTCAGAACTCATTATCCTATCTTACTCTTGCACTTGGGAAAGATATATATGGGAATCCTGTTATAACAGATCTTGCAAAGATGCCTCATCTTTTGGTTGCGGGTGCGACAGGTTCTGGTAAAAGTGTTTGTCTCAATACAATGATACTCAGTCTTCTTTATAAGGCAACTCCTCATGATGTGAGGCTTTTGCTCATTGATCCAAAACTTCTGGAACTTTCAGTTTATGAAAATATTCCCCATTTAATGTCACCTGTAATTACAGACCCAAAAGAAGCATCAGAGGCATTAAAGAAAGTTATTGTTGAAATGGAGCGTAGATACAAACTTTTTGCATCAAGAGGCTTCAGAAACATAGAAAGTTTTAATCAATCAGTGCAAGAAGATGAAAAAGTTCCATATCTTGTTGTATTTATTGATGAATTTGCAGACCTTATGTTTACAGCACCAACAGAGGTTGAACAGGCTGTAACCCGCATTGCTCAAATGGCAAGAGCATCAGGAATACATCTTGTTGTTGCAACCCAGAGACCAAGTGTTGATGTAATAACAGGCATAATAAAAGCAAACTTTCCTGCAAGAATTGCCTTTCAGGTTACATCCAGGGTAGATTCCAGAACAATACTTGATACACAAGGGGCAGAGAAGCTTCTTGGAAGGGGTGACATGCTTTTTATGGTTTCAGGTGTGAAGATAATCAGGGTTCATGGTGCTTATGTAAGTGAGGAAGAAGTAAAAGCAGTTACTGAATATCTTCGCAGTCAAGGTAACCCGGATTACTCCCTTTTTGAATCAATTCAGATTCCTCAAGATAAAAAGGAAAATGGCAAGACAGAGGAAACAAACAGGGATGAACTTTATCAAGAAGTTATTGAATATGCTCGCCAGGCTGGAGAGATTTCAATTTCTCTTATTCAGCGAAAATTCAAAATAGGCTATAACCGTGCAGCAAGAATAATGGATTTACTTGAAGAAGACGGACTTGTAGGTCCGCCTCAGGGTGCTGGTAAACCGAGAAAATTTTTGGGATAAAATTTAACTTGCATTTTCTGAAGAAGTTGTGCTATTATAAAAATTGTCTGGTGGCTATACCGGAGGGGAAACACCCGTTCCCATTCCGAACACGGAAGTTAAGCCCTCCAGGGCCGATGATACTATGATCGCGAGGTCATGGGAAAGTAGGTCGCTGCCAGGCATTTTTTATTTATACAAAACCTTTCTGTAAAAATCTACCTTTATAAATTCCTATTAAAACAGCATAGAAAAATTTTACTTTACTTTTTATGATGTAGCATGTTATAAAAGATTAGCTTTGCATTTTGCAAGCTTTTAGCACCTGCCATTGGTGGGAGAATTAAAAGGAGGTTTTAAGAAGTATGGCTTTTGAAGGACGTGTTAAGTGGTTTAACGAGTCAAAGGGATTCGGGTTTATTCAGCAGGACGGCGGACAGGATGTCTTTGTCCATTACACCTCAATTAAGGGTGATGGATTTAAGACTCTGAAACAGGGTGACAGAGTGAGATTTGATGTTGTTGAAGGAGATCGTGGACCTAAAGCAGTTAATGTAGAAAAAATCTGACAACCCGAGGGACCTCATACGAGGTCCCTTCTATAAACTTTCCTATGCCTCTTCCAGAATGGGTTAAAAGCCAGCTTAAAGAAATTAAAAAAACGCAGAATTTTTTAAAAAATCGCAGATTAAACACTGTATGTGAAACTTTAAGATGTCCCAACAGAAGTATTTGTTATAAAGAGTCAATTGTTACTTTTATGATTCTTGGCAATGTATGCACAAGAGGATGTAAATTCTGTAATGCAGAGAAAGGAATTCCTGAAAAAATTGATTCTGAAGAGCCTTTAAGAATTGCCAGAGCAGTTAAAGAGCTTTCCCTGAAATACGTTGTCATAACTTCCCCAACAAGAGATGACCTAAAAGATGGTGGAGCATCTCATTTTGCAAAAACTGTGAAAGAAATTAAAGAAATAAATCCAGATACTTTGGTAGAAGTTCTTGTTCCAGATTTTCAGGCAGACATAAAATCCATCAAAAAGGTTTTGGATTCTGATATTTCAGTTTTTGCCCATAATATTGAAACAGTGCAATCCCTTTATGGATATGTAAGAGTTGGTTGTTATAGCCGTTCATTAAAAGTTCTTGAATCTGCAAAAAATTTTAATTCAGAATTAATTACAAAATCAGGATTCATGATTGGATTTGGCGAAAGTATGAGTGAAATATTTCAGACAATAAAAGATTTAAAAAATGCAGGTTGCGACATTATTACAGTGGGACAGTATCTTCAGCCTTCAAAAAAAGCTCTGCCTGTAGTAGAATATAAAAAAGTAGAAGTATTTGATGAAATTGCTGATTTTGCTTTAAAAGAAGGCATTAAAGTTGTTTTAAGCAACCCTTTAATAAGAAGCTCTACAAGAGCTTATGAAGCCTATAAAGCAGTAAAGGTGGGAGAATATGGAAAACTTTGAATTTTTTAATCCAACAAGAATAGTTTTTGGCAGAGGCACAGAGAATAAAATTGGTGAGATTCTTAAAAAAGACGGAGTTAAAAAGGTATTATTTGTTTATGGTAAAGAGTCAATAAAGAAAATAGGACTTTATGAGAGAGTCCTCAAGGCATTAAAAGACAATGATATTGAATTTATTGAACACAGCGGAGTAAAGCCAAATCCTGTGCTCAGTCATACAAAACAAGGAATTGAAAAAGCCAAAGCAGAAAAAGTAAATGCCATACTTGCAGTGGGAGGTGGTTCTGTTATTGATGAAGGAAAGACAATTGCAGTAGGAGCTAAAAGTGAAAAAGATGTATGGAGGTTTTTTAAAAGGCAGGATGAGATAAAATCTGCTTTGCCTGTTTATACAATTTTAACTCTGGCTGCAACAGGAAGTGAGATGAATGAAAATGCTGTAATCACAAATGAAGAAACTCAGGAGAAACTGTCAATCTCCTCAAAATATATATTCCCTAAGGTTTCTATACTTAATCCTGAATTAACCTTCAGTGTTTCTGCACAATATCAGGCATATGCAGCAGTAGATGCTATTGCCCATACAGTAGAGTACTATTTCAGTGGTTCTTACTGCCCGATGATTCAAAATAGATTTATTGAAGGATTAATTAAAACAGTTATGGATACTACAGAGAGCATTCTTAAAGAGCCTGACAACTACAATGCCCGTGCAGAGTTTATGTGGGCTGCAACTCTGGCTTTGAATGGACTTGCAAAATTGGGGATAAGAGGAGGAAGTTTTCCCAATCACATGATTGCTCATGCATTAGGTGCTCTTTATGATCTTCCACACGGTGCCTGTCTTAGCATCATTATTCCAGCATGGATGAAGTGGTATAAGGATAAAAATCCTGCACAGTTTAAAAGATTTGCAAAAGAAATATTTAATAAAGAAACAGCTGATGACGGAATTTCAGAGCTTAAGGCATGGTTTAAAAAAATTGGTGCACCTGTCAGTTTGAAAGCTGCTGGAGTCAAGGATTTTGAGATCTCAAAAATTGTTGATAATGCTTACAACATCGCTCATGTATGGCAGATAGGTTACACAAAAGAGACATTGACAGAAATAATAAAAAATGCAAATGATTAAATAAAAAATGGAGGGATAAAAATGTTTGATTTTCCAAGAATTAAAAGACTGCCTCCTTATGTATTTGCAGTGGTAAATCAATTGAAAACTGAATTGAGAAGAAAAGGTGAGGACATCATAGATCTTGGAATGGGAAATCCTGATCTACCAACTCCAAAACATGTAGTGGAAAAGCTATGTGAAGCAGCAAAGAATCCAAAAAATCACAGATATTCAGCAAGCAGAGGAATCACTCAATTGAGATGTGCTATTTCAGAGTGGTATAAAAGGAGATTTAATGTTGATATCGACCCTGAAACAGAGGCAGTTGTTACAATTGGTTCAAAAGAGGGTTTGAGCCATTTACTTTTAGCAGCAGTGCAACCCGGTGATGTGGTGCTTTCTCCATCTCCAGCTTATCCAATTCATCCCTATGGAGCAATAATTGCCGGTGGAGATGTGAGAACCTTTAGTGTATGCCCTTGTATGGATTTCTTTGAGGAACTTGAACGAGCTTATAAAAATTCATGGCCCAGACCCAAGATTTTGATAATTAATTTTCCTCATAATCCAACAACAGCAGTGGTAGAGGATCTTGACTTTTTTAGAAAAGTGGTTGACTTTGCTAAAGAAAACAACATTATGGTCATACACGATTTTGCCTATGCTGATCTGGTTTTTGATGATTATAAAGCTCCAAGTTTTCTTCAGGTTCCAGGGGCAAAGGATGTGGGAGTTGAATTTTTCTCTATGACAAAAAGTTATTCAATGGCTGGATGGAGAGTAGGCTTTTGTGTTGGCAATAAAGAGATTGTTGGAGCACTCACGAAAATAAAAAGCTATCTTGACTATGGAATGTTTCAGCCAATTCAGATTGCTTCAATTGTAGCATTAAGAGGACCGCAGGATTGTGTTGAAGAAATAAGAAAAACTTATGAACGCAGAAGAAATGTTCTCATAAAAGGATTAAATCAGGCAGGCTGGAAAGTTGAACCACCAAAGGCAACAATGTTTGTGTGGGCAGAGATTCCAGAACCTTTCAAAAAAATGGGTTCTCTGGAGTTTGCCAAATTTTTAATAAATGAAGCAAAGGTTGCTGTATCTCCAGGCATAGGTTTTGGTGAAGGAGGAGAAGGTTTTGTCAGATTTGCTCTTGTTGAGAATGAACACAGAATAAGGCAAGCTTGTAAAGGTATTAAAAGGGCATTAAATTTGATTCCTCAGGTAAAGAAAATTAGAAAAGTAGGATAAGGAGGGGTAATGAAACAGGTTAGGGTTGGTGTTATTGGCTTTGGAACAGTTGGAACGGGAACAGTAAAAATTCTTCTTAATCAGAGAGAGTTAATTAAAAAAAGAACAGGCATAGATGTAGTGTTAAAAAAAGTTGCAGATAAAGACATCGAAAGACCGAGAGAAATAACTCTTCCAAAAGAGCTTTTGACAACAGATGCATGGGAAATCATAAAAGACCCGGAAATTGATATAGTTGTTGAAGTTGTAGGTGGCACTACTGTCGCAAAACAATTCATTATGGAAGCCTTAAAAAATGGAAAGCATGTTGTTACAGCAAATAAGGCTTTATTGGCAGAACAGGGAAATGAAATATTTAAAGAAGCTTTATCCAGAGGATTAAAAATTGGTTTTGAAGCCTCTGTTGGAGGTGGGATCCCCATTATTAAAATAATGAGAGAAGGTCTTGTGGCAAACAAGATGCTTGCAATTTATGGAATAATCAATGGAACAACCAATTTTATCCTTACAAAGATGACTAATGAAGGGATTGATTTTCAGGATGCCTTAAGGCAAGCACAAACTTTAGGGTTTGCAGAAGCAGATCCAACCCTTGATATTGAAGGGATTGATTCAGCTCACAAGATTACCATTCTGGCATCTTTAGCCTATGGAATTCCTTTAAGTTTTGATAGAGTTTACTGCGAAGGGATTACAAAGATAACTGCGCAGGATATAGCCTTTGCAAGGGAATTCGGATATAAAATCAAACTTCTTGCAATAACAAAAATTCTTAATGGAGAGATTGAGCTAAGAGTGCACCCCACAATGGTGCCAGAGGATTATTTAATCTCTAAGGTTGATGGTGTTTTTAATGCCATATATGTGGAAGGAGACAGTGTAGGCTCAACTCTTTATTATGGAAGAGGTGCTGGAAGCATGCCTACAGGAAGTGCAGTTACCGCAGACATAGTTGATATTGCAAAGGGTGTTAATACAATGCCCTTTGATTTTTCAGAAAAATACAAAATTAAACCAATGGAAGAAATAGAAAGCATGTATTATTTCAGGTTTACTGCACTTGATCGTCCTGGAGTGCTTTCAAAGATTTCAGGAGTTTTTGGAGAGCACAACATAAGTATTGCGTCAGTAATTCAGAAAGGAAGATCAAAAGCTGGAGCTGTTCCTCTTGTAATTTTAACTCATAAAGCCAGGGAAAAGGATGTACTTGAGGCATTGGAAAAAATAGATAAACTGCCTGTGGTTTCAGATAAAAGTGTGTTTATTAGGGTTGAGGGAGAAGAATCTTAGTGTATTCTATTCTGCAAAGCTTAAGTGAGCAACAGCTTTTAAGATATGACCGTCAGATTATACTTCCTCAGATTGGTTTAAAGGGACAGAGAAAGCTTAAAGAATCAAAGGTTTTAGTAATTGGCATAGGTGGGCTTGGAAGTGTTGTAGCTTACTGGCTTGCTTGCTCTGGTATTGGCTACATCGGGATTATTGATCCTGATACAGTTGAAATAAGTAATCTTCAGCGTCAGATTCTTCATAATGAAGAACATATTGGCATGCCAAAAGTGATTTCAGCGATGGTAAATCTTAAAAAACTTAACAGTGAAATACAGATTCTTCCATATCCTGAAGACATTAACAAGAAAAATGCTATGGATTATATAAAATTTTATGATGTTGTTGTTGCCTGTCCTGATAATTTTGAAACAAGAAAAATTATTAACGAAACATGTTTTAAATTAAACAAACCCCTTGTAATTGGAGCAGTATCAGAGTTTGAAGGACAGGTTTTTGATATAATTCCTCCAGCAGGGCCCTGTTATCACTGTATTTTTGATGGAGCAGAAGACAACACCTCCAGAGGCATTTTAGCTCCTGTAGCAGGAGTAATTGGCTCAATTCAAGCTACAGAAACAATAAAAATCTTGGTTGGTTTTGGAGAGCTTTTGCATGGCAGAATAATTATATATGATGCTTTAAAAGGAGCTTTCAGAGAAGCAAAATTTCTAAAAAATCCATCCTGTCCAATATGTAAATGAAAATAAAAAAAGAAATTTTTGATGAAATGATAAGCCATTGTGTAGCTTCTTTGCCCTATGAAGCCTGCGGAATTCTTGCTGGAAAGCATGATATGGTAACAAAAATTTATAAAATAAAAAATATAGAGAATTCTTCAGTAAGCTATCTCATGGAGCCAAAAGAACAGTTAAGGGCAATGAAAGATATTAAAAACAAAGGGCTTGAAATGGTTGCTATTTTTCATAGTCATCCTTCTGGCTCTGCCTATCCATCCAGCAAAGATATAGAGCTTTCTTTTTATGATGTTTACCATGTGATAGTTGCTTTAGAACCAGATTTTGAGGTTAAATGTTTTAAAATAAATGATGGAAAAGTTTATGAGGAAGAATTAGTTATTGAGCAATGAAAGCAAAAATATTTTATACTGCCATTTTTTTCTTTCTTTTTCTGATTGGTGCATGTGCAGGCTATATATACTGGCTTTTTTCAGACCTACCAGATGTAAAAGCCTTAGAGAGCTATAGACCTATGGAAGCCTCTATTGTTTATTCCTCTGATGGGCAGGTTCTTACAGAGTTTTTCTATGAGAGAAGAAAATTCGTTCCCCATTATGAAATTCCTGACTTGATAAAAAAAGCCTTTGTTGCTGCAGAAGATGTAAGGTTTTACAAGCATCCAGGGGTTGATATTATTGGTATCTTGCGAGCTCTTTATAGAGATATAAAAGCTGGAGGAATAGTTGAAGGAGGAAGCACAATCACACAACAGCTTGCAAAGATGCTGTTTCTAAAACCTGAGCGAAGCATTACAAGGAAGTTAAAGGAGGCAATACTTTCAATACAGATTGAGAGAAAATACACAAAGGATGAAATACTTGGACTCTACTTAAATCAAGCTTATTTTGGAAATAGAGCTTATGGAATAGCAGCTGCATCAGAGACCTATTTTGGTAAATCCTTTAAGGAGTTAAAAATTTCTGAAATTGCCTTACTTGCTTCTCTACCTAAAGCACCATCAGCCTTTAATCCGTTTAAAAGACCAGAGATAGCATTAAAACGAAGAAACATTGTTTTACAGAAAATGCTTGAAGAGGGGTTTATTACAAAGGAGCAGTATGCCGAGGCAGTAAAAGAGCCTATTGCTGAACATCCACACTACAGAAGATTTGAAGCTCCTTATTTTGTCGAGACATTGAGGCAGGAGCTTGAAGCAAAATATGGAGAAAGACTTTATAAGGATGGATTAAGAATTTACTCTACGATTGATTACAATCTTCAAAAAAAAGCAGAAGAAGCTGTGCAGAAAGGGCTTAATGAGATTCACAAGAGGGTAAAGCCTAAGGTTCAGGCAGCATTGATTGCCATTGACCTTAAAAGAGGTTATGTAAGGGCTATGGTAGGAGGAAATGATTTCTGGGAGAGCCAGTACAACAGAGTATTTGCGCTGAGACAGCCTGGAAGTGCCTTTAAACCCTTTGTTTATGCAGTGGCTCTCACTGAAGGCTGGAGTCCTGATGATACAATTCTTGATGCTCCTGTTAGTTTTCCTGGTGCAGTTCAGGGTAAGAGCTGGAGTCCGAAAAACTATAACAATGAATACCATGGTGAAGTTCCACTCCGCAAGGCAATTGCTCTTTCTTTAAATTCTGCCACTGTTAGATTAGCCTCTCAGATAGGCATTAAAAAAGTTGTTGAATTTGCTCAGGAGTGTGGTTTAACAACAAAGATTCATCCATATCTTTCAACAGCCCTTGGTGGCTCTGATGTAAAACCAATAGAGCTCACAGCAGCCTACTCAGTGTTTGCAACAGGAAAAAAAATAAAACCAATTTTCTATGAAAAAATAACTGACCACAATGGTATTACAATTGAAGAAAACAAACCAGAAATAAAAACAGTACTACCAGAGGAAATAGTGGAGCAGATTAGAGAGCTTTTAAGAGAGGTTGTTCTTTCAGGAACTGCTCAGAAAGCAAAGGAAATTGGAAGAGAAGTTTATGGCAAAACAGGGACAACCAATGATTTTTCTGATGCATGGTTTGTTGGATTTGATGACAATTTACTGGTTGGTGTATGGGTAGGAAGGGACAATCACAAGCCAATTGGACCAAAGGAAGCAGGAGCAAGAGCAGCCCTTCCAATATGGATAGATTTTATGAAAGAAGCAGGGCAAATGTTAAAATAAAAAATGGGTAAAATAATTGCCATTGCTAATCAGAAAGGCGGAGTTGGGAAGACTACAACAGCTTTAAATTTGGGAGCCTGCCTCAGTATTGAAGGCAAAAAGGTTCTTTTAGTGGATTCAGATCCCCAAGGAAATCTTACAACAGGAGCAGGAATAGACAGGCATAAACTTAATTTTAGCCTTTATAATTTATACATTAATTCACATCCTCCAGAAAGTGCAAAACTCAGCACAGCTTTTGAAAATCTCTGGATAATTCCATCAACAATAGACCTTGTTGGAGTTGAAGTAGAGCTTGTTCACAGGGAAAACAGAGAGTTTATTTTAAAAAACTTGCTCTTTAAAATTGTTTCAGATTTTGACTATATTTTTATTGATGCTCCTCCATCCTTGGGATTATTGACACTTAACTGTCTTGTAGCAGCAGATTCTCTCATAATTCCTGTTCAGTGTGAGTATTATGCTCTTGAGGGACTGGGATTGCTTATGAGAACAGTTGAACTTGTAAAAGCCAAACTAAATCCAGAGCTTAAAATTGAAGGGATTCTACTTACGATGTTTGATGGAAGGAATACCTTGTCAAGGCAGGTTGCTCAGGAAGTGAGACGCTTTTTTGGTAAAAAAGTTTATAATACAATGATACCAAGAAATGTAACACTTGCGGAGGCTCCAAGTCATGGAAAGCCGGCTGTTTTTTATGATATAAAATCAAAGGGCTCGCAAAGTTATTTAAGTTTTGCTATGGAGTTTTTAAATGAAGAAAGCACTCGGTAAAGGACTTGATGCTTTAATTCCTAAGCAGGAAGAGCAGCTTCAGGAAATTGAAATAGAAAGAATAATTCCAGGTGAGGCTCAACCAAGAACAGATTTTAATGAAGAAGCTTTAAAAGAACTTGCCCAATCCATCAAGGAAAAGGGAGTTATTCAGCCTATTGTTGTATCCCGTGTTGGTGATGGAACTTTTAGAATAATTGCTGGAGAGAGAAGATGGAGAGCAGCAAAAATTGCAGGACTTGAAAAAATTCCAGCGGTTATAAAAGATGTTTCTCCTTCGGAAGCTGTTGAGATTGCACTGATTGAAAATATTCAAAGAGAAGACCTTGATCCTGTTGAAACAGCCTCTGCATTTGACAGACTCATTAAAGAGTTTAACATTACACAGGAAGAACTTTCAAAAAGAGTTGGAAAAGACAGAGCCACAATTGCAAACTATTTGAGAATTCTCAAGCTTCCTGATGAAATAAGACAACATCTTAAACAGGGTACAATAACAATGGGGCATGCAAAGGCAATTCTTTCAGTTGAAGAATCTCAAAAACAGATAGAAATTGCAAATATGGTTATAAAAAAGTCATTGTCTGTGAGGCAGACTGAAGAGCTTGTAAAAAAAATAGATAAACCCAAGCCTTCCAAGGAAATTATTCCGGAAATAGCAGAACTTGAGGATAAACTTACTTCAGAGCTTGGATATAAAGTTAAGATTTTACATAAAGGTAAAAAAGGCAAGCTTGAAATATTTTACAACTCCCTTGATGAGCTTGATGGTATTTTACAGAGAATATTTAGAAAATCCTTCCTTGATTCATGAATTCATTGAGCTCAAGTTTTTTACTGTGTTATGAATTTCAATGAGAAATTTAAGAAGCTCTTTGAACTCTTTAAGAGGAATCATATTCGGACCATCGCATAAAGCTCTGTCAGGCTCTGGATGGACCTCAAAGAACAATCCGTCAACTCCACAGGCAACAGCTGCCCGAGAAAGATAGGGAATAAACTCTCTCTGCCCTGAGGAGCATGTTCCAGCACCTCCAGGAAGCTGAACTGAATGAGTTGCATCAAAAACTACAGGTACACCCATTGAGCGAATTATTGGAAAACTGCGGAAATCGACGATGAGATTATTATATCCAAAGCTTGTTCCTCTTTCTGTAATGATTATTTTTTTGTTATCAGTAGATTCAATCTTTTCAATTATATTTTTCACATCCCATGGAGCAAGAAACTGCCCCTTTTTAACATTCACAGGTTTTCCAGTTTTCCCTGCTTCCACAATCATATCTGTCTGTCTGCATAAAAAGGCAGGAATCTGAATAACATCAAGAAAATCTTTTGCAATTTGTATCTCTTCCACTGAATGAACATCGCTCAGAATTGGTAGATCAAATTCTTCTTTCACTTTATTTAATATCTCAAGCCCTTTTTTTATTCCAGGACCTCTGTAAGACTTTATTGATGATCTATTTGCTTTATCATAGGAAGATTTAAATATTAATGGAATTTTCAAGTTCTGAGTAATTTCCTTTAATTTTTCAGCAGTTTTAAATAATATTTCTTCAGATTCTATAACACAGGGTCCTGCTATGACAAAAAGTTCGTCTCTTTTTATTTCAATGTTACCAATAGAAAACATTATTTTTTCTGCTGTAATTCAAAAGCTTTTTTAGCTGCCTCTGCAGCCTGTTTTGCTTCTTCTGCAGCCTTTCTGGCTTCTTCAGCAGCTTTTTTTGCTTCTTGTATATCTTTTTCAGTTTCTTTTTTCTCCTCTTTTGTTTCAATTTTTTTAATTATAGAGGGGGTTGTTGCCAGTTTATAAATTTTTTCATCTGCTGAAGGGCTTCCCCAATCACTAATTTTTACAATATAACCAGAATTTCTATCAGAAATCCAGAGTTTGCCGTCAATCCAGACCATTGCTGAAGGAAATGTAACATAGCGAGAATTTGAGATTTCCTCAATAACCTTTCCATTTACAGTATCTAATCTCAGGATTTTTACATTATCCGATGAATCAGACGGAAGAGCAGGATTTATAATTCCAGCGACTATCAAATATTTTCCATCCCATGCTAAAGCAGTAGGATAGCTAACAGGTGAGAGATATTCTTCAATTACTGAGCCATCTTCTGTAGTTATTTTAAATACCTTTCCTCTTTTAGAGTCAGCAATCCAGAGATATTTTCCATCAAATGTCATGTCTTCAGGATAGATTTTGTTTAATTGAATACTCTTAATTGTTTCTCCCTGAGGAGTCAGTTTAATAAGTCTTTTATTCGCTGCATCTGCCGCCCATATGAAGCCAGAATATGCTGTTTTCTGCCATGCAAGTCCTGTTATATAAGGTGGATTTTCCTTTGATGTTATTGTTATTGGATAGTTATTTAGAGAATAGTGGCCCTCATATCCTATGAAAGAGCCAGCAGTAGCTGTGTCTATGTTTTCTAAAAAAACAATTATGCCCTCCTTTGCAATTATAAGATTTTTACCATCCCATGTAATTGCTGATGGAGCTGTAGGAAAAGTTTCTCCAACTCCGGCAATATCTGTCTTTACCTGCTGTGTACATCCAATAGCAAAAATTATAAGTATTGCTAAAAATAATCTTCTCATTTTTAACCTCCTCAATCTGAACTAATCCTTATTATACAATCTTTGATTACCTCAAGCAACCTTGCAAGATTTTCCTCTGAAATAACAAGTGGAGGCATGATTACTATAACATCGCCGAGCGGTCTGAGCCACACTCCGTATTTTCTTGCTAATCTAACTACTTTCCAGCCAGTCTGCTCTTTCCATGCAAAAGGCTCTTTTGTTTTTTTATCCATTACAAGTTCTATTCCGGCAATCATTCCTTTTTGTCTTACATCTCCTACATGGGAAAGCTCTGCTATCTCTGAAAGCTTATTTTTCAATAATTCGATTTTCGGTGGAAGATTCTCTAAAGTTCTATCTTTTTTAAATATTTCAAGACTGGCAATGGCTGCTGCACAAGCTAAGGGATTTCCTGTGTAGGAATGTCCGTGATAAAAGGTTTTTCTTTCTTCAATTTCACCTAAAAAGGCATTGAAGATTTTTTCGTTCACCGCAGTAACTGCCAATGGCATGTAACCATTTGTTATTCCTTTGCTAAGGCATATTATATCAGGAGTTACCTCTTCATGTTCACAGGCAAACATTCTGCCTGTTCTTCCAAAGCCTGTTGCCACTTCATCAGCAATTAAAAGAATTTCATATTTGTTGCATAGCTTTCTTAGCCCCTTTAAATATCCCTGAGGCCATACAATTATACCACCCGCACACTGAACAATAGGCTCAACTATTACAGCCACAATTCTTTCATGATTTTGCCTTATTATTTTTTCCATTTCACCAAGGCAAGCAAGTCCACAGGATGGAAAGTTTAGCTTTAATTCACATCTGTAGCAATAGGGTGCAGGTGCCTGAATTGATTTGCTTAGCAGGGGTTTGTAAATCTCATGAAAAAGCTTAATTCCTCCAACGCTTACTGCACCTATTGTATCTCCGTGATAACCTTCTTTTAGGCTTACAAATGTATCTTTTTCCTTGATGCCCTGATTAACCCAGTACTGATAGGCAATTTTCAGAGCAATCTCAACTGCTGTTGAGCCATTGTCAGAGTAAAATATCTTTGTAAGAGGCTCACCCCATGGAAGTCTTTCAATCAGCATTTCAGCAAGATTTTGTGCAAGCACTATACTTGGTTCATTACATGCTCCAAGCAATGTGGAGTGTGCAAGTTTGTCGATCTGTGCTTTGACTGCCTCATCAATTTCAGCTCTTCTATGCCCGTGAATGTTTACCCAGAGGGATGATACTCCATCAAGATACCACTTTCCATCAATGTCCTTTAAGAAGCAGTCTCTGCCTTCAGTAAATATTACGGGTTCTTCAGTAAGCCATTGATTCATCTGTGTAAAAGGATGCCATATGTATTTTTTATCCCATTCAATAAGAGTTTTTTTATTCATATTGCCCTCCAGATTTATTTATATTATACACAACAAAATTGCTCAATAGAGAGATTATTGAGCTTATAAATTTAGATTTTTACCTGTAAAGATGTTGACCTCAAGAGGCACTTTGAGATCAAAATTTTTCATTTCATTCTTGACAATTTCTTTCACCTCTTCAATGATATTTTCTTTCACTTCAAGAACTATCTCATCATGAATCTGAAGAATAAGCCTTGCATTCATATTTTTTGTTTTAAGATGTCTGTATATTCTTATCATTGCAATTTTTATAATGTCTGCTGCAGTTCCCTGAATAGTAGCGTTCACTGCTATTCTTTCTGCCTGCATTTTTAAAAACTGATTTGGACTGTTAATTTCTGGCAGGGGGCGAATTCTTCCAAAAAGAGTTTTTACGTAGCCATTTTTTCTTGCAAAAGAAATTGTTTCCTCAATAAATTTTTTCACCATTGGATATCTTAAAAAATAGAGCTCAATCAGTTCCTGAGCCTTTTCATAGGGAATTTTTATTGAGTCAGACAGTCCAAAGGGACTTATTCCATAAGAAATGCCGAAATTTACAGTCTTTGCAATTCTTCTATGATCCTCTGTAACAGCTTCTTCAGGTATTGAAAAAATCTCAGATGCTGTTGCTCTGTGAATATCCTTTCCTTCATGAAATGCTTTGATTAGAGAAGTATCATTACTCATATGAGCCAGAAGTCTTAACTCAATCTGAGAATAATCAGCACTCATAAACAGATATCCATCTTCAGGTATAAAGACTTCTCTTAAGAACTCTGCCCATTGTCCCTTTACAGGAATGTTCTGTAAATTAGGCTCACTGCTGATAATTCTTCCTGTTCCTGCTACGGTTTGAGACCATTTTGTATGAATTCTTTGTGTTTCAGGATTTACACAATCTCTGAGAGGAATTAAATAAGCTGTCAAAAGCTTATTTAGTATGCGATGATTGATTACTTCCTGAGGCAGTTCATGTTGTGTGGCAAGCTCTTCAAGAACTTCCATTTCTGTTGAACGAGCCTTTTTACCTCTTTTTCTGCTCTTAAGTCCAAGCCTGTCATATAGAATTTCTGCCAGCTGTCTTGGTGAGTTAATATTAAACTGTTTCCCTGCAATTCTGTAAATTTTTTCCTTGATTTTATCAATCTCTGTAGATACAATTCTGGTAAGAGCTTCAAGTTTTTCAAGATCAACCTTTATTCCTGCTTCCTCCATGTGGAAGAGTACTTCAATAAGAGGCATCTCAATATCAAAATAAAGTTTTTCAAGCTCCTTTTCTTTTAATTCGTTGTTTAATTTTTCATAAAGCTCACGCATATAACAAACAGAATTTTGAGAATCATTATAGAACTTGCCAAGATATTCAAGCACAAGCTCATCAAAATTATATTTACCTCTGTTTGGATTTATAAGATATGCTGCTATCATAAGATCAAAGTAAGGAGGTTCAAGTCTGATGCCTGAATTTTTCAATCTCCTGAGTGTTTCCTTTACATTGAATAAAACTTTTAATGCTCGAGAAGACAGAATCAATTCTGAATCATCAAGGGATATTTCATATACATCTCCATTAATACCAACATTAAGAGTATTTTCATCAATTGATACTGAAAAACTTCCTTTTTCTTTTATTTTTTTAAGTAATGTTTGAACATCAGTTTTTTTGTTTTCTGATTTTTCTATCTGTGGCTTTATATAAAGTTGCATTGTCTGCTTTAGAAGGCTTGTGAATTCAAGTTCACGAAAAATTTTAGCAAGTTTTTCCGTGTTCTGCTTCTTTATTTTAAGCTCCTCAAGTTTAATTTCAACAGGAGCATCCTTTTTTAACATTACAAGTTCTTTACTGAGCTTCACCGCTTCAATGTTTTTTCTTAAAATGTCTGCGACCTTTGAAGGTTTTATAATATCAAGATTTTTAATGATGTTTTCCACAGAGCCATATCTCTTTAAAAGCTCTAAAGCTGTTTTTTCTCCAATTCCTTTTACTCCTGGAATGTTGTCAATAGAGTCACCCACCATAGCCATAAAATCATTAAGTTTTTCAGGAGAAATTCCGTATTTATTAATGACATACTTTTCATCAATTATAATGTTATTGAAAGGGTCATAGATTTTTACATTCTGCGAGACAAGCTGTAGCATGTCTTTGTCAAGACTAACGATATAAAAAAATCCTGAAGGCTGAAGTTTAAAAATGACAGAGGCTACTATATCATCAGCTTCGTATCCGGGAATTTCTATTCTTTTGATACCCAGAGCATCAACAATCTCTTTTATATATTCAATCTGGAGTGGTAAATCCTTGGGTGTCTCAGGCCTTGTTATTTTATATTCTTCATATATTTTATGCCTTTTAGTTGGATGGGGACTGTCAAAGGCACAAAGCATGTATTCGATATTTTTTTCTTTAAGAAGCTTAAGAAGCATTCTTGTAAAACCATAAACAGCATTTGTTGGGATACCACGACTGTTACTCAGTCCTTTTATAGCATGATAGGCTCTGTAAACAAAACAGCTTCCATCAAGCAGATAAATTTCTTGCATATTTTTAGAATACCATAGAAGATGTCTTTTTTTGTGATTTTGATTTATAATTAAAAATTAAATAATAAAATCAGAGGTGAAGTAGTGACAGATATAGAATTCTTAAAAGAAAAGGCAAGACAGTTGAGAATTGAAATTGTAAAAATGCTTGCTCAGGCAGGCTCTGGACATACAGGAGGAAGCCTTTCTGCAGCAGATATTGTAACTGCTTTGTATTTTTATAAAATGAGACATGACCCTAAAAATCCTCAATGGCAACAAAGAGACAGATTTGTTCTTTCAAAAGGTCATGCAGCACCTCTGCTTTATGCAGTTTTAGCTCTTACAGGATATTTTGATAAATCTCTTCTTGGCACTTTAAGAAAAATTGGCTCTCCTCTTCAGGGTCATCCATGCTGCAGAGAACTGCCAGGAGTTGAAGTTTCAACAGGTTCTCTTGGGCAGGGGCTTTCTGTAGCCTGTGGAATTGCTCTTGGATTAAAAATTGATAACATTCCAGCAAGGGTTTACTGTTTGTTAGGAGATGGAGAAATTCAGGAAGGACAGGTATGGGAAGCTACCATGACTGCTTCTCATTACAAACTTGACAATCTCTGTGCTATCATTGATCACAACAATCTTCAGATTGATGGAGCCTGCACCGAAGTAATGAATATAAAACCTATAGAGGATAAATTTCTTGCCTTTGGATGGAATGTATTTACAATTGATGGGCATAATATGCAGGAAATTGTTGATGCTTTAAATGAAGCTGAAAAAATAAAAGGAAAACCTACAGTAATTGTGGCAAATACTCTGAAAGGTAAAGGAGTTTCCATATTTGAAGGAAAGGTTCAGTATCATGGAGTAGCTCCAACACATGAGGAGCTTGAAATTGCACTTAAGGAGTTAAAGGATGGGAAAAATTAATGAGGCTTGTTTATTAAATGATGTTTCCCAGTTTTATGGAAAAGAGATTGCAACAAGAGATGCTTATGGTATTACACTTGTTGAATTAGGCAAGAGAAATCCAAATATAGTTGTTCTTGATGCTGATCTCAGCTGTTCCACAAAGACTGCCAAGTTTGCAAAGAGCTTTCCAGAAAGATTTTTTAACATTGGAATTTCTGAACAGGATATGATTGGAGTTGCTGCTGGACTTGCTCTTACAGGTAAAATTCCCTTTGCTTCCACATTTGCAATTTTTGCCACTGGAAGAGCATGGGAACAGATCAGGCAGACTGTTTGTTATTCAAATGCAAATGTAAAAATTGTTGCAACTCATGGAGGAATTACAGTTGGCGAGGATGGAGCAACTCATCAGGCAGTTGAGGATGTAGCACTTATGCGTGTTATCCCCGGGATGACAGTTATTGTTCCAGCAGATGCCTATGAAACTGCACAGGCTGTAACATTGGCAGCAGAATACTACGGACCTGTTTATATAAGACTTGGAAGGGCAAAGGTTTCTTCAGTAATGCCTGAAGACTATAAATTTCAGATTGGAAAAGCTTATCTATTTAAAATTGGCAGGGATGTAAACATAATAGCAAATGGAATTATGGTTTCAGAGGCATTGAAGGCTTCAGAAATTTTAAATAAAGAAGGAATAGATACAGGTGTAGCAAATTTTTCCTCTGTTAAACCAATTGATGAGCAAACTTTATTAAAAATTGCAAGGTCTTCAAAGTTAATCATAACAGCAGAGGAACACTCAATAATTGGAGGTCTTGGTTCAGCTGTAACTGAGTTTATTTCTGAAAATCATCCTACTGTAGTGAAAAGAATCGGGATAAGAGATACCTTTGGATGCTCTGGTTCATGGAAAGAATTGCTCAAACTTTATGGTCTTACAGCTGAAAACATTGTTCAAACAGTGAAAGATTTTTTTAAAAAATGATAACGTTCCAGGGAGTTTATAAATACTACAGCGGAGTGGCTGTTTTACAAAATGTTTCATTTAATATAGAAAAAGGTGAGCTTGTATTCATAACAGGTCCTTCTGGAGCTGGTAAAACAACACTTCTTAAATTAATCTTTGGAAGCGAATTCCCGGATGAAGGTGAAATAAAGGTGGCAGATTTTGAACTCAGCCGAATAAAACAAAAAGAGATACCAAAACTAAGAAGAGTGGTTACCTTTGTTTTTCAGGATTTTAGATTAAGGCAGGATTTAACAGTTTTTGACAATGTGGCACTTCCTTTGAGAGTTATTGGAGAAAAAGAAAAAGAGATTAAAATAAAGGTTTTTGATGTTTTGAAAGATGTTGCCTTAAGACATAAAGCAGACAGCATTGTTAAAACTCTATCTGGTGGTGAACAGCAAAAAGTTGCCATAGCAAGAGCTATTATTACAAATCCTCAGATTATTCTTGCTGATGAGCCTACAGGAAATCTTGATCCTGAGGCATCACAGGATGTAATAAATCTTTTTAAAAGAATAAATAACAAAGGTTGTAATGTTGTCATTGCCACACATAATAAAGAACTTTTTAAAAATTCTTCTTACAGAGTTTTAAATTTAAAAGAGGGGAAAGTTCAATGAAGATGCAGCTTCAATCAGCAATTAAAGGATTATGGTTCAACAGATGGTCATCTTTACTGTGTATGGTTAGTATTGGCATATGTTTCTTTATTTTTACAGCAGTATTTTTACTGCTTTACAATCTTGAAATTTTTACAAAAAAGCTTTCTGAGAAAGCAGCCATAGTTATATATATAAAAGAAGGCACAACTCAGGATGAAACTTCTTCTATGATTGCGAATTTAAAAAAAATGGGAGTTTTTTCAAAAATTCAATATATTTCAAAAGATGAAGCTTTAAACGAAATGAAAGATCTTATTGATCCTGCATTAATACAACTTATTGGATACAATCCCCTTTCTGATACAGTAGAGGCTTTCATAAAAGAGGAAAATCTTAAAAATATTGAAGAAATAACAAAAAAAATCAAAGAAATAAAAATTGTTGATGATGTTTATTATCCAACCAAAATCATATCAGGATTGAAGACAATAAAGGTAACCATGTGGAATTTTGCTATTGCTGTGCTTTGTTTTATTTCAATTGCAATTTTATTTATAATTTACGCTACTGTAAAGAGTTTTTACTGGAAAAAAACTGAAGAAATTGAGATTTTAAAACTTCTTGGAGCAACTCCTTCCTTCATAAGACTGCCTTTTTTAATTGAAGGAGGAATCATTGGATTGGGAGGAAGTATTTTTGCAACTGTTTTAATTATTTTGATATACTTTGCTTTACATTCAAAAGATATTTTAACTTACCTGCCAGCAGTGACTCAGATTGTTTTTCCTGTTGAGGTTTTTTATGTATTGCCAGTATTTGGTGTAATTTTTGGGATGCTTTCTTCTTTTTTTGCACTTGGTAAAATAAAATATCAATAAAGATGAGTAAAAAGTTACACATTATAATAGCCCTATTTTTTATTGTTGTGAGTTCTGTTAGTTTTGCTGCTCAACCAAAAGAAGAATTAAATCAGATAAAAAAAGAGCTTAAGATCCATAAAAAAAAGCTCGAGGAGACAAAAAAAATTGAAGAAAATGTTCTTGAAGATTTAAAGAGAGTTTCAAGACAACTTAGTGAAATAGAAAAAAACATAAAAAATCATCGTGCAAAGATAAAAAGCCTGCAGATAAGAATTGCAGAAACAGAAAAAGGGATAAAAACTTACAGCGCTCAACTTGAAGAGAGAAAGATTTATCTAATAAACAGAATAAAAGGAATTCAGAAACTGAGCAAAGAGCCTGATGTAGCATTGATAATTTTAATGGAAGAAGACACAACAAAGGCATTTCGTCTCATGAGAAATACTCAAAAAATTGTTAACATTGATAAAAAACTAATACAACAATATAAAGCAGAACTTGGTAATTTAATACTGCAACAAACAGAGTTAAAAAAACTTTATGCCTCATTAAAGCAGGAAGAGGAAGCTCTTAAAAAAACCGAGGAAGCTCAAAAGCAAAAGAAAAAAGAAAAAGAAGTTTTACTTGCTAAGGTAAGACAAAATAAAGCCCTTTATGAGAAAAAAATTAGGGAACTTGAAGAAAATGCAAGAAGGCTTACAAGACTTCTTCAGGAAACTGAAAGAAAAGAAAAAAGAACAGGTAAAATAGAATCTTTGCCGCAGGGAGGTTTTACTAAAAAAAGAGGAAGTCTTCTATGGCCTGTGAGCGGTCCTGTTGTTGCCCATTATGGCAGCCAAAGGGATCCTGTTTTTAATGTTCCAATTATGAGAAGCGGAATTTACATTCAAGCACAACCTGGCACTCAAGTAAAAGCCTCTGCTGACGGTAGGGTTGTTTATGCAAATTATTTTAAAGGATATGAAAACCTTGTTATAATAAGTCATGGAGATGGTTACTACACAGTCTATGGTAATCTTGGTTCAATGAGCGTGAAGGAAGGTTCGTATGTTAAAGCAGGGCAAGTCATTGGAGCAGTTGGAAGTAATTCAAATATAGATACGCCAGCCTTGTATTTTGAGGTTAGATATAGAGGAAAACCACTTAATCCAGAACAGTGGTTAAGAAAATGAAAAGGAGGAATAAATAAGAGATGAAAAAAAAGATTAAGATTTCAGCATTAATCTTTATTATTGCCTTTATGGGAATAATAATAGGAAGATGGTCAGCAGCTCAAAATACAGATAGTATTTACGAGGATTTAAGGACATTTACTGAGGTTTTTACAACAATAAAGAAAAATTATGTTGAAAATGTTAATCCCCATGAACTCATAATATCTGCAATTAAAGGAATGGTTAATTCTCTTGACCCTCATTCTGCCTATTTAACTCCAGAAGCCTATAAAGAATTTCAGACAGAAACTAAAGGTGAATTCGGAGGAATAGGAATTCAGATTGGGATAAAAGATGGTAGTTTAACAGTAATTGCTCCGATTGAAGACACTCCTGCATGGAAAGCTGGAATTAAAGCAGGTGATAAGATTATAAAAATTGATGGGCAGTCAACAAAAGATATGAATATAAATGATGCTGTGTCAAAAATGCGTGGGCCAAAAGGAAAACCTGTTACTCTTACAATACAAAGGGATGAATGGAAACAACCTAAAGACATCACAATTATAAGAGACATAATCAAAATTAAAAGCGTAAAATACAAAATGATTGATAAAGAAATTGGTTATATAAAACTCATTCAATTTCAAGAAGGCACAGCACAGGATCTGGCAAATGCATTACAAAGTCTTAAAGAATCAGGAATGCAAAGCCTTATTCTTGACTTAAGAAATAATCCTGGAGGACTTCTTCAGAGTGCAGTTGATGTTTCTGAACAATTTTTACCTCCAAAGCATCTTGTTGTATCAATTAAGGGAAGAACAGGAGACAAAATCGATTATTATACTGAAAATTTAAGGCCTGCTTACACTGATATTCCTATGATTGTTCTTGTAAATCAAGGTTCTGCCTCTGCATCAGAGATTGTTGCAGGAGCTTTACAAGACTGGGGCAGGGCTTTAATTGTCGGAGTGCAAACTTTTGGAAAAGGTTCTGTTCAGAGCCTCATTCCTTTAAGTGATGGATCTGCTTTGAAACTTACTACAGCGAAATACTACACACCAAAAGGAAGAAGCATTCATGGAGTTGGAATAATGCCAGATATAGTGGTAAAACTTGAAAGCAAAAATGGCAAGGAAGTTCCTGTAATTAGAGAAAAGGATCTTGAACAACATCTGAAGGGAGAAAAAGTTGAACCTCAGGAAAAGGCTCCTCAAGAGGTTGATGAAAAAGATGATACCCAGCTTCAGAGAGCAATTGATATTTTAAAAAGCTGGAAAATAATGGAAAAATTAAAAAAGGCAGCATAACACTGTAAAGAATTTTCAATTTTCTGTTAAAATATTTTTTGACCTCCCGCGAAAGCGGGAGAATTTTATTTTGAGGTATTAAAATGAAAATCGAGGTCTTTGATATACCTGATGAAGGACTTGATATTGAACTGGAAGAAACTCCAAAAATAGAGGGAATAAAGATTACCAAATCTTTTAAAGCAATTTTGAGGATTGAGAAAAAAGGAGCAGAGGTTTTTGTAAAAGGTATTGTTAGTGGAGAAGTTGAACTTCAATGTAGCAGATGCCTTAAGGAATATACGATGCCTATAAAAACCTTAGTGGAAGTTACATATCATCCAATTGAGGAGCTCAGTAAAGAAGAGCTTGTTGAACTTAAGAAAGATGAAATGGATGTAGATTTTTACAGAGAAGGAATAATTGACACAGAAGATATAATTCGCGACCAAATTTTGCTTAATATTCCAATGAAACCTTTGTGTTCTGAAGACTGTAAAGGGTTATGTCCTATCTGCGGGACAGATTTAAATGAATTTAAATGTGGATGCGTAGTTAAAGAAATAGATCCAAGAATGGCTGTATTACAATCACTTTTAAGGAGGATGAAGAAAAATGGCTAATCCAAGACATCGTCATACCCCTTCAAGAAGGGACAAAAGAAGAGCAAATTGGCTTAAAATGGCTGTGCCTACACTTGTTGAATGCCCTGAATGTAAGGAGCCAAAGCTCGCACACAGGGTATGTCCAAATTGTGGCACTTATAAAGGAAAAAAATTCTTAGAGGTTGAAGAGTAATTTAAAAAAATGCTAAAAATTGCTGTTGATGCAATGGGGGGCGATTTTGCCCCTGAAGTAAATATTTTAGGTGCTATAGAAGCAGCTTCAGATAGCGAAATAGAGATTATTCTTGTTGGGGAGGAAAATAAAATAAATGAATTTTTAAAAGATAGGAAAGATTTAAAGGGAAAAATATCTATTTTGCATGTGGAAGAACAGGTTGGGATGGATGAAACTGTCTCAACTGCCATTAGAAGAAAAAATACATCCATGAAAAAAGCTATAGAACTTGTAAAGGAAGGCAATGCTCAAGCTGTTCTTAGTGCGGGTAATTCTGGTGCAATGATGGCTTTAAGCCTTCTTTTACTTGGGAAGCTACCAAATGTTGACAGACCAGCTATTGCCACAGTAATGCCAAGTCTTAAAGGTCATTTTATTCTTCTCGATGCAGGAGCAAATGTTGATTGTAAAGCAGAACATTTACTTCAATTTGCCTACATGGGAAATGCCTATCATAAAGCTCTTTTTAACTCCACTTCTCCCAAAATAGCGCTTCTTAGCATTGGTGAGGAAGCAACAAAAGGAAATGAGGCAACAAAAGAAGCCTTCAGGCTTCTTAAGTCATCAAAGCTCAATTTTATAGGAAATATTGAAGGAAAAGATATATTTTTTGGCTCAGCTGATGTTGTTGTTTGTGATGGTTTTGTAGGTAACATTGTTTTAAAGGTAGGTGAAGGGCTTGCAGAAGCATTGATGAAAATGCTAAAAAGAGAGGTCACAGAGATAATAACTGGAAGGCTTGGATATATGATGATAAAACCAGCTATAAAGAGTTTTCGGAAAAAGGTTGATTACTCAGAGTATGGCGGCGCTCTTTTACTTGGAATTAATGGCACAAGCATAATATGTCATGGAAGATCTTCGGCAAAGGCAATAAAAAATGCAATAAAGGTTGCTGCAGAAATGGCAAAAAAAGAGATTTACAAAACAATCTCAGAAAGTTTAGAGCATATGGAGGAGATTAATGAAAGCACGAATAGTTTCAACAGGCTCTTATGTTCCTGAAAAAGTTTTAACAAACCATGATCTTGAAAAAATGGTAGAAACATCAGATGAATGGATAACTGAAAGAACAGGAATAAAAGAAAGAAGAATAGCATCAGCAGAGCAGGCAACAAGTGATCTTGCCTATGAAGCTTCTATTAAAGCATTAAAAAAAGCAAATTTAACCGCAGAAGACATAGATTTAATTATTGTTGCAACAGTTACACCTGATATGCTTGTTCCATCCTGTGCGTGTATTCTTCAAATGAAGCTTGGAGCAACCCGTGCAGTAGCCTTTGACATAAATGGTGCGTGCACAGGCTTTATTTATGCGCTGGCTGTAGCAGAAAAATTCATAAGAACAGGTTCATCAAAGAGAGCACTTGTCATAGGTGCTGAGACTCTTTCAAAATTTACCGATTGGACTGACAGAACCACTTGTGTTCTTCTGGCTGATGGAGCTGGTGCAGTGATACTTGAACCAACAAAGAAAGATGAAGGAATTAAGATAATAGACATTTATTCAGATGGAACAATGTGGGATTTTATACACATGCCTGCAGGAGGCTCAAAAATGCCTGTCACAGAAGATGTAATTAAACAGAGGCTTAACTTTATAAAAATGAGAGGCAATGAAACATTCAAAGTTGCAGTTAAAACTCTTGAAGAAATTGTTGATGCCACGCTTAAAAAGGCTGGAATTACTTCGTCAGAGCTTGCTTTATTGGTTCCTCATCAGGCAAACATTAGAATTATTCAAGCAATGGCAAAAAGACTTGAACTGCCAATGGAAAAAGTAATGGTAAATATAAATAAATACGGTAATACCTCAGCTGCCTCTATTCCTATTGCACTGGATGAAGCTGTGCAGAATGAAAAAATTAAAAGAGGTGAATATGTTATGCTTGCAGCCTTTGGAGCAGGACTTACATGGGGGTCAGCTTTGATAAAGTGGTAATCATTTTTTCTTTTTTTTTCTATATCTGCTTACATGCCATATCCTTAAAAGGCGTTCAATTTTTTCTTTAAATAGCCATACTATTACCATTACAACCGCTGCTATGCTAGCAAGACTCAAAAATTTTTCATATTCATGATGTCTCAGATAGTCTCCACCAAGAGAAAGAAGAACTGTTCCAAGAAGTCTTCCCACTCCTGCAATTACTGTAAACTCAAGAACGCTGAGGCTGCTTAATCCCAAAAAGTAGCTCAGATAGTCTTTTGGAAATCCAGGAATCAAAAAAAGAAAAAATACTAAAAATGCACCCTTATGATGTAGCAGATAGTCAAACTTACTAAGGACCGTTGGATCAACAACCCTTTCAACAAATGGTCTTCCAAATGTTCTTCCAAGAATGAATGCAACTACTGAGCCAAGCGTAAGTCCGATTGTGGATAAGACTATTCCACCTACAGTTCCGTATAAATAACCACCGAGTAATCCTGTTACTTCACCAGGAATTGGTGCTGCTACTACCTGAAAAGCCTGTAAAAGAACAAAGCCAATCACCCCAAAGGGTCCAAGAGACTGTATAAAACTTTTAAGTTTTTCCTCATTGAGAAATAATTCAATAATTCCAAATTTATAGGCTAAAAAAACAGATAAAGCAATAAGCACTGCAAGGGCTATAAACCTGAGCAGTGCTTTAAAAGTTATCTTATTTTTTACCACGAGATATAAGCTCCATGAAAGGAGTGATTAAATCTATTGGAAGAGGGAAAAGGATTGTTGAGTTTTTCTCAGAGGCAATCTCTTTCAAAGTCTGCAAGTACCTGAGTTGCAATGCAGCAGGCTCTGATGAAATAATTCTTGCTGCCTCTGTGAGTTTTTCAGCAGCTTGAAGCTCTCCTTCTGCATGAATGATTTTTGCCCTACGCTCTCTTTCAGCTTCTGCCTGTCTTGCCATTGCTCTTAACATTTCCTGTGGCAGGTCAACATTTTTAACCTCCACTGCAGTAACCTTAATTCCCCAGGGTTCTGTTTGTGAGTCAATAACCTTCTGAAGCTCTGCATTAATCTGTTCACGATTTGTAAGCAAATCCTGAAGTTCACTCTGCCCGAGAATACTACGAAGGGTTGTCTGAGCAATCTGACTTGTTGCATAGTAAAAGTCCTCAACAGCTGTAACTGCCTTAACTGGATCAATTGGTCTGAAATAAACAACTGCATTGACTTTTACTGAAACATTATCCTTTGTAATAACATCCTGTGCTGGAACATCCATTGTAACAATTCTCAGGCTTACTTTTACTATTTTGTCAATAACTGGCCATATAAGAACTAATCCAGGTCCTTTAACAGGAATTACTCTTCCAAGTCTGAATACAACTCCTCTTTCATATTCTTTAAGAATCTTGATTGCGCTGCTGAGAATGTAAACTGTCAGGAAAATAATTACAATCAAAGTTAAAAGTGAAGTTTCAAAAAACATAAAAAACCTCCTTAAACTTTAAATCTGCCAATGGCAGTGTTAAGCTCTGCACCTAATCTTGCTAAGGCAGTTGCTGTCTGTGCTGACTGGTCAACTGCAAGTGATATCTCTTTTGAACCCTCTGCAATGCTTCCAATGTCCTGTGTTATATGGTCTGTAACTGAGCTCATTTCTTCTGTTGCACTGGCTATTTGCTGTATCATACTCTGCAGTTCCTGTGCTTTGTTTAATATCTGGCCAAGTATCTGTGCTGCCTTCTGGCTTAACTCAACTCCGCTTGCCACCTTCTTTGTAGCATCCTCCATAGAACCCTCTGCAACATCTACCTCACTCTGAATGCCTCTTATCATCTCCGCTATCTCATCAGTTGCCTTTGTTGTTCTCTCTGCAAGCTTACGCACTTCATCGGCAACCACAGCAAAGCCACGACCCTGCTCTCCTGCCCTTGCTGCCTCAATTGCTGCATTCAATGCAAGCAGGTTTGTCTGATCTGCAATGTCTTTAATTACTGTCACAATCTCTCCAATCTGGCGGGAACGATCTCCAAGAACATTTATTACTTCTGAAAGTTTCTGAATTGCTCCTTCTATTACTTTTATTTCATTGGCTGTGTTAAGTGTCATATCTCTTCCATCTTTAGCTACTTTTGCAGTTTCAACACTCACTTCTGCTATGTTTGAAGCATTTTTTGCTATGTCAACAACTGTCTGGCTCATTTCCTCTGCAGCACTGGCTATCTGACTGGCACGCTCTGTTTGAGATTTGAGATTACGGGATATCTCCTCTGTTGTTGCTGAAAGTTCTTCAGAAGATGAAGCAAGGGAGGTTGATATGGTCTTTGACTCTGCTATCAATTTCTTAATGCTTGCTATTGCCTCATTTAGTGATTGAGAAATCACTCCAAGTTCGTCTTTACTTTCCATTTTTACATTAACTGATAAGTCTCCCTTTGCGACTTTTTCAAGTACTTCTTTTAATTCTGTAACTGGATTTTTAACAGAACGAGAAATAAATATAGCAAAGCCAATGCCTATTAGAATTGAAGCAGCTGTGAAAATAACTATAACTAAAATTTCTCTCATGATAATTGAATTTATCTTTTCAAGCCTTGCATTAAGTGTTTTATTATGAAAAGCTACCTGATCATCAAGAGCTTTTTCAAGGCGATCAAGCTTTGGTGAAACTTCACGATTAAAAATTTCTATTGCCTCCTTATTTTTCCCTGCCATTGAGAGTTCTATTATTTTATTGTTTGCCTGAGCTGCATCACTTATTGCCTCTTCAAGGTTTTTTATAACTTGCGCACCTTCTTTTGTATGGGTTATCTTTTTTATTGCCTCTAATTTTTCCCTGTATTTAGCTCTATTTTCATCAATGGCTTTTTTAAGCTCCTGTTTTTTCTTTAAATCTTCAGTAAGCATCATATCTTTTACATTATTAATTATTTCTACAACAATCCTTCTTATACCCACTGCATAGTTGAGTTTTTTAATTCTTTCGTCAATATCTGAAACATCACTTTTTATGAATTGTAATTGAATAAGAGTTATAGCACTTGATAAAGCTAAGAGCAAAATTAAAACTCCAAAACCAACTGTGAGTTTTTTACCAATTGTAAGGTTTTTAAACATTCTTAATCCCTCCTTTTTTATTTTTTCATTACATTATAAAGTAATCTCATTTATTTTTCAATCAGTTTTCACTACGGCTATATCAAAAAGTTTTCCGCCTCTGAGACCCCTTTCTTTTTTTGAGAAGAATTATAAAATATTGAGTATAATAATAAATAAAAACTGTATTGGAGGGTTTTATGGAATGGGAAAAGGTAGTAGACAAAATAAGAGATTTGATTTTAGGGGAGATAAAAGAGGAGTTAAGGGATTTTAAGGCAACAGTTTCAGGACAGCTTCAGGGATTTGCAATTGCCCTTGACTCAATCAATACAAGAATGAATTCAATTGAATCAAGACAGGCAAGCATTGAGTCTGAACTTAAGGACATAAGACGGGCTATTGATGAAACGAACAAAAGGATTGATGATACTAATAAGCGAATTGATGAACTCAGGGTTGAGCTTAAAACAGAGATTATGATGAATACACAGAGGATTGATGATACGAACAAAAGGATTGATGATACGAACAAAAGGATTGATGATACGAACAAAAGGATTGATGAAACGAACAAAAGGATTGACGATACTAATAAGCGAATTGATGAACTCAGGGTTGAGCTTAAAACAGAGATTATGATGAATACACAGAGGATTGATGAAACCAACGCCAGACTTGATGAATTATTTTTAGAGGCATCAAAAATCAGAGCAGACCTTAATAAAGCTTTATCTCAGAAAGAAGCTATTGATGATATGAGATTGAGAATTCAAAGGCTGGAAGATAAAGTATTGACTGCTGCATAAATTCATTGAAGATTCCTCAGCATTAACAGACACATCGCAGAATATAAAAATGGCAAACTCAAAATTGTTTATGAATATCCAAGACAGAGCATAAAAAAGATTTTCTATTCAGACCGAGCTGGAGTTTTCTATGAAACTGGAAATGGCATAGGCTTTGTAAAAAATGGTAGTGCGCTTGAGTTCCTTCAAAGTGAGAATTTTGAAGCATTTCTTAAAAAAAAGCATTTATGTCTTTTTTGTGAAAGCCCTGGCAGTGGCAGAGTTTAAAAAAGAAAGAAAAAACAGCTTTTTGCCCAGTATAATCAGCGTCAACTAAGTTTAAATGATTTAGCAGAAAATATTAGAGCCTCTTCAGAGTTGAATGCCTCTGATTTGAATCAAATCTTAGGTAATGTCATACAGGATAAAGTTACTGAGGTAATAAAGGATAAGATTGACAACATGGGAGAAAAACTTTTTGATAAACTTGATGAGAAATACAAGAAAACATGGGGATCAAAAATAAGTGAACACGCTTTGCCAGTTTTGAAAATTGCAGTGACAGCAAAAACAGAAGGTGCAGCTTCAGAAAGAACTTTAAATCTTGAAAAAATAAGTCTTTTATGGTATAAAAAAGTATGCTACTTCAATCAAAAAAAGGGCTTACACTTGTAGAAGTAGCCATTGTTCTTGTGATACTGGGCCTTTTAGTAGGTCTTGGTGCAAGCCTTATTGGTCCGCTTACAAAAAGGGCAAAACTAACTGAAACAAGGGATATTGTGAATGCAGCTACAGAGTCAGTGATAGGTTTTACGGCAAAAAATAATAGATTGCCAACATCTACAGAATTTCCTCAAGTAGTAAGAAACCCTAATGATTCATGGGGGAAAGGACTTGTTTATTTTGTTGACAGTGCCTTGACTAATCCGCCATCTAATCCTGCTGAAGGAATTTGCGGAAGGAAAACCACAAATGTAATTGTTTGTACAGATGCAAACTGTAACAATCAAATTCAGAATGTAGCTTTCATAGTAGTAAGTGGTGGTCCGAATTACAATGTTCAAACAGGACCTTTAACAAATTCTCCATGCCCTCCAGGAAAAACATGCTATAGAGTGTATCCGCAAGATACTCCAAATATTGATGATTATTCTGGTGATTTTACAAGGCAACAAGAGTATGATGATATTGTTAAGTGGGTAAGTCTTGATGAGCTTAGAATAAAAGCAGGATGTCAGGGAGCTCAGCTTAAGATTTTAAACAATGAATTACCGTACGGTTATGTAGGACAATCTTATGAAGCCAAAATTTATGCGGAAGGAGGAGTCCCTTTCAGTAGTGGCGGAAAATACAGGTGGTGTATAGAAGTTAATCCTTCTCTTTCAGGATTCGATGTTAGTCAACTCACAATTTCATCAGATTGTTTAGGACTTGCAGAAGCCTCATGGAGGCAGGCTGACTATATCACAATATCTGGCACCCCAAACACACCAGGAACTTATCTGCTTACTTTTTTTGCAAGAGATAATCAAGACCCGACAGGTTCAAATGATAACATTGCTCAGAAAACTCTGGTATTAACCATAAATCCTTTTGGCGGCGGCGGAGGAGGAGGTGGTGGTTGTGCTTCCTATGCTCTTAGTATTTCTAATCAGGGAAATTCAAAGTCCTTTAGAATTGATTCAGGACCATGTCAAAACTTAGGCAATGGAGACAGTAGTTATATATCAGGTCTGGGTAATAGTAGTGTTTTAACTGTTTATATAAACACTTGGTGCTGGGGCACTATATTGCTTTCTGGAACGATGCAAAATCTTGATACCAACGGTGATTGTCAGGTTAATGTATCATGTCAAGGTAATAATTGTATCGCTAATTAAGAGGTTGAATGATATTTAAAACTAAAAAAGGCATACCACCAGGTCTTTTAACAATTATAAGAGCAAATGAGAAAACTCCGAAAAAACCTATTTTTTTAATAATACTATCATTACTGATTGTTGCCATCGGTTTTGTTGGAAGTTTTATTTATAATCATTATATAGAATCAGAATTAAAAAGCTCTAACAAGCCTGTTCAATATTCAACATTAGGGCCAAACCCTTCGCAAGAAAAAAAATATACTCAATCAAGTACAGAACCAGCTTCTGTACAAGTAAAATCTATGGAAACAGAAAACATTAACCAAAATTTAAAGACAAAACATACAACAAAACCTTTAAAGCAGGAAAAAGTAGCAAAGCAGACTACACAAAAAAAGCAGTCTAACAAACCTGCTGAAATTCCTTTTGAACAGTTTAATGCAGAAACAGTCAAAGCAGTAGATTATCTTTACAGAGCTCAGGATTTTGAATCAAGGGGAAATTACTCTGATGCAATCTCCGAATACAGAGAGTATCTTAGAATTACGGGAAAGCAGGATCCAAAAATTCTTGATAAAATTGCAACCCTTTATCTCATGATTGGTGATCTTAGAGAAGCTTCCCATTATGCCCAGCTGAGCCTGAATCAAGCTCCGGATAATGTTTCAATAATCATTAATTACGGTGTAATTCAGGCAAAGATGGGAAATCTCACAAAGGCTGAAGAATGTTTCAGAAAAGTTCTTTCTATGAACCCGGACAACAAAACAGCACTTTATAATCTCGCACTCTTAAAGGAAAAGAAAAAACAATACGAAGAGGCATTGAAACTATATGAGAGACTTTATCAACTTGGTGATCCTCAGGCTACTGAGGCAATTCAGCGCATAAGGTCATATAAGTAAGTTGAATGCATCGGGAATGAATTTTATAATCTCTGATATCTGAGTTGATGGTTCTGGAGTTGACAGCTGTCCTGCAATTCTGTTAATCCTGGCTGCCATACTACATGCTTTTTCTACTTCATATCCTGAATCAATTAAAGCAGAAACTATGCCTGTGAGGCTATCTCCTGTTCCACCAATTGGTTCAAGAGCTTCAATACAAGGTTCTGATACAATATCTATGATTCTGCCCTGCTTTACAATATAGTCTGCCCTGCCTTTAACAAGCAGATATTTTGCCGCATTTTTATGTTTATAGGCTCTCTCAATGAGTTCTTCAACTCTGCTTTCATCCTGAAGGAGAAAACCTCTTGTGTAAAAGGGATGTGGAGCTTTTTCATCAGCTAAAAAAGCAAGCTCTCCAGGGTCTGGTGTAAAAAGGTCAAAACAGCTGGCGTTGCCACTCATCTTTGCTGCATACATAAATCCTGCATCAGCTATTAAAAAAGGGCGTTTATATAATTCTCCAATGGCAAGCAAAATTTTATTACACCAATCAGCATCTGGCATTAAGTAGTGAAATGTAAGTGTATCAAAGTCATGATTTTTAATTTCCTTGACAAAAAATTCATATAATCTCCTGCTTCCGTAGCCTTTTCCTGTATCTCCTGCGAGATAAACATATAGCGCAGCTTTACCTGATATTTCAAGAATTTTGCATGCTGATGCAATCAGAGCAGGTGTGCCTCTCTGTATGGAAATTTTTCTACCCTCTACAATTAAGAAATTGCCTTCAAGCTGAGCCTTTCCAGAAGTAACAGGAAAATCTTCTTCTGGAACAGTGCCTATGACTGCAAGCATAATTCTTTTATTTTATCATAGGCTAACTGAAGTGCATATCCACAGAGAGTATGTCCGAGCATTCTCGGCTCTGTTGCTTCATTAATTTTTTTACCAATCAAGCAAGCTGCCAGATATGGAACATCAGGGCATCCTCCACCTGAAACATTAACAATAGTAAGGCTACTTTTATGAACAGTTATTTTCATGTTTGCTGCCCTTACCATGATAAATCTTCCGTAGTCTTTAACATGAAAGAGGTCAACAGGTTTTAAATTGCCATCATTGGAAGGCAAAAAATCAAGGGGCATAAGCCTCTGAGCTTCAAGAACATTAAGGATTCCCATTGCTTCCACAACAGAAAATTCTATTGCAAGGTCACATCCTTTTCTTACATGTGGAGGTGGTCCTACAACTTTGATCTCATATCCATGCTCTTTTAGAAGCCTCTCAGCTCTTATGACTTCTGATGTGTTTTCAAAGATAAGAATTCCTCTCTGAGTGGGAGTAGTCCTGTGTTTGAATAATTTTTTCAATATCTTCATTATTCACCTGCTCAGTCCTTTTTAATTCTCACTTTGTAGCCTGTTGTCTCTTCGGTTATCTCTACAATCTGCCATCCCATTGAAGTAGCAGCACGGGACACATTCTCCTTTGATGTATCAGTATCAACAAGAATCTCTATCTCACCTTTGCCGAGCTTTTTTATTGCCTCAAGAGTTAAAAGCACAGGCTCAGGGCATGAAAGTCCTCTTGCATCAACAATTTCAGCCATTTTTTTACCTCCTTCTCATTGTTAAACCAATTATTACGCAAACTATTAACCCAATTATTGTTGCCACAGCTCCATTTGGACCAATTCCTGCTGGACTGCTTGCCAATCCAAAATTGTGTGCCACTGCTGCACCAACAATCATACCAGAGGCAAAAACTGCAGCATCTGCATCTCCTTCTCCTGAAAGAAAAAGTTGTCTACCAGGACAACCACCTGCAAGGGTAAAAGCCAGTCCGGCAAGAGTCATTCCAAGAAAGTTCCACAATTGCATTGTATGGGCAATTGGTTGTTTTTCAAAGCCAGGATTAAATTGTCCGAGTATAAGATTTGTAATTAAAGCAGCGATGAAAAATGCAGCCACGCCTGAAAATAAATGCCCCTGCTTGAAAAGTATTAGGTCTCTGAATGCTCCCATTGTACAGAATCTGCTTCTCTGAGCAAGAACACCGATTAACAAAGCAATCCCAAGTGATATAAACAAAGGAGCATGCTGTGAGCCAGGTCCCTTTATACTATAAAATAGCAGCATTCCTCTGCCTTCACCTGCTGGCTGAGGATCAATCAGTAATAGTAAAAGAAAGCTCAGCATTAAAAGAGGAAAGGCAATTCCAGCAGCCTTTGATGGAGCTGATTGAGTTCTTCCCAGTGAATAACCAGCCTTAAGAAACCTTGTTCCAATCCATATCCCAAAAATTAACCCAAGTAAGCCAAAAATAGCGTTTCCGTCTCCACCTGCAAGCCTTAAAATTGTTCTCCATGGACACCCTAAAAACACCAGTGCACCTATCATTGCAAAAACACCAAGAATGAATCTTATAAAAGGTGCTGAACCTCCACGAGGTCTGTATTCTTTAAAGGCAAGGGCAGAAAGAAAAGCTCCAAGAACAAATCCTATAATTTCAGGTCTCATATACTGAACAACTGCTGCCCTGTGAAGTCCCAGCGCGCCTGCAATGTCTCTTTCCATACAGGCAACACATATACCCATGTTTGGTGGATTTCCGAGATTCTGAAGCACAGGAGCAAGCACACCGATAATTAAACCAACAAAAATAATGCCACTTCTTGTGGCAAAGAAATTCTTAAACTCCATCTGCCTTCCTCCAGAATTTTTTGAATATTTTACTTTAGTAATGCCGATATGTAAAATTGTTTTTTTCAATAAATCATAGAATATTGATAGATTTTTCCAATGCCTTTTTTGCTATTCCGGGGCTTTATCCTGTTACTTGCCTCTCACCCCCTTCTTGCCCATTTGAACAATTTTGAACCATCTTGAACTTTTTTAAAAAGGAGAATCTCTCACCTGTGCGGTGGTGTTGGAAAAGGTTCAGATTGAACAGGATTTATGCGACCAATTTCAATCCATTGCTTTCTCATCAGCATATCGTAAATTCTGTAACTTATGTTAAAATTATCCCGTGGCTTTATTCCATAACCATTTGCGAAAGAAATTAAATATATAATGAGATACAATCCAGATGCAAGGATTTTCCTACACTATGGAGACCTCTCAGATTCAGGTCAAATTATGCACCTAATATATAACATTCAACCTGATGAAATATACCACCTTGGAGCTCAAAGTCATGTTAGAGTAAGCTTTGATATACCAGAATACACAGGCGATATAACAGGACTTGGAACTACCAGAATACTGGAAGCCATAAGAAGAAGTGGGATAAAAACAAGATTTTATCAGGCCTCCTCCTCAGAAATGTTTGGAGCATCTCCACCCCCGCAAAATGAAAAAACACTCTTTTATCCAAGAAGCCCTTACGCGGCGGCAAAAGTTTACGCATACTGGATGACGGTAAACTACAGAGAAGCTTATAATCTATTTGCCTGTAACGGAATACTGTTTAATCACGAAAGTCCAAGAAGAGGAGAGACATTCGTAACGAGAAAGATAACAAGAGCTTTAGCACATATCTTAGCAGGAAAGCAGAATAAACTTTACCTTGGTAATCTTAATGCAAAAAGAGACTGGGGATTTGCACCAGAGTATGTAGAGATGATGTGGTTAATGCTCCAAGCAGATGAGCCAGATGATTATGTAGTAGGAACAGGAGAATCACACTCAGTAAGAGAATTTGTAGAAAAAGCATTTAGTTATGCAGGTATAGAGATAGAGTGGAAAGGAGAAGGAGTAGAAGAAAAAGGTATACGATAGCAAAGATGAGAGAGTGTATAAGTAAAGGATTTAGGGTGTGTTATAATTATACGATATGAAAAAGAACTATGGTATAAAAAAGATTATAATACCCGTAAGTAAAGAAACATTTAACTTGGTGGCAAAATTGTGAAAGCAGTTATTCTTGCAGGTGGTAGCGGGACAAGGCTTTACCCTACAACGAAAGTAATAAACAAACACTTTTTACCCATCTACAACAAACCTATGATTTACTATCCTCTATCCTTGGTTATGTTGCTTGGAATAAGAGATGTTCTTTTCATCGTAAACCCACAGGATTTAGAAGACTTTAAAAATCTTTTTTCAGATGGTTCTCATCTTGGTATGAGAATAGATTACAAAATTCAGGAAAAACCTAACGGTCTTGCTGAGGGCTTAATCCTTGCTGAAGATTATTTAAAAGGTGATAAAGTGCTTTACCTTCTTGGAGATAACATATTCTTTGGCCATGATTTGGTAAAGATTTTAAAAGACGCCATGTTAGAAGTTGAAACAAAAGGAGGAGCTTACGTTTTTGGTTACTATGTAAAAGACCCAGAAAGGTTTGGAATAGTTGAGTTTGATGAAAATGGAAAGGTTTTATCTATAGAAGAAAAACCAAAGAAGCCTAAGTCTCACTATGCAGTTGTAGGAGCATACTTTTTTGATGAAAATGCTTCCCAGATAGCGAGAAACGTAAAACCTTCAGACAGGGGAGAGCTTGAGATTACATCAGTTTTAGAAGAATACTTAAAAAGGGAAGCTTTGAAGGTTAAACTTCTTGGTAGAGGTTTTGCATGGTTTGATGCAGGAACCCACGATAGCTTTTTGGAAGCTGGAGAGTTTGTAGCCACCATAGAAAAAAGAACGGGCCTTATGATCGGATGTATAGAGGAGATAGCCTATCGGAACAGATGGATAACAAAAGAAGAGCTTTTGGAGTTAGCAAAACCGTTAAGTAAAACAGATTACGGTAGATACTTGGAAGCAATTGCAGAGGAAAATCCATGAACTTTGAATTTATAAGGTTAGAAATTCCAGATGTAATCCTTGTAAAGCCTAAAATCTTCAAAGACCAAAGAGGTTTTTTCTTAGAATTTTACAAATCATCTGTGTTTAAAGAAAACGGTATAGACGTTTCTTTTGTGCAGGACAATCACTCAGGCTCTGTAAAAGGTGTTTTAAGAGGTCTTCATTACCAGAAAAAACCAAAAGCTCAGGGAAAGCTTGTAAGATGTGTAAAAGGAAAGATATTCGACGTTGCCGTTGATATCAGAAAAAACAGTCCTACATTTGGGAAATGGGTGGCAGTTTACCTTTCCGAGGAAGACCAGAATATGCTTTGGATTCCAGAAGGTTTTGCCCACGGATTTTTAGTCGTTTCCGATTATGCTGAAGTTGTCTACAAAGTCTCCGGTGCTGAATACTCACCTCAACACGACGCAGGAATAAGATGGGACGACCCGGATATAGGAATAAAATGGCCGTTAGAAGGCATAGAAAATGTAATTCTTTCAGATAAAGACAGTAAACTCCCATATTTAAAAGATTTAAAAGAGGAGGATTTACTTTGAAAATTTTAGTGACAGGTGGAGCTGGTTTTATTGGAAGTGAGTTCGTAAGACAGGCAGTAAAGCAAAACCATAACGTCTGCGTTGTAGATGCCCTAACTTACGCTGGAGATACAGAAAGATTAAAAGAAGTAGAACACTATATAACATTTTACCATGCTGATATAAGAGATTACGAAGAGATGGATAGTATCTTTGCCAAAGAAAAACCAGAAGCTGTTGTGCATTTCGCTGCAGAAAGCCATGTAGATAGAAGCATTTTAGAACCAAGGGGATTTTTACAAACAAACATAGAAGGAACGTTCAACCTTTTAGAGCTCTCAAAGAAATACGGTGTCGAGAGGTTTATAAACATATCTACGGACGAAGTTTACGGAGAACTTGGAGAAGAAGGAAAATTTACAGAAGAAACACCTTTAAAACCAAACTCCCCATACTCAGTCAGTAAAGCCTCACAGGATATGTTAGGAAGAGCCTATTACAGAACCTACGGTTTACCGGTAATTACTGTAAGGCCATCGAACAACTACGGACCTTGGCAGTATCCAGAAAAGCTTATACCAGTAGTAATAGTTAAGGCTTTAAAAAACCAGCCTATACCAGTTTACGGCACTGGAAAAAACGTAAGAGAGTGGCTTTATGTATCGGACTGTGCCGAAGCGGTCTTAACTATTTTAGAAAAAGGGAAAATCGGTGAAGTATACAACGTGTCCAGCAGTGAAGAAAGAAGGAATATAGAAGTGGTAAAAGCAATACTTGATATACTGGGAAAACCTCACAACCTGATAGAGTTTGTAAAAGATAGACCCGGACACGATTACAGATACTCTACAGACTCTCAAAAAATATACAGAGAGCTTGGTTGGAAGGCAAAAACAAAGTTTGAAGAAGGCTTAGAAAAGACCGTTAAATGGTATTTAGACCATCAAGACTGGCTTGAAAAGAAAGTTAAAGATTTAGAAGAATTTTGGCAGAAGGTTTACAGAAAATGAGATATCTTATAACAGGTGCAAAAGGGCAACTTGCAACTGAGTTTATAAAACACTTTCAACAACAGTCCGTAGAATACTTTGCATTTTCCAAAGAAGAACTTGACATTACAAACTTTGATACAGTTTACAAAACATTAAAAGAGATAAAACCAGATGTAGTTATAAACTGCGCCGCTTACAACCTTGTAGACAACGCAGAAAAAGAGCCAGAAAAAGCTTACTCTATAAATGCTGTAGGTCCTTACAACCTTGCTTTGGCATCTAAAGAAATAAAAGCTAAGTTTATACATTACTCAACAGACTACGTCTTCGATGGAACAAAAGAAGGTCTATACACCGAAGAAGACACTCCAAATCCTTTAAACGAATATGGAAAAAGTAAACTTTTAGGTGAAAATCTGGCTAAAATTAACGAAAATAGCTTAATATTCAGAGTTAGCTGGATATACGGTGAAGGAAAACAAAACTTTCTTTACAAGCTCTTGAGTTGGGCTAAAGATAATGAAGTTTTGAAAGTAGCTATAAATGAGTTTTCAGTACCAACTTCTACTTCCTTCATAGTAGATAAAACACTCAAAGCTATAAACAAAGAACTTAGAGGGCTTTACCATCTTGTTCCTAACGGATATGCTTCTCGCTACGAATGGGCAAAGCTCATCTTAAAGAACTATGGTATAAAAAAGATTATAATACCCGTAAGTAAAGAAACATTTAACTTGGTGGCAAAAAGACCAAGCTTTTCGGTCCTTGACAGTGATAAAATACAAAAAGGGTTAAATGAAGTCTTTGAAGAATGGGATGAGATATTTATCAGATGGTGTAGAACTCAGTAATGAATAAGAAAAGGTTTATAGAAAATATTCTTTCTTTATATCTTTTACAGGTTGTAAATTACATCTTACCTTTGATAACTTTACCTTATCTTGTAAGAGTTTTGGGACCTGAAAAGTATGGTCTCATTTCTTTTGCGCAGGCATTTTGTGGATATTTTCAAATTCTGACCGACTATGGTTTCAATCTTTCAGCAACAAGGGAGATTTCTATACACAGGGAGGATAAAAATTTAGGGTATTTAAAAACCTGAGCATTAATTCAAGGAGAATTGATAAAAATATAAAAAATAAAAATAGGTTAAATAAGTTTTTTGATAATATCCTCATTTACATAAGCATAACATTATATAATTATATAATTTGTTAAGATTGCGAATAGATAAACAAAGCAATTTAGTAATGAATAAGACTGCTCAAATCCGTGGAAGTCTTCTATCTCGTAACACACTCCTGAACTTCATAGGTCAGGCAGTTCATATGCTTGCGAGCATAATTACTATCCCTTTCATTGTTCGTGGGCTCGGGATTGAACGGTTTGGACTTCTGTCATTAGTGTGGGTGATTTTTGGATATTTTGCTATATTTGATTTAGGTATAGGTAGAGCAACTACTAAATTTGTAGCGGAAGCTTTGGGGAAAGGGGAAGAAAATGAAATTCCGCACCTTGTCTGGATAGCGGTTACGATCCAAGTCATATTGGGTATTGTTGGTGCCCTTGCTTTGATTGGAATTACACCTTTGCTTGTTGAGCGTATCCTTAAAATTCCTTCAGACCTTATAGGTGAAGCAAAAGCCACTTTTTACGTTCTTGCCTTGTCATTGCCAGTGGTTTTTATCTCAGGCTCCTTTAGGGGTCTTCTTGAGGCAGTCCAACGTTTTGATTTAGTCAATGCCGTAACAGTTCCAGCTAGTGTATTGAACTATATTCTTACTTTAATAGGGATAGGATTAAGTTTAAAATTACCTGGTATAGTGGCTTTAATACTATTTTCAAGGTTTGGGGTATTAGCCGCTTTTGTGATGCTTAACCTTCGCATTATGCCATGGCTGAGGAAATATTCAGTATCTTTCTCTCTTTTTTCTCTTTTTCCTCGCCTCTTTTCCTTCGGTGGATGGGTTACGGTTTCGGGCATTGTAGGACCGATTTTAGTATATTTAGATCGATTTCTTATTGGGGCACTTATCTCAATGTCTGCGGTAGCATATTACACAGCTTCATATGAAGCTGTTACTCGTCTTTGGATTATTCCAAGTAGCTTAGTTATGGCATTATTTCCTGCTTTTAGTGCTTTAGAAGGAATGAGAGATAGGGAGAGACTTCAATTTTTCTTTATTCGTTCTGTTAAATATATCTTTCTGACATTAGGATTAGTTGTTTTAATTATATCGCTATTCGCTAAAGAAATCTTACAAATATGGCTGGGGGTTGACTTTGCAATGAAAAGTGAGGCAGTTCTTCAAATCCTTGCCCTTGCTGTGTTGATTAACTCCCTTGCTCATTTTCCTTTTGCACTTCTTCAGGGTATAGGACGCCCTGATCTTCTTGCTAAGTTTCATCTGCTCGAACTTCCTATTTACGTCGGCATGGCAGGTGGACTGGTTAAAGTTTGGGGAATTACTGGAGCAGCGTTGGCATGGACCCTATGAGTAGCACTTGATGCTCTTTTGCTGTTCGTTGCTACATTTAAAGTTTGCAGTTTCTCGTCTCGTGTGTTTACAGTTAGTAGCATAACGCTCGCAGGAGTTACCATTTTGTTACTTGTAAGCATGACTGTGGGATTAAAATTCTTGGTTGGTGTTCTCTCCTTTTTTGCTAAGCTTATGCTCTTTGTAGTTCTTCTTAGCTTTTTTACCTATTTTATCTGGATAAAGCTTTTACTTTTAGATACTTCAGATAAAAGAATAGTTCTGAAAGAATGGATAAATTTATGGCGAAGAATCAAAAACATATTATAATAAATCAAGGCATACGTGTTTGGGATATTAGAACGTGGCTGCTGTGCGGTGATGAGGGGGTACTTCTTTACCAAGGACTTAAAGATCGCCTTTTTGGGGCACCGGGTATTTGGACGCTTATGCGATGTTTGAGGTGTGACCTTGTGTGGTTGAATCCACGTCCTATTCCCACCGATATCCATAAACTCTATTCAGAATACTACACACATCAGTTAGAGAACTCACCAAAGGAAAGCTTTGCGAGTCTGCGTAGGGCTATCAAAAACAATATTTTGCGACGATATGGTTATTCAGTAGATATAAAGGGAGGATTACTTGACTTACTGGGACGAATCTTTTCTTGTATAGGTCCTCTCAAGGAAATCGTTGGTGGAAATATCATGTATCTTAAGGCAATTGATGGAGGCAGGCTTTTGGATGTCGGCTGTGGAAGTGGAAATTTCTAGGCTCAGATGAAAGGATTGGGATGGAAAGTTGTTGGAGTTGACCCTGATTCAAAAGCTGTGCAAATTGCAAGGGAGGAGTTCGACCTTGAGGTTTTTCAGGGTACATTGGAGGAAGCTAAATTTCCCGATAATAGCTTTGATGTTATTACTATGAATCATGTTATTGAGCATGTTCCAGACCCGATTGTGCTTCTTACTGAGTGCCGTAGAGTTCTCAAGCCAGAGGGAAAGTTGATGGTAGTTACACCGAATATCGGCAGTTTAGGACGACGCTTATTCGGTGAATATTGGCTACATTGGGATCCTCCACGTCATCTGTTCCTATTCTCACCTAAATCGCTACGGACATGTGCTGAGCGGGCAGGATTGATTGTTCGGGCTATTTGGACTACTTCTAAGGGAGCACGTTTTCTATGGGAGGCAAGCTATTTGATCAAGCGAGATGGGAATCTACCCGGGGTTCACCTCAAAGACAGGACACGCGATTGAAATTGGAAGGTTTAGTTTTCTGGGCGATAGAATACATTCTTAACTATGTGGGGGTTGGCGAAGAAATAGTGCTTGAAGCGACTAAATAGGTGGAGTGATAGAACTAGTGCATAAAAAAGATGTATGCTGTAAGCGAGCAAGACCCCGTTCTAAGTTTGCATGAAACCTTAACTAATAGAGAAAATAAAAGATTGCTTCGAAAATTTTGAAGAAAGGTATAAAGACTTTGATTATTACAGGCAAGTTATAAAAAACGAACCTCAAAAGTTTGTAGAGGATTTGAAAAAAATTTTTGTTAAAGTAGAGAAGTAAAATAATAAATGATTGACATAAGTAATACCAAAATAATGAAAACAAATAAAATTCCAAATTTTTTTATTGTTGGAGCACAGAAAGCGGGGACAACTTCTCTTTACGAGTATCTCAAAGAACACCCTGAAATATATATGTCTCCCGTAAAAGAACCTCATTACTTTGCAAAAGACCTTGACTATGAAAACATGAGACGAGATATGAAAAGAACTACGATTTTTATAAGAACTCTTGAAGAGTATCTTGAACTTTTCAATGGTGTAAAAAATGAAAAAGCAATAGGTGAAGCATCTCCGTCTTACCTTTACTCAAAGGTTGCAGCTTATGAGATAAAAAAGTTCAATCCAGATGCAAAAGTAATAATGATTTTGAGAGACCCGGTCGAAAGGGCTTACTCTCATTACCTTATGAACTTAAGAGATGGTTTGACTTCTGAGAAAGATTTTATAAAAGAAGTTTTGTCTGATTTGAAAAAACCTAAAAAAGGATGGGGTATTTCACATCTCTATATTGAGTTGGGGTTATATTATGAGCAAGTGAAAAGGTATTTAGATACATTTCCGAAAGACAATGTGAAGATTCTTCTCTACGAAGATTTTAAATTAAACACTTATGAGGTTATCAAAGATATTTTCAGTTTTCTCGGGGTTGAAAATAATTTCTACTCACCTAAGTTTGAGCATATTTTCATGGAAGGAGTTACGGTGAAGTATCCGAAATTGAACAAATTGCTAAAGATGATATACTCAGATTACAAGAACTATACTGACCCCCATAGGGAGTGGACACGGTAAATGTGTAGAGCCAGGCATTCTCACTCCCTCTTCTGACTGGACAGCCGAGGGTTGAAGAGCTGCAGACTTTCTGCATAAGCAGAGGGAAATAACCTATCAAGGAGGTAAAAAGAATGAAACAGAGGAAATGGACAGTAGATGAAAAATTGGCAATAGTCCTTGAGGGGCTAAAGGAAAAGGGGGCTTATCAATGGCTCATATGATGATAATCATTACAGGGCAGAGATAGAGAGGCTTCAGAAGGCCATCGGCAAGCAGGCCATACAGATAGAGATTTTAAAAAAACGGAAGAGCTAATGGGAACAAGGTAGAGGCGGTGCAGTGGCTTAAGGGTTCAGGATACACCATAAAAGATGCCTGTAAAGCTCTGGGGATATCAAGGAGCAGCTATTATAGTGCTGCCAGGGGGAAAGGTGTTAATGAGAGGGAAGTATCTCTTAAGGGATAACGAGCTTGTTGAAAAGATAAAGACAGGGCATCCCTTTTGGGGATACAGGAGAGTGACTGCCTGGCTAAGGCATAGAGAAGGCTTAAAGGTGAATCACAAGAGGGTTCAGGGGATCATGAAGAAACATGGGCTGCTTACACCGAGACAGTTCATAAGGCAAAGAGGAGTTCTCAGAGGAGCAAACCCAGGGCTGAAAGACCGAGGCAGTATTGGGGAATAGATATGACGGAATTCATGGTATCTTCTATTGGATGGGTATATCTGGTAATAGTGCTTGACTGGTATACGAAGAAGATAGTGGGCTGGAATCTCACATTAAGGAGCAGGGCAGGAGAATGGGAGGAGGCACTGGAGATGGCAGTAGAGAAGGAATTTCCAGATGGTGTAAGAGGGCAAAGGCTAAAACTTATAAGTGACAATGGTTCGCAGCCGACAGCTACCTCATTTATGAGGGATATGGCAACACTCGGTATTGAGCAGATATTCACCAGTTATGATAATCCAAAGGGCAATGCAGATACCAGAGAGGATGATGAGGACAATAAAAGAGGAGGTAATCTGGCTTAATGAGTTTGGGAGTTTTGAGGAGGCAAGGGAAAGGATAGGAAGATGGATAGAGGTTGATTATAACAAACTATACGTGCACAGTGGGCTGGGCTATATAAGTCCAGAATAATTTGAGGCTGAGTATAAGAGAGAATATTTCCTGGAGGCAGCATGACATCTACATCTTTAGGGCATAAAAAATGTCTTGACAAATGGGGCTGCAGCACAGTATACTTCTGTAGAACTTCAACATAAAGTTCTTGAATGGTGGTGGTGGGGGATTAATATGGCGGAGGTGAAAAGATTGTCAAAGAAAAAGTTCTTTGACTATATAGAATGGGATCCAGTAACTAAACTATATGTTGGTATTATTCCATATGTTCCTGGAGCCCGCTCTCAAGGGAAAACCTTAGAAGAACTAAACCAGAATCTTAAAGAAGTTTTGGAATTATGTTTAGAAGAAATGGAAGATATTGAAGAAAGTTATATATCACATTACCAACAGGGGTAACGGAGGGCAGGAAGTTTTTCACAGGGATTATGAAGTCTGAATCCTCTTAAAACAGAAGGGATTAAACTGCGGTGAAAGGTGAAGGGATAGTTAGATGATAGTGAAAAATACATTTTATAGCACTATAAATGCGTTTTTAAGGTTTTCATCCACAGCTCTACTTTACATAATCCTTGCTCGTGCTTTGGGAGTTGAGGAGTTTGGGCGGTTTGCTTTTGCTTTATCTTTTAGCGGCACATTTCTAACATTTATTGATTATGGGTTCAATCTTTTAGTTGTTAAAGAAGTATCCCAGAATCCAGAAAAGATATCAGATTTAGTAAAGTCAATTATAAATGCAAAGATACTGTTATCTTTATTCTTTACATTAATTTTATTTTTAACCCTTAAAATATTAAATTATCCGAAGGAAACTGTAATTATAGTTGCCATATTGTGGTTATCAGTCATCTTTTATTCTTTTGGTTTTTTCTTTAATTTGGAGGCAGCATGACCTCTACAACTTTAGGGCATAAAAAAGTCTTGACAAATGGGGTGGGGTGCAGCACACCCAGAAGGCTATGGCTTAAGAGGATAAAGGTGGGAGGGGTGGTCTTGTGAGAGAAGGTTTAGTAAATATACACAGATTTTTAGACCATGCAATAAAGCTTTCTCTTGAAGCTGGCAGAGAGATATTAAAGATCTATAACAGCGATATCGTCTCTTCTTCCACCAAGTCTGACAGCTCACCCCTTACAAGTGCAGACCTTACCGCCCACAGATTACTTTCTGAAGGTTTATCATCTACTGACCTGCCTGTCCTCAGTGAGGAAGGAAGGGATCTTTCCTTTGATATTCGTAGACAGTGGTATTATTTATGGCTGATAGACCCTCTTGATGGCACAAAGGAATTTTTGAATAAAAACGGAGAGTTCACAGTAAATATAGCCCTTATCAAAGAAAACTCTCCTGTTATTAGGAGTAATATACGCACCTGCAAAAACATCCTCTATTATGCCTTAAAAAATCAGGGAGCTTGGAAGGTGAAAGGAGAGATAAAAAAGAGACTTCCTGAGTATAGAAGGGGCGAGAGCGAACCTTTAGTTATTACAGGAAGCAGGTCTCATCATACTGAGGAATCCAATAAATTTATAGAAAGATTGAAATCCCTTTATGAACAGATTGAATTTGTGCAGGCAGGAAGTGCTCTGAAATTTTGCCTTGTCGCTGAGGGAGTTGCGGATATATATCCAAGATTCGGTCCAACCATGGAATGGGATAGTGCAGCAGGACAGCTCATCGTGGAAGAAGCAGGTGGTAAGGTTCTTGATGCCAGAAACAGCACACCCCTGGTGTATAATAAAAAGATTTTAAAAAATCCGCACTTTGTTGCATTAAATAATCATCGGCTTAAAGAGGTTTCATGGATAGCGTCTATAGCAGGGTCGCAGAAAACAATGTAGTATGGCACAATGGCTTCGTGAACCGAGTAGATAGAAACGAAGCCTATGGCCATAAAAGCGGTCTCATCTGGTTTACAGGATTATCCTCCTCAGGAAAGTCAACGATTGCCCATGCCTTTGAAAAGAGACTCTTTGAAGAAGGTATAAAGTGTTATGTCCTTGACGGAGACAATATCAGACACGGCCTTAATGCTGATCTCGGGTTCTCTGAGAACGACAAGAGAGAAAACCTAAGGCGCACAGTAGAGGTAGCGCGACTTATGGTTGATGCCGGGCTTATAGTCCTTGCTGCCTTTGTATCACCCTTCAGAAGAGACAGGCAATATATCAGGGAGCGTTTTAAGAATGATAATTTCCTTGAGGTTTATGTGAGATGTTCTGTTGATGAGTGTGCAAGGCGTGTTCCAAAGGGCTATTATGAAAAGACAAGGGCTGGTATCATAAAAGGTTACACAGGGGTTGATTCTCCCTATGAAGAGCCAGAAAACCCTGATCTGATACTGGATACAGAGAAGATGGACAAAGAAAGTTCCATATCGCTTTTATATGAAACCCTGATGAACAGAGGCTGGATTGGATGATAGCTATGATGGGTGCAATAAGCAGGTTATTAAACCTATCCTCAAGAGATAGCCACCTTTCAGAGATACTGAAGGGAGGAGGTATCTCCTTTTTGATGAGCATCATTACTATTGCCTTTGGATATCTCTTCACTCTTATTGTAAGCCGTGCTTATGGAGCAGAGGCGATGGGCATTCTGTCCCTATGCGTCACCTTTATTGGTGTGGCTACACTCATTGGTCAGCTCGGTTTTGAAACATCACTTGTGAGATTTGTGGCTCAGTATAATTCAAATGGTCAGCGTTCACTCATAAAGGAAGTCTACGCAAAGGTGCTAAAAATAGTAATACCGTTGTCAATCTTAGTGTCTGTGCTCATATTTATAAATGCAGACATTATTTCTCAAAAGGTCTTTAATAAACCGCACCTTGAAACATACTTCCGGATAGCCGCCTTGGCAATAGTTCCGATGGTGCTCCTGAACATCAATAAACAGGCCCTGAGGGGACTGAAGAGGATTGGAGAATTCGGTCTTCTCGATGGGGTGATAAATTACTTCTTTGCTCTTATGTTTCTAATTTTATTTAGTCTTTTGCTTGAAAGAAAAACTATATACCCTGTAGTAGCTTATATTGTAGGTATTATTTTTGCAACAGTTCTAAGCAGCGCACTATGGTTTAGACAGATAGAGATACGAAGCCCTTCTGTGGCAATAAACGAGATCAAATACCGTAAGCTCTTAAGCGTCTCTATTTCCATGTTTTTCATCGCGTCAATGCATATGATAATGCAATGGATAGATACCATTATGCTCGGCATCTTCAGGACAGAGGCAGAGGTTGGGATATATAATGTTGCACTGAGGTTAGCCAATCTTACCGCAATAAGCCTTTTTGCCATTAACTCTATTGTAGCACCAAAGTTTGCAGAACTCTATGCGATCAAAGATATGGAAGGTCTTAAACAAACAATTCAGCATTCCACAAGGCTTATATTCTGGTTTTCAGCTCCTGTGCTTTTAGCCTTTATTCTATTGCCGGGCTTTTTCCTCGGATTCTTTGGTGATGAATTCAAAAGAGGAGCTATGGCACTTATAATATTATCCATAGGTCAGTTTGTAAACTCTATATCAGGCTCGGTGGGATATTTTATGAATATGACAGGAAGGGAGAGGGCATGCCAGAACATCCTAACTATTGCCACATTGATTAATATTTTGTTAAACTATTTATTAATACCAGTATTTGGAATGATAGGGGCTTCGATTGCTACGATGATCAGTATTGTCTTTTGGAATCTCGCCTCTGTAGTCTATATTAAATATGATACAGGTATTTTAACCTTATATATTCCTAAGCTTTTGTTATAAGTTTCTGTTAACGAGACAATTGAAATATACTGCTAAACAAGGAGGTATGTTAAATGGACAAAGTTCTTATTGAAAAGCCCCTGGAAGAGAAGGAATTATACAGTAAGAAGGTGGTTCAGGAGACCTATGAAAGATATGGCAGAGATGTGGGAGTTGCCTTTAGCGGAGGAAAGGACTCCACAGTCCTTCTTCATCTTGTAAGATCTGTGTTCGATGGCAGGATCCCATGGAAGGTTTTTACACTTGACACAAGTGCAGAATTTAAAGAGATCAAGGATTTTGTCCATAAAGTTACCGATGAATGGAATCTTGAGTTAATAGTTCTTAAAAATGAGGAAGCCATAAAAAAAATAGAGATCGCAAAAGACAAGGTTGAGTGTTGTTACCTTCTTAAGGTAGTTCCGATAAATAACGCTATCAAAGATTATGGGCTTAAAGCCCTTTTGACGGCGGTTCGATGGGACGAACAGGAGGCAAGGATTAATGAAGAATTCTTCACCCAAAGGGAAAATCCACCGCACATGAGGGTTCAACCGATATTACATTTCAGGGAAATTGATATCTGGTCATATATAAAAAAATATAACATTCCTTACTGCGAGCTTTATAAAAAGGGTTACCGGTCAATTGACTGTGAACCATGCACAAGGCTTTGTGGAACTGACTGGACTGAAAGGAGTGGGAGAGCACCCGAAAAAGAGAAAGTTATGAAGCGATTAAAAGAAATGGGATATTTCTAAAATTATTGACATTACCAAGAAAGGAGAAATTTTTATGGATAATGTTTTACTCAACAAGGAGTATAGAAGGTATGTAGGTCCTGTTGAATTTTATGATATAGTTAGTGGATTACAATTTATAATTTTATTTTTATTGGGTCTAAGGGAAGAACATTTTCTTTTAGACATTGGATGTGGCTCTTTGAGGGGGGGGAAGCTTTTAATCCCTTATCTACTGCCAAATAGGTATTATGGAATAGAACCAAATGAGTGGCTAATTAAAGAAGGGATAAATAATGAAATAGGAAACGATATGATCAATATAAAAAAACCTTCTTTTAGTAAAGTTAGTGATTTTACATTAAGTGTGTTTAATTTAAAATTTGACTTTATATTAGCTCAATCTATTTTTTCTCACGCAGCACCAACACAAATTCGTAAATGTTTATCAGAGGCAAAGAAGGTTATGAAGCCTACATCACTTTTTGTAGCCACTTTTATGGAGGGTAATGACGATTATAAAGGTAACAAATGGGTTTACCCTGGGTGTGTTACATATACACTTAATACAATTTATAAGATGTGTGGAGAATATGGTTTAAATTGTAAGAAAATTGATTACCCCCATCCAAATGGACAAACATGGATAGTGATACATTTTCCAGAGAATGAATCATCTATATTATCTATATTGTATAAAGATAAATTGAAGGAAATATTTAATATGAAGGCATTGGAAGATTCACTTCATACATGTAAAGAAAGGCTCTCAAGATTGGAGTCCCATCCCTATGTTAAAGTCGGACTAAAAATAAGAAGGTTTTTTCTTAAATTTAAACAGCATTTTGATAAAATTTATAATAAAAAATGAAAAAGCGATTCCCAAATATAGTTTTGATAGTATGTGATACATTAGGTGCTAAACATATGTCCTTATATGGATATTGGAGAAAAACAACACCAATGCTGGAGAAAATGGTAGAAAAAGATAATTTTGCAATCTATACAAGATGTTTTTCTCCAGCACCATGGACTGTACCAGCACATGTTTCTCTTTTTACAGGTTTATATCCATCTGAGCACCTCACGGATGGAGATAAACTTTTTTTAAGTAAAAATTTTTATACTTTACCTGAAATAGTTAAAAATGCAGGTTTTACCACAATTGGAATAACAAATAATGCTCTTGTGTCTCGTTTATTTGGTTATGCTCGAGGTTTTGATAAATTTTATGAAGTATGGAATATATTTGAAGAAAAAGATAACGAGAAAGCTATTGTCAGCAATTTTTTAAAAAAAACTGATTTAGAGAAAATTAAATTTCTATTGAAATCATCAAGCCGGTTTCCTTTAAAAGTATTATTCAAAGTAGTAGTTAATGGAGTCTACAAAAAATTAAGACCCTTATCTAAAGATGCTTCTTCTTTTACTCTTAAGTCATTTAAAATATATAAAAAAATCTTAAAAGAATGTAGGCAACCTTTTTTTATATTCATAAACTTGATGCAAACGCATGATAAATATAATCCTCCGCAAAAATACCGGAATATTTTTATTAAAGATAACCCTAAACTTGAGCATAGACACCGTAAGGAAACAGAGTATTTGCATTATGCAATAAAACCTTTTGAAAAAAATTATTTAGAATACATGGAGGGATTATATGATGAAGAAATACTTTTTTTGGATGAGATACTTTTCAGGATGTATGAAGAAATTAAAAAATTAAAAATACAAGATAATACTTTATTTATTATTACGGCCGACCATGGTGAGTTATTTGGTGAACATGGACATGTTCATCATTTATTTACTACATACAACGAACTAATTCATATCCCTTTGATTATAAGTTATCCAAAAGAATATGGGATAAAAGGCGAGATTAATAATCTTGTTCAACTTCATGATTTATTTGCAACTATTCACAGTATAGTAGAATCACCATTGCCTGCTCCTAACAGTTCAATTGCTCTCATGGGGAATGAAAAAAGGGATTTTGCATGTTCCCAGTTATTAGATGTAGGATTTAAAATAGATGCTTGCAAAGAAAAAAATCCTGATTTTGATCCTGATAATTTTAGTTTTAATTGTAAAGAAATTGCTTTGATAAATAAAGATTTATATAAATTAATAAAAAGAAGTAATGGACAGCAAGAGTTATATAATTTGCAAAAAGACCTGTATGAAACTCAAGATCTGATGAAACTGCGAAATATGAATATTCCAGAAATCAATTTCCCAAAATTTGAACTATTATGAGTGAAAATTCTACCATTTTTTTAATCAGTCTTTTGCTACTCCTTTTTGCATTGTATTGCAGAATTACAATGAAGAGCTGGTTTGCTCCTGGTGCTTTTTTTGCATTAATCTGGACAGTTTACACTTTATTGCCCATTCTACTAACACAATATGATATGAAACCTTTAGGAGTATTGTGGATATTTTTTATGGTTTTTGTAGTATATTTGGGAAGTGCTGTTGTTACAACCGGGATAGGCATTAATAAATCAGTTAGTTACCCAACAATTAATATGCATAAATATTTTTTGAATAATCTAAGATTTTTAAATGTGTTAATAATATTATTTAGTATATTAGGACTGGGAGGTGTTGTTATTTTAATTATTTCTTTAGGAAAGGAACTAACCGTATTTTTTTCTTTAGCTTCTCTTTCGAAAGTCGCCAATGAGTACTCTGTTTTAAGATATTCAGATCCATCTTATAGAGAACCTGGAATGGCTATTTTACTATCTTCTTTCGTATATGCAAGTAGTTTTCTGGGAGGCATACATTATGTAATTTCACTAAAAAGATATCAAAAATTCATCGCATTATTCCCTTTGATAATAGGGGTAGGATATTCATTAATTTTAAGCACTCGAGCGAGTTTTTATTTTCCTTGCATATTATGGATAAGTTCTTACATTTCTATAAAGATTTTTCTTATTAAAACAAAGTTTCCACTTTTTACAGTTCGTAATATGATTTTACTCGGTTTACTAATAACAATAATTACAATATCTTACATCTTTTTACAAATATTAAGATGGGGTGCAAGCGAAATTAACATGGAGTATGTTTATAGCGCTTCTCCTTTCCTAAAAAGTGCTTTTTTAGGAAGTCCTGTATTATTTTCACAATGGTTTTCAGAACATTGGTCTGATGATATTATTCCAACTCTCGGAGCCTATACCAATCCATTTTATAAATTCTTCGGGGGTCAAATAATGCGTTATGAGTCAACGCCGCTTTCTGATGAGTTAGGTTCTGAATCAACTGTTTTTACATTATTTCGTGATACTATAGAAGACTACACAATTTTCGGTTCCATTTTTATTTTCTTACTTTATGGAATATTTTGGGGTTATAGTTATAAAAAAGTTATACAAGGTAAAATCACATATTTACCATTTTTGAGTGCTTTTTATAGTATTGCTGTGGCAAGTATTACCAAATTTATATTTGGATTTACTACAATACTGTTTGCATGGGTTATGTTCTTCATTATTTGGTGTTTGGTTAATAAAAAATGGAAGATAGAAAAATGCAAATTTTAATTATTTGTATTAATTATAATAACGATGAAGAAACTTTTTCTTTTATAAAAGAAACACTAAGGATAAGTAGAGACCGCAGGCTGAAAATAATGGTAGTTGATAATAGCGAAAAAGACAAATTAAAAGACAAAATAAAAGAGGTAAAACAAGTTTTGTATTATCACACTAATAAAAATCTTGGATATTTTGGAGGAGCATGGTTCGGATTAATTCAATATTTAAAAGAAAATCCTTTGCCTGAATGGGTCATTGTATGTAATACTGATATCCAATTTGAAGAAAATTTTTTTAAAAAATTAATCGAATATTATCAGAACAGTATTTACGCAATAATTGCGCCAGATATTATACTTGAAACATCAAAACTACCTTCTTCTCGTAAGCATCAGAATCCACATTTTATTACTCGTCCATCAAAATTTAGAATGTATTTTTATAAATGGATTTTTAAATATTATCCTTTGTATCTTTTTTGGGAGCTTATTTCAGGCATAAGATATGAAATAATAAATCATTTGTCTAAACAGAAAAATAAAAACATAAAACCACAAGAAATATATGCACCTTTTGGTGCCTGTATAATTTTCCATAGAAACTACTTTGAAGCAGGGGGAACATTGAATACAGAATGTTTTCTTTTTGGAGAAGAGATATTTGTTGCAGAAACCGCTCGCAAATTAAATCTTCGCATTCTTTATGACCCTGAGCTTAAAGTTATACATCATGAACATTCTTCAATCTCTATTCTCAAATCTAAACAGAAGGCATTTTATGCATATCAGTCTATTAAATACTATATTGATAAATTTTTCAAAGGGTAAAGATTAACCATGTGTGGAATTTTTGGAGCTGTAAATCTAAAAGGAAGTTTTTCAAATAATGATTTTGATAAGTTTGTCTTTTTAACGGATATGGTAGCTTACAGAGGTCCTAATGCATCCGGCTACATTGCTATAAATCTGAAAGAAAAATCCGAAAATAAAGATAAATTTGAAATTTTTCTTGGTCATAGAAGGCTTTCAATAATAGATCTTTCTGAAAATGCTAATCAACCTCTAAGTGATGGTGAAGGATTATGTATAATATATAATGGTGAAATTTTTAACTACTTAGAATTAAAACAGGAATTAAAACAAGAGGGTTTTATATTTAAGACAAATTCTGATACTGAAGTTATATTGAAAATTTATAAAAAATATGGAGAAGATGGATTTAGTAAATTAAACGGGATGTGGGCCTTTGCTATATTGGATATACCTAATAGAAAAATAATTCTTAGTAGAGACAGATTTTCTATTAAACCCTTGTATTATATACAAGACCGAGGCAGATTTTATTTCGCCAGTGAAATTAAACAACTTCTCCCACTTTTACCAAAAAAGGAGCTTAATCATACCGTTATGTTTAAATATATTGAACAAGGACTTGTAGATTATGACGATGAGAGTTTTTTCAAGAATGTATATAAAGTAAAACCAAAACACAATTTTGTTATCCATCTTGATACTGGAGAAATTAAAATCAGCAAATATTGGGATTATCAAATTGAAGAAATGCCAAATTTAACACTTAATGAAGCAGCAGAAAATTTTCGCCAGCTTTTTATAGACAGCGTTAAAATCAGGTTGAGAAGTGATGTAAAAGTTGGAGCCTTACTAAGCGGTGGCTTAGATTCATCGTCAATCTCAATAATAGCAAACAAATTACAAGACAAGTTTTGCACTTATTCTGTTATCTCAAAAGAAAAAAAATATAGTGAGGAAAGGTATATTGATATTATTACGCAAAAAGCAAAAATCGAAAATCATAAAATTTTATTCAAATTCAATGATGAAAAGATATTCTTAAAATATATAGACAAAGTCATTTATCACAATGATGAACCTTTTTGTGGTTTTAGCGCTGTGGCGCAGTATATGGTATTAGAGACATTGAGAAAAAATAGTGATATTGTAGTTGTTCTAAGTGGGCAGGGAGGAGACGAAATATTAATGGGTTATTTAAAATATTTTTTCTTCAACATTAGAAATTTAATTAAAACAAGTGCTTTCAAAGAGGCATTGACTCAGCTAATGAACTCCTTTATCAAAAGAACTATGGTTTGGCAATTCAAATTAAGTGAAGCAAGAAGATACCTCCCTTTTCTTATTAGGAAAACTCCTAAGTCTTTTTTAAAAATTAATGATACCCTTGAACCTATATGGGAGGCTAATAATTTAAAAGAAAGACAAATCCTTGACATTGATAAATATTCGGTTCCTGCACTCACTCACTACGAAGATAGAAATTCTATGGCACATTCTTTAGAGATAAGGCTGCCTTTTTTAGATCATAGATTAGTAAATTATGTTTTAAATCTACCAATTGCTTTTAAACTGAATAGTGGATGGAGTAAGTATATTCTCAGGAAAGCTATTTATGAGTTGCCCCACCAAATAAGATGGAGAAGAGATAAACAAGGATTTATTATACCTGAAAAATTATGGCTTATGAAAGAATTTTCATCGTTAATAAATAAAATTTTTACTAAAAGTATATTAGAAGAAATGGGAATTATAGATAGCAAGTTGTTTTTGGAATACTATCATAAATTTCAGAGAGGTAAAAAAGATATCTGGTATACAGATATTTCAAGAGCTCTAATTGCTGAAATGTGGACAAGAAAATTTTTTATGAATTAAAGGGTTAAAATGAACATATGGCTTATTCAAACAGGTGAACCTTTGCCTATTGATAATAGCATCAAAAAGATGAGGACTGCTATTTTAGCAGACAAACTCGTTGAAAGAGGGCATTCTGTTTTATGGTGGGCAAGTGCTTTTGACCATTTTAAAAAGAAGTGGATATTTAAAAAAGATACACAGTTTGAAATCCAAAAGAATTATAAGATTTTTGCTTTAAAAGGCATTGGATATAAGAAAAACCTCTCCCTTTCTCGCTATATTGACCACAGGATTATTGCATGGAAATTTAAAAGACAGGCTTCTGTAATACCGAAGCCAGATGTAATAGTTGCATCCATGCCGCCACATGATTTAGCGTACCAAGCAGTTATGTTTGCAAAAAAGAATAATATTCCCGTATTGGTAGATATACGGGACCCATGGCCTGATATATTTCTTGAGCATATTCCTAAGCCACTACAAGGAATCGCCCGTAAATTGCTTGTTATAGATTTTCAAATGATAAGAAAAACTATGCAAATGGCAGATGGGCTAATTGCGGTAACAAATACTTTTCTTGAATGGGGGTTGAAGTATGCAACACGTGAAAAAACGCTCACGGATAAGATATTGCCTATTGGATATAAAAGACAAAAGACCCTCAACGATTCTAAAACTGCTAAATTTACGCATTTAATTGAAGAACTCAAGGATAAATTTATAATATTCTTTGTCGGAACAATGTCAAGAAAATATCATAATCCCTCTATACTTTTAGAAGTGGCGGAAAAGCTAAAAAATGAAAACATTCATTTTGTTATTGCAGGAACCGGAGAACTATTTGATGAATTAAAAATCGCATCAAAAAATCTTAACAATGTAACTTTGACTGGGTGGCTTAATCACGATGAAATAGAATTTTGGTTAAAGCACGCAAAAGTCGGTGTGTGCCCTGTTGCAAGAAATGCAAGTTTGCTTACAAATAAGAGTTATGCTTACCTTTCAGCTGGGCTTCCTGTTATATCTGCTTTTCAGGGAGACCTAAAAGAAATCATTGAGAAATATCAGATTGGATTTTATTATCCACCAAATGATGTTGAAGCACTAACAGATTTTATTAAAAAACTTTACAATGACAAAGCTCTTTATGCTAAAATGTCAGAAAATGCTCGCAAGCTCTTTGACGAAATGTTTGATGCTGATAAGATATATGAGGAGTATGTAAAACATATAGAAACGGTTTATAAGAGGCATAAAGAATGGGCTACTATGAAATAACAGAAACGCCAGGGCTGAAAGCAACACAGGAGCAGATAGAAAGGCTATATCATAGATATCACTTTGCTCATCAGTTTGCTGAAGGGAAGGATGTTTTAGAGGTTGCTTGTGGTGCTGGCATAGGACTTGGTTATCTTGCAAAGGTTGCAAAGAATGTAATAGGCGGTGATATTGATGAGAATAATGTTAGCATTGCTAAGAAATACTATGGCGATAAAATAAAAGATAAAATAAAAATAGAGATAATGGATGCTCATAACCTTCCCTTTTCAGAAGAAACCTTTGACTTAGTTTTACTTTTTGAAGCTATATACTACTTAAAAGAACCTCAAAAATTTATACAAGAAGCCAAAAGAGTTTTAAGAGAAGAAGGAATTCTTATTATATGTACAGTTAACAAAGAGTGGGAAGATTTTCATCCATCTCCATATTCTGTTAAATATTTTTCTGTTCCTGAATTATACGAAGCATTAAGAAATGAATTTAAGGAAGTTAAGCTATTCGGAGCATTTAAAGTAGAAAAACATGGAATAAAGAACAGAGTAGTTTCTTTTATAAAGAAAATGGCTGTAAAGTTAAATTTAATTCCAGGAAGTCTGAAGGCAAGAGCATATCTTAAAAGAATATTTATGGGAAAGCAAAGGCCTCTCCCTTACGAGATAAAAGAGGGGATGGCAAATTATACAGAACCTGTTTCAATACCTGTGGATAAACCTAATAAAGAATTCAAAATAATTTATGCAGTTGCAAAGAAATAAAATATAAGGAGTAAAGATGGGTGAAATAAGAAATGTTCCATTTTTCAATTATCCATATGTATTTACTTCTAATGAAGAAAAGTTTTTATCCATTATAAGAGATGTTGGAAGGCGTGGTGCATTTATATTGCAGAAGGATTTGGAGGAGTTTGAAAATAATATTGCCAAATATGTAGGAGCAAAATATGCAGTCGGAGTTGGTAATGCAACTGATGGGCTTCATCTTGCCTTAAGAGCAGCAGGGATAGGACCAGGTGATGAGGTAATTTTCTGTTCTCATACAATGGTGGCAACAGCTTCAGCTATATATTTTACAGGAGCTACTCCTATTCCTGTTGAATGTGGGAGGGATCATCTCATTGATCATCAATCTGTAGAAAAGGCTATTACTTCACGCACAAAAGCCATTATGCCAACCCAGTTGAATGGAAGAACAGCTAACATGGATGAGTTACAATCAATAGCTGATAAAAATAATTTAATTATTGTTGAAGATGCTGCTCAGGCACTGGGCTCTAAATTTAAAGGAAGATGTGCAGGAACTTTTGGTCTTGCTGGGGTTGTGAGTTTTTATCCTGCTAAAACACTTGGATGTCTCGGAGATGGAGGTGTAGTTTTTACAAATGATGAAAAAATATATAAAAAACTCAGAATGCTTAGAGACCATGGAAGGGATGAAACAGGTGAAGTTATAATATGGGGATTCAATTCTCGTCTAGATAACATACAAGCAGCTATTCTCAATTATAAACTTTCTTTCTATGAGCAAGAGATTTCCAGACGCAGAGAAATAGCAGGTCTTTATCAGAGCCTGCTCGGAGATGTAAAAGAGATAGGTCTTCCTCCTGCGCCTAACAGTGATCCTGAGCATTTTGACATATATCAAAACTATGAAATAGAAGCCGAACGAAGGGATGAACTTAAAGAATATTTAAGTAAAAATGGGATCGGAACAATAATCCAGTGGGGTGGCAAAGCAGTTCATCAATGGGAAAAACTTGGGTTTAATGTAAAACTTCCATTTACAGAAAAAATGTTCCAAAGATGTCTTCTTTTGCCCATGAATACATCTTTAACTGACGATGATGTTTACTATGTAGCAAATAAAATTCGAGAGTTTTACGGATATGGTAGCAAGTAGGATCAAGTATGCTTAAAAGAGCTTTTGATATAATAGTTTCAAGTATCGGATTAATTTTTCTAACCCCTCTTTTTTTAGTAATCGCCTATTTAATTAAAAAGGAAGATAGCGGGCCTATTTTTTACCGTGGGATAAGAGTTGGTAAATATGGGAAGCCTTTCAGGATATATAAGTTTAGAACAATGATTGTAGATGCTGAAAAGATTGGAGGTCCTTCTACAGCTGATGATGACCCACGAATAACAAAAATTGGAAGATTTCTCAGAAAATATAAGATTGATGAACTGCCACAGTTAATAAATGTCTTGAAAGGAGAGATGAGCATTGTGGGTCCTCGCCCTGAAGTTCCATTTTATGTTAATATGTTTACTGAAGAAGAAAAGAAGATATTAACAGTAAAGCCTGGAATAACAGATTGGGCATCTCTGTGGAATCCTGATGAAGGAGCAATTTTAGCTGGTTCTCCTGATCCAGAAAAAACATATATGGAAAAGATAAGACCTACTAAAATAAAGCTACAGTTAAAATATGTTAATGAGCATTCTTTTTTAACAGATTTAAAAATTATTTTTTTGACTGTTTTAACAGTTATAACAAAGAAAAAATATATTAATGAGGAAAAATGAAATATTCTAAAAAATTTTTATTGGATTTATACGAAACTATGCTAAAAATAAGAATTGCTGAGGAGAGCCTTGTTGAGCCAATCTTAGAAGGCATAATAAAAACACCGTGTCATCTTTATTCTGGTGAGGAAGCAATAGCTGTAGGTATATGTGCAGCCCTTAAAAAGGAAGACTACATTTTTGGAAATCATAGATCACATGGTCATTACATTGCAAAAGGTGGTAGCCTAAATGAAATGATTGCTGAAATATATTGTAAAGAGACAGGATGTTCAAGAGGTAGAGGAGGTTCAATGCATCTTATTTGTCCTGAAGTTGGACTTCTTGGAGCTGCACCAATTGTTGCTGGAACTATTTCTCTGGCAGTAGGTTCTGCTTTAGCCTCTAAAATAAAAGGAGAAGATAGAGTAACAGTAAGCTTTTTTGGTGATGGTGCAGCAGGAGAGGGAGTTTTACATGAATGTCTAAATTTTGCAGCCCTAAAAAAACTACCTATCATTTTTGTTTGTGAAAATAATCTCTATTCCACTCATATGCCAATTAGAGAATGTAGGGTTAATCCATATATTTATAGACTTGCTATACCATTTGAAATTAAAAGCTTTAGAATTGATGGGAATAATGTTTTAAAAGTTTATGAAACTGCTAAAAAAGCAGTTGAATTATGCAGGTCTAAAAATGGGCCTGTATTTATAGAATGCATTACTTATAGACTTAGAGGTCATGTAGGCCCTGATGATAATATTCAGGGAGTTCATACAGATATCAGATCAAAAGAAGAAGTTGAAAAATGGAGGAAAAGAGATCCAATTGTAAGATTTGAGAGATTTCTTATTAAGAATAAAATAATCACAAATAAAGAGATAGAAGAAATAAAAAGAAAGATAGAGGAAGAAGTAAAAAAGGCTCATATTTTTTCTAATAATAGCCCGAATCCAAAAAAAGAAGAGGTGAATAAATATGTCTTCAAAGAATAGAAAACTTCAGTATAGTTTGGCAATAAATGAATCTCTTCATCAATTGATGGAATCAGATGAGTCTGTTTTTATTATAGGACAGGGAGTTAAAAGCCCTTGGTATGTTGGGAATACTTGTAGAGGTCTTCTTGAGAAGTTCGGTTCTGAGAGAGTTATAGATACACCTGTATCTGAAAATGCTGTAACCGGAGCAGCTGTTGGTGCGGCTATCGCAGGAATGAAACCAATTGTTGTGCATCCAAGAATGGACTTTATGCTTTTTGCCATGGATCCAATTATTAACCAGGCAGCAAATTGGCATTATATGTTTGGAGGTAAATTAAATGTTCCTGTGGTAATATGGGGAATAATAAATAGAGGCGGTGAACAGGCAGCACAGCATTCTCAGGCTCTTCATAATTTTTTTGTCCATGTTCCAGGCTTAAAAGTTGTGATGCCCTCAACCCCATATGATGCAAAAGGATTGATGATTTCAGCGGTTCAGGATCCAAATCCTGTTGTCTATATAGACGATAGATGGCTTTACAGAATTGAAGGTGTGGTTCCAGAAAATACGTATTCTGTTCCAATAGGTAAAGGAGTTATAAGAAAAACTGGCAAAGACATAACCATTATTAGTATTTCTTATATGGTTTTAGAATCATTAAAAGCAGCAGATCATTTAGGAAGAGAACACAACATAGATGCAGAAGTGATAGATTTGAGAAGTCTTAAACCATATGATACTGAAATAATTTTACAATCTATAAAAAAAACAGGAAAAGTTGTTATAGCAGATGTAGGTTGGAAGACAGGAGGTTTTTCGGCAGAAATATTAGCATTTATATCGGAGAATCTTTTTGATTATCTTCATTCACCACCAAGAAGAGTCGCTTTACCAGATGCTCCTGCACCAGCAAATAGAGTTTTAGAAGAAGCTTATTATCCAAATTACAGAGATATTATGGAAGCAGTAATGAAAGTTATGAAAAAGTAATAAATGGACGGAATAAAAAACTTTCTTAAAAATCTTTTAAAACCAACATCTTTTAAACGAACAGTTTTCTTTTTAGTATCAGATATTTTAATTGCCATATTTTCTCTTTATTTTGCCTTCTTAATTCGTTTTGATTTTAGTCTTCCACCCCAGTATGTTAGATTGTTTGTAATAGCTTTCCCATTTTTTATTTTCATTAAGATTGCTCTTTTTTATATTTTTAATCTTTACAAAATCTCATGGAGGTATGTTTCTCTCTTAGAGCTTTTAAAAATTGGCAATTCTACATTAATTGCTACACTTGTTTTAGTATCCAGTGTTTTTGCTTTAAGAAATTATACCCCTTTTTCAAAAATCCTACCATTAAAGTTTTACAGGGCTTTTTCATCTATTCCAATAAGTGTAGTTTTTATTGATAGCTTGCTTTTCTTTATTGCTACTTCTACTTTGAGAATATCAAAAAGATTTTATCTTGAAATAATCAAAGGAAGGCAAATTAAAAAAGGGTTAAGGACAATAATAGTTGGTGCTGGAAATGTTGGGGAGATGGTTTTAAGAGATATAAAAAGACAAAATTACACTGAGTTTTATCCAATTGGTTTCTTAGACGACGATAAAAGAAAAATCGGAGCGTATATCCATAATATTAAAGTTCTGGATAGCATTGAAAATCTTGAAAAGATTGTCAAAGATTACAATGTAGAAGCTATTATAATATCAATCAATTCACTTAGTCATAAAAAACTTACAAAGATTTATATTGAAGCGAAAAACTGCGGGGTAAAGACAATTAAAATAATACCCAAAATATACGATTTTGAGAAACCTGAAATCACTCTAAAAAAGCTTGAAGATATAAAGATTGAAGACCTTTTAGCAAGGCAGGCTGTTAGAACAGATTTTAAAAAGGTTGAATCTTTTCTTAAGGGAAAAAGAATTCTTACCACAGGAGCAGGAGGGTCAATCGGAAGTGAAATTGTTATGCACGCACTACAGTTCAACCCCTCAGAGCTTATTCTTCTTGACATTGATGAGACAGAACTATTCAATATGGAAGTAAAAATAAGTAAAATTCCTTACAGCGGAAAATTACATTTTATTGTTGGAGATATAAGGGATTTTGAAAAAATGAACAAAGTTTTTGAGAGATTTAAACCTGATATAGTTTTTCATGCAGCAGCCTATAAACATGTGCCAATGATGGAGTATAATCCTGATGAAGCAGTTAAAGTTAACATCTTTGGAACTTATAATTTAGCAAAGCTATCTACACAGTACAATGTAGAAAGATTTGTCCTTATTTCTACAGATAAAGCAGTAAAACCGAAAAGTGTTATGGGAGCAACAAAAAGAGTGGCTGAATACATATGTAAGGCATTTAATGATTCCTGTAAAACAGAATTTATCTCTGTAAGATTTGGCAATGTTATTGGTAGCAGAGGGAGTGTTTTACCAGTGTGGTTAGAACAATTAAAACAGGGTGGTCCACTTACAGTAACTCATCCAGATATGAAAAGATACTTTATGACTATCCCTGAGGCTGTTTCATTAGTTCTCTTAGCTTCAGCAGTAGGCAAGGGTGGAGAAATTATGGTTCTTGATATGGGAGAACCAGTGAGGATAATTGATCTTGCTGAAACTTTTATAAGAATTCATGGCTTAGAGCCTTATAAAGATATTGATATAAAATTCACAGGAATAAGACCAGGTGAAAATCTTTTTGAGGATATTTTGACTGCAGAAGAAGGTACTATAGCAACAAAGTATGAAAAAATCTTCATTGCAAAAGAAAATAAAAATTTGTCCATTAATGAAATTGAAAATTTTTTAGATAATATAGGAAAAATAATGATTAATGGTAACTCAGATCTCCTGATAAAAAAGATTTTACAAGATTTTTGTAAGAAAATAACTAGTTAGTTCATGGTCAAGTCAATACTGACTCTCCACAGTTTATTATGACAAGTGTTTTGGTTTTATGGATAGTTTTTAGAGAACAGATGGCACATACAAACAATAGTTATCAAAGATGTTCCACCCTACACTATCGTCGCTGGTGTTCCAGCGAGGGTAATTAGAACAATTGCTGAAGATAAAAACAGCAGATAATGATAAAAGGTGACCCGAACGCTTATTGAAAATTGAGAAAAATTTGATTTGGCGTCGGCTATATGGAAAATTATCATACTTGTTTTAATCTTTCTTTTCTTCGCTTGTTCTCCCAACAAACCGTCGGGGAAAACGCTCGCCGGAAAGGTGTTCCTCAGCGACACAGCTGATTTTTCGGGCATTAAAGTTTCCCTCTACAACCTCCCTCAAATTGACACTTCAATCTTAAACCCTGCGACAAAATTTAAACTTTCCCCAGCGGACCTTCATATCTTCTTTTTTGACCACAGGTATCAAAAGCCGTTTGCACAGACTATACTGACCCCCATAGGGAGTGGACACGGTAAATGTGTAGAGCCAGGCATTCTCACTCCCTCTTCTGACTGGACAGCCGAGGGTTGAAGAGCTGCAGACTTTCTGCATAAGCAGAGGGAAATAACCTATCAAGGAGGTAAAAAGAATGAAACAGAGGAAATGGACAGTAGATGAAAAATTGGCAATAGTCCTTGAGGGGCTAAAGGAAAAGGGGGCTTATAAATGGCTCATATGATGATAATCATTACAGGGCAGAGATAGAGAGGCTTCAGAAGATAATGGTAAGCAGGCCATACAGATAGAGATTTTAAAAAAAACGGAAGAGCTAATGGGAACAAGGTAGAGGCGGTGCAGTGGCTTAAGGGTTCAGGATACACCATAAAAGATGCCTGTAAAGCTCTGGGGATATCAAGGAGCAGCTATTATAGTGCTGCCAGGGGGAAAGGTGTTAATGAGAGGGAAGTATCTCTTAAGGGATAACGAGCTTGTCGAAAAGATAAAGACAGGGCATCCCTTTTGGGGATACAGGAGAGTGACTGCCTGGCTAAGGCATAGAGAAGGCTTAAAGGTGAATCACAAGAGGGTTCAGGGGATCATGAAGAAACATGGGCTACTTACACCGAGACAGTTCATAAGGCAAAGAGGAGTTCTCAGAGGAGCAAACCCAGGGCTGAAAGACCGAAGCAGTATTGGGGAATAGATATGACGGAATTCATGGTATCTTCTATTGGATGGGTATATCTGGTAATAGTGCTTGACTGGTATACGAAGAAGATAGTGGGCTGGAATCTCACATTAAGGAGCAGGGCAGGAGAATGGGAGGAGGCACTGGAGATGGCAGTAGAGAAGGAATTTCCAGATGGTGTAAGAGGGCAAGGGCTAAAACTTATAAGTGACAATGGTTCGCAGCCGACAGCTACCTCATTTATGAGGAATATGGCAACACTCGGTATTGAGCAGATATTCACCAGTTATGATAATCCAAAGGGCAATGCAGATACCAGAGAGGATGATGAGGACAATAAAAGAGGAGGTAATCTGGCTTAATGAGTTTGGGAGTTTTGAGGAGGCAAGGGAAAGGATAGGAAGATGGATAGAGGTTGATTATAACAAACTATACGTGCACAGTGGGCTGGGCTATATAAGTCCAGAATAATTTGAGGCTGAGTATAAGAGAGAATATTTCCTGGAGGCAGCATGACCTCTACAACTTTAGGGCATAAAAAATGTCTTGACAAATGGGGCTGCAGTACAGAAATATTTCGTATGTGCCAATCCTCATTCTTTGGAAGTTGCAAGAACTGATTCCCTATTCCGCGAAGCGATAGAGAAAGCTGATCTTGTAGTGCCTGATGGTATAGGTATTGTATTAGCATCTAAGATACTTGAAGGTAATATCCGTCGTCGTATTACTGGATATGACATTTTTTATGGTGTAAGCAAGGAATTGAACAAGAAAAAATCATATTTTTATTTTTTTCTTGGTTCTACAGAGAAGGCATTGCAAAAAATAAGAGAAAGGATGGAAAAGGATTTTCCCAATATAAGGATTATAGGAACTTATTCTCCTCCTTTTAAATCCGAGTTCAGTGAGGAAGAAAATCGTTTAATTTTAGAAATGATAAACAAAGTAAAACCAGATGTTTTAGGATGACAGCTCCTAAGCAGGAAAAGTGGATTTATAAGAATAAAGACAAATTAGATGTAAAGTTTTTAGGACCAATCAGTGCTGTTTTTGATTTTTATGCAGGAATTAAAAAGAGACCACATCCTATTTTTCAAAAAATGGGATTAGAATGGTTTGTAAGATTTTTAATGGAACCTTACAGATTGTGGAGGAGGAATATAGTTTCTAATCCTAAATTTCTTTTAAGAATTATTCATCAATATTTTAGTCAAAGTGAGGTTCGGAGGAAAGAGTAATAAAAATTTGATTAATTTTGTTCGGACGTGGTAATTTATGTTAGTATTAATCTTTCGTTGGTTTTTATTAAAAATAAGAGAGGTATACATCATGAAAGCTGTTATTTTGGCAGGTGGTAGCGGAACAAGGCTCTTTCCTTTGTCGAGGAAGAACTTTCCTAAACAGTTTTTGAGTATAGATTCAAGTAAAAGCCTTTTTCAAAAGACAGTTGAAAGATGTTTAAAGGCTGTTGAAAACGTAAACGATATAGTCATCATAACTAACAACGAATACCAGTTCCATGAAAAAACCATATTTAAAGACCGCTCAAAAGTACATAATGTCAGGTAATTACTACTGGAACAGTGGAATGTTTGCATTTTCTATCAAAACAATATTTGAAGAGTTTGAAAAACACTCTGTTTGGTCTGATATTGGGTCTTGGGATAGTGTTTATGAAGTCCTTGATAAAGACGAGAATAAAAATGTAAAATTCGGAAAGGTTGTAGATATAGATACAAAAAACTCATTAATTCTTGGAAACGAAAGAATTATTGCCACAGTTGGAGTGGAAGACCTTATGATTATAGAAACACCGGATGTAATAGTTGTCGCCAAAAAAGGTGAAGGACAGAAGATAAAAGATTTAGTGTCCATATTAAAAGAAAACCCAGAAACAAAAAAAAATAACAGAGTTTTATAAAACAGTTTATAGACCTTGGGCAAGTTATACTGAGCTTGAAAAAAGGGAAAGGTACAGAATAAAAAGAAGTGAACACTGGGTAGTGGTAAAAGGAACTGCAAAAGTTATCTTAGAAGATTCAGAAGGAAACAGAAAAGAGATTTTTGTACACGAAAATGAAAATGTATTTGTCCCTAAGACTGCAAAACACAGACTCGTAAATCCAGGTAAAATCCCACTTGAGATAATAGAGGTTCAAGTTGGTGAATACGTAAAAAAAGACGATATTGTAAGATTTGAAGACAGATATAAACGAGGTTAAAAAATGATTAAGTTTGTAGCTATAGCTTTTTTTGTCAATCTTTTAATTATTATTTTAGCTAAAAAATATAGAGCTTTTCTTAGTGATTATTTTCATATCGGACCTTCGACTTTTCATACTCACCCTACTCCAAGAGTCGGTGGGCTTGCTGTATTTTCAGGAATTACTTTAGCATTGCTTTTAGCAAATTTTCCTCTCTTGGTTCTATTTTCTTTACCTGTCTTTTTAGCAGGTCTCTTAGAAAGACCTTTCAGGAAAACTTTCCCCTAAAATTAGAATAATTTTTCTTATAATTTCAGCACTTTTAGTTTTTAAATTTCTTGAAGTAAAAATTATAAGAGTTGATCTTCCTTTTTTTGATCCCCTTTTGAAAATTGAGATAATTTCACTTTTGTTTACAGCCTTTGCTATTGTTGGAATAGTTAATGCTATAAATATAATTGATGGATTTAACGGGCTTGCAAGCATGGTTTCCATAATGATTTTTATGGCTATTGCTTTTGTTGCCTATAAACTTGGAGATTATGAGATAACAAGTATATGTGTAATAGCCTCTTTTTCTCTTCTTGGTTTTTTTTCTTTTGAACTATCCCTTTGGCTTTGTCTTTCTCGGTGATGGAGGTGCATATTTTACGGGGTTTTTAATAGGGATTTGTAGTATCCTTCTTGTAAAAAAACATCCTCAAGTTTCTGCCTGGTTTGTGTTTATGGTAAATCTTTATCCGATTTACGAAACCCTCTTTTCTATTTATAGAAAATGCATTTTAAGAAAAAGATCAGCTATGAGCCCAGATGGACTTCATCTTCATATGATAATTTATAAAATTTTTATAAAACGCTTTTTAAATCTTTATGCTCCAGATGTTAGGAATCCTTTAACTTCTGTTTTTCTCTGGATTATTAATGCATTTGCAATTGTTCCTGCTCTTTTATTCTGGGATAATACAAAAATTCTTATTGTCTGTTGAATTTTTTTCTGTATATTTTATACTTACCTTTACTGGAAGATTTTAAAGCTCAGGCTTAGGGAATAAGCAACAGTTTTTCAAAATCTTTTTTTTATGTTATACTTAACTATGCCTGTGACAGAGATAGAAATTTATGATGCATTAAGAAACAAGATTGGAGAGGAATCTGCAAAAACTCTTCTTGAATTCATTGATTTAAGAGTAGAGAAAGAGTTTGAAAGAAAAAAGGATTTGCTTGCTACAAAACAGGATATTGTTGAATTAAGAAGTGCAACAAAGCAAGATATTGCTGAGTTAAGGAATGCTACAAAGCAAGACATTGCTGAGCTTCGGGCTGAAGTAAAGCAAGACATTGCTGAGCTAAAAGCTGAGCTTGAAGTAAAAATAGAAAAAGTAAAGACTACGCTTATAAAGTGGATGTTTATATTCTGGGCAGGGCAGGTTGGTGTTCTTGTTGCAATCTTAACGCTGTTTTTCAGGGTTTTAAAGTAAGAGCTTCTCAACAGACAAGGGCATAAAAATTTTCTGAATACTCTACAAATGTTTTATTAACTCTCTCATTAAATTCAGGTGTCAATACAAAAATTTGAAACTTTTAATCTTTTATTTTATAATTTTAGATTATGCAAATTACTAATGGAGGGTACTATGCAAGAAACTATGAAAAATTACTATGAAGAAGTCAAAAACTTTAGACTCAATGTTCCCGAGAAATTTTCTTTTCCTCTGGATGTTTTTGACAAATGGAATGACAAAACAGCATTAATCTGGACAGATGGACATGAATTAAAAAAATTCAGTTTCCGCGACTTAACCATACTTTCAAGCAAACTCGCTGGAGGATTCAAAAAATTAGGAATAAATAAAGGTGACAAAGTTTTAATACTACTTCCAAACAAACCTGAATGGTGGATAGCTGTTCTTGCAACTATGAGAATTAATGCTGTTGCCATACCTGGGACAACACTTCTTACAGCAAAAGATATTGAATACAGACTTAAAGCAGCTGATGTGAAAGCTGTTGTTTCAGACAGTGAAAATGCCCCAAAAATTGAAGAAGCTGTTAATAAATACGGTAAGGATGTGATTTTAATCAATACTGAAAATCAATCTGGATGGCATAAATATGAAGAACTGCTAAAAAGCGAAGCATTTCTGGGTGAGAAAACCTTTTCCAATGACCCAGCATTTATATTTTTTACATCAGGGACAACAGGGCTACCTAAGATGGTTCTTCATACTCAGGTGAGTTATCCTCTTGCTCATATAATAACTGGGAAATTCTGGCTTGATTTAAAGCCTGATGAAATTCATTGGAATATTTCTGACACAGGATGGGCAAAAGCTGCATGGTCAAGCTTTTTTGGACCATGGAATATGGGAACAACGGTTTTTACATATTATAGAAAAGGAAAGTTTTCACCTTCGTTGATTGTGGAAACATTAAAAAAATATGAAATAAATACTCTCTGTGGACCTCCTACTGCTTATAGAATGATTGTCAAAGAAATTCCTTTGAGTGAATTAAAATTTAAAACAGTAAGACACTTTGTTGCAGCAGGTGAGCCTCTAAATCCTGAAATAATTAACCTGTGGAAAGAAGCTACTGGACAATACATCTACAACGGATATGGGCAAACAGAAACAGTAAATACTCTTGCTATGTTCAGATTTGTTCCGATGAAGTCAGGAGCAACAGGACTTCCAACCCCTGGTTTTGAAATAGATATTGTTGACGATGAAGGAAAACCCCTTCCTCCTGATACAGAGGGAAACATTGCAATTAAAATAAATCCTCAAAGACCTGTCGGACTTTTTCAGGAATACATTGGCGACAAATTAGAGATGGCTGCTGCCTTCAGAGGCGAATGGTATTTTACCCGTGACAGAGGGTATAAAGATGAGGAAGGATATTTCTGGTTTGTTGGCAGAGAAGACGATGTCATAATAAGTGCTGGATATCGTATTGGTCCATTTGAAGTTGAAAGTGCTCTTATTAAGCATCCTGCTGTTAAGGAAGCTGCTGTGGTAGCAAGTCCTGATGAAGTTAGAGGAGAAGTTGTTAAAGCATTTATTGTTCTTGCCCAGGATTATGAGCCTTCTGAAAGTCTTGTTAAGGAAATTCAAGAATTTGTGAAAAAAGAGACAGCACCATACAAATATCCAAGAAAAATAGAATTTGTTGAAGAACTTCCAAAAACAATAAGTGGTAAGATAAAAAGAAAGGAACTCAAACTTAAAGAGTTTGGTAAATTAAAATAATATGTCATATATAGCAGTAATAGGAGCAGGAAGCTGGGGAACAACCCTGGCTTCCTTACTTTCAAAAAAAGGATTTGATGTAATAGTCTGGGCAAGAAAAAAAGAGATTGCTGATGCTATTAATTTTAAAAAAGAGAATCCCTTATACTTACCTAACATTAAACTACCAGATAATTTAATTGCCACTGATGATATATTTGAAGCAATTAAAAAAGCAAGATTTATTATAAATGTTGTTCCAACTCAGCATATCCGGAGTGTTTTTATTTCCCTGAGGGGTAAATTAAATGATGAAAATATAATTGTAAGTGTCTCAAAGGGCATAGAAAAAGAAACTCTAGAAACACCTTCAATGATTCTTGAAGAAATACTAAATAAAAAGGCTTATGTGCTTTCAGGTCCTTCTTTTGCAATTGAAGTTGCTCAAGAAAAACCAACAGCTGTAACAATATCTGGTGCTGAAAAAACACAGAGACTGCTTTTACAGGAAATCTTTAACACTCCATATTTCCGCGTATATGAACACGATGATCCTCTGGGAGCTGAAATCGGAGGAGCTGTAAAAAATGTTATTGCAATTGCCGCTGGTATTTGTGATGCTCTTGAGCTTGGCAATAATGCAAAAGCAGCACTCATTACAAGGGGATTACATGAAATCATAAGGCTTGGTAAAAAAATGGGAGCAAAAGAGATAACCTTTTCAGGATTAAGTGGACTTGGGGATCTTTTTCTCACATGCACATCAAAGCTCTCAAGAAATTTCACTGTTGGATACAGGCTTGGCAGAGGTGAATCATTAGAAGAGATTTCAAAAAGCATGCGAGGAGTTGCAGAAGGGGTTGAGACAAGTTTTTCTTTGATGCAACTTTCAAAAAAACTTGATGTGGAAATGCCAATTACATCTGAAGTTTATCAGGTTATTTATGAAGGTAAATCACCTCGACAGGCAGCATGGGATTTAATGAATAGAACTTTAAAGCCCGAGTTTTATTAATTTAAATCAAGTTTCATAATAATCCCATCTTCTTCAGGTAAAAGATAATATTTTTTTCGCATTCCCACTTTTTTAAATCCCATCTTTTCATAAAAACTGATTGCCTGTGTATTTGATACCCTTACTTCAAGAAAACAGGATTTTACAGAGTTTTTTATCTCATCCAGAAGATTTCTCATAAGTTCTGTTGCAATTCCCTTTCTTCTCAGTGCAGGTTTTACAGCAATTGAAAGCAGTTCTGCTTCATCCAGTATTTTTCGCAAAACTATATAACCAGCAATTTCTCCATTAAATTCAGCAACTTTGAGAATGGATTGAGGATTTAAAAGCTCCTCTCTGAAGGATTTTAATGACCAGGGCATAGAAAAACTCTGTTTTGCAATCTCTAAAACCGCTAAAAGGTCTTCTTCTTTAAGCTTTCTTATAATTAAATTCATCCAAATTTTATTTCTGCTTCTGATTTCCTCAGATAAACAGGCTTTAAATCTTTTGCATGAATTGCTTCTTTTAATCTTTGTAATGCAACAAAGGCTACAATGGCTGGATCTGGCAGTGAATATACCTGAGGTAATAGTATAGCTTTATTACCAAGCTTTTCAATCAGTTTTTCTTTATAAAGTTCTGCACCACTTCCAATAAATACTGTTTTTTCTTTAATCCACTGGATCAAAGCTTCAAGATTAATTACAGAATCCTCCTTAATTCGCTGAATTTGTGTTTCTGTCCATTTAAACAAAGCAGCAAAAACTTCACTTTTTCTTGCATCCAGAATCGGACATATTTGATATTTACAATAAGGAAAACTCCAGGCAATAACTTCAAGAGTTGAAACAGGAATAACTTTTTTTTGTGTCATAAAACAGAATCCTTTCACTGTGCTTACTCCAACTCTTAAGCCTGTGAATGAACCTGGTCCAGCAGTAATTGCATAATAATCAATTGTTTCAATGGGAATTTTCATAATCTCAAGAACATGAGCAATCTCTGGAAGAAGTTTTTCAGAATGTCCTGCCATAAATTGCATTGTAGATTGAGCAATTAATTTTCCATCTTCTAATACTGCTATACCTGCAAATTTTGTTGAAGTATCAATTCCTAAGATTCGCATTTTTCTATTTTAACAATATATCTTTTACCATTTACATAAGGAAGGTTGAACTCTTTTATCTCTGTCCTGTATTGTTGTGGCAACTGTTTCATCTCCTCGTGAAGTTTAAAGGATTTACTTATTAAAAAATATCCGCTGTCTTTTAGTAAATGCTCACATTTTTCAACAAATTCTTTCAGGCTCCATAATGCTCTTGAAACAACAATATCAAATTTTTCCTCAACTTCTTCAGCTCTGCTCTGATAAACTTTAATGTTAGAAAGATTAAGCTTTGTCTTTAAATTTTTCAAAAAGGCACATTTTTTCCATGAAGGTTCTACTAATGCTATTTTTAAATCATTTCTTACAGTTGCAAGTGGCACACCAGGAAAACCAGCACCGCTTCCAATGTCTGCAATGCTCAATGGTTTCTGAGGAATAAAAGATAGATACAAAAGAGAGTCTAAAAAATGTTTTACTACTATTTCTTTTTCATCTTCAATGGAAGTTAGATTGTAAACTTTGCTCCATTTCTTTAACTCAGCAAGATAAATCAAAAATTTATCAACCGTTGCTTCATCGTTGAGATTTAAACATTCTTTTAGAAAAGTTTTTAAATCTTTCATAAATTTATTTTTTACTGCCTGCGCCCTTTTGGACAGCTACCATAAGTATTGATATTGCTGCAGGGGTAACTCCAGGAATTCTCATTGCCTGACCTATTGTTCTTGGTCTAACTTCATTAAGTTTCTGAATCACTTCTTTTGAAAGCCCTGGCAGATTAAAATCAAAATCTGCTGGGATAACTTTTTCCTCAAACTGCTTCATCCTTTCAACCTGCTCCAGCTGTTTGGCAATATAGCCTTCATATTTAATATGAATTTCAACAAGTTCTTCAATTTCCCTTGTAAGATTTTCCTGAGAGGGGGCGAATTTTTTTATAAATTCATAAGTGACTTCAGGTCTTTTAAGAATTTTATCAAGGGATATGGCTTCCTCTATGGGAGTTGTTCCAACTTCAGTCAAAGCTTTATTGAGTTGCTCTGAAGGTTTTATAATTGTGGTTTTCAGTCTTTTGATTTCCTTCTCAAGAGCTTGTTTTTTCTTTAAAAATTTCTCATAGGTTTCCTCATCAACTAATCCAATACGGTATCCATATTCTCTGAGCCTGAGGTCTGCATTGTCATGTCTGAGAAGAAGTCTAAATTCTGCACGGGATGTAAACATTCTGTAAGGCTCCTGCGTGCCTTTTGTAACGAGATCATCAATTAAAACTCCTATATATGCCTCATCTCTGCCAAGAATAAGAGGTGCCTTTCCTTTTATCTTTAACGCAGCATTAATTCCTGCCATCAATCCCTGTGCAGCAGCCTCTTCATATCCGCTTGTTCCATTTATTTGACCTGCAAGATAAAGTCCTTCAATTCCTTTAACCTCCAGGGTATGATTTATTTGTGTTGGATAAACAAAATCGTATTCAATAGCATACCCAGGTCTCATAATTTCTGCCTCTTCAAGTCCTGGAATGGTTCTTACAAAGGCAATCTGAACATCGTAAGGCAAGGATGTAGGGATTCCATTGGCATAGTATTCTTTTCTGCTTAATCCTTCTGGTTCAAGAAAAATTTGATGTCTTGGCTTTTCCCTGAATTTTACAACTTTATCTTCAATGGAAGGGCAGTATCTTGGTCCAATTCCTTTAATTTTTCCACTATAAAGAGGTGAACGGTCAAGATTGTTAAGTATAATTTCGTGAGTTCTTTCATTTGTGTAAGTGATATAACAGGGGACCTGTGGATTTGTAATTTCCTCTGTTGAATATGAAAATGCTGGAGGAGGAAAATCACCCCATTGTTCCTCTGTTTTTGAAAAATCAATTGTCTTTGCATCAATTCTTGGTGGTGTTCCTGTTTTAAGTCTGCCAATTTTTAATCCAAGCTTTTTAAGGGATTCTGATAGCCTCTTAGAGGGAAACTCTCCTGCTCTTCCTGCTTCAAAAGAATCAAGCCCTATATGAATCAATCCATTTAAAAATGTTCCTGGAGTAACTATTACAGCCTTTGCTCCGTAAAAAACACCTAAGGATGTAATTACTCCTTTAACCCTGCCATTTTCAACAACAATCTCCTCAACCATTGCCTGCTTTATTGCAAGATTTTCAGTTGCTTCAAGAAGTTTTCTCATGTGTACATTGTAAAGAATCCTGTCAGCCTGGGCACGCAAAGACCAAACAGCAGGTCCCTTTGAACGATTGAGCATTCTGAATTGAATACCTGACATATCTGTTACCTTTGCCATGATGCCACCCAGAGCATCAATTTCTCTTACAAGATGACCCTTTGCAAGTCCGCCAATGGCAGGATTACAGCTTAGCTGTGCGATTGTGTCAAGATAAATGGTAAAAAGAGCTGTGCTGAGACCCATTTTTGCACAGGCTGTAGCTGCTTCACAGCCTGCATGACCTGCTCCAACAACAATTATGTCAAAATCTTTTTCTTTATACATTTTTTAATACTTTATTTAAAAATTTGGATGCAATAGATTTCAATGGATTCATTATTCCTAAACAAAATCATCTTAACTGTTATCTTAAAATACTGTCAATTTTCTTCCTTTATATTGCGGTAAATATAGTTTTTTATTATAATAAATGAGATGAGTTTTCCTGTATTCAGGCATACAATTTCCAGATTTAGAGAGCTTTTGGAAGAAGGAGACCAAAAAATTTCTCAATTAATAAAATACGACCCTGTCATTGCCTATCTTATATTTCAGGAAGTTAACAAACCCTGCGGAAAAATAGAAATAACAAACTTTTCTCAGATGATAAACTATCTTGGTATAAAAAAAATTGAAGAAATAATAATTCAAAGAGAACTTTTTCTTGAAAATGAAGACTTGTATATATGGATATATGGAATTTTGAGTGCTGAGATCTCAGCTTTGATATCAGAAAAATTTTCTCATATTCATCGTGATGAAGCATTTTTTACAGGATTGTTTCCCTGTCTTGGATTGCTTTTTATGACCAATGAATTTCCTAAATACAGAAGGATAATTCATTTTCTCATAAAACTTCCCTTAGAAGACAGGGTTTTTCTTGAAGAAAAAGTTTTTGGAACAAATCATATTGAAACTCTTAAAAGAAACATTATATGCCCTCCCTTTAAAGAAGTAGTGAATATTTTGAATAAAATGTTTCCGAAAGATGGAGTAAAAGATATAAAAACTCCTGTTCCACCTAAAGGCTCCACACTGCAAAGTTGCTATGATTTAGCATTACTTGCAGATCTTTCTGCATATGGTGCTCAGGCTTTGATGTTTCCTTCAGTTGTTGACAACAGGGAGTTATTCCTTGAGCTTGCGAAAAGATACTTCCGTATAAAGGAGTCTGATTCTCTTGAAATTCTTCAGAGTGTAATGGATAGATTCCTTTCCATTGCAAAGGAATTTAATGTAATGGAAGAGCTCCAATTCTCCACTGAAACATTTTATCAGCTTAAACAATTCAGGTTTGAATCAAAGAACGCTGTTTTTGCTAATATGTTGAAAAATTTATTTGAAGAAAACGCTAAAGACAGGAACATATTTATTTATGGAGGACCAGCAGTGGGTAAAAGACTTCTTGCAGCAGCACTTTATACAGCTCAGGATAATCCTCGCAGAGAAAAACCATTTGTAATGATTTTTTGTGATATAGAAGAAGAAACTCTTGAAGAAGAATTTTTTGGAATAAAAGAAGGATATCTTGGAAAAAAGGGTAAAAGGGGAGTGCTAAAAAATGCAGAAGGAGGAACTCTTGTAATAAAAGAATTTGATCGAATGCCGATAAATTTTCAGAATAAACTTGAAAAAGCAATTAGTTCTGGTAGGTTTTACAGAGTTGGTGACATAAACCCTGTTGAATTTCCTGATGTAAAATTTATCCTAATAGGGAAGGAAGATATAAGGGTGAAAGCAGCGCAGGGGGAATTTTCAAGCTCTCTTATTAAACTCATTAATCCTGTGTTTATTAGAATCCCTTCATTGAAAGAAAGAAGAGAGGATGTGTTTTACATAGCTGGTGAAATTGTTAAAAAATATAATCTCAATATTGAAGACAAACTTACACAACCAGAAATAGTTGAAAAATTTAAAACTGATCCATTCCCGAACAATCTGAGAGATTTAAAAAGATTTTTATTTCTTCTTTATATCCAGCGTCTTCTTAAATTTTAAATATTCAACCCCACCAACTAAAGAAGCAAAAACCTGAGACATAAACCATAGCAATGATACTGCCACAACTTGAGCTTTACCGAAGGATTTTCCGAAAAATATAATAAAACACCATTCTCTTACTCCAATACCGGAGACTGAAATTGGAAGCATTGAAATCAGTATTATAATTGGCAGGAATATGCATACTTCAATAAAAGACACTGAAATGTCAATTCCGAGAAAAATTACATAAACTGAAACAATTATAGTAAACTGAACGAGGAAAGAGTAAAAAATCGCCTGCAAAATCTGTTTTCTCGTGAAGCTTAAAACATAATCATGGAATTCTTTGAAAAATTTAATCTTTCCAAGCAGTAATAAAAAAAGGCTTGCTAAAATAAATGATAAAAAACTTAAAGGCACACTCCACATAAGCCTGTGCTGTGGAAGATTTTTATAAAACAAACAGAAAAATGCAAAACCTATCAATAATAAAGCAAAAAGCCCTGTGTATCTCTCCATAAAAACTGATGCTAAAGCCTTTTTAAGTCCTGCTTTTTCCTTGATCATAAAAATTTTTATTAAATCGCCTCCAATTATTCCAGGCAAAACATTATTAAAAAATGAACCAATAAGATAAAGTGAGAAAAGCTCTGAAACCTTTAAATGCTGCTGAGGTAGAAAAATTTTCCACCTGAGCGTTGATATGTAAGAAGAAAGAATGTATAAAAACGAGGCAGATAAAAAAATTAACGGATTTATCAGAAAAAGGGTGTTTAAAACATGGGTGATATCAATTTTTTTAAAAAGATACAAAATCAATAAAACAGTTACAGCAAAACGAATGAAGAATTTTATATATTTTTTCAATCTCCGGGTCCCAGAATTTTCTTTAAAATGTAGATTGGTTTTTTCTGAGCTTCGTGATAAACTCTGACAATCATCTCACCAAGAAGTCCCATACCAATAAAGTTAAGGCCTATCAAAACAGAAAAGAATCCACCAAGAAGAAGGGGTCTTCCACCAATTGATATGCCTTTAAATATCTTAAGAAAGACAAGATATCCAACAATCACTGCACCAAGAACCATGAATAAAACTCCAATTGGACCAAAAAACTGAATTGGTTTTGTTGAAAAGCTATGTAAAAACTTTACAGTAACAAGGTCTAAGAGTACTTTAACAGTTCTTCCAATTCCATATTTTGACTTTCCTTTGTATCTTGGATGATGTTGTACCTCAATCTCTTTTATTTTAACTCCGTACCAGCTTGCAAGGGCTGGGATAAATCTATGCATCTCACCATAAAGCTTGAGATTTTTAACCACTTCCCTGCGATAGGCTTTTAAAGAACATCCGTAGTCATGAATTCTCACTCCTGTAACCTTTCCAATAAGCCAGTTGGCAACTATGGAAGGAAGTCTTCTTGACAGGAATGGGTCTTTTCTTTTTTTTCTCCATCCACTTACCAAATCAGCATCCTTTATTGCTTCAAGAAACTTTGGAATATCAGCAGGATCATTCTGCAGATCTCCATCCATTGTAATAACCACATCTGCACGAGCAAAGTCAAATCCTGCAGCAAAGGCTGCTGTTTGTCCAAAATTTCTGCGGAAACTTAAAACCACCACATGTGGATCACTTTGTTGAATCTCTTCAAGATATTTCAATGTACTGTCAGTACTTCCATCGTCAACATAAATTATTTCGTAAGTAATTGGCAATTTAGTTAGAATTTCTGTGAGCTTTTTATGAAGCTCTTTTATATTTTCTTCTTCATTGTAAAGCGGAATTACAACTGATAAATCCATCCTTTTTGCCTCCTTCAGTAGGTTTCTGGTACTTTTAACTGCATACCTTTAAAATTGTAGCATCTAAAAATCGTATAATCTCTAATTTTAACTCTTTTTTTATAAACTGTAAAATACTCTGGAACACATCTTTCAAAAGCAGAAGAAACCTGAGGTTCTGGTGAATCTTTCTGACCATAAACAACATAAATTCCATGAATTTTGCCATGGAGTTCACTATTTATTGACTGCCACAGGTCATACTGATTCATTCTTCTGCCAAGATTTATGCAGTAAACACGTGGGTTTCCTTCTACATAAAAAGCAAGCTCACTTGAAATCTGATATCTATCAGAGAAAATGATTACTTTACCAGAATTCTCAAGTGATTTTTTTACTTCTGAAACTTTTATTCCTAGTTCTTTCCATCCTTTAAGCCTCGCTGAAGGATCTATTTTTTCAGGTAGATTTAAATATGCAATTGCATAGTTTATGAAAGTAAAACACACAGCAATAATCACTGTCAGAAATGTGAGTTTTTGAAAAATTTTTCTTTCCCAGCAATAGGCAATAATAATTACGAACACAACATAGGCTGGCATTGCCCAGTTTGCCTGAACCTTTCCCTGAAGGCTTTTAAGTAAAAAGAAAATAAGAATAGGCGTTGAAAAACAGATAAGAAACCATTTTATATCAGGCTTAAGGCTTAAGGCTGAAGGTCTCAGAATTAAATACAATCCAAAAATAAATGCTCCCGGAGTGACAACCGCAAGTTGGCTTCCAAAAAATTCGGCAAAATACTTTAAAGAAATTTTAAATCCCTCATAAACATGTGCCTGCCCTGCAGTGTGTTTAAGTGTAACCCAGTCATGCTGGGCATTCCAGATCATTACAGGAGAAAAAACGATGATGGAAATTATTAAAGATGCATAAAGCCATGGATTTTTTAAGTTCTTGCATAACCCTTTCTTCAAGAAATAAAGGAACATACAAAAATAGAAAAAAGCCATTGTATACTTTGTAAGAAGTCCAAGCCCTATTAATAAACCAACAAGCAACCAGTAATTCATCTTCCCCTCTGCTGCAAGAATGAAAAAATACATTGAAACAATCCAGAATAAAATAAAGGGGCTGTCAATTGTAAAAAGCACACCAAATGTTGAAAATAAAGGAATTAATTGAAAAAGAACTCCACTTATGTATCCTGCTTTCTCATCAAAAAGTTTTTTGCCAATCTTATAAACAAAAAAGCTGCTCAAAAATGAGCAAACTACAGCAAAAATTCTCACTCCAAAAGGATTATCACCAAAGAGCCATGTTGAAAAAGCAATTGCATAGGCAATCATTGGACCCTTGGAGTAATAGCTTAAATCAAGTCTTCTTGACCATTCCCAGTAATGAGCTTCATCAGGGCTGAGATCTACTGGTCCATGAATGATAAAATAAATTCTGAAAAGGCTCAGAATTATAAGGAAAAAGTAAAAAAATCTTTTCATGTTTACCACTGATAAAGTAGCTTTAAAAACTCCGTAACCGATAATTAATCCCAGCAAAGCACCACCAAGCACATCCGTTAGCCAGTGAACACCAAGATAAAGCCTTGACACACCTATAAGCATGGCTACTGAAATAACGTAGATTGAAATCAACCTGGATTTCCATAATCTTTTACCAAAAAGAATTAAAACAGTAGCCACTGTTAAAGCATTTGTTGCATGATTTGAAGGGAAACTGTAAGAAGCTGTGCATCCAACAACTGCCCTAAAATACTCTGTATGACATGGACGAACCCGCTGAACAAGATTTTTAATTTCAAGAGAAAACCAATCAGAAATAAATACGCCGACTGTAATAGCTGTAACTAAATATACAATTTCTATGTAATTTTTTGTTTTGAAGTATCTGTATATCATGAAAAGAAATACCGGAAGCCATAAAATATAGCCCCGCTGTGTAAAAAAAACCATTAAAAAGTCCAGGAAACTGTTTGACAGGGTCTTATGAAAAAATAAAAATATTTCCTTTTCCATTTTCAGTTTGAAATTATAACATGTTATAATTCCATTATGCCTGTTTTCGTAAAAGATAGTGAAAAATGTGTTGGATGCCTCATTTGCATGTTTGCCTGTGCTCGGGCACATCAAGCAGTAGGGCTTGAGAGTTCCTGCATAAAGGTTCGTTCTCATGGTGGAATATCAAGAGGTTTTTTAGTGTCCGTATGTCGTGGATGTGAAGACCCGCCCTGTGCAAGGGCCTGTCCAGAGGATGCTCTGATTGTGAGAAAAAGCGGTGGTATATTATTAAATGAAGCTAAATGCAGTGGTTGTGGATATTGTGTTAAAGCCTGCATACTTGATGCAATAGGATGGAATGGTTCAATCAATAAACCAGTAGTATGCCTTCAATGTGGAGAATGTGCAAAAAGCTGTCCATACAAAGTATTGGAGTTTGTAAGAAAATGATTAAAGAAGACATTTTAAAAAGAGTTTTATACATTGACCTTACAAAGAAAAGATTCTGGATTGAGGAAAGACCTGAACTTTTCTCAAAATACATTGGTGGTACAGGAGTTGCAGTAAAACTTCTTGAAGAAAACTGTCCACATGATCTTGAACCATTTTCTCCTGATAATCCAATTATTTTTGCAGTAGGACCTTTAAACGGTCTTTTCCCGATAGCATCCAAAACTATTGCAATGTTTAAGTCTCCCCATACTGGAAATCTTGGTGAATCCCATGCAGGTGGAAGAAGCGCAATTGCTATCAGAATGGCAGGATATGGAGCAATTGTTATAAAAGGAAGAAGTGAAAGACCATGTTATGTTGCAATTCATGGAGATAAAGTTTTTTTCAGAGATGCTACAACACTGTGGGCACTGGAAGAATCAGCAGGAAGAATAATAAGAGCACATGAGCCTGGTGCTGGATTAAGAACAATAATGAGAATTGGACCAGCAGGAGAAAGACTTGTAAGCTTTGCCTGTGTAACTTTGGAAACTTACAGACATTTTGGAAGACTTGGACTTGGTGCAGTATTCGGAAGTAAAAATCTTAAAGCTATTGTAATATCCGGCAAAAGAAACCTTCCAGTTACTCATTTTGCAGAATATAAAAGCCTCTATGGTAAGCTCCTAAAAGAGCTTTTAGAATCTGAAAAAATGAAAAAATATCACGAACTTGGCACACCTGCAAATGTGCTACCACTAAGTTTTTCAAAAGGAATTCCAATAAAAAACTTGCTTACAAATGAATTAACAGGTATTGAAACTCTGTCTGGTGAAGCCTTTGCTCAGAAACATCTTGGAAGGAGAGTTGCCTGTGCTCACTGTCCAGTTGCATGCATTCATCTTGCAGCATTAAGAAAACCATATGAAGATGAACCTTATTTTTATAGAACGGTTTATCTGTCTTATGATTATGAGCTTATCTATGCTCTTGGTTCAATGTTAGCAATTACTAACTCTGAGGATGTTTTAAAACTAATCGAAGTAATTGAAGATATTGGAGTTGACGCAATCTCTGCAGGAGTTATCCTTGCATGGGTTACAGAAGCTTTTCAGAAAGGAATAATAAATGAGAAACAAACTGAAGGAATTATTCCTGAATGGGGACATGCTGATACTTATGTTGAATTAATAAGAAAAATTGTTTATGGAGAAAGCGAATTTTATAGAGACATTGCCAGAGGAATTGATTACGCTTCTTCAAAATATGGAGGAAGGCAGTTTGCTTTAACATATGGGAAAAATGAAATGCCTGGTTATCATACAGGATTAGGTGCTCATCTTGGATATTTATTTGGTGCAAGACACAGCCATCTTGACTCTGCTGGATATGCCATTGACAGAGAAGCAATGACAAAGCCTGTATCGCCAGAACAATTAGTTGAAAAAATTCTTAATGAAGAGCAGTGGAGACAGATTCTTTCAAGCCTTGTTATATGCTTTTTTGCCAGGGAGATTTATACTCCTGAGGTTGTAGTTAAATGTTTAAAACTTGCAGGATTTGATTTAACTGAACAAGAGCTTTTAAAAACAGGCAGAGAAATCTATGCAAACAAGTATCGCTTTAAAGTTCAATGTGGCTTTGATATTGAAAATTTAACTCTGCCAGAAAGAGTTTTTGAAACTCCTTCAAGCATGGGATTGATAGACAGGGAGTTTTCAGACAGAGCAATTGCATTACTAAAAGAAAATATCAAAAGTTTGTTATAATTTCTCATGCGAGAAAAAATTAAATACTGCATCTTTTTTCTTTTTATAGCGTTTTGTTTTACTAAACCAGCTTATGCAAAAGAGATTGTGGTTCTTACAGTAAATGGTATTATAAATCCGCCTCATGCTGAATACACAATAAAAGGCATTAAAAAGGCTCTGCAGATAAATGCAGAAGCAGTTATAATTCAGCTTGACACACCAGGAGGACTTGACTCATCAATGAGAAGCATAGTTAAAGAGATGCTGAACTCTCAAATCCCCATTGTTGTATATGTTTGTCCAAAAGGTGCTCGTGCTGCCAGTGCAGGTGCTTTTATAACAATTGCAGCTCATATTGCTGCAATGGCTCCGGGAACTAATATTGGTGCTGCTCATCCTGTGGCAGTAGGTGAAAAAATGGACAAAACAATGGCAGAAAAGATAACAAATGACGCAGTTGCATATATTAAATCAATTGCCAAACAAAGAGGAAGAAATATTGAATGGGCTGAACAGGCTGTAAGAAAAAGTATATCATCAACAGAAACAGAAGCATTAAAACTTAAAGTAATTGATTTAATTGCAGAAGATATTGAAAGCCTCATAAAAGACATAGATGGATGGAAGGTAAAAACAGTGCGTGGAGAAGCAATTTTAAACACAAAGTCGGCAAAAATACATAAAATTGAGATGAATTTCAGAGAAAGGCTTCTTAACTTCATAAGTGATCCAAACATTGCCTACATTCTTTTAATGATTGGCATTTACGGAATTATTTTTGAACTAAGTAACCCTGGAAGCATTCTACCAGGTATAATTGGTGCGATTTCTTTAATTCTTGCCTTTTACAGTCTTCAGACACTTCCGATAAACTATGCTGCTGCAGGATTAATTCTTCTTGGTGTTATTTTATTTATTCTTGAGCTTAAGATAGCTTCTCATGGATTGTTAACACTTGGTGGCATAATATGTTTTATACTTGGTTCAATAATGCTTTTTGATACTGCGAATCCTTTATTTAAACTCTCTCTCTGTGATTATTCCTGTAACACTGGTAACAGCATTGTTTTTTGGTGTGCTTCTGAGGCTTGCATATAAAGCCCATAAAAGAAAACCTGTTACAGGAGTGGAAGAACTCATTGGTTTAGAAGGGATTGCAAAAACTGATATTGACAGCTCCTCAGGAATGGTTATGGTTCATGGAGAACTCTGGCAAGCTCGTTCAGATGAACCAATAAAAAAGGATGAAGAAATTGTAGTGCAAGACATAAAGGGACTTACTCTTCGGGTGAGGAAAAAGAATTGAAGGCTCTTGTTACAGGTGGAACAGGTTTTATAGGAAGCCATCTTGTAGAGACTCTTTTAAAAGAAAATTACGAGGTTTACTGCATAGTTAGAAATCCGTCCAGACTTCGTTTTCTTAAAGGGCTTAATGTAAAAATTATTAAGGCTGATCTTTCGGATAAAGAAAGCTTAAAAAAAATTGAATGGCATTTTGACTATGTGTTTAATCTTTCAGGAATAACAAAGGCAAGCCATCCAGAAGAGTTTTTTCAGTCAAACTACATTGGCACAAAAAATCTTGCTGAGGTAGTGGTTGAAAGAAACTTCGCTGTCAAAAGATTTATTCATGTAAGCAGTCTTGCAGCTGTAGGACCATGTCTGGATGGTATCCCTGTAACAGAAGATACAGAGCCATCTCCTGTATCTGAGTATGGAAGGAGCAAGCTTCTTGGAGAGCAGGCTGTTAAATTTTTCAAGGATAAAATACCCATTACGATAATAAGACCTCCTGCGGTGTATGGTCCAAGAGACAGTGATTTTCTTACATTTTTTAAAATGATTAAGGCAGGAATTGTTTTATATCTTACGAAAGGCATCTATTCAATGATATATGTGGATGACCTTGTAAGAGGTATAATTAATGCATCAAAAATAGATAAAGCAACTGGAGAGACCTTTTTCATTGCAGATGCTCAACCATACAATACTGACGAAATAGTTGAAGCTATATCAAAAGCTTTAGGTAAAAAACCTGTTAAGATAAAAATTCCTCGGGCAATTGGCATGTTTTTCATAAGAGTCTTTCAAAAATTTGACAAAAAAAGTATAATAAATAGCGATAAACTTCAGGAGCTTATCCAGCCATGCTGGGTTTGCTCTACGAAAAAAGCCGAGCAGTTGCTCGGATTCAAAACAAAAACTAAGTTAAAGGAAGGGATGGAATGGACAGCAAAGTGGTACAGAATGAATCAATGGATATAAGAAAAACGGATCCTTTTGAGAAGTGTTTTAAATTTAAAGAACAACTCCAGAAGATCCAATCCATGGGTATTTATCCTTACTTCAGAATGATTGAATCTGCTCAAGGACCAGAAGTAATAATGAATGGCCGAAAAATGATTATGATTGGATCAAACAACTATCTTGGGCTTACAAATCATCCAAAGGTTAAAGAAGCTGCAATCAATGCAATTAAAAAATATGGAACTGGATGTGCAGGCTCAAGATTTCTTAACGGAACTCTTGACATTCATGTAGAACTTGAAGAGAAACTGGCAAAATTTACAAGAAAGGAAGCTGCTCTTGTCTTTACCACTGGATTTCAAGTAAATCTTGGAGTAATTTCATCATTGATCGGGAAAGATGATGTTGTAATAATTGATAAAATGGACCATGCGAGCATTGTTGACGGATGCCGTCTCTCCTTTGGTGAAGTAAAAAGATACAAGCATAATGACATGGAAGATCTTGAAAGAATTCTTAAGGAAACTGAAGGAAAATCTAAACTTGTTGTAGTTGACGGTGTATTTAGTATGGAAGGTGATATAGTGAAGCTTCCTGAAGTTGTAGCTTTATGCAAAAAATATGGTGCAAGGGTAATGGTTGATGATGCCCATGGAATTGGTGTTCTTGGTAAAACAGGGCGTGGAACCGTGGAACATTTTGAACTGGAAAAAGATGTTGACCTTATAATGGGAACATACAGCAAGTCTCTTGCCTCAATTGGCGGATTTATAGCAGGCGATAAAGATGTTATAAACTATATCAAGCATTTTGCGAGAGCATTCATTTTTAGTGCAAGCCCTCCACCTGCATCAGTTGCTGCAGTTTCAGCAGCAATTGACATAATTGAAAACGAACCAGAAAGAAGAGAGCAACTCTGGAAAAACACAAATAAAATGTTAAAAGGATTTAAAGAACTGGGTTTTGATATCGGAGTAGCAGAAACACCGATAATTCCTGTAATTGTAGGAGATGATGAGCTTGCATTCAAGTTTGTTATGATGCTTCAGCAAGAGGGAATTTTTGCAAATGTAGCAGTTTCTCCTGCTGTTCCACCTGGAAAAGCGCTCATAAGAACAAGTTATATGGCAACTCATACAGATGAACACCTTGATAAAGTTCTTGAGGCATTTCATAAGGTTGGAAAAGCATTGGGAGTAATTTAGAGTTTTTGAAATTTATATTCACTGCGAAAAAATAGTATACTAAATTATGCTATTCAGCAGTGAAATAATTGAAGAACTTGAAAAGCTTGATCCGCATATAAGGTCTGCTTTTCTGAAAATTCTTAAACTTATTGAAAAGGCAATAGGTGAAGTAGTAAAACGTGAAGATTTTCTTGAACTTAAAAAAGAAGTTGAAAGACTGGCAAACATTGTAACTGAACTTGCTGAAGCCCAAAGAAAATCCGAACAAAGACTTACCCGAATTGAACAAACTATTGCTGAACTTGCTGAAGCCCAAAAACGCACTGAAGAAAGACTTAACGAACTTGCTGAAGCCCAAACAAAATCCGAACAAAGACTTACCCGAATTGAACAAACTATTGCTGAACTTGCTGAAGCCCAAAAACGCACTGAAGAAGAACTGAGACAACTTATAGGTGAACACAAGAAAACAAGAGAGCAACTTGGAGGACTCACTCACACAGTAGGTTATGTTCTTGAAGACAGAGCATACAAAGGACTACCTGAACTAATAAAAAGAGATTTTGCTCTGCAAACCATAGATTTTATTAAAAGAGACTACATTGAAATTTCACCAAACAGATACGAAGAGATAAACATCTTTGGCAAAGGTAGAACAGACGGTAAAGAAAAATGGATACTCGGAGAATGCAAAACCCAGCTTAAAAAGACAGACATAGACAGCTTTCTCAACAAAATCAAAAAAATTGAATCACTTCTCAAAGGAGAAAAAATACTCATAACAGTTACCTATCAGGCATCACCACCTGTGAGACAGTATGCTCAAGAAAAAGGCGTAAAAATTTACTTCTCCTATGAAATGCCTCTATAATTAAAAATTATCTTGCATAAATAGCTTCAACTCTGGAACGAGTGTTTTCCGGTCCTTCTGCTTCTGAAATTATAGTATAAATATAACCTTTGTAACCTGCGCCTGATTTTGAATAGGCAACTCCTGTTACTTCATATCCTGGTAAAGTTTTATATGCACTTAAACACACTGTAATTTTGTTTTTAAAAAGCCTATCACTTCCATAAAGTTTAAAATTAATCTCAATAGGCTGAGATGTGCACTCTCCAAGACTGTATTCATTAAATGAACCTGATTGAATCATTATTACCGCAGAATGAACTCCTCCAGCTGCTGCATCTCTCACTGAAGCATATGTTTTTATTGTCTGAGATGAGCCAAGCAGTTTTATAAGGGCAAAATAAAGTCCTGCCAGTGCTAACAATGCAAAAAGAGCTATAAGGATCGCAGAAAAAAGAGCCATTCCTCTATTGTTTATTGATAATTGTTTAATGAAATATCTTGCTCTATAACCTTCCATCTATACCACCTCCCTGTATTATTCCACCATGTAGGATCTATATTAGGACCTCCTCCGCATAATGTACTAAACCCTGGTTGAGCTGACGGAGTACTCTGAGCTGAACCAACCTGAAAAATCAGGCATATTCGAAATAACTTAAGATTATGATTTTGAATATCCGAAGAAGAAACCGCATCTTGATAGTTAATTGAATTACCCCTCTGTATTCCTGCTTTGACTCTAAATCCATTGGGGAAAACGCAGGAGATAACTGGCTGTTTTGCCTGATAACCAGGCTGCCCTTGTGTTCCAAGAGTTTTAGTAAGATTCCATGTTCCACTGGCGCATTCCTTAGGTAAGTTTGTCTGCGTAAGATTATAAATAACCATAAAAGATTGAGGATATTTATAATCATCGTTTGTTGTAGCATAAAAAGCAATCCCACTCATACCTGTTAAATCACTGCATAAATAGTCAGAATTTGATGGACATAAATTTGTTTTATTTACAGGATCAAGGACAATATACCATGCACTGGGAAACTCACAGTTCTGTCCTAAAAAATTCTTACTTTGTATTGTTAATGTACCATTCTTCACTACTGCCCAGCATCCTGACCATCTTTCTGCCCTTGAAGCTAAAGAAGGAAATTGTAAAGTCCCTCCAGATATTGTTGTGTTAGATGCCAATGTATTAGCATCAATTCCAAAGCCTGCGGACTCAACATCTTTTAAAAGTTGATTTACAAGCACAGCTACATCAGACTCCTGCTTTGCAAACAAGTGCCTTGTTACATTTTCCTTTGCTATAAAGCGATAAGCAGAAATAATCCCTCCAGCCAGAATCCCCATTATAGCAATAACAATAAGGATTTCAACAATTGAATACCCTTTTTTCATTTCTTCTCCTTAATTACCAGAGTTGCCATTTTCTTAAGTTCATCTGTAAATGGCTCAAAATACCATACCATTACTGATGCTGCCTTGCCAGTTTCTCTTCCATAATCATCCACCATTCTTGCGATATTGACTGCTACATAAATTCGTCTTCCTGAAAATCCCTCATATGTGCATACTGGAAGTGTTGTAGGACAGTTGCCTCCTTTGCAAGAACATTGTGCGCCAGCATTGTTTGCTGATGGATAAAGCCTTAGATTGGAAGAAACATTAATTGGATTAGAAAGAGTTGGTGAGCCTATGTCGTAAAACTCTGGGTGTTGTTCAAAAAAAACGCATGATGTAGAGCTACATTGAACATTATTCCACTCAGATTTATTTGTATAAAGTATTGATGTAATACCACTTCCATCGCTTGCATAGGGAAGAGTCTCAATATAAGATGCAAATTGTCTTGATATCTCAGTTGCTCTGTCCTTCATTTTTGCTCTTGTAGTGAATTTTTCGTATTCAAGAATACCTTTTAAAAGCCCGAGCATGACAACTAAAACAATAATCGTTGCAATCAAAAGTTCAATCAATGTAAAGCCTTTGCTATTTAATCTGGACATTTCTCTGTCTCTACTCTTATTCTTCCATACCGAGAGATGCATATTAATCTTGTTGATCCTCTATCATTTCTGAGCGTAATACTGCTACTACCAAGTCCACAGCTGGTATTATAACAATATCCTCTTCTGTCAAAAACCACAGTTAATGTATCTGCTGAAATCCCGGTTAAAAAATTATTTCTACTGACAATAGTATCATTATCAGTTAATTGACAATCTCCATCATCTTTAAATATTATATAGTTTTTTACATCAATTTTTATTCCGTGAGGCTCTTTTGCTATTGACTGTGACCTTATCCAGCTTATTTCATCTGCAAGCATGTTTGCCTGACGCACAAGCTCTCTTTCTGCTTTATATCTTGCATATTGAGAAATACCCACATACATAAGAATTGACAGAATAGCAAAACTCACCAAAAGCTCAAAAAGGCTGAATCCTGCTATTTTTCTATCCATGAGATGAACCTGCTTTCATATCCTGGGGCTACTTGTTGTCCTATCCTTAAAACAGCTCCTGTTGATACCTGCACAAACTTTGTATATTCTTTTGAACTTGTTCCCTGAGTAATCTGGAACGGATTCCCAAACGGAGGAGCGCCGCTTCCAATAGGAATTTTTGCATAAACAGTTACAGTACCTTGTGTTCCACTGGTTGCAAGACTTGAAAGCACAGCAGGTCTTGGATTAGGAGTTCCTGTCTTGTAATATAACGCCATCAATTCAGTATTTCCTCCATAAGCGCAAATATCTTGTGGAGGAGCAAAAACAAGCACATCAACATTTCCTCCAAACACAGCCGGCTGAGATATAATAGCCTCTCCAGGAAGTTGATAATACCATCCATGCTCAGGTTCAACTGCTGTAGTTACAGCAGTTGTATCATAAACAACATCAACCTGACTACATCCAGAAGAATCACAGGAGCAGATCTTTTTTACCTCTGTTACTGTTGCCTGAATTTGAGTGCTGGTTGTATTTGCCATTCCTGAACTACCCAGAATATAACTACAACCGCTTTCCTTACATTCATCCTTAAATCCAATAAAGTAGTTTGTATATGAAATTGTTTTATCAGTATTATTAAGATATCTTCCTGTGCCAAAAAATACCCATAGCTTGCCAAATTCATCAACAGTAAAATTCGCTGCTGCAAATACTGGCCTTGAAACTGAAACAGCTTTAGTAATATCACTATCTGAAAGTCCAGATACGGTCTTACCTTTTAAATAAATCCTGTAAAAATTTCCAGAGTTTGTGGTATATGTCCCAAAGTAAAGCACATCATCAGAGTAGTCAAAATCAAAATCAACAGGCATGATATCGCCAACTGCTGCTGTTACTGTCTGATTCCCGTCTTTTACTGTCAGAGTTTTTGTAAGGTAGCCATCAGCAAGTCTGAAAAAATATATTTTTGCAGTGGAAGAGCTTTCCCCTTTAGGATCATTCGGACCAGAGCCAATCACTAAATACCAATCATCAGCTTTCAACACAGCTGGAAAAGAAAGAGTGAGTGTATTATCAGGTAGACGGCTCTCCCACACAAGCTGAGGTGATGTAGGATCAGTAATATCAAGCACAAATACACTTGATGAATATTGAGGATTTGTCTGTGGAATCGCCTTCCCTCCAAATCCCATTGCTCCAACAAGAAGAGTTCTCCACTGTCCGTTAATCTTAGCATCAACAACAATGGTTCTATAATCAACTGTTGGAACATGGCAGTAATCAGATTTTCCATACCAGATTAAATATGGTATGGCATTTTTTGGTATAAATGCCCATTCTTCTTGCCCGATTTTATCAGTTCCTGTATCATTAGGTGCATTCTGAATTTTTGTAGGGTGTTCAGGATCTCGCTGATTTACAGCTGTGCCCACTCTAAAGGCATGAAGCATTCCATCGTTTGCTCCAACAAACGCAATTGTTGGACGATTTCTATAGCTATTATTTCTAATAAATTCAGCATAGGAGCTATCTCCATATTTTATGTGGTAAATATTTACAGGCTGATCAGAGACAACCGAAGGGGTTGAATTTATTATGTCTCCAAGCTTCCATGTTGCTGTCAGGTTTGCATTGCAAAAAGAACTTATCTTTAATTCTCTCGGTCTCTGCACATAGGGAAGACTCTTACATGTTGAATCATTTGATAAATCCTCACCTCTGAGATATCTTATTATGCAGCCAGCCTTTGTTGAATCAATTGTTGAGTCAACTGTCTGCCAGATACTGGCAAGATATGATGCTTCAGAAGTGTTGAAATTTGTTAGAGTTCCGTCTTTGTTGTATTTTATTGTTCTTACTGATGCGGAGTTTTGTGCAAGCTGGCATCCACTGTCAAAAACTGCTTTAACCTGATTTAAGTCTTTAATATCTTCAAGTTGACATGCATTGTTTCCACTGTCAGTATCACCTACAAGAACCGCTATTTTTGTCTCGTCTTGAACTTTGATAAACTGAATAATTTTATCCCAGGTATTTTGTGCTATATCAAGAATTTTATTTACCACACTGTCTTCTCTTAAATTCTGTTTTAGGTCAACCCAGAAACTACGTAAAAATCCAAGCCAGCTTAGTTCTGTTCCATCATCTCTCTGATATTTTGGATAAAAATATGGCTGAATAACAAGACTTGATATTCCTGTCCTTGAAGCAAGGGTTGCCACAGTAGAACCAGAGGAAGCTCGTCTGAGTATGTCAAATAAAGCATTTTTTATTGCCTCTTTTATCTCAATTGCATTAGAAGCTGAATAAAAAGTATCAGGCTTGCCGTCTCCATCTTTATCCCAGTCAGAAGAAGATGGTGGAAGATTTGCACATGAGCTTCCTCTACCGCAGTTAGAATCATCACAACAATCATCAATTGGTCCACAGTATGATTTAGGATAATCACTAAGACCGTCAGGCCATTGTTTGCTTCTATTAAAGGAGCCATACATGGCAACCTGTTTCAGTGATTTTTCTCCTGTTCCTCCAAGCCAGAGTCCTATGCCATAAATTGCCTCAACATAGGAAAAAATGTTTGTTTTTGAATTAGTGAATCCCTTTTTGTGAAGCCAATAAGCAGGAACAACAGGATCTGCTGAATTACGCTCATATCCTGTGTTTATACTGCATGTTCTTGTCACCGGCTTTCCACCATAATTCCACTGTCCATCAGTAAGAAGTATTACAAAGTTTTTAGCACATGCTACAAGCTTGAGCTCGCTTCCCTCACATACTCCATTATTATTTTCATCAAAACATTGATACATTGGATTACGCCACTGATCTCCTGCACCTTGTTGGGGAGTAAAACCTCCATATTCAGGCGTATTCTGTGCAAAGTAGTTATATGCATCCCACAAAGCTGGAGCAGTAGGAGTTGAACCAGATGGGGATTCATAGTTTATTGCAGCAATTAAATTTTTATATGGATTAACACTGTCAAAATTAGAACTTCCAGTAAAATCTCCAATGTATACTTTATTACTTCTTACACCTGTGTCACTATAAAACATTACTCCCAATCTTGGTTGCAAACTTAAATTTCTAAATTGAAAGGTTAGACTATCCGTTATCCTTTGCCATGGAACTTTTACTCTTTGTCCTGATTCTGATTTAAGAACACATCCATAACTATCACAGCTAAGCTGGGCAGAAGGCTGTCCGTAAAGTTCAGGATCACATCTTTTTGGATCATTTGATGTGCATGAATCAAGGCGTCCTCCTGTTATTGCCCATCTTACAAGGTCAACCCTTTTCATATAGAGGAAATTAAGACAAGCACCTTGATATTTTTTAGATGTACTTATATCATTAGACCTGTTAGGACATGTAGAAGCAGTTCCTGTTGTTTCTTGCCAATAACCCGTCGAAGAATTATATTGATAAATTTTATCCGGGCTAAAGTATCCCTCTTCATTTCCATTGTATGTCCATCCACATCCTGATGAGTTGAGACAGCAGCCGCTTTTAGAAGCGTCTGGATTATAAGCACACCATGACATTGAACCACTTACATCTATTACAAATAGAACATTCGGAGAAGCACTTTGAGCTATTGATGGAGGACTATAACAGTAATTTCCCATATCAATTGAAGTTGACTGTACAGCTGGATTATCCTTAATTAGCAAACAAATCAGAAATAAAAAGACAAATAAAAAAAGCTTTCTCATATAAATCACCTTAAAAGAGGAGTTGTTATTCTATGAATTTTATGCTTATTGCAATCGGATGAATCAATTCCAAAATAAATCACTTTGTTAATAAGTAAATCCTTTGGAAGCCCTTTTTCAGTTAAAAATTCCCTCAGACCTGCACAGGAAGAACTTAAAACTTCAATTTTTATTTTACCAGTATCAGGTTCATATTGTATAACTTTTCCAGCAAGAAAAAGCTCATCAACAGAATTGCCGATAACTGGAACGACAATTATTGATAAAACTATTAAAATGGCAATAAAAGAGCCTCTCACTTTTAACCTCTATTTTTTTCTTATTTACATTATAGTTAGATGAATTAATAAAAATCGTGAAAGTTATGTGAAAGTTTTAAGAATTGCATAGGTGTATTTTTTCTTTTCTAAGACTGCCTCAGCCATAGTTTAATCTAAATTGAAATTGTTATTTGTCAATTAAAAATCAATACCGCTATAAAATGTTCACCCTTTGCCCTGTATTTCAGTTGAAGTTTGTTACTTCTACAAAGATATTCTGCGATCTGTAAGCCCAGTCCAGAGCCTTTGACAATCTCTGTGAAATCGTTTCTAATAGCAACAGCATTCCTGAAAATTTTTATGTGAATTTTGCTATGAGCATATCTAAAGGCATTGTCAAGTAATAAAAAGACTATGGTTTCCATTGCTTCTAAATTGTTATAAACATTAACTTCTTTCTTACTAAAAAGGATTTTTTTATCAGATGCAAATTTTGAATTTACATTTTTAATTAATTCTGTCAGATTAATTTTTTGTCTTGATCTGGCAGTTTTTGGCAGTTTTTTGATCGTCTCCATTGTTTTTTTTAACTCAGCACCAATAATATTACAGCTTGTTTGCATTCTTTCAAGAACTCTGCTTTCTGGGTTTAATCTTAATATTTCTATGTTTGTATTCAGAGTTGAGAGAAAATTACCGATTTTGTGTGACAAAACAAAAAAGAGAAATCTCAGAAATTCTTCTTCTTCCTGTTCTTTCCTGCTTATTATATTCAGAATTTTATAGAACAAATAGCTTAAAACCAGAATAAGTAAAACTTCCCATATCAATATGGTCTTAGAAAATCTCTGGAATCTATCAGTGATATAACTTTCTTCAAAAAACAATTCATTTTCATATGCTTTTATGTAATAAGGAAGCTGATAGTTTTTATTTTGTTTTAAGATTTCTCTATATAAAGAAAGGATTTCTTCTTCATATTTATGTTGCTGTTCTTTGAAAAAATTTATTGTTATGAAGTTTATAACAGAAAAAATAAGCACCACTGATATGGCAAAAGTGAGAAATATTTTTACTTGAAAATTCAATACCTTAATTCTCCTTTATATTGTCTAACATGTATCCTCTTCCTTTGTATGTTTTAATACTGTCATGAGGCAGAATTTTTCTCAGCTCCTTAATGTAAGCTCTTACAACTTCATCTCCCACTGCTTTTCCACCCCAGACATAGTTTAGAATTGTTTCAGAGCTAACTATTTCTCCCTTTCTTTTTATCAATAGAGTTAATAAATCCCACGCTGTTTTTGAAAGTTTTATTTCTCTGTTATTTTTCCAAATTGTTTTTGCATCAATATTGATCGTAACATCTCCGATATTTAAAATACTTTCTATTTGAACTCTTTTGCTTAATGCCCTGACTCTCAGTAATAGCTCTTTTGGTTCAAAAGGCTTTGAGAGATAATCATCGGCTCCTCTTAAAAAGCATTCTTCTTTGCTTGAAAGCTCGGTTTTGGCTGTAAGAATTAAAATCGGCGTATTTATTTTATTGCCTCTAATAAATGTTATTAAATCTTCTCCATGGGAAAATTTTAACATAAGATCAAGGACAATCACATCAAATTCATAAACTTTAAGAAGATTTGGGAGTTTTCTCTCATCGTGAATCCATACTGTTTCGATGTTATGAAGTTTGAAATACTCCTGTATGCTTTCACCAAGAGCTTTGTCGTCTTCAATGAGAAGAATTTTCATCAATTGAATATTACATTAAATCAGAAGGTTTTTCAAGAAGATAAGGAGCAGACATTGTGTCTGCTCCTTTATTGGAATTAATACATATCAGGGGAAGGCATTGGAGGTTTCTTTTCTTCTTCTGGAATTTCAGATACTAAAACTTCAGTTGTAAGCATCAATCCTGCAACAGAAGCAGCATTCTGAAGAGCAGTTCTTGTAACTTTTGTAGGATCAATAATGCCTGCTTCCATCATGTCAACAAACTTTTCCTGATATGCGTCATATCCAAAATTGATGTTGCTGTTTTCTTTAACTTTTTCAACGATTAGGGTGGCCTCAACTCCTGCATTTGCTATAATCTGTTTTATTGGTTCTTCAAGGGCTTTTTTAACAATCTCTATACCAAGTTGCTGATCATGATTGTCAGCTTTTAAATTCTCAAGAGCTTTCTGACATCTTAGCAGTGCTACTCCACCGCCAGGAACAATTCCTTCTTCAACAGCAGCCCTTGTTGCATTCAAAGCATCCTCTACTCTTGCTTTCTTTTCTTTCATTTCAGCCTCAGTTGCTGCACCAACATTGATTCTTGCCACTCCACCTGCAAGTTTTGCAAGGCGTTCCTGAAGTTTTTCACGATCATAATCAGATGTTGTTTCCTCAATCTGAACTTTTATCTGTTTAATTCTTGCCTGAATCTTCTGAGGATCTCCTGCTCCTTCAACAATTGTGGTGTTGTCTTTGTCAACAATGATTTTCTTTGCTCTTCCGAGGTCATCAATCTTTACATTTTCAAGCTTAATTCCAAGATCCTCTGAAATTACTGTTCCGCCGGTAAGAATGGCAATATCCTCAAGCATTGCCTTTCTTCTCTCTCCAAATCCAGGTGCTTTTACTGCACAAACCTGAAGCACTCCTCTTAGCTTGTTTACAACCAATGTGGCAAGAGCTTCACCTTCAACATCTTCTGCAATAATTAAAAGGGGTTTGCCCATTCTTGCAATCTGCTCAAGAATTGGAAGGAGGTCCTTCATGCCTGAAATTTTCTTATCATGAATTAAAATAAAGGCATCCTCAAGAACACATTCAAGACGCTCAGGATCAGTTATAAAATATGGTGAGATATATCCACGGTCAAACTGCATTCCCTCAACTATGTCAAGAGTTGTTGCCATTCCTTTTGCTTCTTCAACAGTAATAACACCATCTTTCCCAACCTTGTCCATTGCCTCAGCAATAAGTTCACCAATTGAAGCATCATTATTAGCAGAAATTGTTCCTACCTGTGCTATCTCTTTTTTATCTGCAACAGGCTTTGAAATCTTTTTAAGTTCCTCAACAACTGCTTCAACAGCTTTATCAATTCCCCTCTTTAGATCCATTGAATTAGCACCAGCTGATACATATTTAAGACCTTCTTTGTAAATTGCATAGGCTAATACAGTTGCTGTGGTTGTTCCATCACCGGCAACATCAGAAGTTTTTGATGCAACTTCTCTTACAAGCTGTGCACCCATGTTTTCAAAGGGATCTTTAAGGTCTATTTCTTTAGCAACTGTAACTCCATCTTTTGTTACATTGGGAGAACCAAATTTTCTCTCAATTACTACATTTCTTCCCCTTGGTCCTAATGTTGCTTTGACGGCATCTGTAAGAATTGTAACGCCTTTAAGAATTGCTTGTCTTGCTGAATCACCAAATATTAACTGCTTTGCTGCCATATCATCCCCTCCTTTTTTTATTTTTCTACTATTCCAAGAATTTCTTCTTCTTTAATAATTAAATACTCTACATCGTCAATTTTGATTTTTGAACCAGCATATTTGTCAAACAGAACTGTATCACCTACTTTTACCTCTTTTACCTCTGAACCAACTTCAATCACCGTGCCTTTCTGAGGTTTTTCTTTTGCCACATCCGGCACATAGATTCCTCCAGGTGTTTTTTCAAGCTCTTCAGATGAAAACTTTACAACTACTCTGTCTTTAAGTGGCTTAATCTTCATATCCTCCCTCCTTTTTATTTTATTGATGAATTATTAGCAACTAACTTTATCGAGTGCTAATATAACCTGAAATTGAGATTCCAGGCAAGGTTAAATAAAACAATTTATAGCCAGTTTTTAACTATTTTTATACAATATTTTTGTTTTTTGTCATTTTTTACTGTCTTTCTTTAAAATACTTTCAATCCTAATTTGAGATAGACAAGCCCTGTTTCGTTTATTTAGAGATTCCTTGTATCCTGCGAATGTGCTCGAAGTGACTGTTTACTTGTTAAGAGGAATCTTGACATTTTCCCTGTCTGTAGTTTCTATCTAAAAATGTAGCTATCACGCAAGAAATGATTTTATATCGGCAAATTCAGTAAAATCATTTCAATGGCATCTGCTGTGTTATAATAGTTTCAATAAATGAATTTCTTTAGAATAAAAAAAACCTATTATTCAGCAAGAAGGCTTCAGGAAATAATTAATGTCTTTATAAAACATGGATTCGGGCAGATAATTGATCAGATTCATCTGGGGAGATTTATAGCTTTAAAGAAAAGAATAAGAAGTTTCGGAAGATGGCCATCCTATAAAGTCCCGAGTCTTGCTGAAAGACTGAGAATTGCCTTTGAGGAGCTTGGTCCTACTTTTATAAAACTTGGCCAACTTCTTTCATCACGACCAGACATTGTAAGCATTGCCTATGCAAAGGAATTTAAGAAACTTCAGGATAGGGTTCCTCCATTTGAAACAGAAAAAGTTTACGAAATCATTGAAAAAGAACTTGGAGTGAGCATTGAAAAAATTTTTGATAGCATTAATCCTGAGCCTCTTGGTTCTGCTTCAATTGCTCAGGTTCATGAAGCAGTACTAAAGGATGGTAAAGAGGTCATTGTAAAGGTGCGACGGCCAGGGATAAAACAACAGATTATGCTTGACCTTATAATACTTAACAGTCTTGCAAAACTTATTGAAAAACATGTTCCTGAAAGTAAAATTTTTGATCCTGTCGGAATTGTTGATGAGTTTTCGCGATCTATTACAAAGGAGCTTGATTTCAGAAGGGAAGCAAGAAATGCTATGATTTTCAGGGAAAATTTTAAAGATGACCCAGATGTTTATATCCCCTATGTCTTCAGAGAGTTTACTACAGAAAAAGTTCTTGTTATGGAAAAAGTTGAAGGACTAAGAATTGATGATGTAGATGCAATTAAAGAAAAAGGATTTGATATTGAAGTTCTTTTAAAAAAGCTAATTGAGATGTATTTTAAACAGATTTTTGATCACGGATTTTTCCACGGTGACCCACATCCTGGTAATATTCTTGTAACAGAAAACTTTCAGATAGCTCTTGTGGACTTTGGTATAGTTCAAAGAATTGATGAAAAATTCAAAGAAGCTTATGCAAATGTAGCACTGGCAATAATAAATCAGAACACTGACAAATTAATAACAGAGTATCTCAAACTCGGTATTATTCCTGAAGAGATTGATAAAGAAAAACTTAAAGAAGAACTCAAGGAAGATATAGAAGAACTACTTTTCCCAATTTATACCTACAGAATTGAGGAGATTAAAATATCAGAACTTATTGAATCAATCATGAAAGTAGCATTAAAGCACAGATTGAGATTTCTTCCTGAACTCTTATTGATTGACAAGGTTTTAATAATGCTTGAAGGATTGACAAGACAGCTTTGTCCAAAAATATCTATTATTGAATTACTGAAGCCCTATGCAAAAAAAATCATATCTAAGAGACTGCATCCAGAGTTTTATCTGAACAAAACTCTTAAAGGACTGAATGAATTTAAAGAGGCAGCTTTAAATATTCCTTTTCAATTGAAAACTCTTCTCAGGAAGGCAGTTAAAGATGAGATAACTGTTCGCATGTATCATGTTAATCTTCCTGAATTTATCAAAGATATTGATAAAGCAAGCAATAAAATTGCCTTTGCTCTTATTGTAAGTGCTATGATACTAAGTTCAGCAATAATGCATGCAACTGAGGTAAAACCTTTAATATATGGAATTTCTCTTTTTGGGCTTATTACAGGTGTTTTTGCATTTTTTCTTGGTTTGTGGTTGATCATATCAATAATCAGATCAGGGAAATTGTAATGCAGGAAGTTGTTTTGCTGTTAGAAGAATTTTTTTGATATAATTTAACATGTTTATACTTTTGCAAATAGTGGTATTTTTAATGTTTGTAACCTGTAATGCCTTTGCTGATAGAATTTGTGTCAAGATAATTGATGGTGAAAGAGTCTATACAAATATATGTGAGAACAAAATATCTTTGAAAAAATCATACAAAATCAAAAAATTTTCTTCATCAAACACAGTTTCAGCAATATCAAGACAGGAGCTTGAAAAGATTGTTGAGGAAAGATCAAGATTTTACGGAGTAGACCCAAGATTAATAAAAGAGATGATAAGGGAGGAAAGCGGCTGGAATCTCTATGCAGTTTCACCAAAGGGTGCAATGGGAGTAATGCAGCTTATGCCAGGTACAGCAATTCTTATGGGTGTAAAAGATCCCTTTGATCCTGTGCAAAATATAGATGGTGGAATAAGATATATGAAATATCTTATTGAAAAATTTAATGGGAATTTTCAACTTGCCCTTGCTGCCTATAATGCTGGACCCGGTCTTGTTGAAACTCTTGGAAGAATTCCAAATATTGCAGAAACAAAGAACTATGTAAGAAGAATATCTTTAAGATATTCTGGAAGTTCTTCCCGGTATAACATTAAAAGACCAATTAAAGCTGTTGTGCTTTCTGATGGAACTGTTATATACACAAACAGGGAGGATCTTTACATATGGACAACACAATAATAGAAGAAATAAAAAGACTAAAAAAACAGAGGAATGCCATAATTCTTGCCCATAATTATCAGCGGGAGGAGATACAGGATATTGCCGATTTTGTTGGAGATTCTCTTGAATTAAGCAGACAGGCAGTTCAGGTTCAATGTGATGTTATTGTTTTCTGCGGAGTTCATTTTATGGCTGAAACTGCTGCAATACTTAATCCTGATAAAACAGTTCTGCTTCCTGAAATTGAGGCTGGATGTCCTATGGCAGATACAGTAGATGTCAAAGAACTCAAAGAATGGATAAAAAAATATCCTTCATCACCTGTTATTTCTTATGTTAATACTACTGCTGAGGTCAAAGCATTAAGTTACGCATGCTGCACCTCTGCCAATGCTCCTCAGATTGTAAAAGTAGTTCCATTTGACTCAATTATCTTTGTTCCTGATAAAAACCTGGCAGACTGGGTAAAAAAACAGGTTCCATATAAGGAAATTATTGCATGGAATGGATTCTGTCCAACTCATCACATGATAAAAAAGGAAGATGTGATTCGTACTAAAAAAGTTCATCCAGATGCTCTGGTAGTTGTTCATCCTGAATGCCGTCCTGAAGTTATTGAACTTGCAGATCATGTTGCCTCTACCAGTGGAATGGTAAGGTTTGCAAAAGCCTCACAGGCTAAAGAATTTATAATTGGCACAGAAATTGGACTTCTTTACAGGCTAAAAAAAGAAAATCCTGGGAAGAATTTTTATCCTCTTAAAAGCACAATGATATGCCCAAATATGAAATTCACAACTCTTGAGAGCGTTCTTTTAGCACTAAAAGAAAATCAATATGTAATTAAAGTTCCTGAAGACATAAGAATAAAAGCCTATGAAGCAGTTCAGAGAATGTTCACTCTTGTGTCTTGATGCTTAAGAAAATAATCATTGAAAAGATAAAAAAATGCGGTGCCATTTCCTTTGAAGATTTTATGGAAATGGCTCTTTATTTCCCGGAGCTTGGTTACTACACAAGAGCTGATATAAAAATTGGAAGGCAGGGAGATTTTTTTACAGCTTCTCATCTTAGTTCAGTATTTGGTTTTTTATTGAGTAAAGAGGTAGAAAATGTTTATCAAAATCTTAATTGTCCTCAGGATTTTACAGTGACTGAAATAGGTCCTGGAATGGGATATCTTGCAAAAGACATTCTTGATGAAATCTCAATTCCTCTCAAATACAATCTCGTAGAAATAAATCCATCGCTAAAAGATTTACAGCAGCAAAATCTTAAACAACACTCTGATAAAACTCAATGGGTAAACTCAATTGAAGATTTAGAACCGTTTACTGGAGTATTTATATGTAACGAAGTTTTTGATGCTTTACCTGTAAGATGTTTTGAGATATCTGAATCAGAAGAGATTATGGAGGTTTATGTAGATTTTAAAGATTATGAATTAATTGAAGTTCTTTTGCCCTGCAGGAAAAATACTTTGCAGTATATTGAAGAGTTTGCTCCATGGGTTTTGAAAATAAAAGGATATCGTTCAGAAGTAAATTTAAAAATGAAATCATTGATTGAGATTCTCAGTAAAAAATTAAAAAAGGGATTTGTTTTGATTATTGACTATGGCTATAATTGTCAAGAATACTATCATCCTGAAAGAAAAAAAGGAACTCTGCTTTGTTATTATAAGCATTCAATTACTGAAAATCCCTATATAAACATTGGTAACCAGGACATAACAGCCCATGTAAATTTTACAGCATTAGAAAAATGGGCAAAGCAGGCAGGATTTAAGGTTGAGGGACATCTCTCTCAAAGCAAATTTTTTCTTTCCCTTTGTGATGAAGCAGTTTTAAGGGAGATTTATCAAAAAAATTTAATACAACATTTTAAGAGGCTTGTGCTCCCCCAGGGAATGGGGGAGTCACATAGAGTGATGATTTTATCAAAAAATTTAGATTCCCATTTTCGTTAACTCTTTTATAATTGCCTGTCCTATAACATTTCTCTGAATCTGATTTGTTCCCTCATATATTTGAAGAATCTTTGCATCACGCATCATCTTTTCAACTGGATAATCCTTCATATATCCTGAGCCACCCATAACCTGAACAGCATCAACTGTCACTTTCATAGCCACATCTGTTGCAAAGGTCTTTGCCATAGCAGAAACCTTTGTAATATCCTTTGCTCCACTGTCAATGTATCTTGCAACGGAATAAACAAGGGCTCTTGCAGCTTCAATCTGAATTGCCATGTCTGCAAGCATGTGTTGCACTGCCTGAAAACTTATAACAGGCTGACCGAATTGTATTCTCTGCTTAGCAAACTTTGCAGCTTCTTCAAAAGCACCCTGAGCAACTCCAACTCCCTGTGCTCCAACTCCAACACGGCTCTGGTCAAGTGTTTTCATGGCAACAATAAATCCCATACCTTCTTTTCCGAGAAGATTTTCCTTTGGAATTCTGCAATCTTCAAATATTAACTCTCTTGTTGCCGATGCTCTTATTCCCATTTTATTTTCTTTTTTGCCGAAACTAAATCCAGGAGTTCCTTTTTCAACGATAAATGCTGATGCACCTCTTGGACCTTTAGCTTTATCAGTTAAAGCAATGACTGTATAAATTTCTGCTTCTCCACCATTTGTTATCCATTGTTTTCTGCCATTGAGAATGTAGTAATCTCCATCCTTTGTAGCAGTTGTCTGAATTCCTCCTGCATCGCTTCCAGCATTTGGTTCTGTAAGTGCAAAAGCAACAAGGCGCTTGCCATCTGCTATGTCTGGTAAGTATTTTTTCTTTTGTTCTTCAGTTCCAAAAAGAAGAATTGGATAAGTTCCAAGAGCATTAGCAGCATAGGTAGTTGAAACTCCGAGACAGACTCTTGAGAGCTCTTCGACAACAAGACATAGTTCAAGGCTTCCTGTGCCAAGACCACCATATTCTTGTGGAATAAATACCCTGAACATATCTGCCTGCGCAAGAGTATTCATAATTTCCCATGGGAATTCACCTGTTTCATCAAGTTCTGCTCTTACAGGTTTAACATGCTCCTCTGCAATCTGCCTTGCCAGGTCTTTTATCATTCTTTGTTCTTCAGTTAAAAAGTAATCCACCTCTGACCTCCTTTAACCTGATATATCTGCACCCTCAATAAGAAGGGTTGGAGACCCGATATTTCCAAAGAATTTTAAATCATTTCCTGCTGCCTTAATATTCTTGAAAAGCTCCTGAATATTACCGGAGTATACTGACTCCTTTACAGGATATTTTAATTCTCCATTTTCTATGTAAATTCCAGAAATGCCAACAGAAAAATCTCCACTAACAGGATTTGCTGTATGCATGCCCATAACCTCCAAAATGTAGATTCCTCTGTCAACCTGTTTTATTAAATCCTCTACAGAGGTTGCTACTGTTTCAATATAAAGGTTCGTTGGTCCTACTGATACTCCTCTGTCTGTTCTTATAGCATTTCCTGTAGATGATGTTCCTGCACGCTGGGCTGTATATGTATTGTGCAAAAGTGATACTAAAACACCATTTTTCACTATAAATTTTTCTGTGGTGGGAACACCTTCACCATCAAAGGGTGATGAACCAAATCTTTCAGGAAGCAATCCATTGTCAATAATGTTCAATTTTTCATTTATAACCATCTGTCCGAGTTTTTCTGTGAATAAAGACCTGCCAATTTGATAGTTTTCTGCAGAGAGAGAATGACTTATAAGTTCAAGAAATTCAGAAGCAACAAAGGGCTCTAAAACTGCAAACCCTTTAAAAGATTTAATTTTTTTTGGATTAAGAAGCATCAAAGCTTTTTTCCCTGCTTCACAGGCAACTTCTTCAAACTTAATGTTTTTTAAAAATCTTTCTGTCCTGTAAGACCATCCCATCTGTGAGTCATGCTCCTCAGCAATGGCTATGATATGTGCTGTAACAGCAGTAAAAGGCTCATAAACAGAGAGTCCTTTTGAATTTATTATGCCCTTTTCCTCAATCGTAATATTTATCTCTGCGTTTCTGAGTTTTTTAATTTTTCTATCAAAAAAAGCGGATTTTTGCATGTCTATCAGTATCTGAGGCAGGTTTTCTTTTATGGTTATTAATTCTTCGTCAAAGACTCGTAGTTTTTTTATTTGTTGGGGTTCTGGAAGAGTTAAGAATTCGTCTGGTTCAGATATTCTGGCAATTTCAGTTGCCTGCTGCAATGCCTCTGGAATTTTATCCAATGTAGTGCAACTTGACATTCCAGCTTTTTTATCTTTTATTATTCTTATTGAGAAAAACTCCTTAATGGCATTCTTTTTTTTATCAACATCTAAATCCTTGCCTTCCGCTGAATAAATCTTTTTTCTTAAAAAATAAATTTCCCAATCAGCATTAATGTGAGGAAGTTTATTTAAAATTTCATTCAAAATATGTTGCTGAGGCATAATCGGACTCCCATACAGTAACACTGTAAAGTTTCACAGGAACTTGGCTTAATTTATCCCTCAAAGATATGTATATCCATCTTGCTATATTTTCACTTGAGGGATTTATCTCAGTAAATGGAGAAATCTGATTTATAAAGGAATGGTCAAGTCTGGAGATTATCTCTTCAGTGATTCCTTTTAATTCTTTAAAATCAATAGCAATACCGATTTCATTAAGATTTTCAGCAATTACCTCTACTTCAACCTTCCAGTTGTGTCCGTGAATATTCTCACATTTTCCTTTGTAACCTCTTAGCTGATGAGCAGCATCAAATCCTGTAATGATCTTTAATTTGTACATTATTTATTTGATTTCTTTCTTAAATACTGTTATATAAGGAAGATTTCTGAACATCTCCTGATAATCAAGCCCGTAACCAACAACAAATTTATTAGGAATTTTAAAGCCAATGTAGTCCACAGGAACATCAACAATTCTTCTTTCTGTTTTATCTAAGAAAACGCATATTTTTAAGGAAGATGGATTCATTGAAAGAATTTTTTCTCTTATGGTTTTTAAAGAAAATCCTGTATCAATAATATCATCAACGAGAAGTATATCTTTCCCCTGAATCTCTTCTTTTGGAAAATAATAGATTTTTACTTCACCAGATGATTTATCTTTTATATAACTGGATGCAATAATGAAATCCACCTTTAGAGGTGTTTGAATATATCGTATTAGATCTGAAAAAAACATGAATGAACCTTTTAAAATACCTATTACAACTAAGTCTTTATTGGCATAGTCTAAGGAAATTTTATATGCGAGTTCTTTAACTTTTTTTTGAATCTGCTCTTCTGTAATAAGCGGTGTTCCTATAAACATAGTTAAACATTATAACAAAAAATAAATATTTTTAGAAAGAATTTGAATCTTTCTGACAATTACCGATAGAAAACTCACTTTCGTTTCTCAGAGATTTTTTGACAGCTCTTGCTCTTTAAAGTCGTTCAATCCAGCTTAATCCTCATGGCAATCTTATATAAAATAAAAAAATCGTGTATAATGTATAAAAATTTATGAGGAGGAAAAAATGGCACAGGTAGGTAATGAAAAAATTTTAGGAGGGCTCGGGTCTATTTTTATTATTTTGGGTTTTATACCCTGGATAGGCTGGTTATTAGGTATAGCGGGGATTGTTTTGTTGTTTATTGCCATCAATAAACTGGCTCAGATTTTTTCAGATAAGAATATCTTTAATAAGTTTTTAACTGGGTTCTTGATTAGCACAGCAGGAATACTCCTTGCATTTATCTTTGGAATGTTTTCAATGATACCTTTAATGATGGGCAATTTTTATCACGGCATGAACCATATTCCTACAGGTGGATTAATTTTTTTCTTCCTTATTTTTTATGCTTTAAATATTACTGGAATGTATTTTTATCGCCAATGTTTTAATCTTTTACATCAGTACACTCAGATAAATCTTTTCAGTCTCGCAGGCATTTTCATGTTCTGGGGTGCTGTTGGAATTATACTTTTTGGTTTAGGTGCTATTGCGATCTTTGTAGGATGGATACTGCTTGCAATAGCTTTTTTCAGTCTTCCAGAGCATTATGAAGGAAAAAATACTGTATAAATTTGAAAGAGATTTTAATTGTAAAGTATAATTTTAATTTAAGTCTCATGCAAAGTTTTCTCTATAAAAAAACTTGCTGGAGGAGCTAATGAGAATTATTGTCTGCATTAAGCAGGTTCCAGATGTTACAGAAGTAAAAATTGATCCAAAAACAAACACTCTTATAAGAGAGGGCGTTCCAAGCATCATGAATCCCTATGATTTGCATGCTGTTGAAGCTGCACTGCAGATTAAAGAGGTTACATCTGGAAAAGTTACAGCTGTTACGATGGGACCACTTCAAGCTGAAGAGGTGCTTAGAGAAGCAATATCAATGGGTGTTGATGATGCAGTTTTACTTACAGACAGACGCTTTGCAGGAGCAGATACATGGGCAACTGCTTATACCCTTTCTAAGGCAGCAAAAAAAATCGGTTTTGATTTGATAATCTGTGGAAAACAGGCAATTGATGGTGATACTGCTCAGGTTGGACCAGAAATGGCAGAGTTTCTTGAGATTCCCCATGTTGCATATGTAAGGAAAATTGAAAAAATTGACTCTCAAGAAATGATTGTTGAAAGACTTATGGATGATTGTTATGAAAAAATATGGATTTGCTTGCCTGCATTGATTACAGTGGTAAAAGAATTAAACAATCCCCGTCCACCTTCAATAAGGGGCAAAATGATGGCTAAAAAAGCAGTAATTCCAAGATGGAATGCTGATGACATTGAAGCAGAACAAGACAGAATTGGACTTAAAGGTTCTCCAACAATGGTTAAAAACATATTTGCACCTCCACCAAGAGGTGAAAGAAGAATTCTTGAAGGCACACCTGACGAACAGGTTAACATACTTCTTAAAGAACTGAGGAGGTTGGGATGCTTATAAGAATTGATATAGATAAATGCACAGGCTGTGGAACCTGTGTAAATGTATGTCCCTTTGGAGCAATTGAATTGAGAAATTTTAAAGCATTTATAACAGAAGCATGCACTCTTTGTGGTGCCTGTATAGATTCATGTCCAGAATCTGCAATAATTGATGAAAGACAAAGAGAAGAAATAAAACAGGAAGATTTTAAAGGGATATGGATATTTGCAGAGCAATCACAGGGCAGAATTGCCTCTGTAGCATATGAATTGCTTGGAATCGGAAGAAAACTTGCAGATGAACTCCAAACAGAGCTTTCTGCAGTCGTATTTGGACAGTCCAAAGAAATAGAAGAACTTATTAAATGGGGGGCTGATAAAGTTTACTATATCGATGATTCTGAGTACTCTAATCTGGATGATGAATTATACGCCAAAACTCTTGTAAAATTAATAAATCAGCATAAACCTGAAATACTTCTTGCAGGAGCAACAGCCATAGGTCGCTCTTTTATTCCAAGAGTTGCAGCAAGACTGAGGGTCGGACTTACAGCAGACTGCACAGGTCTTGAAATTGACAAAGAAACAGGAAATCTTCTTCAGATTCGTCCTGCATTTGGTGGAAATATAATGGCAACAATTGTTTCTCCAACAAGCAGACCTCAGATTGCTACTGTAAGACCTCGAGTAATGAAAAGAGGTGAATACAATCCAGACAAAAAAGGTGAAATAATAAAAGTTGAAGCTCTTGAGCCAACAGGCAGGGTTAAAATTCTTGAAAGAGTTAAAGATACATCTTTGTGCAAGGTAAATCTTCAGGATGCAAAGGTTATTGTTTCAGGTGGCAGAGGAATTGGTGGACCTGAAGGCTTTAAAATGCTCTGGGAGCTTGCAAATCTTCTTGGTGGAACAGTTGGAGCTTCCCGTGCAGCAGTTGATGAAGGCTGGATTCCCTATGCTCATCAGGTTGGACAAACTGGAAAAACAGTCTGTCCAAAGCTTTATATAGCCTGTGGGATCTCTGGAGCTGTTCAACATCTTGTAGGAATGCAATCCAGCGATATAATTGTTGCAATAAACAAAGACCCCAATGCACCAATATTTAATGTGGCAACCTATGGAATTGTTGGTGATGTAAAAGAGATAGTGCCTTTAATGATAAGAAAACTTAAAGAAGGAGTCTCCGAATGATAGCCTTTGTTTTTCCCGGACAGGGTTCACAGTATGTTGGAATGGGTAAGGATTTATTAGAAGTTGCAGGAGATTTATTTAAATTAGCCGGTGAAATTCTTGGTTTTGACCTTGCAAAGCTATGTATTGAAGGACCTCAGGAAGAACTCAACAAAACAGAAAACACCCAGCCAGCCATACTCACTGTATCTTATGCTTTGCTGAGAGAGGTTTTAGCTTCAGGAATATCACCTGTTTTTGTGGCAGGACATTCACTTGGAGAATACACAGCTGCAGTTTGTGGAGGTGTTTTCTCCTTTGAAGATGCTGTGAAAATTACAAGAAAAAGAGGCGAGCTTATGCAAAAAGCTCAGCCAGAGGGCGTTGGTAGCATGGCTGCTGTTTTAGGGCTTGATGAAAATATTCTTAAACAAATCTGTGAAAGTATTACAGATTTTTATGTTGACCTGGCAAATTTAAACTGTCCTGGACAGATTGTAATCTCAGGACACACAGAGGGAGTTAAAAAAGCCTCTGAGCTTGCAAAACAAAAGGGAGCTAAAAAGGTTGTGCCGCTTCAGGTAAGTATTCCATCTCATTGCATGCTTATGAAAGATGTGGCTCAGGAGTTTGAAAAGTATTTGAAAAAATTTAGTTTTAATAATTCAAAATTTCCAATTGTAAACAATGTTTCTGCAGAGGCAACTGAAGATGCTGAGGCTGTGCAGAATGCTCTTGTAAAACAGCTTTACAGCCCTGTCAGATGGCAGGATTGTGTAAAATACATGATTTCAAAGGGAGTAAATACATTCATAGAGATTGGTCCTGGAAAAGTTCTTTCCGGACTTATAAAGAGAATTGATCCGACAGTTAAAACTTACAATGTAGAGAGTTTGAACGATTTAAAGAGTGTTAAAAAGGAGGATTTAAAATGAGAAAAAAACTCGGAATTGTAGGCGCAGGAAATGTGGGCGCAACTCTTGCTTTATTTGCTGCGAACAGTGGATTATGTGATGTACTGCTTTACGATATTGTTGAGGGAATGCCTCAGGGCAAAGCGCTTGATATTCTCCAGAATACCGCTGTATTGGGCATAAAAGCATATATTACAGGAACAAACAATCTTGATGATCTTGCAGGCTCTGATATTGTAGTAATTACAGCCGGACTGGCAAGAAAACCCGGAATGAGGAGAAAAGACCTTCTCATGGCAAACGCTGAAATTGTTGGAGGAATTGTAAATAAACTTGCACCGATCTGTCCTCAGGCAATATACATAGTTGTTACAAATCCAATGGATGTAATGGCTTATGTAACCCTTGCAATCTCAGGTGTGCAAAGACAGAGGGTTCTTGGCATGGGAGGAATTCTCGATTCAGCGAGATTTAAAACATTCATTTCAATGGAACTTGGAGTTTCACCGAGGGACATAGAAACAATTGTGCTTGGTGGGCATGGACTTTACATGGTTCCTCTTGTAAGATTTACAACTGTAAAAGGTATTCCTCTTTCAAAATGGCTTTCACAGGACAGAATTTCCTCTCTTGTCCAAAGAACTCGTGAAGGTGGTGCTGAAATTGTCTCTCTTCTTAAAACAGGCTCTGCCTATTATGCTCCTGCTCAATCAACCTTTGAGATGGTAAAGGCGATAATTCTTGATGAAAAAAGACTGTTGCCATGCTCTGTTTATCTTGACGGAGAATATGGTGCAAAGGATGTATTTAATGGAGTGCCGGTTGTGCTTGGTAAACAGGGATTGGAAAAAATAATTGAGTTTGAACTTACAGAAGAAGAAAAATCAGCGTTTGCAAACTCTACAGAGGAAGTAAGCAATATGATAAAAATTCTCAAAGAGGAGGGTAAGATATAAAATGGAAAAAACTCTTGTTATCATTAAACCAGATGCTGTAAAGAAAAATCTCATTGGAGAGATAATTTCAAGATTTGAGAAACAGGGACTGAGGGTTGCTGCATTGAAAAAAATCAAGATGACAAAAGATGAAGCAAAAGGTTTTTACATTGTTCACAAGGACAGACCTTTTTATGAATCTCTAACTGATTTTATGTCTGAAGGACCTATTGTTGTGATGGTTTTAGAGGGTAAGGATGCAATAGCAAAGGTAAGAAAGATTATGGGAGCAACAAATCCTACTCAGGCAGATGAAGGAACAATTAGAAAAGATTTCGGTGAATCTATAGAAAGAAATGCAGTGCATGGTTCTGACTCCCCTCAATCAGCAGCCTATGAAATTCAATATTTTTTCTCAGCGTTAGAAATTCTTTAAGAAATTCGGGTCTCCTGATAAATAGGGAGGCCCCAGCTCATTCAAGAAATAATTAAAGCAGAGAGGCATAAATGCATAATTTGAAATAAATCTAAAAAATTCATGTTTAAAGTTATCACTAAAAAAGCCGGATTTTAGAGAATTCTGGATTTTTTCAATACTCCAGAATGCAACCTCTTCAATTTCATTTTTGTTAAAATCAAAAGGTCCTTCATGAATTGTCCAGTATGTATAAACAAGCTCACTCTCATATTCATTTGAATGAATATATGTGTAAAGAAACCTGAGATTTTCAGGAACAACTCCAAGTTCTTCAAGCATTTCTCTTTTTGCTGCAGTTAAAATATTTTCTCCAGGCTTTATGTGCCCTCCAACCGAAGTATCCCACTTACTCGGTGCAACATCTTTATGAGATGCTCTTTTTTGAAGAAGTAACTCACCTTTTAAATTAAAAACCAGAACATGAACAACTTTATGAAGCATTGATGGGTTACCGTGAATAAAACTTCTTGGAGCTATTGATATGACTCTACCATCCTTATCAACGATTTCAAGAAACTCTTCCATTATACCCCTTTTCCATCAGAGTTTAAATATTTTACCTATTATTTGAATATTTTTCAATACATCGAATTGCCTCTGTGGTACTATATTGAAATGTCACACTTTATTACTAATTTAAGATGTCACATATATGTTAGCCTACTTCTTATAGAGGATAAAGCTATAAGGAGGAGGCTAAATTGAAAGAGAGTATATTGTTACGGAGGAAGAATTGAAGAGACATTTTGTAATGAAAGAGGTTATTGAAGGGAAGATGAGGCTTTCGTTTAGGATTAAGCTACAGGCAGATATTAAGGCTTAAGAAGAGATTTCTATCTCTGGGGGTTGAGGGTCTTATGAGGCAAAAGCCTGAGAAGCCCTCAAATCTTAAGGTAACAGAGGAAGATGCCAAAGGAAGGGATGCTTCTGAGATGGACTCATCTCAGCCCAGATTGATTGAAGAGATAAAGGAACCCTGGTGGCTTATTGCAATGGTAGATGATGCATCAAGGTATATCTACGCAGAATTCCATTCCTCTGAGACGGTATGGGTGAGTATGGCAGTTTTAAGGGTATACAATATTGTAAACTTTCATTATTGAGTTAGTAGACAGTTTTACTTTATACCTCATTCTATTGCTTTTAGAGTGTTTTTTGAGAGTTTTTTTATTCTCTTTTAGATTTTACATAGGGCGATTCAATGACTTGAAATTATCAGGAGATAATTGATATGATAATTTTAATATGAAGTGAATGCTTAGTTAGAATACTTTAGTAGCGATTAAAAATTTCCCTCCAAGATTCACCATTAGATGAAGAACTTCCTCTGGCTCCATTAGGATTCCAGATTAAATTAATTTAAAAAATATCAGGCAGTATGCCTGAGAAAGGAGGTTTTATGGAAGAAGAAAACAATTTATCCGTCAACCTCCGTGTGCTTGTTACATACTTTCCAGAGATCGTTGAATGCCTTCATACTCCTAAACTCGGTGGCAAATGTAAAGGATGTGAATTTAAAGATGAATGCAGGGTAGTTGCAGTAGTCGGATTTCTTATGAATAGAGAAATAATGGGATTGTCCACAGGAACATCTGATACAGAACTGATTAATTAAAACTCTGAAGGGAGGGGACAACCCCTCCCTGCATTATTGTATAAAAGCTTCCTAAAGCACTGAAATTGACTAAAGGGAGAGTAAAATTTTAACATTCATAATATGAGCATTCATGAGTTTGTCCATCTTCATGTACATACAGAATATAGTCTCCTTGATGGAGCAATAAGAATTGATGAATTAGTTGAACAGGCAAAGAAATACAATATGCCTGCTGTGGCAATAACTGATCATGGAAATCTTTTTGGAGTAGTGGAATTTTATAAAAAAGCCACTAAAGCAGGGATAAAACCTATTATAGGTTGTGAGGTATATGTAGCTCCTCAGAGTCGTTTTGATAAAACAAAGATAAAAGCACCAGGAATGCCAGAGGAAGCATCATTTCATCTTACTTTGTTGGTGGAAAACGAGGAAGGATACAGGAATCTTACCCGACTTGTTACTCTGGCTTATACTGAAGGGTTTTACTACAAACCAAGAATTGATATGGAGCTTTTAAATCAATACTATAGAGGACTTATTGCTCTTTCTGGATGTCTTAAAGGAGAAATCCCACACAGTATTGTTCATGGAAACATTGATAGAGCTGAAAAGACAGCAAAAGAATTAAAAGACCTATTTGGAGAGAACTTTTTCCTTGAAATCCAGTCAAACAGCCTTGTTGAACAGGAGATTGCAAATAAAGGATTAATTGAGATTTCAAAAAAATTTAATATTCCTTTGGTTGCTACCAATGACTGTCACTATCTTTACAGGTCAGATGCAAGGGCACATGAAATTCTGCTTTGCATCCAGACTGGCAAAACTATAAAAGACGAAACAAGACTGAAGTTTCAAACAGACGAGTTTTACTTTAAATCTCCAGAGGAGATTTATTCAGCATTTATTGAAATTCCTCAGGCACTGAAAAATACTCTTGAGATTGCAGATAGATGTAACTTCCATTTTAAACTTGGTGAATACAAGCTTCCAAAATACCATGTTCCCGACGGATACTCAGCAGAAGAATATTTAAAACAACTTGCTCAGGAAGGATTAAAAGAGAGATTTAATGGCAATATCCCTGAGGATTATATAAATCGTCTGGAAGAAGAACTCAAAGTTATAACAAAAATGGGTTTTGCTTCATATTTTCTCATTGTATGGGATTTTATAAATTATGCGAGAAGAAAAAAAATCCCTGTTGGACCTGGAAGGGGTTCAGTAGCAGGAAGCCTTGTTGCTTATGCACTCAAGATTACCGATATAGATCCCATAAAATACGGGCTACTTTTTGAAAGATTTTTAAATCCTGAAAGAATAAGCATGCCTGATATTGATGTGGATTTCTGTAAGGACAGAAGAGAGGAAGTAATTAAATATGTTACAGAAAAATATGGAGTTGACAGAGTTGCACACATTATAACTTTTGGAACAATGGCTGCAAGAGCAGTTGTAAGAGATGTGGGGAGAGCATTAAACATTCCCTATGGTGATGTAGATAAAATTGCCAAAATGATACCATTTGCATGTCCATCTTTACAGCAAGCTTTAAATTTAGAACCAAGACTCAAGGAACTTTACGATAAATCTGAAACGATAAAAGAATTAATTGACATAGCTTTAAGACTTGAAGGACTTGTAAGACACTCATCTCAACATGCTGCAGGCGTTGTTATTTCTCCTGAGCCTCTTGAAGATATAATGCCGCTTTATAAAAATCCAGGTGAAGAGACTGTAATAAGCCAGTTTGATATGAAAGCCCTGGAAGATATTGGATTGCTTAAATTTGACTTTTTAGGTCTTAAAACCCTCACTGTTATTGATGACACAATAAAATATGTTAAAGCTCAGGGTAAAGAGCTGAAATTAGAAAACATTCCTCTTGATGATAAGGAAACATATCAACTTCTTTGTTCAGGACAGACAACAGGAGTATTTCAGCTTGAAAGTAGAGGTATGAGAGAATTACTCAAGAGAGTAGAACCTCAGAGATTTGAGGACCTCATTGCCCTTGTAGCCTTATACAGACCCGGACCCCTTGGCAGTGGTATGGTTGATGATTTTATTAAAAGAAAAAAAGGACTGGTTCCCATTCATTACGATCTGCCAGAGCTAAAAGAAATACTTGATGAAACCTATGGAGTAATTCTTTATCAAGAGCAGGTTATGAAAATTGCCAATAAAATTGCAGGGTTTACAATGGGACAGGCAGATGTTTTAAGAAAGGCAATGGGTAAAAAAATTCCAGAACTGCTTATGAGTCTTAAGGAAGAGTTTGTTCAGGGAGCCATAAGAAACGGAGTGACACAGGACAAAGCAGAAGCTTTATTCAATATAATGGCAGCTTTCGCTGAGTATGGTTTTAATAAATCCCATTCTGCTGCCTATGCTTATTTAGCATACATTACAGCTTATTTAAAAGTTCATTATCCTAAAGAATTCTTTGCAGCAAACCTTTCAAATGAAATGGGAGATACAAATAAAATTGTTAAATTTATAAATGAATGCAAAGCATGGGGTATAGAAATTAAAGGACCTGACATAAACGAAAGCGACAGAGTCTTTACTGTAAGGGAAAATTCCATAAGATTCGGACTTGAAGCTGTCAAAGGAGTAGGAGGCTCTGCCCTTCAATGTATTCTCAATGAAAGGAAAAAGAAAAAATTTACATCAATGACTGATTTCCTGAGCAGAGTTGACACAAGAAAAGTTAACAAAAAAGTGATAGAATCCCTCATTAAAGCAGGAGCATTTGATTCTCTTTATCCTCAATACACTGCCAATCAGGCAAGAGCTATTGCAATGCATGAACTTTTATCCTTTAAAGGCAATAAACTACCTGGTGGATTATTTTTTAATGAGCAAATTATAGAGCCATGGGATAATGAAACTGTACTGAGTGAGGAAAAGACAGCGCTTGGTTTTTATCTTACAGGTCATCCAATGAAACCGCTGAGAGCAGTTTTGAATAGGATGGGGATCTGTACAATTGCTGATATTTTTGATACTGCAGAAGATGAGATTATTGAAATTGAACAGGAGCAGGAGATAAAAATAGCAGGCATTGTGGAAGAAGTAAAAAGTAAAGCAAAGGAAAAAGGTGTTACTGCTTACATAACAATAGAAGATGAGACAGGCAGGGTTGAGGTTGTAATTTATCCTGAACTTTTTAAAAAATGTAGCAATATTTTAACAGAAAAAAACTCAATTATCATTAATGGCATTGTATTTAAATCTCCTGATTCAACAAAATTTCTTGCAAGACAGATAGAAGATATGAAAAATCTGGATTTAAAAATAAAGTATGAATTAAGTGTTGACTGTTCAGACATGGAGAAAGCTTATAAAACTTTGAAAGAAATAAGACAATGTCTTGAAGAAACCCGTAATGGAGAAGGCAAAGTATATATATGTTTAAATCTTGCTGACTGTCATGTTATAATTTTAAGTCCTTTTGAACCGTGCCTTGATTTTGAAACAAAAATACAAAAAATTGAAAATTGTCAGGTGAGAATATTATGACTTATTATCTTGACTTTGAAAAACCCATACAGGAGTTAGAAACAAAAATTGAAGAACTGAAAAAGCTTTCAGATGGCAGTGAGATTGACCTTACTCAGGAGATAAAAAGGCTTAATAAAAAATTAAAAGAATTAAAATCTGAAGTTTACTCAAATCTTACAGCATGGCAGAAGACCCAGCTTGCGAGGCATCCTGAAAGACCTTACACTCTTGATTACATTTCAATGATTTTTGAAGATTTTATTGAGCTTCACGGAGATCGCCGTTTTGGAGACGATCCTGCTGTAGTAGCAGGAATAGGTAAAATTGATGGTGCTTCTTATGCAGTTATAGGACATCAGAAAGGAAGAACAATAAAAGAAAGAATTTATCGAAACTTTGGTCAGGCTCATCCAGAAGGATACAGAAAAGCATTAAGAGTTATGAAACTGGCAGAAAGATTTTCAATGCCTGTCATTACAATGATTGATACTCCGGGTGCTTTTCCAGGGATAGGCGCTGAAGAAAGAGGTCAGGCTGAGGCAATTGCAACAAATCTTATGGAGATGTCTTTGCTGAAAACACCTTTGATTGGGATTGTAATAGGTGAGGGTGGAAGTGGAGGCGCCCTTGCGCTCAGTGTGTGTGACAAAATTTTTATGCTTGAACATTCTGTTTATTCAGTTATATCTCCTGAAGGATGTGCAGCTATACTGTGGAAAAAGAATTCTGATGTGGGAGTGGAAGACTATATGAAGGCAGCGGAAGAACTCAAGCTTACAGCCCAAGATCTGAAGAAATTCGGGATCATTGATGATATAATTCCTGAACCACTTGGTGGAGCTCACAGACAACCGCATGAAACAGGTAAAAGAATCAAAAACAGAATAATCAGCACCGCAGCAGAACTTAGTAAAATACCAGTAGAAGAACTTATTAAAAAAAGATACGAAAAATTCAGGCAAATTGGAAATTTCTGGAGTTCATCTCGTAGTAGAAAGTAAAAAGTCTTTAAATTTTTCTGGGATAATCCATTCAATTCCGAGTTTATTAGCCCATTTGATTAAACCTTGATCACCCGTTACCAGTGTTGCTTTAAGCTCCATAGAAAGAAATATGAGATCAACATCTTCTTTACTGTCAATAATACCTTCACGGAGTGCTTCTCTGTATTTTTTTCTTAAATCTTTAATTACTTCATCAGGTTCTTTCTGTGTGACATTTCTTACAGCATTTTCTGCAACTCTCAAGCCTTTATTTATTCTCTGCCTCATCTCTTCAACGAGCTCATAAAAAAATATTGCCGGGCACTGACTTCTGTGTTTATCAGGAGATTTGATTCTGATTAAAAAATAAAAATCTTTCGGAATTTTTTTTTCATCAACAAAATACATTAACTCCTTAAAAACAGTAGAGGGAATATAAAATTCAAGATTTTTAGCTTTTTTAGCTATTTTTATAAATTCTTCAATCGCCTGTTCAGGACTTTTACCAAAAAAATTTCTTATATCAGGATTTACAAAAACGCTTGTATCAAGAACTATTTTTCGTTTTCTACAAAAAAAATCAATCATTTCAGGATTTCACAGCCTCTCAGGTCAACCTCAAAACTACTCCATGTTCCACAAACAGGGCATCTTCCTACCCATTCTTCAAATGTTGAATGACATGCCCTGCATAGATAAGACAAGGTTGATACCTGTGTTTCAGGGCAAAGTTCTTTAAATTCAGAGATAGCTTTCGTTATCTGATTTCTTCTCATGTAAAGATATCCTTTGATGCAATGTAGTTTTGGAGTTGAACATATGGCTGGATCTATAGAAGACAAGATTTCTATGGCATCATCAATCATTTCCAAACGATAATAAAGTCTGCCAAGAAGAAATTTAAGCTCCACATCATCAGGCTGCTCATTTATTGCTTTGAAGTAAAATTGAATTAGTCTTTTAGGATCACCTATACTGATAAGTAAGTCTTCAAGTCTTATGAGCAAAATTTTTGATTTTAAATTGTCGTATGATTTCTGAAGAAACTCAATTGCTTCCTTAACTCCCTCTTTTGAAAGAATGACCTCTGTCATTCCAAGATAAGCAGGTACAAATTCAGGATAGTTATTAATAAGGCTTGAAAAAACCCTTCCTGCCTGTTCAATCTCGCCAGATTCAAGGTTTACTCTCCCGTACTCGTATGTATATCCTACAAGTTTTTTTTCTTCCTCTGCTTTTTTATATTCAGGAACAAGTTTTAGAATCTTTTTCTGAAGACTGATCAGATCTTCCCATTTTTCAAGTCGTTCCAGAATATTTCTCATTTTGTAATGTGCCAGAGGGCTATCTGGTTCAAGATTTATGATCTGTTCAATATATTTAATTGCGAGTTCATTTTCATTCATTTTTTCCATAACATTTTCCAGAGAAAAAAGAGGAACAATATTTTTAGGATCAAGTTCATAGGCTTTTTTGTAATATTTAAGTGCAGTTTTATAGTCTTCTTCCTTCATTGACAGGTCCCCAAGCCTTATGAGAGCATCTACATGTTCTGGTTCTTCTTTCAATATCTCCTGTAAAGCTTCTTTTGCTTCTTGAACTTTGTCCCTCATGATGTCTCTCAGTGCCTTTGCATAGTAATCCTTTATTTTTTCTTCTTTTTTTTGCTTTTTTTGCAATTGAAGTTTACTTATCAGATTGCTTGTGTCTCTGATAAAAAAGACAATAAAAACAAAAAAGGCTCCAAAACTTAAAGAAAGAAGCATTAATCCTATTTTTGGCATCTCATAAGATGCACCAAATGGAACTTTAATAATTACCATTTCTTTATTTTCCATGGCAAAAAGTCCGATAACTGTGAGAAAAACAAGAAGTAGAAAAATCAAAAATTTTGACATTTCATGTACCTCTCACTCGTGCAGTTTTTTAATTATACCTTAAAAAAGCAAGAAAAATTAATAGCAATTGACAAAATAACATATATATATGTTATTTTTAAAAAATCGGGGCTGTAGCTCAGTTGGGAGAGCGCTTGAATGGCATTCAAGAGGTCGGGGGTTCGACTCCCCTCAGCTCCATTATAAATAATTTCAATAACTTACAAACCTTATGCATTTGCGAAAATCTCCAAATTGTGCACTTTTTGTGCAGTTGATTTTTGTCCGAGCACACTATCCAGCACATCCACCGCTTTAATTTTATGGCTTGGTGCAAGTGAGAATACCTTAAGGTCATGGTCAGTGTTTTATGGCCTAAAAGTTCTTTTACAGTTGTTAGATCAACCCCTGCCATAACAAGGTGAGAAGCGAATGTATGCCTTAGATCATGGAATCTAAAGTCTTGAATCTTTGCTCTTCTACATGCAGAAGCAAAGGATCGCTTAACATCCTGGTAAGGCTTACCAGTTGCAGGATCATAGAATACGTAAGGTGTATCAAGCCGTCTTAAAAGTCCATTAAAAGTTATTCTAAGAGTATCATTTATTGGTATCTCCCTTCTTTCACCATTCTTTGTTTTATCAAGGAAGATAAAACCATGCTTCAGATCAACTTGATCCCACTTAAGGTTAAGAAATTCGCTCTTACGCATACCAGTATTTAGAGCACATATCACAATAGGCCTCAGGTGAGGATCACAAGCATTGATAAGGGTTTGACACTCTTCTTTGGATAAGAATCGTAAACGTCTATTGTTTTCTTGTAAGAATTTAACTTCCTTACACGCTTCAAGGTCTCTTCTTCTACCATGTCCCATTCTACAGCCTTTGTAAACATGTGCTTTATTGTGGCAAGCCATCGGTTACAGGTTGCAGGCTTGTTACCTTTTTGCAATATTTCAGTTTGGTATTGTTCTAAGAGCATTGAACTGAAACGCCTAAGAGGTAGGTTACCAAAAACTTCGTTTAACTGGTTAATGATGTATTTCTTACTCTTAAAACATCTTTGCCTCTCTGCCCATTTTGAGTATTACTCAGCAATTTCATTGAAAGTATGGTTTGCGATATGTTTTATCTCAGGTTGTTTGCCTTCTTTTATGGATTGCCTTTTTTTAATAAGCAAAGCCTCAGCGTCTTTAAATTTTGTAGAGCCTGATGATTCCCTGATAATCCTTCCATCAAGGCCAGCATAATGAATCCAATAAATATTCCAACGCTTAAAGATTCCTTTTGCCATGTTTTGTTACTTTGTTTTTACTTTCTTTTCTAATCTTTACAATTTTTCTTTTTGGATAAAAAGTCCCTTATCAACTTTTGAGAAAAAGTCCTGGTAGTATTTTTCATCATCAATTTGTTTCACCTCCATAATACCACCTCTTTGATCCAAAACTTTTACCTGAAAATTGACACGGACACGAGATTGTTTGCCAAATTCACTTATATTTGCTGTGCATTCTATAATTTGGGCCTTTCTATATGGAGTTTCCCTGCCTCCAAACGCCACACCAAGTTGAACCCAAAATTCACTTGCTTTATCTGTAGCATCTAAAGTTTTTTCTGCAGTTAATAGACCAATATCTGGGACAGCATTTTTTACAATAAAGCCATCATCCTGAAGCACATTAAGCATAGCTTTCATAACTATTTTGATATCATTGGTGTCAAATGTTCGAGTTTGAAATTCACGAATTTGTAATTGTGTCTTTGGTGGAGTAATTTCTGTTGTAGCACAACCAAAAATAAATATGCTCATTATTACTGAAAATATCCAAAACTTCCTCATATTTTTACCTCCCTTTAAAATTTGCTCGAATGGTATGAGAATGACTCTACTTTATTATCCTTACCAAATTTTATAATTACTGTGAGCGTTTTCTGTGTAACACTGGCTGCTCCAGCTTCTCTTGAATAACCTCCACCTATCCCACCCAAAATAAGTGTTGTTTCGGGAATCCCGCCTGCTCCTATCCCACCTCCTATACCACCACTGTCTTTTGAATATGATGCCTCGGTAGCGATTTTATCATAAACCCACGTTTCTTTACCTTCGCTATCTTTGGTCACAATGTTTGGGGAACCTAAAGCACTCACAACATCTGCTTGGGACATTCCAATACGAATTTCTTTTTGAACGATGCCTAAAGTTATCTCTCTTTCTTGAGATGAAGATAAGTTTTTTTGATGCTGAATAGGCGTCATACAACCATAAAATAAAGTTGAAAATACTAAACATAGAATTTGCCAAGACATCCACTTGGTATTACCTCTTCGATAAATCCCTCTTGCCATGTTTTTCCCCTCCTTTTTTTCTAATTCTTTAATGAAAGACTTAATCTCAAAATTGTTTCAATTCCTCATAGGTAGGCTCGCAAACATCTAAAAAGTACAATTGGGTAGTTTATTCTATTATTAGTTTCAATTCCTCATAGGTAGGCTCGCAAACGAAGCACAGCTGAGGTGCTATCTCAACTGCTGGGATTGTTTCAATTCCTCATAGGTAGGCTCGCAAACGAGGGAAAGGTTCTTAACCAGGAAGAGCTGGAGGCGTTTCAATTCCTCATAGGTAGGCTCGCAATATGCAAAAAATTGTCTCTTCCAACCCACCGATGGAGTTTCAATTCCTCATAGGTAGGCTCGCAATTTGTATCTAATGGTAGTGGTAATCGCATTGTGAATGGTTTCAATTCCTCATAGGTAGGCTCGCAATCATAGCACTTCATCACCACCTCACTATAGGAATTGACCGTTTCAATTCCTCATAGGTAGGCTCGCAAACGAAGCACAGCTGAGGTGCTATCTCAACTGCTGGGATTGTTTCAATTCCTCATAGGTAGGCTCGCAATTCATGAGTGATGAGCTAAATAACAATAGCAACGCCGTGTTTCAATTCCTCATAGGTAGGCTCGCAATTCCTCCTGGATTTTTTCTTTCCCCCCGAGTCTTTCTGTGTTTCAATTCCTCATAGGTAGGCTCGCAAACAAAAATGAAATTTGAAGAAATCATTAAAAATTTAATGTTTCAATTCCTCATAGGTAGGCTCGCAAACTCGTCGAATGGCCTGGGGGAGACTGGAACTGTGCAAGTAGTTTCAATTCCTCATAGGTAGGCTCGCAATTCAACAAATGAGTAGTAGATGGAAAAATTGCTTTACCAGTTTCAATTCCTCATAGGTAGGCTCGCAATAGGAGATATGAGAGAAGGGGGAACGTATTTATCTCCACGTTTCAATTCCTCATAGGTAGGCTCGCAATCCAGCCTCCAAAGGAGGCTTTGGGAGGGTCAGTTGTAGTTTCAATTCCTCATAGGTAGGCTCGCAATCGGCCAATTTTATATGGCCCTCCAAAAATTAAAAGCTGAGTTTCAATTCCTCATAGGTAGGCTCGCAAACATATAAACTCCATTCTTTAAAGCACTTGCCCAATCACGTTTCAATTCCTCATAGGTAGGCTCGCAAATTGAGCCAAGAAACAGGTATTCCAATCCCTGACCTGAGTTTCAATTCCTCATAGGTAGGCTCGCAAACCTGGGAAGAACTTCACCCTCGCTATTTACGGGGGTAGTTTCAATTCCTCATAGGTAGGCTCGCAAATTTATTGAGTTCAGTATTTCCTGTATGTCTGAAGTATGTTTCAATTCCTCATAGGTAGGCTCGCAAATCATCTTTTATTTCTTTTCCTAAAGCTTCCAATTCTTGTTTCAATTCCTCATAGGTAGGCTCGCAATGCTGTTGACTCTTTAGCTTTTTCAAATTCTGTATTATCCTGTTTCAATTCCTCATAGGTAGGCTCGCAATGTTGGAATATCCGTGCTTTCACGGATATCCCATTTAGTTTCAATTCCTCATAGGTAGGCTCGCAATGAAATGTAATAATTCCCCGCCAAAGGCGGAGATGTAATGTTTCAATTCCTCATAGGTAGGCTCGCAAACACTCCTGCTCCTGATCCTGTGGCTTAGTAGAAACTGGTTTCAATTCCTCATAGGTAGGCTCGCAAACTTGTTTGATGGGGTCTGCTGGACCCCAAACAACTGCGTTTCAATTCCTCATAGGTAGGCTCGCAAACTTGGACAGCTATCCTGTGTGTTTATTCTCATAGGTACGTTTCAATTCCTCATAGGTAGGCTCGCAAACTCAACAGAGATGAGGTATGGATAGGCTTGGTAGTCTCGGTTTCAATTCCTCATAGGTAGGCTCGCAAACGACAAATGATGTATGCTGTATTTTCCTATCTTTTCTGCGTTTCAATTCCTCATAGGTAGGCTCGCAATAACAGTAGTTCCATCATCAATAGCATCCTGAAGTCCATGTTTCAATTCCTCATAGGTAGGCTCGCAAACGGCTTAAAAAGGCTAAAGATGCCAATGCCTGGGTAAGTTTCAATTCCTCATAGGTAGGCTCGCAAACAAAGTAGAAAGCGACAAGTGTATTAAATGAGTTAGGGTTTCAATTCCTCATAGGTAGGCTCGCAAACCAACTATCTTGAAACAAAAATCCCTGTTCAATCTCCAGTTTCAATTCCTCATAGGTAGGCTCGCAAACCCATGATATCCACTACTTTATCCGAGGCAAATTTTATAGTTTCAATTCCTCATAGGTAGGCTCGCAAACTCCAGAAGTGGCATAGATTGTAGAATTAAACTGAAAATACGTTTCAATTCCTCATAGGTAGGCTCGCAAACTCCCGCCGTAATGGCTTTTGCTACAGCTTTTGATGCCGGTTTCAATTCCTCATAGGTAGGCTCGCAAACCTCTCAGTTGAAGTGGCAGTGTGCCCTTCTGGCCAGGTTTCAATTCCTCATAGGTAGGCTCGCAAACGGGGCTATGCCCCTATGATCCAGAGTACCCAAAGAGAGTTTCAATTCCTCATAGGTAGGCTCGCAATTTCCATACATCCCATGTTACTGAAACACCTATCCAAGTTTCAATTCCTCATAGGTAGGCTCGCAATTTCCATACATCCCATGTTACTGAAACACCTATCCAAGTTTCAATTCCTCATAGGTAGGCTCGCAATTTCCATACATCCCATGTTACTGAAACACCTATCCAAGTTTCAATTCCTCATAGGTAGGCTCGCAATCGTAGTCAGAATATATCCTTTTTTGCTGAAAAATCTGTTTCAATTCCTCATAGGTAGGCTCGCAAAATAATAGGGTATTTTGACCCCACCATAAGGCATGGTAGTTTCAATTCCTCATAGGTAGGCTCGCAACATATCCACTCCAAGATGTCTGTGATACTCGAAAAAGGTTTCAATTCCTCATAGGTAGGCTCGCAAATCAAACCCTGTATCCTCTACAACGGCAACGGATACCCAGTTTCAATTCCTCATAGGTAGGCTCGCAAATGTACTTCTAAAGTGGCAGAAAGGACTGTTGATAAGAGTTTCAATTCCTCATAGGTAGGCTCGCAAATGTGTTCAAAATGTTGGATACAACTCCACCAACTCCAAGTTTCAATTCCTCATAGGTAGGCTCGCAATTTCTTGCAAGCTGAACCAATTTTGGATTAGCAAACAGGTTTCAATTCCTCATAGGTAGGCTCGCAATCATAGCACTTCATCACCACCTCACTATAGGAATTGACCGTTTCAATTCCTCATAGGTAGGCTCGCAATACGTTTAGACAGCCCTCTTCCTGTATTTCCACAACTGTTTCAATTCCTCATAGGTAGGCTCGCAATATATACAATAAGAAAAGCGGCAAATTGGCTGTCTTCTCAATAGTTTCAATTCCTCATAGGTAGGCTCGCAATGGGGGCCCTATACATAGACATAGAGGGGGGAGGCGCGTTTCAATTCCTCATAGGTAGGCTCGCAATTGGCAATATGGATGGCAGTGTCAACCGCGGCAAAAGAGGTTTCAATTCCTCATAGGTAGGCTCGCAATGTCCATAAAAGTTAGGTTTTGCTTCCCAAAAATTGGGTTTCAATTCCTCATAGGTAGGCTCGCAATTCCGCAGCTTAAAAAGGAGGTGCGAGGATGTATTGTTAGGTTTCAATTCCTCATAGGTAGGCTCGCAATTAGGGTACTCGAGAGAGCATTCCCTGAGAAACCCCGGTTTCAATTCCTCATAGGTAGGCTCGCAATCCTCCAAATTCTAATGCATTCAACTGTTTCCGCTTTAAGTTTCAATTCCTCATAGGTAGGCTCGCAATTAATCAGACTCTAACTCGTTTAGTAGGGCATTGGTTGTTTCAATTCCTCATAGGTAGGCTCGCAATCCATCTGGGAAGACCTCTCCCGGAGGGATTTCACAAGTTTCAATTCCTCATAGGTAGGCTCGCAATCGGTATTTGATTGCATCCGTATATGTTCCGCATACAGGGTTTCAATTCCTCATAGGTAGGCTCGCAATTTTATAAGAATGTGAAAGCAGTAGATATACTTCTGTAGTTTCAATTCCTCATAGGTAGGCTCGCAATATGTAGATGTGAATCTGAGTCAACTTACCAGCATGGGTTTCAATTCCTCATAGGTAGGCTCGCAATCTATATAACAACACTGATAATACTACTCCTGCATGGGTTTCAATTCCTCATAGGTAGGCTCGCAATCCTGTCTTTAGAGTTACATAGTTTGTTCCCGGGGAAAGTTTCAATTCCTCATAGGTAGGCTCGCAATGGAAAATGCCCGCAACACCAACAATTTCAGGAAGCAGTTTCAATTCCTCATAGGTAGGCTCGCAATGAAATATGCCAGTTTTTTATGACGAAGGGTCCTGGAGTTTCAATTCCTCATAGGTAGGCTCGCAATGCAATGAGATCCCTGTATTTGTTTTGACCCAGGATTGGTTTCAATTCCTCATAGGTAGGCTCGCAATTGGCAATATGGATGGCAGTGTCAACCGCGGCAAAAGAGGTTTCAATTCCTCATAGGTAGGCTCGCAATTTCTCTAGGAGTAGTTATATTACTTGCAACCCTCCCAGTTTCAATTCCTCATAGGTAGGCTCGCAATGGTTATTACAGTTAGAGGAAACTGGATTGTATATTTGTTTCAATTCCTCATAGGTAGGCTCGCAATAAAGAATCTGGAGAAAAAAGCGGGTACGAGATACTGGTTTCAATTCCTCATAGGTAGGCTCGCAATTTACCTCCCTTTGGCTTATTGTCGGTAAACAGATCAGGTTTCAATTCCTCATAGGTAGGCTCGCAATGTCTCAAATAACTGGAAAGCACCTTATCCATCAGATGTTTCAATTCCTCATAGGTAGGCTCGCAATGCTATTAACTGTAGTAGCTTTTCAGTCTGTTCTGCTTGTTTCAATCCCTCATAGGTAGGCTCGCAATCAGGGGAGCTTACCCCTGAACAGAAAGAAAAACTCCGTTTCAATCCCTCATAGGTAGGCTCGCAATTCCGTGCTAATTCTTTACATCTCCCGAGAAGTAGAGTGTTTCAATCCCTCATAGGTAGGCTCGCAATTTGTTAATGGAAGGAATTCCAAGACTTCCGTACTTTCGTTTCAATCCCTCATAGGTAGGCTCGCAATGTCACCGTCGGGGGTAAAGCTGATCGACAGCGTTGGTTTCAATCCCTCATAGGTAGGCTCGCAATAAATTAAAGGGGGTAAAGATGAAAATTAGAGAATTGAGTTTCAATCCCTCATAGGTAGGCTCGCAATAAAGTAAGAAGTGGACTGAAGAGGATGTCAGGAAGAGTTTCAATCCCTCATAGGTAGGCTCGCAATATACAGTGTCCGTCGGGGCAAACAGTATCTGGTCCAGGTTTCAATCCCTCATAGGTAGGCTCGCAATCTGCTTGGTTTTACGGGGCTTGTAAAGTTTGTAAAAGTTTCAATCCCTCATAGGTAGGCTCGCAATCCAGAAGTGATTACCTGAGAAAACTTATCTTTCCATAGTTTCAATCCCTCATAGGTAGGCTCGCAATCTTTTTTTATTCTAATTTTATTTTAATTTATTTTGTAGTTTCAATCCCTCATAGGTAGGCTCGCAATAGCAGCCAGAGGATTTTCTCCGGGTAGCTCAGAATAGTTTCAATCCCTCATAGGTAGGCTCGCAATTGTCTTTCACAAGTAGTGATTCCCCAGGCTTAGCCGTGTTTCAATCCCTCATAGGTAGGCTCGCAATTTTTATGCCGTGGCCACCAAGGCCATGGCAACATATTGTTTCAATCCCTCATAGGTAGGCTCGCAATCAACTTAAAGAACTTCCAGCACCACCAACTAAACCAGGTTTCAATCCCTCATAGGTAGGCTCGCAATTTAGTGAGTTGGGAAGGGTGAAGCAACAGAATGGGCGTTTCAATTCCTCATAGGTAGGCTCGCAATAAGATAAAAACAGTCAGGGTCAACCTGCCTGTTGAAATGTTTCAATTCCTCATAGGTAGGCTCGCAATGAATTATTCTTCTTGCTCCAGACTGGCAGTTATCTCTATGTTTCAATTCCTCATAGGTAGGCTCGCAATACAGCTGAGCAAGTAGTTAAAATTATTGGGCTTCCAGGTTTCAATTCCTCATAGGTAGGCTCGCAATAAGCTATGGGAACTGCTCTGTGCTTTGCTATTTTTCATAGTTTCAATTCCTCATAGGTAGGCTCGCAATAAAAATTCCATAAATCTTGTAGTTCTGTTTCTTCGAGTTTCAATTCCTCATAGGTAGGCTCGCAATGAATACAAAACCTTACCTACCATTTTACACAGGAAAGTTTCAATTCCTCATAGGTAGGCTCGCAATAAGGATATTTTGTTAAAGTGGCAAAAGAGCATGTTGAGTTTCAATTCCTCATAGGTAGGCTCGCAATTAAATAACTGATTATCGTGTTCCTCATGAGGAAAAAGTTTCAATTCCTCATAGGTAGGCTCGCAATCTTGCTCCTGATCCTGGGGCTGAGTAGAAATAGTTAGTTTCAATTCCTCATAGGTAGGCTCGCAATTCCAAGCTAAAAAGCTTCATAGTTTCAGGCAAAGAGAGTTTCAATTCCTCATAGGTAGGCTCGCAATCAGCAAGTTTTTGTAAAACCAGAGCCTGACCTCTACTGTTTCAATTCCTCATAGGTAGGCTCGCAATGAATACAAAACCTTACCTACCATTTTACACAGGAAAGTTTCAATTCCTCATAGGTAGGCTCGCAATTTTTAGACGAATTAATTCATGAGCTTATTGAAGAAATGTTTCAATTCCTCATAGGTAGGCTCGCAATTTTACCATAGGGTGGGAACGCTTCTATGGGGACAAAGGTTTCAATTCCTCATAGGTAGGCTCGCAATTTGGGATATTATTCAAATGGCAAAAGAATTTACTTGTGTTTCAATTCCTCATAGGTAGGCTCGCAATTCAAAAAGTCAGAATTGCCGCAGAGAACAGACTAAGAGGTTTCAATTCCTCATAGGTAGGCTCGCAATACATTTCAAATCCCGCTTTTGCGATTGAGTTCGCCAGTTTCAATTCCTCATAGGTAGGCTCGCAATTCATTTTCCTGATGTTGATAACAAGACATTAGATGCATGTTTCAATTCCTCATAGGTAGGCTCGCAATTTCTTATACAAATATTTAAAAATTAAACTTGAAAAAAGTTTCAATTCCTCATAGGTAGGCTCGCAATAAGATTGAGAATGTTGGTAATGTAAATTTGAATGATTAGTTTCAATTCCTCATAGGTAGGCTCGCAATTCCCTACAAATCTTTCTCAAAAAATACAGAAAAGAGTTTCAATTCCTCATAGGTAGGCTCGCAATTGGTAATTGGTATGCATTGCCTCGCAAGATTGAGGAGTTTCAATTCCTCATAGGTAGGCTCGCAATTTTGTCATTGAAAATATTTTTTTTATCTCTATTGGGTTTCAATTCCTCATAGGTAGGCTCGCAATAATTTTAACAAAATGGCAAAGGCAGCAATTAGTTCGGTTTCAATTCCTCATAGGTAGGCTCGCAATAGTTAATATTTAGTAGCAACAGATGTTAAAAATGAGTGTTTCAATTCCTCATAGGTAGGCTCGCAATCTTGTCAAGCAATAAATCATCATCAATGTATTTTTTGGTTTCAATTCCTCATAGGTAGGCTCGCAATAGTTAATATTTAGTAGCAACAGATGTTAAAAATGAGTGTTTCAATTCCTCATAGGTAGGCTCGCAATAGGTAGACCCCGAAAAACTATCAGAAATTTCTGAGAAGGGTTTCAATTCCTCATAGGTAGGCTCGCAATGAGGAGAAACTTTGGAGCTTATACTTTACCGTGTCTAGTTTCAATTCCTCATAGGTAGGCTCGCAATGCATAGAAGGTGTCAAAGTCCGATAGCAAAACTCTTGTTTCAATTCCTCATAGGTAGGCTCGCAATTGGCAGGGAGGAGGTGGTTATATTGAGAAAGATTCTTGTTTCAATTCCTCATAGGTAGGCTCGCAATATTATCAAATAGCAGAGGTTGACCTCAGAAATTATAGTTTCAATTCCTCATAGGTAGGCTCGCAATTTATCCCCCTTTGGCTTAAGGGCAGTAAACAGATCAGGTTTCAATTCCTCATAGGTAGGCTCGCAATCCAAAATCACCTTTGCCATAGTCTTCCTCCTTTTTTTGTTTCAATTCCTCATAGGTAGGCTCGCAATTTGTATTCCTCATGATTCATAAATACAGCTTTAGCCTGTTTCAATTCCTCATAGGTAGGCTCGCAATAATGATGCACTGGCAGTTCCTCCGGGTTTTGTCTTAGTGTTTCAATTCCTCATAGGTAGGCTCGCAATTGAGACTACTGCCAACGGCATAAATTTCTTTTATGAGTTTCAATTCCTCATAGGTAGGCTCGCAATCCCTTCAACATCAACAATTTCAGCTTTCTGAAGCAGGTTTCAATTCCTCATAGGTAGGCTCGCAATTCAAGCCACATTTCTGTTTCAATTTTTCCGTATTGTCGTTTCAATTCCTCATAGGTAGGCTCGCAATCTACTTCAAACGAAAAACTTGAAAATAGCTATTTTCTGCGGTTTCAATTCCTCATAGGTAGGCTCGCAATTGAACGATGCTACTTTTTACCCCAAGCTCACTTATGTTGTGTTTCAATTCCTCATAGGTAGGCTCGCAATTATGCACAGGATAATAAGATGGCACAAGGAGAATTCGTTTCAATTCCTCATAGGTAGGCTCGCAATAAATTGATAAAGTTAATTCAATTTCTACGCCTCCAGTTTCAATTCCTCATAGGTAGGCTCGCAATTCTTGATGAGGCCAAGGAAAGACTAAAGAGAAAATGTTTCAATTCCTCATAGGTAGGCTCGCAATTCTTCCTCAAAGAGTACAGAAAAGACAACGACTTATTTAGTTTCAATTCCTCATAGGTAGGCTCGCAATATATCTACAGTTACACCGCCAATGTCCTTATATACAAAACGTTTCAATTCCTCATAGGTAGGCTCGCAATTGGGAGGAGCTACCAGCATCATTGCTCTTTTCCATTGTTTCAATTCCTCATAGGTAGGCTCGCAATTACTTTCATAAGATATACGGGGTCACAGAGAAGTTGTTTCAATTCCTCATAGGTAGGCTCGCAATACCCTGAGCGCGCGGAAGAATACGCAGAGTACAGGGTGTTTCAATTCCTCATAGGTAGGCTCGCAATGCATAGAAGGTGTCAAAGTCCGATAGCAAAACTCTTGTTTCAATTCCTCATAGGTAGGCTCGCAATTGGCAGGGAGGAGGTGGTTATATTGAGAAAGATTCTTGTTTCAATTCCTCATAGGTAGGCTCGCAATATTATCAAATAGCAGAGGTTGACCTCAGAAATTATAGTTTCAATTCCTCATAGGTAGGCTCGCAATTTATCCCCCTTTGGCTTAAGGGCAGTAAACAGATCAGGTTTCAATTCCTCATAGGTAGGCTCGCAATCCAAAATCACCTTTGCCATAGTCTTCCTCCTTTTTTTGTTTCAATTCCTCATAGGTAGGCTCGCAATTTGTATTCCTCATGATTCATAAATACAGCTTTAGCCTGTTTCAATTCCTCATAGGTAGGCTCGCAATTTAGAAAAAAAGATAGAGGGTATTGACAAAGAGGAAGAGTTTCAATTCCTCATAGGTAGGCTCGCAATGTGGAGAGCATCATCCAGAATAGATTATCTATGTATTTGTTTCAATTCCTCATAGGTAGGCTCGCAATGAAAAAGCTCGCAGGGACATGGGAAGGCGAGTTTTTGTTTCAATTCCTCATAGGTAGGCTCGCAATAAATTGAGCAGGGCATTAAAAAGTGCACTGTCATTGAGTTTCAATTCCTCATAGGTAGGCTCGCAATCAACAAAAATGTATATACTGTCAGAAAGTGGATATCCGTTTCAATTCCTCATAGGTAGGCTCGCAATGTTTACAAAAAGTTGCTTACAGCAGAAAAGAAAAAGAAGTTTCAATTCCTCATAGGTAGGCTCGCAATCTGAATACATCCGAGAGCTTGCGGAGAGTATCAGGGAAGTTTCAATTCCTCATAGGTAGGCTCGCAATTTGTCGGTTCTATATAAAACCAGCAGGGGGAGAACAGTTTCAATTCCTCATAGGTAGGCTCGCAATATTGTTTTTGTGAATTATGGGAGGGTTGCAAGTAATAGTTTCAATTCCTCATAGGTAGGCTCGCAATGATACTCTGTATAGTCTCCCTGGTATGTCTGAAAAGTGTTTCAATTCCTCATAGGTAGGCTCGCAATTGTATCCATTTATCAAGAAGTATGACTGCTGCTACTGTTTCAATTCCTCATAGGTAGGCTCGCAATTAGGGTGGAGGCAAAATACAGTGATATTCGACGAAGAGTTTCAATTCCTCATAGGTAGGCTCGCAATGGATGGGAAGTTGGATTTGCAAACTCTATACATGACGGTTTCAATTCCTCATAGGTAGGCTCGCAATACACCAGTGGAAAGAGATTTTCCATGGGGGAAAAGAGTTTCAATTCCTCATAGGTAGGCTCGCAATGAACTAAACTACAGGCAACAGTAGCAGGAAATGGCTTGTTTCAATTCCTCATAGGTAGGCTCGCAATGGTATTAATTTTGAAATCTGGTTTTTTATTTGGTTCTGGTTTCAATTCCTCATAGGTAGGCTCGCAATTCAGTTTTTGTCTCAGGGTTTGTATATAGTAGATAATAGTTTCAATTCCTCATAGGTAGGCTCGCAATGACTCTTTGTGATGGAGTTACCAAGGCATATCGTAAGTTTCAATTCCTCATAGGTAGGCTCGCAATTTGGAAACGCGGTATATGGTGTGTATGTGTACGAAAGTTTCAATTCCTCATAGGTAGGCTCGCAATTCAGTCGGTTTCTTTAAAGTTGGGGGTGATGTAGGAAAGTTTCAATTCCTCATAGGTAGGCTCGCAATTAATTTCTGCCATGCTGGCACCCCCTATTAATTTTTTGTTTCAATTCCTCATAGGTAGGCTCGCAATAAGAATTATTGTTATGTAATCGATGACCCCGAGGAGGTTTCAATTCCTCATAGGTAGGCTCGCAATTCTTTTCCAAAAAAAGAAATTGCTTTTGATTTCCCTAGTTTCAATTCCTCATAGGTAGGCTCGCAATATTTCCCTGATAAAGTAAAAAAGAGAGGAGGTGATAAGTTTCAATTCCTCATAGGTAGGCTCGCAATAATTTCCCCCTCTTAACCCAATCCCTGTGGATTGGAGTTTCAATTCCTCATAGGTAGGCTCGCAATTCTGAAGACCCAATCAGAAAGATAAATAGCTTTTACTTGTTTCAATTCCTCATAGGTAGGCTCGCAATCAGGATGCGTGAGATATACCAGATATCAGTTCCACTGTTTCAATTCCTCATAGGTAGGCTCGCAATCTAGGGATAAAAGGAAATATCCTTTCAATCGTAATAGGTTTCAATTCCTCATAGGTAGGCTCGCAATTTCTATCAGTGACGGATATTTTGTGATTCTTCTGTCGTTTCAATTCCTCATAGGTAGGCTCGCAATGTATTCCTTGAAGCCATGGAGGTAAACTTCCTTGTGGGTTTCAATTCCTCATAGGTAGGCTCGCAATCCTGTTGAAAATGAACTCAAAGCACTAAGAGTAACTCGTTTCAATTCCTCATAGGTAGGCTCGCAATCGTGTAAAGTCGAGTTTACAAGGAGTTGCTTACAGCGTTTCAATTCCTCATAGGTAGGCTCGCAATTAAAGTGGAAAATTACAAAAATCATAGACCTTCAAAGGTTTCAATTCCTCATAGGTAGGCTCGCAATTTTATGAATTTGGAATCTCCTTTGAGGAGAAACACCCGTTTCAATTCCTCATAGGTAGGCTCGCAATCTTTAGGGTTATCCTTGTTTTCAACTACATAGTTAGTTTCAATTCCTCATAGGTAGGCTCGCAATTTCACAATCTTGATTTCTGCCCCTACCGTTATATCCTGTTTCAATTCCTCATAGGTAGGCTCGCAATGAGTCAATGTATTCTTTTACAATTGTTTTTGCGTCTTCGTTTCAATTCCTCATAGGTAGGCTCGCAATGTTTGCAGGCGAATATGGAATGACTTTATTGTAGTTAGTTTCAATTCCTCATAGGTAGGCTCGCAATAGATTGATCAGGGCATCAGAGGATGCCCTGTTATTGAGTTTCAATTCCTCATAGGTAGGCTCGCAATGGAAATAGAGAACGGTTGAGGAATCCGCTATTTGTCTGTTTCAATTCCTCATAGGTAGGCTCGCAATATAAACTGGGATGAAATACGAGAGATTGTAGGTATAGGTTTCAATTCCTCATAGGTAGGCTCGCAATCTACAGTAGTAATCAAAAAAATTGATCTTCATGAAGTTTCAATTCCTCATAGGTAGGCTCGCAATTCAATCGGAGAAACAGGCTTGTTAAAATTTAGAGATAGTTTCAATTCCTCATAGGTAGGCTCGCAATAAAATACAAGAAATTGCTAAAGATTTTGGAATTAGTCTGTTTCAATTCCTCATAGGTAGGCTCGCAATTCGTCTTCTGCCGTTAAACATTCAAAAATTTGATAGGTTTCAATTCCTCATAGGTAGGCTCGCAATCGCTCCGTGAATGGTTGCACACTATAAAGAATATGTAGTTTCAATTCCTCATAGGTAGGCTCGCAATTTTGGTGATCTTGATGCTATAAAAAAACTACAACAGCGTTTCAATTCCTCATAGGTAGGCTCGCAATACGAAAGAACTAGAGGAAGAGTTGAGCTATTATATAGTTTCAATTCCTCATAGGTAGGCTCGCAATATCTACTTCAGGTGGCAGACTTTTCAGTCCTGGGTCGTTTCAATTCCTCATAGGTAGGCTCGCAATCTTTGAGGAGTTTAATAATGCTTGCTCCCCCAACTTGTTTCAATTCCTCATAGGTAGGCTCGCAATTTTTTTTGTCAATTTTGTCTTTATCAAAAAAGTAAATGGTTTCAATTCCTCATAGGTAGGCTCGCAATAAAAAATTTTGATATAATTAAAGTAGAATAAAAAAAGTTTCAATTCCTCATAGGTAGGCTCGCAATATATTCTCTCCTACTTGCTCAATATGCATTCTCAAAATGTTTCAATTCCTCATAGGTAGGCTCGCAATCCATTTTTTATGCGAAAAATCAAAACATAATTTTCAAAGAACAATAGAATTATTTTATTTTTTATCATAAGTTCCCTTAAAAAATCAACTTTTCCTTCGTCGCTGTCCCAGCATTTTTGCATTATCAGGGATAGACGAATCTCAGAGTATCACCTCTTCCCCTCCCTTCTCTATGCCCATTATCTCCCGCCTTGTATACCAGCCTGTCCTGAAGGTATAGATAATGATGGAGTCCTCCTCTTCATTGATTATCTTCCTTAACTCACTCTTGAGCTTCTCAAGCCTTGCCACTGTTATCTCTCCCTCAAATACAGAATTCTGCACCCAGTGTAGATACTTTCTGCAAATCTTCAAAACGAGCAACAACTGGAAAATGCTCATCAACAAGACAGTCGTGTAGATACTTTCTGCAAATCTTCAAAACCTTCTGAACCCTTTCTTCTTTGACATCATAAACAAGTATTACATTCATTCTACCATGAGGTTATAAAAGGTCTGTATTCTTCATCCCCTATGAGATGCTTCTCTATCTTGTAGAGTTCAAGCCTTATCAATTGTCTGTAAGACACATGTCTGCCGAGCCCTCTGTGCTCAAAAGTTGCCTTGAGCCGCTCATCCATCTCTCTTACAAAAACCTCTCTCCCCTTCTCATTCAAAACAATTCCGTCAAGCTTCTGTTCAAAATGCTGTGGTTTAATGATTCCTTTATTTACCAGTGTAAATATCACCCTGTCTGCAATGATCGGCTTAAAGACCTCTGCTACATCAAGATTAAGTGAAAACCTCCTGAAATTCGTGGTATGCAAGAAACCAATCCTGGGGTCAAGATGGGTATGATATATTTCGCTAAGACAGACTGTATAGAGAATAGAATTTGCAAAACTAATAAGGGCATTTAGCCGATTTTTTGGTGGTCTCCTTGTTCTACCTTCAAATATAAAATGCTCATTATCCAGAATCCTGTCAAAGGCATAGTAGTATTGCTCCCTTATGTTTCCCTCAATCGCCATCAATCCCTCTGTGTCTTTACAGGATTGTAGCGATTGAGAAATTGATTCTATTTTCTGAATATACTTTTCCAGTTGTTTTCCTCTATTTTTATAATAAGCAAGCACCTTTTTTATGTTCTCCACAGCACCCTCTACAAATTTCCTTGCAAGGATGAGCCGTTTTGATGGGTCAAGATAATGTTCAGCCTGCTTTAGTATCATATATCCAGAATTCAGATGCTGTCTTGGATAGTATGAGCCCACATAGTAGCCGTAATAGTTGAAAAAGTGCATTATAATTTCGCTTTCTGTGAGGAATTCAAGAAGTCTCTTGTTTATTGAAACTTCACCAAAGATAAAAAGTTCTGATGTGTTTTCTACAGGGATGTATTTTTTGCCTTCTTCAGTTTCAAAATAGAGTGTGTTTCCTTTTCTTTTTAGTTCGCCATCTGAAAATATGTAAATCGTCCTTTTCATGACCAGCAAAACTCCTGATAACCACATTTTGAACAGAATTTTGTTTTTTGTGCTTGCGGAGGTATCTCCATTTTAATTATTTCTTTAATCTGGGCTTGCGCTTCAATGAGCTCGGCTTTAAGCTCTTTTGTAAGGGTAACAATGATTTTTTTCTTTTCTTTTGGAAAGAGAAGTTGCCCAGTAGCTTCAATACCGAGTTGTTTTAGCCTCCACAGATAAAAGGCAAGTTGCATCCTTGCACTTTTCTCAAAACGAGAGCTTTTCTTAACCTCACCAATCACCACATTTTCACCTTCTGTTTTTAACAAATCTATAACAATGTTTTCAAGATGAATCTCTTTTCTTTCCCTTTTGTATGCTTCTTCTGACAGTAGCCTGCCAATCTCAATAAATGGATTTTCCTGCCATGGTGTAAGCTGCCTTGACATAAGCCAGACCTCCCGGGGGCAGATGTAATAATACCAGATAAGGGTTCCAGTGGGGTGCATTGAATTCACCATAACAATAGCCCTGCTTTGGTTTTAAATCCTGTTTCATGGTCATAATAATCTTCAAGCTGATTTTGAGAGATGTAATAAGTATCCATAATTTTTGGAGGTAGATTTTCAGTATTTGCTGGAATAGAAATGATATAATCGTAAAAATCTTTGCGAATTTGCAAAAATTCTTTTTTCCGTTCAAAAAGGTTTTTAATCATTTTAATTCTTTCAAATTCCTTCCAAACTTTTACTGCTCTTTCGTCGTATTCAATAAATACATCTATTTCTGGATAGTCTTCCTCTATCAGTTTAAAATCAGAAATTGACAACTCATCCGTCTCCTGTTTATCATATCTCAATCTGGAAACAGCCTCTAAAATTTCTGAGGATTCTGTCTGATTCAGTTTTTCAGTAATTTGTTGGAAATAGGTATCAAGTAGCTGGAAAAGCTGTTTTTCATTAAAAAATTGCCTTGCAGATAGAAGTTTCTCTGTAATATCAATTAAAACAGGATCATAAATATAGGATGCATAGCGTCTGCCATGTTTGTCCGTAAGAGTGAATACTTTAACTGTGCCTTTTTTATTACCAGCATTTCTGTTACACCTTCCAGCAGACTGGATTATACTGTCAAGAGGAGCGATATCCCTGTAAACTATGTCAAAATCTATGTCTACTCCAGCCTCCACGAGTTGAGTGGACACAACTAATTTGTATTTTCCATTTCTAATTTCCTCAATTCTTTTTTGCCTTTCTAATGGAACAATATGGGTGCTGAGAAATGTTTTTGATATAGAATTGATTTTAAGAAGTGAATAGAATTTCTTGGCAGATGCAATTGTATTAAAGATAAATAGTTTTGAATTCTCTGGATTTTCATCAATTTGATTGACAATTTGTTCAATTTTGACTGGATTTTCAATTTCCGAGTATAACTCTATTCTATTAAGGTTATCATAATATTTAGAGGGCTCTGTTATGCTAAATATTTCATTCTTATCAAATATCAGCGGTTCGGTAGCAGTCATAAGAATGACATATGAATTAAATTTCTCTGCAAGTAACATCAGGATTGTTTTGATAAGTTTCCAATACTTAATAGGTATAGATTGTATCTCATCAAGTATTATAATTGAATTGATAAAGCGGTGGAATTTTCGTAAACTACTGTTTTTATTCGAAAACAATGTGTGAAAGAGTTGAACGAAAGTTGTTATTATTATTTCCGAGTTCCATCCCTCTATCAATAATTCCCCTTCTTGAGTTTCATATTCCTTTTCTTCAGTTTTGTAAAAAATCTCTGCAAGATGATGGTGTTTGAGCATGATATTTGATGTGGGATTTGTTCCGTTTTCTTCAATTACTTTTTCAATGACCTGAGCGTTTTGCTCAATTATGCTTAGAAAAGGTAGAGAGTAAATTATTCTTGGATTGACTTTCAATTTTCTGAGCTCGCTTTTTAGTTTCAATGCAAAGGAAAGACCGGTAAGGGTCTTTCCAAGTCCTGTGGGTAAGTTGATAGAATAAAATCTTTTATTCAGATCAATATCTTTTTTCATTACCTCATGGTAAGCTTTAGTTCTTAGTTCATTAATTATGGACGGGATGGGTTTTACTTTTATTAAGTAGTTCTTTACCCAATCTTTGTCATCATAAGTCTTTCTTATCGGAATATTGGAATTTTCAAGAACTACGTCGGTTTTGTCTGCATCAAGAAGAAGCGAATAAATAAGATTTAAAGTGAGATAAGGTGTCAAATCTTTGTTTTTCCTTATTAATTTTTTGTAAAACTTTAATTCTCTCTCAAATTCGTTAAACCATGTATTAATCAATAGCTTTGTTAGCAAAACGGGAAGTCCTTTTTGATGCAATGTATTGCACAATGTGGAAAAAGAATGATTATTAATGCTTTCAAGCTGTGTTTGTAGTATTTGAAGATTTTTTTCATCAAATAGTGATGTTTCATCCATTACATCTATCAGGTCATCGTGATGCCTCCTTACCGCAATGTAAGCAAAAAGGGGCAAGAATACATTTTCATTACATGTTTTTTGACAAAATTCTTTTACGATAAAGTAGGTACATATAGCAGAAAAGAGACTGTGCGATGAATATTCAGACTTTAATTTTTGCTTAGCTGACTCTTCTGCAAAAAGATAATCCTGAAAATATCTGGTTGACTTACCTATATCGTGAGTAAGACCAATTATTCGTGCAACCTCTTTAAGCTCATTCTGAATAGCTAACGGTTTCTCTGATAAGAAATATTCCATCAAATCAGCTACATTGATGAGATGGTCTTCCAGTAATTTATCTGGATGGGAATACAAATTAGAAGAAGACGATATTTTCCCCATTTTCAAGATAGTAAAATTTTTTCAAATATGCTGTAATTGTCCTCCCTTCTGGCTCATAAATAACATCACCGTAGTTCTCAACGATTCTTTCTGGTGTCATCCTTATAGGAATTTTTTCCTTGAAGTATTTTCTCCCCTCCTGTAATTCTATGCCCTTGTTTATGAGCATGCTTACAGGTACTACAGTAGAAATCTCGGTCCTGGGTTTTTCCATTTCTCTTGTATCATAAACTCCAACAAAACAAAAATCAGCAAGAAGTTCACTTAAACCTAACGAAACTGTATAAAATGATTGATGGGATTGAACCATATTGATGAGTTTGTCAAAAGTATCTTTATCTTGGTGCCAGACATAGACTCTGTATTTTGGTGTCTTAACAAATTCAGTTAATATCTGAGTGCGTGGCTCATGATTTTTCTTTTTAATAAGAAGAAGGTATTTGTTGTCTTTAGTGTTTATTAGATTTATTCCCATTCGCACTTTTTTTATAGGGTTTATTATCCTTAAGGCGATTTTGCAATTGTCATATCCAAAAATATTTAAATATTCATTTTTTGGAGCGCCATAAATCGCACCTAATATGCCCGCAACTGTTGGAGGTGGTGGAAAAGAAAAGGTAAGAGGTGATGTAGTGGTGTAATATTTTCGGAAATGAGCAAAATCACCGTATAAATCAAACACAAGCACTTTCATAGTTAAAACCCTAAAAAGTGAGCTCCTCTACAGTGAGATCACTTAATGCACTTTTTAAATCAATTTCCTCGCCATTTCTGATAAGCCTGACTCTATCATCAACTTTTACTCTGACTTTTTCTATTTTGTCTTTATATTTAGCAAGAGTATCAATAAGCTTGGTTACATCTATTTTCACTTCTGATATATCTCTTATAGCTTCATCAGGGATCTCTGATTTTAAAGATATAAGTTTATCAAGTTCTCCAATGTAAAAATTTAGTCCTTCTTTATAAACAATCTGTAAAAGTATTCTTGGCATCTGTCCAAACTTTGAGCCTGAGATAAGATTTTTCGTTCCATTCCACATTCCCTCAAGCATTAAATCTATATCTTCTTCAGTAAGAGGAATATTTTGAGTTGTAGCAGCCTTTTCATTTACGACTCCATAGAAAACAATTAAAGAGTATGGAAGAATATACCGTTCTGTAAAGGTGCCTTGTTGTCTGCCAGTTGCAGAAGGCATAACTGTAGTCCCTTTGATATAAGTTAAGTCAACTTTATGTAAAGACCTTCCATATTTGAACTGAACCGGACCTGTAAGCGTAATTGTTCTATTTTCTACAGCAGTGGTGCAGCCAAAAAGACGAATATCAATACATCTTTCAATTATGGAACTATCGGCAAAGTCGTTCAATCTTTCCTCTTTTGTTTTGAGACTTCCATCTTCTTTCCTGATCTCACGAATAAAAATTTCCTGACCTTTGTAATCGTATAAATAATCTCTAATAGTTCTTTTCAATCTCACATCAGTAACAATGGTTGCTCCTGTTTCCTCATCAATCCTCGGCTTGTTTTCATCAACAGGGTCTCCGTTTGGATTGGCATCTTTCACATCATAGAGAAACAAAATTTCTGAACGATTTTTTACTAATTCTGGCATGTTAACCTCCTTATAAAATTTCTTCTGGTTTATTTAAGACCTTTCTTTGTCTGAATTCGCCGAGTTCCATATATTCAGTCTTTTTATTTGCAGGTCTATGGGCAAAGTCAAGCATCTTCTTAAGTTGCCTAAGCCTATCAGTTTCCCAGAGGGATGACCTGTTTTCTTGAAGTTTCTCGAAAACATATTCTTCAAAAGCCTTTTTAAAGCCTTCAATCTCTGAAGTTTTATCATCAAGACCGTTCCACTCTGAAAAAAGGTCCTGATAACGGTTTTGTCTGTTAGATAGATAAAGCCGTGGCTTAATTTCAACAGAGCCAAGTCCGAGGGGCTTTCCCATGCCGAGTTTATGGGCAAGACCATCTGGCAGGGAAAGGGCAAAGAGTAGGGCACCAAGTTCAACCCTTGAAAGGTTTTCAAAACGGATTCTGCCTTGAAAAATAGAGCCTGGTTTTATGGGAGTTAAAATAGTATGCTGAGTTTCATATATTCCAATTGACTGATAAATAATGTTCCTGAGGTTGTCTGGCAAATTAGTAAGGTTTATTTTTATTTTTTTGTTTTTCTCTTCTAAAATGTAAGGTTGAAAATCCTCTTTTCTAATCAGATGCTTTTTCAGTAGTTCGTTGAATTCTTTTTCATCATAAGATATTTCCACCTCTTCCCATCCATTTCCATCCCTGTGCCAGTAGAGTTTGTAGCCGCGGATTGGATTGGCAGAATTATAATGAGCAAGATTTTTAGGATGGTCCTTGAGATTTTCAGGTCTCTGCTCAAGATAGTGTTGAAATGATGTTGGTTTTGGTCCTGAAAGAATCTGTGGGATAACGCTTGGCATAATGGCATCCTCTGGATTTCCCTCAAGATAGGCATCTTCAAAAAATACTCTTGAGGCATAGGTTTTTTCGTTCCCAAAGATAGCCTCAGGGATGTCTAAAACAGCTTTTTTCAATTCAGCAGGCACATGGTCTCCAATGGTCTTTTCATAGGCAAGGCGGAACATACCTGTGTGACCGAAGGAGATTCTATCTTCACCCTTTGTATCCTTATATCTCACATAGAAACAGGGCACGCCATCTTTCGCAAGTTTTAGCAAGTCTGGAACTTTATCACTTCTGTTTTTGTCATCCTTATAGTTTTGAATATCAATTTCGGGAATTTTAAACGCCTTTGCATCTTTATCAGGATATTCTATAAACCAATCTCTCTTTTTATTTTCCATTGGACCAGAAACAACAATGTACCCATTGTTTACTTTATAAAATTTGAAGTCTTCATACCTCTTGCCTGTTTGTTCAATCATTTGGCGTGCTTCAGATTTGAGTATCTGTCTGAATCCTTTTGCTGGTGTAATGAAATA